>JAADHC010000032.1 GCA_013152085.1 Chlorobiota bacterium
GAGTAAGCAATCTCATTCTTCTCCCGGGCAATACTTATTGCCGGGGAATAATGGGTAATGCCTGTAATGCCTAACTCATAATCGGTCAGCCGGAAAACTTTGCCGGTTTTCAGGTCATAACGGTACAAGTTTCGTCTTCCGTCCCTGTTGGAAAGGAAAAAGACAGACTGGTCATCAACCGAAAAAAGCGGATTCAGGTTCTCTGCACCGTGAAAAACAGACAAAACCCTGACATGGCCGGTTTTCACATCGATCATAGCCAGGTTGGTGTGGAGATAAGGTTTATCTGTAGGTACCGGCGTACGGTCCGTAGCCACGACCAGATAACGTCCGTCATGTGACCAGTAAGGTTGTACGTAACTATAGCGGTCATTGGTAATCTTATGTACCTCTTCCGTTTCAAGAAAATATTGGAAGAGGTTACTTACGCCATTCACCTGGCCCACAACCACAATACTCTTTCCATCCGGTGACCATGCAGGCTGAAAAAATGATGGCACCCCCGGAATGTTTAGCTGATCTGTCAGGCGGTTCTTTTTAACATCAATCACGACAAGCTGGTTCTTACCCTTTTCATAAACGGTAAAGGCAAAATAGCGACCGTCGGGCGACCAGGTACCGGCGGATTCGAGGTTATTCATCTCGTCAATCTCGTGATGCTGCAACGAAGCGGACAGTTTTTTTACGATTTTACCCCGCTGCACATCCGCCAGGTACAGATCCAGAGACAGGACATCCTTCTCGGATAGGAATACCACATATTTCCCGTCAGGGCTCACACTGGGCGAAACATTCAGATCTCCGGCATTCCCCGGGAATGCCACCTTATCCCCTGTAAGGCGTTCAACCGAATCGGGCAGAAATGGTTTATAATATAATGTTGTAGCACTTTTCCACATCCCCTGCAATGTTTCCGCATCAATACCGAGTATATTTTTTATGGCATCCTTGAAACCGACTTTTGATGTTTCGATGAACAGCGGGACAATCTTATCATCGCCCCATGTTTTGCCAACAAATGCCCAGAATGCCTGACCCCAGCGGTAGGGGAAGTATTTCGGATCACGGTCAAGATCTTTGAAGGTAGGAAAATCGTGATGCAGGACAGCATCCCGGATCCACATGGCCGTATGCTCATCCACACTGCCGATTGAAAGATATTCCGCCATCCCTTCCACCATCCACAAGGGGATGTTATTCAGCGATGACATGTTGGTTGAATCACCGTGAATGATGGTTGTGTACTGAAAAGCGTGGACCATTTCGTGCCCCAGCACATGATCGGTTTGTGCATACATCGGTGCCAGGGGGAGTACAATCCTGTTTTTCAGCGCTTCCGTAACGCCACCCGTACCCACACCGATGGCACCCGAAATGGCAGTCGTTTGCGCAAAATCACCGTGATTATTGTATAGGAAAATGGGATTATGCCCTTTTAAATCCACACCAAATACAGGATAATGCCGGCGATACCACTCCTCACTCATCCTTGCAAACTGGTTCAGCACCGAATCATTCTTCAGATAATGATATATATCGAAATGTGGCGTTTCGTATACATCATACCTGAACTTTTTGTATTCGGGTTTGTTCCGTCCAAAAT
The DNA here is from genome assembly GCA_013152085.1 of Chlorobiota bacterium. Taxonomy (GTDB): domain Bacteria; phylum Bacteroidota; class Bacteroidia; order Bacteroidales; family VadinHA17; genus JAADHC01. The sequence continues at coordinate 1,604 of JAADHC010000032.1, forward strand.
ACTGAGCATTGACCGTTGCCGGTATATAATTAAAAACCACTGCCAAAAAGGCAAGTTTCAAAAACAATCGTGTTCCTGTCCTTTGCATCTTCCTAGTGTTTTAACGTCAACACGCATTCTTCAATATTTGTACCAAAGAAACGCTAAAAGATCTTTTTTAGTTTTTTTTAACTTTAGACTTTATTAAATGTATAGCTTATGACCAGTAAAAAGTTTTTATATAAAGTAATGCTGTCCGGTTTATTCATAGTCCCGGCATTGGCCTGTAACCATAATGACAAAGTGTCTCCGGATTATGTATCGGAGATCATGAAATTGCGTCAACGGCACATTGATTATCTGAAATCCGACACAGGCTGGCTGAACCTGGCCGGCCTGTACTGGCTTGATGAAGGGGAAAATTCGTTTGGCAGCGATTCCTCCGATAAGATCATCTTTCCGCAAAAAGCTCCTGCGCATATCGGTACTTTGATCCTGGATAGCGGAAATGTACGTGTCCGGATTACTCCCGGCGTTGTGGTTACTTCAGGTGGCAGGCCGGTTCATGACACCCTGTTAATCCCGGATACTGAGAAAGGAACCACTGTGCTGAAAAGCGGACCGCTGGTATGGTTTGTGATCCGGCGTGGTTTACAGACCGGTATCCGCCTGCGTAATCTTGAACATCCTGCCGTCCAGGCGCTGGACACCATCCCTGCCTGGCCGGTGGATCCTGCCTGGCGGATAAAAGCAAAATTCGTTCCTTTTTCCTCACCCAAAAAGGTGCAGATACCCAATGTTCTCGGAACGACTTTTGAAAGCACCTCTCCGGGTATGCTTTATTTTACGGTTAATAGGAAACAATACAGCCTGCAACCTACCGGAAGGCCGGAACATCTGTCTCTGGTTTTCGCCGATGAAACCTCGTCGGGCCGTGAAAGCTATGGCGGCGGAAGATTCCTGGAGGTGGACGGACCCGATCAAAAAGGAAATTATTACATCGATTTTAACAAAGCTTACAATCCACCCTGTGCTTTCACGCCGTATGCTACCTGTCCCCTGCCCATGCGGGAAAATATCCTCCCGTTTACCGTTACTGCAGGCGAAAAAACAGATCCGGCATGGCACGGGCATAAGTAGTGCGAGAGGGAGAGACGGAAGGAAGAAAAGACTGAGAGACAAAATGTGGGTATCATCTAAACCACCAGGAAAAGCGCTATGGGGCGCAAAGATAAAAGCGATATATTCTTATAATTTATTTGCTCTTTTGACCCAATAAATTTCTCCTTACATTACATTAACCATTATTCTGCCTTTATACTTTTCAACCCTGGGACCCACAGCACCATCAGTACCGGGAAACCGTAGCACCCGTTCCTTCATCGGTCATTGTTCAGAAGATTTGTCATTCCTTTTCACGAAATAAAACACCGCCTGGTCGCCACGGCCTTCACGGTTAAGTTTCCGGGCAAGGCGCCGTAAGGGGATTTTTCGCCATTTTCTCCGGAAATAACAGAAAAAACCTTTTGGTTCGGGAGTCGTCAGCGAAATACCCCGTACATACTTTTCACTCTCTGTAAACTGCTTATAGGTGGAATCATACAATACTTTTCCCACCCTAAAGCCGGCCTGCTGTGCCAGGATTTTCATACTCTCAACAGAATAGAGGAAGAGATGACGCGGCGCATCCGCCTGAAACCAGTTTTCCCTGTATTTTTCCCATGCCACAGAAGAAACCGTAGGGATGCGAATAATGCACACACCGTCATCATCAAGCAGATCATGAACCTTTTGCAGATTTTTCAGGGGATCAGGTACGTGCTCGAAAGCATGGTGATACATGATAATATCCCATTTTCCTGAGATACCTGAAATCCCTGATTTACGTATGGTCAGTCCGTTATCGTAATGAATATCCCCGGGGATAAAAGGATCGCAGCCTGCCACATTCTCAAAACCTGCCTCCGTCATGGTGTAAAGGTATTTATGTCCGTTTCCGCAACCTACATCCAGCACCCTGCTCATTTTATTAATCTGTACCGTATAAAGAAAATAGAAGAAGTGATCGCTGAAAAGGATGAACAGAATCTTCTGGATCAGTGTTTTCCGGCAGATAAACGATTCATATATCTTTCGCCTGAATCTGCCGGCGATTCCCCTGAATTTCCTGCCGTCATATTTTCTGAAGCTGTAATATGCTCCGGGATAGTGGTGTAACATATCTTCCGGAAATCCGGCAATCTGTAAACACCCGCATTGACTACATTCAAAATATTCGAACTCCTCACGCGTACCGTACATCATTTCACGGAGGTGATAAACTGTATGGTTATCTTCAGAGTTACAAATCCGGCATGTCATGGGTGAAAATTCTCTGAATATTAATTATGGTTCCTGCTTCCGGTTTTATTTCTGTCCTTTGGTGCTTCCTTTCTGCGACTCATGAACCCATTGCCATAATATACCGGCACGTTCCTTCACTGCCGGAATATCCTCTTCAAGAAGAAAGCCCTTCCGGATCAATTTTTCCAGCGATATATCCACACGATTCAGGTAATTCTTTTCGTTCGGATAAAGGTCTTGAACCATAAATTCCGGATTACCCGAAGGATTTTCCCTGGTGGCAAAAGGAATAAAAGTTCCGGAAAAATCGGTCATCTCACCCGTGGCTGCCGGATATCCCCATCTGAGGTTCCATGGCAGGTAAGTTGCCAGGGGGACTTCAACTTCAACGTTTCGTATCCCAGCCACCTCGTTCCCGAAGCTGTCTGTAGCCGGCACAAACACCGGAAATGCCTTACCCCTCAACGGTGGCTGGTTGTCCACAATGCCATCCTTCCAACGGGGGCCGTAATCCATCCGGTAAGCCACCTCTGTCCCGGACGGTTTCTGTAATCCACGCACCGGATATATCATTTCTTCCATCCGCATGAGAGTACCGTTCTTAAGTTTAGGATATGAACTTGCCGGAGGTTCTTTGCCCTCTGCCACCCATTCGGTAAGCTTTACAAGAAGTGCGCGATATGCCGGATAGAAATTCAGCGGATTCCCACGGTACAGCCGGATACCGGCGGTATCGTGAAATGTTTGTGGCGGAAACCGGCCGGGATAATGCTGGCCGCTGCAGATATGATAGATCCGCTCATTGGATAACGGCTCAATATCCTTTTTCCCATCAACTGAAGTATGGATCAGTGAGGCAGCCCTGCCCCAGTATTCATAACCGGTATTTACGTAAAAGGTAAGAGGACGGAAGGGTTCGTCAAGATGTGCCAGCAGTCCGTCTGTTATGCCGGTAAGGGCATCTGTCTGTGACCTGCCGGTAAACGGAAAAACATCCGTAGGATAAAAAAATGCCGAGTAACGGTGGGCATCCCGTGAGGGCTGGGCAAACCGGTGGTTGAAGCTGCCCCGTCCCGCGCCGGCGGTGATAATCATCATACCGTCAAAGGCTTTTCGCCCGTCTTCATCACGGTTCAATCCCTGGTAAAGGAAATAACGCAAAAACCTTCCGGTCTGCGAAACACCGGCGGCTATCCCATATTTTGCCGGGAATAAGGCACCGGGATCATATTTGGCATAGCTGACGATATCCCGTATAGCAGTCAGCCCCAGTCCGACAACCGGCGGATCCTCAGCCACATACACAAGCTCGTAGATTTTTCCTGCCGTAAAACCTTTCTTCATATAAATATGTGTACGGTCCGGCACAGGTTTCCCATCCTCCAGCCCAGCAAAAGACCAGACATTACGGGGAACGACCCTGCGTGGAGCCTCCCTGCCGTTACGGACAGTAAGGACATTTCTTTTATCACCGGTATCGGCAACCGGATAAGGAATCTGAGCGTGGTGACCCAGGCCGAGTACCTGCACCGTTTTGTCAACAGTCCAGTCACTGCGTACCAGCCCGGTAACGGAACCTCCGTCAGCTTTACGGGCAACAGGCACTTTAAGGCGAAAGAGTCCCGGTTTATCGGGTACATCAAACTCCCATCCTACCCAGACCACGGTAATTCCCTGCCGCAACAGCAATGCATCACCAAAACATTCCGGATCATCCGGATCCAATCCCCGGTGCGTAGCACCGTTAAAATACCGCATCGAAAATATGCCTCCACGGTTGCTCACTTCAACCAACATCACCCGGGAAGCTTTTTCCGGATCACAGGGCTGTAAAACGGCAAAGTTGGCTATGGATTCAACCCATCCCTCCCTGTTGACCGGAGCAAATTCCAGGTCGGTGATCATGGTATTTGCCGGATTTTTCGGGTTCACACCAAAAATGATCTTCCCGGTAACCAACTCATAGGCACCGGCACCGCCAAAAGTTTTTCCCTGTAAGACCGGGGTACGTTTTTCAACCTGCACTTCCAATACCTTTGCACTGAGCATGCCGGTAAGCATAAAAAGGAAAACCGGCAGACACAGCATCTGCCGGAGTACCGTTTGTTTTAAGTTTTTCATCTAAAAAGATTTATTTATTCAGAGAATTTTTTAAGCAGGTTTTGTGCCATGGTTCGCATTACCCGCTCGTCATCCAGGTTCTGGAAACCGAATAAAACGGTTCCTTTCCAGATGAGGAAAATCACCCCGTTGTACCCGTCATCGAAACGGAAATCACCTTCCTTCAGGTCACCGGGTTTGGTTTTCATCACATCTTCGTAATACCGGGAAAGAACCTCCTTCGCCTGGTCAGGCGTTTCATAACGGCGAAGGAAAAGGGTAAACGCCTTATCATTCGTTTTGTATTGTGCCGTATAAAAACCTTTCAGGTAAGCACGGCCGAGAAAATCACCTGCAAGAAAACGTTCGCTGTTCGGAATTTCTCCGGATTGCGGAAAAAAAGAGACCATATCGGGGAATACGGTTTTCCCCGGCAGGAGAGCCTCAACAGCTTTTGCCAGATCCAAAAGCTGGTCCTCCGAGACCCTGGATTCATCCATAGCCATCACCTTCACATAAAAGGGTCCTTTCAGAAAAAATACCAAAGATGATTCACGGTATCCCTGAGTGCCAAGTGAAATAAAATGGTAATCCGGTGACCGTTCCGCACTGTAAATCCCGAAAGCATATTCGTCATTCTCATGACGATAGATCTCTACTTTATAGAGGATATGTTTCCCTTTGGCATATTCGGCAATATGCAATTCCTGAAAATGATAGTTCAGGTAATTATCGGCAGCACCGTCAATATAATCCCAGAGATCATCAGGATGGTATACCGGATAATCCTGAATGATCTTTAATCCTTTCATTTCCGGAAACTGCCGTGTCTGAGAAGAAGCCGGAAAATGCAACAAAAGTGACAGAAACAAAAGACTAAATACCTGAATAAAGAACTGGCGCATAAGAAAATCTCTTAAAAATAATACCTATATCAAACCGGCAGACCCCTTAGAATATAAAAATTCCCCTTTTACATCCGGACAGGCAGCAAGATAATGAAAAATGACGGAAAAACCAGCTTAAAATCAGGTCAGAAAATCCTCCGGAACCTGTAACAGCCTGGTTACATCAGCGATCTTTTCTGCCACGGCAAATCCTTTCACACACCGTACCGTACAGTTATCACAGTCTGAACAGGTATCAGCCATAACACCAATATCTGTCAGCAGATCGCGCGCTTTCTGTGTTTCCCGGTAACCATAGGTATACATATATGCACGCATCAGTTCCGGAATGGGCAATGACTCGCGGCACTGAGCAACACAGTGCTCACAACCGTTACAATACAAGCCCGCCAGTGAAACAGGTTCCAGGTCCTTTTTTTCTTCATCGGTTAGTGTCAGGTCAAACATTACCTCAGCATCTTCGTCGATCTGATCAAAAGCCGTGAAGCCGGGAATACTGGTGGTAACATATGGGTTCTGCAACGCCCATTTCAAGGCGGCTTTTGTATTGACTGGATGCTGACGCTCCTTGTCCTGAAACCCGCCGGCCATTGTTTTCATGGCGATGATCCCGATTCCTGCAACACCAGCTTTTTCAAATGCTTTGTGCATCCCGTCCAGATGATCCTGCTTAAAATTATATGCAGTCAGAACAACATCATACACCTTAGCGTCAATGACCGCCCGGATTACTTCGGGTTCGTTCTTATGCGTAGATACCCCGATAAAACGAACTTTCCCTTTTCTCTTCAGGCTCTTCATGACCCGGAGAATCGGTTTGTACATGACCATTTCCCTCGCGCTAATGGCATGCATATACAAAATGTCAACATAATCCATCTGCAGGCGCTGCAAGCTGATATCAAACATTTCACGGAATTTCTCCGGGGATGTTTCCTTTGTCGGATTTCCGGTTTTGCGGTCAATTCCATCGGGTTGTACTTTGGTAGCAATGACAAATTGATCCCGCGGGTAATCTTTCAGCAATTTCCCGAGCATTTCTTCATTGCGTCCCTTTTGATAATCATGAGCCGTATCCAGTAATACCATCCCATGATCCAGGGCCGCTTTTACCAGACCAGGGTTGTCTGCCCGCATAACCCCCATACTGACCACCGGTAATTCAATGCCTGTTCTGCCCAGTTTCCGGATGATCATTTTTTTCTTTTCATCGGGACTGTCCGAGCCTGCACCGGCCGCATGTCCGGCACCGGTTACCAGCACAGCTCCGGTTGCTCCAAGAACGGATTTCCGTAAAAAATCCCTGCGGTCAACTCCTTTTTTTGCTTTCATTTTCATGGTCTTTGTATGATATTGCAAAATATGTAATGTCCATTGATTATGCAACATATGTACATATTTTAGAATAATTCAAAATAGCCGGATTGTGCAGTGGTTGATAAGAAGTTAAAAAGAAAGCAACAGAATATAATTATGTATTATTATATATAATACATTCTATATTATAATATATATTTCTTATTTTGATCTGTTTTCTTTCATAAAGCCACAGATGCATGAATTTATAACAAATAAAAGGCCTGTACCGGATGGTGTACCTGTTATAACCCTCTCCATGACGTTTCTGCGGGATGTGCAAGGTAATAGCTTACCGTTTCTTTCCGCCTGATTTTCCCTGACGAAGTCCGGAAAAACCGGGAGACAGTACAAACCGCCCGGGGAAACATCCTGCGATCGGGTAATTTTTCCAAAACCCGCCTGAATTGTGTAGCCATACTGTGATCCGCTTCCGTGTTTTCAACAAAAAGAACAATCTTCTCCCCCAGCCGTTCATCCGGCCATCCGGAGACAAAAAAGGGTATGCTCACCGTTTCAGACAGAATCTGTTCAATGACTTCCGGGTTGCATTTCAGCCCGCCGCTGTTGATCAGGTGATCCCGGCGGCCCAGAATACGGAATCTCCCTTTTTGGTCAAATTCAGCGATATCATCTGTCATTACAGCCCTGCTGCAAATCCCGGGAGCTTCTATCACCAGGGTATTTTCTTCCCCCGGCCGGACGGTTACCCCGGGCAAAGGCGTAAACCATTCCGAAGCATTTTTACTATTGATTCTACGCAGGGCAATATGTGTCAGTGTCTCGGTCATCCCGTAGGTATGCCAAATCCGGTTTTTCAATGTTTTCAATTGTTTTGGAAGCGATGCCGGAACCGGCCCTCCGCCGATAATCACTTTATCCACGCTCCCTAATTTCTCAGCACCGTTGTTTTCCCGAAGGATCTCCCACACCTGCATTGGTGTCATGGCAGTAAAATCATAGTGCCGGTCGAGATATGGTAAAGGGTTCCCTGCCGGTTTACGTGGCATAAGGTTAAGGCCGAGTACAAATGCCCTGACAATCATCATCATTCCGGCAATAAACCTGACAGGAAGACACAGCAGGGTAATATCCCCCTCTGCCAGATTCAATACATGACCGGTCATCTTTGCACTGACGATCATCCGTTTTTTCTCAACCTCAAGTTTCCGTGGTTGTCCGGTTGTTCCTGATGTCTCAATCTCTACGACGGGTGAATTATCCAACCAACGGGATAAGAAACCGTAAAATTCCTTCTCCCACACAGGTATTGTCGGATCATTCATTGCAAGCCCGGATCGTTTCAGCAAAGCCATCCTGTCCAGTTGCACACCGTCCAGTATCAGGGAAGAATAAGACTGGTTGTTCAACATTTCCATAATGTGTCCAGGTTCCACTTTTTTTCCGGCAGATAAAAAAGCCGGCCATTCCGGATCGCCAGCGGCGAGGGAAAGTTATGGGTAAAAAGCCGGCCTGTACCGAGTCCTTGCGGAACTGCAGGATTGAGCGACCCGGTCCACTGTGCAATGGCATTCAGGCCGATATTTGACTCCAGGGCTGAGGTAACCCACCACCCGACATCATACTTACCTGCCCGTTTAATCCAGGATTCACATACGGTGAAACCTCCCAACAAAGTCGGTTTCAGTACCAGGAAACGGGGTTGTACAGCAGTAAGCAGATCTTCCATATCTTCTTCCCGCTCCATTCCGATCAGCTCTTCATCCAGGGCCACCGGGATGGGAGATGCAGCAGATACAGCCGACAATGCTTCCCACTGCCCGGGGGCAACGGGTTGTTCAATAGAATGAATATTAAATCCGGATAAACGGTTCAGTTTTTCCAGGGCCTCGCCGGGACTGAAGGCGCCATTCGCATCAAGGCGGATCTCCAGATCACCTGTTCCGTACTCCTGCCTGATGAACCGCAGGATATCCAGCTCCGATTCAAAATCAATGGCTCCCACCTTGATTTTGATCACCCGGTAACCGTGATCAATTTTCTCCCTGATCTGCGTTTTCATAAACTCCGGATCACTCATCCAGATCAGACCGTTAATGGGAATTCCATTCTTTCCTTCGGTAAAAGACGAAGGAAAAAGGATCCTGTTTCCTCCGTTCCCGAGATCAGTCAGGGCGGTTTCAAGTCCGAACTGCAGCGAAGGGAACCTCGGATGTACATTTTCCGGTCCTGATTTTTGAATATCTTCAGCCAGTTGTCCCATCAGGGTAGCCATTTCGTCAGGGTTTTCCGGACTCAGCCCGGGTAAAGGGCCACATTCACCTATCCCTATTATCCCGGGTCTGGCCGTATCCGACAGCACCAGAAACCAGCTTGTCTTTTTTGTCAGCACTCCTCTGGAAGTTCCTGCAGGCCGGCGAAACCTAAAGGTATACGGAAAATAATCCACATGCACAGTTCCCATTCGCGGATCACAATTAATAATTGATTAAAGGTACAAATTTCAACCGGACTAGTGCAGCAGTAATCCCAGACCGAAAGTAATGGCATATAGCAGGCTGGTCAGGGAAAGCTTTTTCAGCCAGGGATCCAGTGCTGCATAACTGTTACGGTAAACAGCCAGCACATTCTGGATCAGCGGAGGAACAATAATCAGGAAAATAAACTGGTAAGGGGTCTCATAATTAAGCAGGACATAAATCAGGCTAAAAACCATGGCTCCGGAAAGAAGAATCAGATGGTAATGGCGGCTGAGTTTCGGGCCAAGCAACACAGCAAGGGTAATTTTTCCGTTCCTGCGGTCATTTTCCATATCCCGCATATTGTTCAGGTTCAGCACACCGGTTGTCAGGAACCCCAGTGCTGAGGCCGGCAGGAGTATATCAGGCCGGAAAGTGTGTGTATTGAGGTAATAGGTTCCGGCAACACCGGTAAGTCCGAAGAAAATAAAAACAAACAGGTCACCCAATCCGTAATACCCATACGGATGTTTACCCACAGTATAATTGACCGCTGCGGCAAGTGCCAGGATTCCCAGCAGGATGAAAACCAACCCTTTTATTGAAATCAGATCGCCGACACCCGACCAGATCAGCAGGATACCCGAAATGAGGGTAAGCACAATAAAAGTGACTACCGCCCGCTTAATTTCCCCGGGGGCGATAATTCCGCGTTGAACACCACGTTTCGGGCCTACCCGTTCATCATTATCCAGTCCGTGGGTATAGTCGCCATAATCATTGGCCAGGTTGGAAAGTATCTGCAGGAAAAGCGTTGTGCTTACTGCCAGCAGGCTGGTTATCCATGAGAATATTCCGTCACCGAAAGCCAGTGCCGCACCAAGGATAACACTCGACATGGAGAGTGGCAGGGTACGCAACCTGAAAGCTTCAATCCAGCTTTTAATCTTTTCTTTCAACATGGGTTAATTTTACGGAAATTTAGGAAATTTTTTGAAATCGGGGTCTCTTTTTTCAAGAAATGCCTGTTTTCCCTCCTGTGCCTCATCTGTCAGATAATAGAGCAAGGTAGCATTTCCGGCAAATTCCTGCAATCCCACCTGTCCGTCCAGGGCGGCGTTCATTCCGAGTTTGATCATACGCAAAGCCATCGGACTGCGTTTCATCATCAATTTACACCATTCAACAGTGGCATTTTCCAGTTGTTCCGGTGGGACAACTCTATTAACCAGGCCCATTTCAAGCGCTTCCCGGGCCGTGTATTGAAGATTTAAGAACCAGATTTCCCTGGCTTTTTTTTGTCCAACGATACTGGCAAGGTAAGAAGATCCCAGGCCGGCATCAAAACTGCCAACCTTTGGGCCGGTTTGCCCAAAACGGGCGGTTTCAGAAGCTATCGTCAGGTCACAAACGATATGCAATACATGTCCGCCGCCGATGGCATACCCGTTTACCATAGCCACAACCGGCTTCGGCATAGACCGTATTTTCCGCTGGACATCAAGGATATTCAACCGCGGCACACCCGAATCATCCACATAACCCCCTTTTCCCTTCACCGACTGGTCACCTCCCGAACAAAAGGCTTTGTTGCCGGCGCCGGTAATAATAATGGTCAGAATCTCCTGGTCATCCCGGCAAATATCCAGGGCCTGGCTCATTTCAAATACTGTTGCGGGACGGAATGCATTGTGAACCCGGGGCCTGTTGATTGTAATTTTGGCAATGCCATTCCATTTCCCGAAAAGGATATCCTTATAATCCTTTATCGTCTGCCATTCTCTGTGTTCCATAATGCCATAAAATTGGTTGCCTAATCAGGTCGTTTCAGTTCACTAAAATACGCTTTTAGGACGAAACCATTTGTCTCACGGGGGGTAAATATTTCCAGCAGTGACGGTCCCGGATTCCGGTGCAACGCTGACAATCTTTCACGCAGGGTTTGATCGTCCTTTGCCTGCAGGTAATTGAGGCCATGCATTTCAGCCACGGGCCGGGCTGACAGATTGTGGGGAGCCTCGAAAAAAGGCAGTTTTCCGCTTTCCGCCGGACCGTCAATAAATCTGAAAATTCCACCTCCGCCGTTGTTGATGACAATAATTTTTAAGTTTTCCAACAAATAATCATGCCATAAACCATTGGCATCATAGAAAAAACCCATATCGCCCGTGATCAGATAAACCGGGGCATCAGCGGTCCATGCCGCACCTGCCGCAGTAGATACCGTCCCATCAATGCCACTCACCCCACGGTTACCAAACACACGCAGTTTTGGTTGCTTCTGCCTGAACAGCTGGTGATACCGTACCGGAGTAGAATTCCCCAGATGAAGGAGGCTTTGTCCGGGAATGGAACCCAGGACAATCTCAAAAACCTTTAAATCGGAGAATGGAATGTTTGCCATATACGCGGTCATGCGCTGATCACTGCGGGTTGCCCTTATTTTCCACTGTTCTCTGAATGCTGAAATATTTTCCCTCCTGCTTTTTTCCAGAATTTCGAGAATCACATTTGCCGGGGCTGTCAAAGTCCGGGTCAGTCTTCCAAACATATCCATTCCTGTCCCCGCCGGTGTGATATGCCAGTGTTCGGAAGGCTTTACCCGCGAAATAAATGATTTGATCTTTCTCGAGACAATGTGGCCACCAAGAGTGATGACCAGTTCAGGGGCAAAATCCTGCTCCTCTTCAGGCAGAATGGTCTCAACTACCTTATCAATTCCGGTAATGAATTGGTCATGAACCGGCAAATTCGAAGTCGTTTCGGTCATAACCACAACCGACTGATCTTCACTGATCCGTGTAAGCAATCCGGCAATCCCATGTCCGGGCAGCATCTGACCCGTAATGATCATTTTTTTTCTGGTATTCTCCCATGTCCGGAGGATCCCTTTCACCAAATCATCAGGCAAAGATATTCCGGGATCAGGAACAGGGAGTGTTTGAACCGGCGTGGAAAAATCGGGTTCGAAACCATAGAGGGGTTCCGTAAACGGGAAGTTGATATGAACCGGTCCCGGTTCGGGAACCAGTGTATGCAGTACAGCTTCATTGATCAGGTATCCGGCATTTGCTTCTTCCGTTCCCGGCAGGATTTCTTGCGGAAAAAGAAAACTTTTTTTAATAAAGTTGTTATAGATTCCGTTTTGCCGGATTGTCTGTCCGTCTCCCTGGTCAATGTGGTCAGCAGGCCGGTCGGCGGTAAATACCAGCATTGGAATTTTCTGATAAAATGCTTCCGCCACTGCCGGAGAATAATTGAGCGGTGCAGTTCCGGAAGTACAGACAAGCACAGCAGGTTTTCCGGTCTGCTGAGCCAGGCCAAGGGCAAAGTGTGCAGCACTTCGCTCATCGGGGATGGTAAATACTTCCAAACCCGGACGGGAAGTGAAAGCAAGGATCAACGGAGCATTCCTTGACCCCGGTGAGATAACGATATGTCTGATTCCATGAGACTCGAGAATCCGGACAACCCTGCCAAGAAAGGTTTTAGATAAACTCATCCGTTAAAATTCGTCATTTTTTCCAATACAGACAACATGGCCTGTGCTTTCTGTTCCGTCTCCTCCCATTCCATTTCAGGGTCAGATCCGGCCGTAATCCCACCGCCTGCATAAATTATCAGAGAGGTTCCGGTAATCTGTACCGACCTTAGATTAACAAACAATTCAGAAGTTTTACCTATATTCCAGGGGCCGAGAAATCCGGAATAATATCCGCGGTCATAACCTTCCACAAGACGGATCATTGCCAATGCAACCTGTTTCGGATACCCCCCGACAGCAGGTGTCGGGTGCAGGCGACAGATCAGTTTCTCAAAAACACCTTTCCCCCGGGGAAAAGGGATTCTGTATATCGTACGCAAATGTGCCAGTGAACCTGACCAGATGGTTTCGGTTTTGGTTTGTTCCGGTACGGGAAACCCCGATTCCCGAACCATTTCAAGAATGTGTTGTCCTACCAGTGCATGTTCATACTGTTCTTTATCCGGCCACGAAACCCGGTCTCCCCTGTTAAGTCCGGATTGGGTACCTGCAAGGGCACTCAGTATGAGGGATTGATTTTCTTTTCCGGCAAGCAGTTCAGGTGTTGCCCCCGCCCAGGAAACCACTCCGGGAATATGGACAAAAAAGCTGAAAAGATCCGGAAAAGATTTCTGTATAGCCTTATAAAATCCTTCCGGATCAAAATCCACCGGAAGGGGAATCCTGACCGGACGTGAAAGAACCACTTTTTCTACCGTTCCGTTTTGAATGGCTTTTTTTATCTGCAGTATTTTTTTCAGATACTCATCTTTTGTAAAAACCGGAATCTGCACATCATTCCATCCATAATCAGAAGTTTCATTTTCAAAAAGGTTTAAATCTTCCGGTACCTGATCTCCGGTAAAAACAAAATCCGGTCGAATCCGGTAACCATGTATGGTTTTCGAATCCGAGAAAGGCATAAAATAAAAACCCGAAGACAACGAATGATCAGGAAGGATAACCTGTGCAGGGAATTTATCAGCCTGGACAATATTCTCTGATACACATTCTCCCGGCAAATTGTATATGGCAAACGGTTTACCGCTACGGAGCAATTTTCGGATCATCCGGCAGATATTAAGGTTGTGTCCGTCTGATAATAAAATTTGTCAGCCTGGCAGTAGAAACAAGGTTTCCTTTATCATCCCGGATATCGATATTCCACAGATGCGTATTTTTCCCCTGGTAAATAATCCGTGCTTCTGCCTCAACAACACCCTGAGTGACCGGACGAATATGACTGGCCTGAATATTTGAACCGCGAACATCGAACAGTTCTGAATCTACCAGGAGGATAGATCCCAGGCTGCCAACGGTTTCAGCCAGCGCCAGGCTGGCCCCACCGTGCAGGATGCCGGCAGGTTGCAACGTCCGGTTGTCCACGGGCATCCGTGCCCGGATTAACCCTTCAGTCGCTTCTGTGAACTCAATCCCGAGACTCTCCATCAAAGTACCTTTTATAACGGAATTGAGCGTTTCCAAAGTAAAATCAGGAAGACCCATCGTCTTTTTTTCTGGCAAATGTAAAAACTTTACCGCGATCATACCCTATTGCAGACTAAGATTTACGTTGGTCATTCAGAAGGGATTCGCCTCATCCGTAAATTTTTCGTTCATTACATATCGGATTCCCCTGTCGGTAAAACGGATGGATATCACCTGCCATGACAACAATTTAACCAGAATATTCTCCGCAATATATCCCGGGATCCCGGCCATTTTCCGGAATGCCTGCTGACTGATTTCGGGATGTTCATTCAGATAGTGAAGCAATAATTTTTCAGGGGCCGTATAAGTTACCAGTGCCCCTTTCGGATTCTTTTTCCTTCTCCAGGTCCGGATCAATACCCGGTTGGCAATGAAGGTGTTGTCACCGACCCGTACATATGCCCGCCAACGGCCTTCGTCATCCGGTGCGCGAAACGGGCGTTTTTCCTGCTCAGGCACAATCACTTCCAGTACATTTTTTCCCTCCACGTCCCAAACCCCGGTTTTGTATTCCGGTACCGGTCTGCAAAACAGATTCGCAGCGGTATCAATCATATGGATCTCTTCATCCGAACGGATCCCTTTGATTTTTCCGTTATCCTTAACTCCGATCAGGAGGCGTCCTCCATTACTGTTGGCAAAAGCTATTAGGGTACGGGCAATCTTCCGGCTGTCGCTGATCGCATATTTAAAGTCAAGGGTCTGGTGTTCCCCTTCGGCAATCAACTTTAATATGTGATTACTTCCTGCCATAATGAATCATGAGCTCTGTACAGATGTATTCCAAATTGTTTTTCACCATGATAAATGTATAAAATTTCGTTATTCAGCGTACATTTGTTCCTGGTATTTTTTTAATTATTACTTAAACGGAATATAAATTATAATCTGTTATTTGCTGCATCGATTTCATTATATTTACAGATAAATGGATCAGCGTAAAAAAGATCATATCCGCTATGCTTTTGATGCACGGCTTGCTGCGGGTGAGGTCGATTCCCGATTCAATTATGAACCGATGCTCGGATCTCACGCCGCTGCCCGGCTTGACCCTGTATCTTTTGCAGGGAAAACCCTTCGTGCGCCCATCTGGGTATCCAGTATGACAGGAGGGACAAAGAAAGCCCGTGTTATCAATCATAACCTGGCAAGGATATGCAAAGAATTCGGGCTGGGATTGGGTCTTGGCTCGTGCCGGCCATTACTGGAAAATGATTATCGCCTCCGGGACTTTGATGTCAGGGATGTAATCGGCGATGAACAACCCCTGTTTGCCAATCTGGGGATTGCACAGATAGGGCAAATTATCGGGGACGGACAAACGGAAAAAGCATTTCGTATTGTAGAACGGTTGCGTGCCGACGGGCTGATCATCCATGTGAATCCCCTGCAGGAAAGTCTGCAACCCGAAGGCGACAGGATCAATGTTCCCCCTATCGAGACCATCACCCGTTTTCTGGAAAAGGCACCCTTTCCGGTCATAGTAAAAGAGGTTGGGCAGGGGATGGGACCGCAGAGTATCAGGATACTGCTGCAACTGCCACTGGCAGCCATCGAACTGGCTGCATTCGGTGGAACAAACTTTTCAAAGCTGGAACTTATGCGCACAGGGGACACACCCGAAGCGTTTTATATGCCCTTCTCTCATATCGGACATACTGCTGAGGAAATGGTAGGTATGATCAATGATGTACTCCGGGATATCCCACGGCCTGCCTGTGAACAGATCATTGTTTCCGGAGGTATTCGTTCGTTCCTGGATGGCTGGTACCTGATTAACAAATTATCACTGCCGGCGGTGTACGGCCAGGCTTCAGCCTTCCTCAGATATGCAACCGGAAGTTATGAAGAGCTTCAGGTTTATGTACGGTCACAAATCAAAGGACTGGAAATTGCCCGTGCTTTTCTGAAAGTGAAATAGTATGGGAAAATAAAGAAATACTACCCGTACCCGGATTATTTCCGTGAAGGATTCGACCTTTGCTTTGATATTAATTTCAACAGAATGAGGGGACCGGAAACCAACTCAACATGCATCGCCAATATTGATATGCGGATCGAGGCAGATCCATTCGCTTTGCATGCACTGAGAATCTGTCAAAAACGAAGCCTGAACATACAAACCTGATCAATTCATTCCTCTTTCCCTCCGGCCACCGACAAAAAGATACCGTTCACCGATTTTCTGTTGACCCGGAAGATTCACTGCTTTACTTTTGAAGCAAATTCTTAAAAACTTTTATCATGGAAAAAACAAGAACATCTAATTCAAGAACCGTACTGGGTATAGTCCTGATCTTTTTCGGCTTTCTTCTGCTGGGAAGAGAATTTCATTTTATCCCGGTTGGTATCCGTTCGTTTATTTTTTCGTGGCAGGTGATCCTGATGGCCGTCGGGCTGGTATTCCTTTTATCCAGAAACAATAAATCCCTCGGGATTGTTCTGTTGCTGATTGGTGCTGTCTTTCTGGTCCTTGACAGGCTTGATTTCATGTGGAATATGCACGACCTTTTCTGGCCGGCGGTATTGCTGGGTCTGGGATTACTTATCCTCCTCCGTTCAGGCGATTCCGGCAGGCGGGAACATCATTTTGCCGAAAGTGTTTCAGGGGATGATTACCTTGATGACGTTTCCATCTTCGGCGGCGGGAATAAAGTAATTACTTCGCAGAACTTCAGGGGAGGTAAAATTACCTCGATATTCGGAGGTTCAAAAATAGACATGAGGAATGCAAAACTGGCCTCCGGCGTTCATGTCCTGGATGTGATAACCATTTTTGGCGGAACAAAACTGATTGTCCCCAGGGACTGGGAAGTGAAAACAGAAGTTGTCTCCATACTGGGAGGATTCGCGGATAAACGAATATCTGATCCACATATCGTTCATGAACCTGGCAAAATGCTACAGATCAAAGGAGTAGCCATCTTTGGCGGCGGGGAAATTAATGATATATAGCAAATATACCTAATTTATTATTGTAATTAGTGAGATAAATAATCAAAAGCAAATCGATACCTTTCATCAGATTCGGTATTCTACAGGAAGTTTATAATCTTTTTTCCCGTTATTGAAAGCCAAATCACCGAAACTCACTGAAAAATGCCTGACCATCCTATTTTCAGCCGGAAAAAAATATTCATCCTGTTTCTGCTCGTTTGGATATTCATCGCTGTGATCCATGCATGGTGGCTTACATCAGGAGTCGGCATTATGATCTCGGTTTCCACGCTGGACAGCATTGTTTATAACCTGTTATTCATTATCCTGGCTGTTGTTATGTGGTTTCCCATGCGTACATTATACCAGAACCGGACAGGACCGGTACCCCTGGCAGGCGGGTATCTGCTCCTTGTAGCCGTGATCCTTACCTCCTGGCTTGCCGGAAGCAACGGGTTGATCAGGATTCTGACAAATAATGCCGACTTTAACAACCCGGTTCTCCTCCCCCTGGCTCCCTGGCGGATCATCACCGGATTTTTCTATACCCTTGTGATGATCCTTGTCTATTATCTCATTCTCTATTATGAAGAGATCCGGGAAAAAACCGAAAAAGAAGCAGAACTACGGGCTATAATGGCCGAAAACGAGATCAAGGCACTTAAGGCACAGCTGAATCCGCATTTCCTGTTTAACACGCTGAACACCATGGGAAATTTTATCCACTCCGATCCTGATAAAGCCGGCGACATGCTTGTAAAACTGTCACAGTTCCTCCGCTACTCCCTTGCCCA
The DNA here is from genome assembly GCA_013152085.1 of Chlorobiota bacterium. Taxonomy (GTDB): domain Bacteria; phylum Bacteroidota; class Bacteroidia; order Bacteroidales; family VadinHA17; genus JAADHC01. The sequence continues at coordinate 19,455 of JAADHC010000032.1, forward strand.
CGAGGAAAAACAGTTCGTTCCCCTTTCCCGTGAACTGGATTACATCTCCGTTTATCTTGACCTGCTCAGGATGCGATACGGAAAGAAATGGAATTTTACGAGTGAAATTGATGATGCCTGCCCGAAAGCACAGATACCGGTTATGATCCTGCAACCCCTTATCGAAAATGCCGTACGATATGCCTTTGGTGAAAAGAAAGAAAACGGTTTGATCCGCCTCAGGTGCAAACCTGACGGTAAGGATATCCGGCTAACCATACAAAACAATTTCGATCCTGAAGTTCCTTCCGCTACCGGGCACGGGATCGGACTAAAAAATATAAAAAAACGATTGTTTCTGCTTTACGGACGGAACAACCTGTTGCAGGTGAACCGGAAAGAAGATATCTTTGAAGTAACACTCAGGCTTCCTCCGATAGATCAGAACATAATAAATCATGAGCCGGAATAATGATACCATAACAGCAATAATCATTGATGACGAACAACCCGCCAGGGAGGTAATCCGGAGATTCCTGAAGGATTATCCCGGGATTACGATACTGGCTGATTGTGAGGATGGATTTGAAGGAGTACGGTGCATCCTGCGTAACAAACCCGACCTTGTTTTTCTGGATGTGCAAATGCCACGGGTGAATGGTTTTGAGATGCTTGAACTACTTGAGGAAAAACCGGTGATCATCTTTTCTACGGCCTACCACGAATATGCCATCCGGGCGTTTGAAGTCTCGGCGGCAGATTTCCTGCTCAAACCATACAGTAAAGAACGCTTCGCTCAAGCGATAGAGAAAGCTCTCGAACTGATCCGGAGCGGGAAAAAGCAATCCTCACTGGACAAACTCTCCGGAATCCTCCGGGATTCACCGGAAGAAATTCATCGTATCGTAGTTAAGAAAAGATCCGGGATTTTCATTATCCCGGTAGAAGAGATTTATTATCTCAGTGCTCAGGACGACTATGTCGAGATCATCACGCAGGAAGGATCATTCCTGAAAAAACAAACAATGAATTATTACGAAAAGCATCTTCCTGCCGGACAGTTCTTCCGTATTCACAGGTCTCACATGATAAATATTACGCAAATTCACCGGATCGAGCCCTATGCAAAAAACAGCTTCAAACTGATCCTGCATGACGGGACATCCCTGCCTGTAAGCCGTTCGGGGATGAAGGAACTCAAGAAATCCCTGCATCTTTAGTTTACGGATTTTTCTTATTTTAGCCGGTCTGAATAAAACTGATTTAATTTATCTTTTAAATTTTGATTATGCAACGCAGCTTTTGGGTTATGGTTATTGTACCGGTTCTGGTAATCACCGGTACATTGGGGTTTATATTCCCGGATTTCGTTTCTTTCCATTTGGAAAATACAAATACAAAAAGCAGTAAAAGTAAAAAAGAGAAAATCATTTATCCCGGAGAAAAACACCTGAAAAATATCCGGCAACTCACCTTTGGCGGTGATAATGCCGAAGCTTACTGGAGTTTTGATGACACAAAGCTGGTTTTCCAGGCCACTAATCCGGCATGGGGGCAGCGATGTGATCAAATCTATGTTACGAAATGGAAAAAGGCAAAAATGAAAAAGAAGCAGCCACGGATGATCAGTACAGGCATGGGCCGTACTACCTGTTCGTATTTCCTGCCCGGGGATACAACCATTCTTTACGCTTCTACCCACGAGGCAGGAAAAAACTGCCCGCCACCTCCCCAAAAAAGGAAAGACGGAAAATATGTCTGGCCGATATATGAAACTTTTGATATTTACGTTGCCGACCTTCAGGGAAATATCCTGAAAAAACTCACGGACACTCCCGGTTATGATGCCGAAGCTACCGTATCTCCCAAAGGTGATAAGATCGTCTTCACCTCGATGCGATCCGGTGACCTGGAACTCTACACCATGAACATTAACGGCAGCAACATACGCAGGATCACACATACCCTCGGGTATGACGGTGGGGCGTTTTTCTCGCCTGACGGGTCAAAACTGGTATTCAGGGCTTCGCGTCCGAAAACACCCGAAGATATTAAAATCTATAAAGACTTGCTGGAAGAAGGACTGGTAATGCCCACACAAATGGAGGTCTTTGTCTGCAATGCCGACGGAAGCGATATGCGCCAGGTTACCCACCTCGGCCAGGCCAACTGGTGTCCCTTTTTCCACCCTTCAGGCAAGAAGATCATCTTCGCCTCCAACCACGCTTACCCACACGGATTTCCGTTTAACCTTTACCTGATTAATATTGACGGTACCGGACTCGAGCAGGTAACAACCGATGGTATTTTTGATGCTTTCCCGGTTTTCTCCAACAACGGGAAGTACCTGTCTTTTTCCTCTAACCGGAATAACGGCGGCACACACGATACCAACATTTTTGTGGCTGAATGGGTTGAGTAAACCAACGCTTTTATGTAAGCCGGTATGTCCTTTGACTTTTCGAAATTACAAGGTTAAACCCTGGACCCAGGCCATCCTCGGCCTGCCGGAAAACGACTTTATCCTGGCTGTAAAAATTGACGGACTGCACTTTTACACTATAAGATTACAGCAAAACCTGAAATTTCCAAAGGAAATCAACCTGATTTTTTGTAATTTTAAAACAAAAAATATGTTCGGTTCAGGAAAAAAGGAAACGAAGCATAACGGGGAGGAAAAACTACCCTTTGTGGATATGGAAGGACATAAACTTCAGGAAGGGGATTATGTGGAATCCTTACGGTATGAGTTGGGAGTATGCAGGATTATTCTCACCGGCGAGGGATATGTTTATGAATCACTGGAAGACGGGACAAAAGTAAACTGGGCAAGGATGATCGATGCCCGCACAAAGTACCAGAAGGTCAGAAAACTGGATCAGAAACCTTCATAAACCCTGCTTTCTGCTAAAGTATATTTCAATGATCATAAAATTTTATGGTAAAAACCGGTTTGACGGAAGTTGCCACTGTTTTCCCTGCGATTTTTATGGAATTTTCACCTGTCCCTTTCCGTTGAGTGTGAAAAAGTTATTGCATTTCGTGACCGGTCGGAGGATTATCTCCACGTAAACAGGGTTGGAAATTCGTATTTTTTTTCGTATATTCAATCCCCCTTTTCAGGGAACGGAAAAAAATGTGAGGCATTTGATCAATTCAGGATGCCGGAAAAGATGTTATTTGGTTTATGACAACAGGAAATTTCAAGTTTAAAGAGGCCTTTCTGTCACCAGAAAGCTTTTATTCAAACTTCCCGCGGATATACACGTTTGTTGATACTTCAAAAACATATTTGTCATTTATCAGCAAAATCAGAAATATTGCCTCCCGGCTTCTGGATGAAAACCCTGACGCATATTTCTTTTACCGGAATATAAGGCCAAAAGCAGAAGATATATACAGGCTCCGCTGGTGTGACCTGGCTGCGATCAGAGTGCTGGATTATATCGAATACAGCGGATTAAAGTTACATGATCCCAATACGGACCATTCTTTTGTTTCAGATCCGTTGCGTACGCTCTGGAAAATCATCAGGGAAAACCGGCCCGTCCATCCGGATTTTATCACTGATTTTTACTATCTGTTCAGGCAACTTGAAAATAAAGAGACGATAACACCGCCATCACGTGAAAACATCCTGGCATGGATGGCCAGACATCCTTCTGCACTTGATCCCGAAATGGTAAAAATGCGGCAGTGTAACCGCGACCGTATCCTTACGGTACTGATCCGGAAAATGGAAGACGGGAACATCCGTGACAACAGATATTATTTCCCGGAAGGACTGACCCACATGGAGAAGCTGGAGATGGCACGTAAATGGTGGAACGAACGGTTGTTTCACCTTCGTTTTGCTGTCCGTAATCCGGATGACCTGAATGAGATGCTCGGGAACTCAATCGGTGAGGAAACCATGGAAGTCCTGAAGAAAGCCGAAAGCAAGGGTATACCGTTTTTTGTCAATCCCTATTATCTTTCGTTGCTGAATATCGACGAATCCAAAACCCTGACAGGAACGGATCTGGCTATACGGTCTTATATCCTATATTCCCGTGAACTGGTGAATGAATTCGGACAGATTCATGCATGGGAAAAAGAAGATGTGGTTGTACCCGGCAAACCCAATGTCGCCGGCTGGCTGCTGCCTCCCTATCCGAATATTCACCGCCGGTATCCGGAAGTTTCCATCCTGATTCCCGACAGCATGGGACGTACCTGTGGCGGCCTCTGCTCATCCTGTCAGCGGATGTATGATTTTCAGTCGGGACATCTTAATTTTGAACTTGACAGCCTGGCTCCGGAAAAAAAATGGGCAGAAAGGCTCGAAGAGTTGCTTATGTATTTCAGAAAAGACAAACAGCTCAGGGATATTCTGATCACCGGTGGAGATGCCCTGATGAGCACGAACCGGACGCTTCGTCAGATACTGGAGGCTGTTTACCGGATGGCCAGAGACAAAAAGAAAGATAACCGCAAACGTCCCGAGGGAGAAAAATATGCCGAAATGGTAAGAATACGCCTGGGGACAAGGCTTCCGGTTTATCTGCCACAACGTATTGACAACAATCTGATCGAAATTCTGAAATCTTTCAGGGAAAAGGCTACTGCCATCGGATTTAAACAGTTTTTTATCCAGACACATTTTGAAACAGCCATGGAAATCACCCCTGAAGCGGCTGCCGCACTTCGGAAACTTCAAAATTCCGGTTGGACCGTAATCAACCAGATGGTTTTTTCTGCTGCAGGCTCACGACGTGGCCATGCGGCAAAATTACGAAAGGTATTAAATGATCTGGGTGTCTTGACTTACTATACTTTCTCGGTAAAAGGGTACAGGGAAAACAAGGATCTGTTTGCCACCAATGCCCGCCTTGTACAGGAACAACTGGAAGAAAAACATATCGGTAAGATTCCGTCCCGGCATATCGAACTACTGGAATCCCTTTGTGAGAATACCGGGCAGATGCAGTCCTTATTGCAACAGATAAAGGAAAAAGCAAAATTACCTTTCCTGGCTACCGACCGGTCGGTACTGAATATGCCCGGAATTGGAAAGAGCCTAACATTCAGGACCATAGGCCTCACACCGGATGGAAGACGTATTTTGTTGTTTGATCATGACCATACCCGTCACCACAGTCCGATCGTAGAGAAAATGGGTAAGATCACTATCATTGAAAGTAAATCGGTTTCCGCATACATACGCCAGATGAAAGAGATGGGTGAAGATCCCGAAGAATACCGGAATCTGTATGGTTACTCTGTGGGTGTTACCGAACCACAGTTCCCATTATTCGATTATCCTGTCTATTCATTCACGACGACATCCGGTTTCAACCATATACAAAAAAAAGAACAGACCGGTCATCCTTTTGATGTCCGTTAACCTATATAGCGTATATCAGCAGGAGATACCGGCATTCTTATCCCTTGCAAAACTCATCAGATACTTCACAGGAGGAAACCCGCAGATCAGATAGCCGTTTTCAGGCATTTTCTTCTCCATAGTAGATTTCAGCCTCGGAAATAATTTTCCCGTTTTCGTCCCAGAGTGTACGTACTCCATGCTCGGTATCTTCGGTAAAATCAAGTTGCATCTGAAGCTGTCCGTTCCGGTAAAATTTCTGTTGTATGCCATGAAGTTTATCTTCCTTATATCTGCCCAGGATTTTTACTTTGCCATCATCATACCAGATGATCATCTCACCTTCGCGCAGACCATTCTGCAGGGTAATTTCGGATTTTTTTACACCATTTTCATACCACATGGTCAGGGTGCCGTGCTTTACTCCATTCTGAAACAGGGTTTCCACAATCATCTGGCCGGATTCACTGTACATCCGCAGCCAGCCATGCCTTAATCCTCGTCGCACTTCCACTTCTTCGCCAATAATGCCATTTTCGTGATGTGAAAAGTATATTCCGGTGAAGGGTTGTTTTGATTTTTCATAACAGATCAGGCCATCCAGCACCATCAGTTCATCAACATGCAAGCGTACTTTTTCCATATCCTTAAACTTCGTTACAAAGATATGAAACGAACATGAACTGAGCGAAGCGATCTCATGAATAAAATGAATAAAATTTTAACGTATGAAATGAACAGTCAAAGGGAATAATTGAATGAGCCGAATTGCATCAATTCAATTTGAGGCCGATAACAATAATATCATCCACCTGGTCATTTGCTCCCATCCATTCCAGGAGATTCTGATCCAGCACTTTTCTCTGTTCTTTCATCGGAATATCCTGAATCGAAAGGATCAGTCTTTTAAATGCCCGTGACATAAATTTTTTATTCTGTTCCCCGCCAAACTGATCCACATAACCATCAGAGAACAAATAAATACAATGCCCGGGAATCAATTTCAATTCATGGGTTGTAAATGATTGCTGGTCTTTTGCAGAAATACCTATGGGCATTTTGTCGGCAGAGATCTGAATGAGAACATTTTTATCATCATAAATAGAGCCTCTCGGGAAATCAGGTTCCTTACCGGCAGATATGATTTTCTTTTCTTCGTTTGTCAACGGACGGACATAATACATCGGGTTATAGGCACCGGCATACTTCAGGGTCATGGCATCCCGGTCAATTACGCATATGGCCATATCCATTCCGTCTTTGGTTTCCCCTTCCTCACCACGTTGTTTCAGGGATGTCATTACATGGGTCCGCAATTCGTCAAGAATCAGGCCGGGTTGGCTTATCTCAGATTTATTGACAATCTCATTCAGGAAAGAGATTCCCAGCAGGCTCATGAAAGCACCCGGAACACCATGTCCGGTACAATCGGCAGCAGAGACAAAAATTTTATTTTTCCGCTGGGTCATCCAATAGAAATCGCCGCTTACAATATCCCGCGGTTTGAAAAGGATAAAATGCTCCGGGAATTGTTCATTCAACAATCTTTCTGCAGGCAAAACGGCTTTCTGTATCCTGCTTGCATACATGATACTGTCGGTAAGTTCTTCTTTTTGTCTGACCACCTCGGCTGTGCGCTCAGCCACAATGCCTTCAAGGCGGATTTTCTCATTCTGCAACCTGCGGGTATAAAGCTTGACAATAATAACGATCAGCATGAATGCAAGAATAATGTAAAGTATAAATGCCCAGACCGTCAGGTACCATGGGGGCAACACGGTAAAGGTAAATGAGCCGGTACTTCCTTCGACACCATAAATATTGCGGGCTTTTACCTCGAATACAAAATCACCGTTGGGAATATTCGTAAAAGGAAATTCTGTCCGGTTCGTCCACCGTGACCAGTTGTCATCAAATCCCCGAAGCCGGTAACTGTATTCGATATTGTCCTCAGCTTCAAAATAGGGACAAGACCAATGAAAGGTAAGATTATTTAAAGCATATTTAATATCAGGGATAATGTTTACCGGCTGAATATCGGATACCGGTAATATGTTTATATCTGAAGGAGCAAAATAAGCGCCACCGAACAACACACTGTCTTCTCCGATCGTAATTTTCCGGATCAGGGTTTTAAAACCTGCGTTATAATCTGTTTTCGTCCCGGTATTGTATGAGAACAGCTGATTTGAGATTCCAATCCAAACCAGGTTTCCTTCGGCACAAAAGGCATCGGCTCTTCTGGAAGGCAGCCGTAGAAACGGCAGGCTAACCGAAGTCATTTTCCCATTTTCCGACAGGACCATTTTGACATGGTTGGTACCATCCGGATGGTTAACACATAAAAAATAACGATTACCGCCAAAATTAATAAAACCGGAAACACCGACAGATTCGTTACTGCCTGCGGGAAGGAAGGTTGTGTCGCGCCGGAAAAGATCCTGTTCAGGTTGATAAACAAACAGACCTTTATCATTTCCGGCATAAACCTGTTTGTTCACGAAGAATACCTGATTTCCCGAATTTAGTTTCAGGCCTTTCTTCGCACCATAAATCGCAATATCATATCTGTTTGAATCCAGCAGGTTCAGTTTCACGAGGCCGCTGTAAATGGTAGAAAACCAAATATTATTTTCTATATCTGTTTTAATACTACGGACTTCTTCTGAAAAGTCATTGATAGCCAGTTTTTTATACCACCGTCCAGCACGATACTCCAAAATAACCAGGTTTTTGTTCGTGCCTATAAATACCTTGTACGGGTAATTTCTCGTGGCATACAATTTATAGACATAAAATTTTCTGCCCCGGGGTGTGAGATTCGGTATCCCTTCTTCAATCAGGCGGATTCGATCAGGGTTTGTTATATCATAGATCCCTTCTATTGTTCCCACCCAAAGGTGCTCGCCCGTTGAACCCGGTGGTGTAAAAGTGAGGAATGACCAGGCCTGTGAATTTATCTCCGGAACAGGGACAAATATTGCCCGTCCATCATCATCAGCTTCCCTGACAAAAACACCGTTTGAAGTTGCCAGGTACAGTTTGCCCCGGAATACCTTAATATCATTAATTGAACCTTTGAATCCATGCGTCTCACTAAAGTACCTGAAAGGAGAAAACCATTCGATCTTTGCAATGCCGATATCAAGGGGGAGCCACAACTGTGACGATGCCGGGGCATTTTTATCATAAAACACATTGGTTATCGTAATATTCCCCAATCCCGAGTCCCTGCCAAGAATCTGCCGGACCTTACCATCTTTTGTTACAATGATCAGTCCGGCACCAAGGGTACCCAGGGCATACGACCCATCCGGTAAAACCTGTCCGCGAAAAAACTGGTTGGTTTTAAGAAATTCATTGGCTTTCTGAGAAAAAATATTCGGATTTACCGCACCGGTTTTCAGGTTATAACCATAAACACCCGAACGGTAAGTTAATACTATAACTTCATCATCAGAATACGGTAAAACCGAAAGTATCGCTTTGAGTGAAAAAGCGCCACCGTTTTTTACCTTTTTAAAATGTTTCCCGTCAAATTCCAGCAGGCCTTCGGCATATTCCCCGTGAAAATAATGATCCTCTACAACAAAACTATAGTTGCCATGCTGAAAACCGTCATTCTTGATATCGACCCATCGTATGGTATCTTTAACCGGATCGAACAGGTAGAAATATTCGGTACTGGCAAAAACGATATTTCCTTTCCATTCATTGATGGTATAAATAGTTATAAACTGCCGGCCTGCGGAATCAAGTTTTTCAACCAGGGAATGAAACTGCAGGTTTCCGGTCCTGTCGGGTTGAAAATATCCGAACTCCCGGTCACCACCGGCATAAAGGATACCCCGGCTATCCACAAATACAACATGTGTATTGACGTTCCCCGGTAACGGGTGCGCCCGCCAGCTTACACCATCATATTCCAGCACTCCATTATCCATGTTGGCGAAATACATTACACCACGCTGATCACGGGTTGCACTCCAGTTCTGGTCGGCTACCTTCATCTCCGAAGGGTCAAAATACCGGACAAACGGAAACCCTTCACGGTTGATCTGTCCCAGGACAGGCAGAAAAGTCAGAATCAATAATAATAATGAAAGGAATTTATTTTTCATCGGAGGCTTAACGTAAATCAGGACTAAAATAGAAAAAATAGCAGGAACTAAGAAATAATTTCCATGTACAATTTTTTATCGGGTTCATTTGATAAGGAAATTATAATTAAATCACAAATAACAGTACTTACTGAAAAATTGTTTCCATATCCGTCTGGAAAAAATAACAGACACACATATCACACATAATCATATTGTTACAAACAATCCTGCCTTGTTATTTTCTTATAGCCCGTTTAAAAATCCTGTCCGGTTCCAGACATTTTTTAAAACCCGGAAAACATTTTATAATTTTTTCAGTAAATTAGTAGAAAAGTCATACAACCAAAATCCCGGCAGTTTAGTCTGTCCTAAACAGATTGTACAGTTTATGCGTGTAAAATCTTTTCCGAGGATACTTACAGTATTGTTCCTGTTGGCAGCAGGTGGCATATCCGCGAAAGCACAGGTTCCCCGGCACCTGCGATGGAGTAATTATCCTGCAGGTATTCATCTTACTTCTTCTTCTTTATACGGGCTTTCGGTAACCCTCGATATTTCGACGGTGCGCATGATGGAGATCCCTACGGGACAAAGGTCATTCCTGCGGATCCTGCATCCGGGACTGACTCCCGATTATAAAAGCGGTTATCCCGAATTACCGGTAATGCGGAAGCTTATTGAGATACCTGCCGGCAGCAAAGTGGTCGTTGAACATATTTCTTATGAAACCCATATATTGTCTCTTTCCGAAATGGGTTTTACAGATAAGCTCTATCCTAACCAGCCTTCCGTACAGAAAAACACCGACCCCACACAGCAGAAGTTTGTTTACCGGGAAAAAGCTTATGAACAGGATGAGCTGACCGGTGACACGATCATTTCGATCCATAAGGAAGGCATTCTCCGGGGCAGGCAACTTGCCACACTTACGTTTTCTCCGTTTCGTTATAATCCGGTGACCAATACCCTGGAGATCAGGGACCATATACATCTGACATTGCGATTTGTAGGAGGGAACCTTTCCAAAACCATATCACGGCACAAAAGCCTTTCCACACCGGTATTTGAACCAACTTTCAATAAAATTTTCAACTATACGAACGACCGTCCGAAATCGGTAACCACCCCCCCGCTGAAAATGGTTATTCTGACAGATACTATTTTTAAAAACAGCCTGAAAGATTTTATCCGATGGAAAACAGCCAAGGGCATTGAAGTTGTGGTGGCATACAGGGGTGATCCTGCCGTTGGGACCACGGTTGCCGAAATGAAAGCGTATTTGAAAAACCTATACGATTCGGCTACTCCTGATAATCCGGCTCCCTCCTATCTTCTGATCATCGGGGACGTGGAGCAGATTCCGGCTTCCAGCACCGCAGGACAGTATACCGATCTATATTATGCTGAATATGATGGCAATGGAGATTATATTCCCGATATTTATTTTGGACGATTTTCCGCCCGAGATTCGGCCGAACTTGCTCCCATTCTGGAGAAAAACCTGGAATACGAACAATACCTGTTTCCGGATCCCTCTTTTTTAGGTGAAGCTGTCATGATCGCAGGTGTGGACGGTGCCTATGCTTCTGTCTGGGGCAACGGTCAGATCAATTACGGGACAAACTATTATTACAATACGGATCACGGAATCCTTTCCCATACCTATCTGTATCCTGAGTCCGGCAGCAGCGATGCACAAATCATCCAGGATATCAGCAACGGTGTAGGTTTTGTGAATTACACCGGACACGGGTATTCCGACCGCTGGGAAGATCCGCGTTTTTCCATCACCGATATCGACGGGCTGCAAAACAATCATAAATACCCGTTGATGATCGGGAATGGCTGTGTTACTGCAACCTTCGGACTTCCGGAATGTTTTGCCGAAGCCCTGGTACGTGCACCCGGAAAAGGTGCGCTTTCTTATATCGGATGCTCTAATGATTCGTACTGGGATGAAGATTACTATTGGGCTGTGGGCGTTGGTCCTATTGTAGCCAATCCGAAATACGAAGATACAGGTCTGGGGATGTACGACCGCCTGTTCCACGATCATCAGGAACCCGAACAGGAGTGGTATATCAACCAGTCGCAAATGGTATTTGCCGGAAATTTGGCTGTTATGACCGGTGTACCTTCGCGGGCTCAATACTACTGGGAAATTTATCAGCTCCTCGGTGATCCCTCACTTATGGTTTATCTGTCTGTGCCTGACGCCCTTCCGGTGAACGTCCCGCATCAAATTCCTACAGGCCTTACCAACCTTACCGTAATCACCGAAGATCATGCCGTTATTGCCCTTTCGGGAAATGACACCCTGGTAGCTACAGCATACAGCAATGATGACGGGATCGCTATCCTCAATTTCCCTCCGCTTATAAAAACGGGCTATATTCACCTGGTTGGGACCAGGCAAAACCGCAGGCCTTTTATCGATTCCATAGAGGTAATCTCTAACGATAATCCCTATATATCTCTTGAGGAGACTATGGTTAATGACTCTGCCACCAATGGGGACGGACTGGCAGATTTCGGGGAATCCTTTTATCTGGCTGCCAGGATCCACAATCTCGGATTGACAGATGCAGGACAGGTTACGGCCGTATTGTCCACAACATCTCCGCATGTAGTCCTTTCTGACAGCACAATGGAAGCCATCACTACCCTGACAGCACAAAATGACACCCTGATTAACCGTGCTTTTCGGATACAAATCGCTGACAGTGTGCAGGATGGCGAAGTAATCACTTTTGCGGCAAAATTCAGTGACCAGAATGATAGTACATGGATATCTTACTTCACCCTCAGGTTACATGCGCCCGAATTATATCTGGGTTCCCTTTCCGTAAACGATCTGGAAAAAGGCAACGGTAACCGCCGTCTTGAACCCGGTGAATCGGTCAAACTAAATCTTCCGGTATTTAACCAGGGGAGTGCCACCTCCGACTCCCTCATTATCCACGTTAGTATGCCCGATTCGATGGTAGTCACTTATGTAGATACAATACGTGCAGCACCGTTGGGTCCTGCATCCGAAGGAAATTATCTCATATCCCTTACCCTGGATCCTGCCGTTGCCTACGGTACACTACTGGAAATTACAGCAGGATTTATTTCGGGAGGATACTATGCGGAAAAAATCTATACTATCCCGGTTGGATTATCCTATGATGATTTTGAACTGGATAATTTCAATGCCCTGCCATGGGAACAGGATTCTCTTCATCCCTGGATTATCACGGATGAGACCCCTTATGAAGGGACCTTTTCAGCGCATTCGGGGAGCATTACCAACAATCAATCCTCACAGCTTTCCATTGCCGTAGAAACTTTTCAGGACGATTCCGTGCACTTTTTTGCCAAAGTTTCTTCGGAGAAAGATTATGACTTCCTGCGCTTTATCATAGATGGAAATGAAATGGGGAAATGGGCAGGTGAGATTCCCTGGTCAATCTATGGATTCCCGCTGCCCGCAGGCCAGCATACCCTTACGTGGAAATACACTAAGGATGGTTCCGTATCAAAGGGATATGATGCTTCATGGATAGATTATGTTGTATTTCCACTTTACAGTTTCTCAACTTCAGATGTTGGTATTATGCAGATTCTCTCCCCAAAATCAGGGAGTGGACTCAGCAGTACAGAAACATTAACCGTTACCGTTAAGAATTTCGGGAACTCGACGATCACGGATATTCCTGTTGGATTTATCCTCGATCAGGAGCCTGTAGTAAAAGACACACTCCGTACTACGTTAAATTCCGGCGATACGGCAACTTTTTCTTTCCAGCCTACCCTTGATCTGTCCAATATCAGATCTTATCATTTAAAGGTATTTACCAATGTTTCAGGCGACCAGGTTCCGGTAAATGATACGTTACAGGTTTTGGTCATTCACGAAGGGGTTATTGATGTATCTCTTGATTCGATTCTTTCGCCGATTCCGGATTCCGTATACACCGGAACAGAAAAAATCGGCGTGCGTCTGATCAACCTTAGCAACGGGTCGGTATCAGATATCCCTTTGGCTTATGTCATCAACGGCCAGCCGCCCGTACAGGAAATTGCAGACACCTTATTTAATCCCGGGGACACACTGGATTACTTCTTCCTGCAAACCGCTGACATGTCCGATTCAGGAGATTATACCATTGTCATTTATTGTACCATCACCGGAGATGTGGTTACATCCAACGATACCCTCCGGGTTGTCCTTTATAATAAAATCACATCCGTAGATCCGGGAGATTATATCCGGGAGATTCGTTTATATCCTAATCCGGCACGAAATGATCTTACCCTTCAAATGAACCTGACAAAACCGGTAAGTTTCAATATCCGGATCATTGACCTGTCCGGAAAAGTATGGTTTAACCGTCTTTATGAACCCCGGCAGGGAAATCTCAGGCTACAAATTACTTTACAGGGACTGGTTCCGGGCACTTATTATTTAATGATCTCCAACCCGTCAGGCAGACGTTCCTTACCGTTTATCAAAATCAGCTACTGATTTTTTCCGTTCAAAACCACAATACAACAAACCGGACAATCGGCAACCTGCTCCACACCGGTATATAATGGATGATCATTTTTGAAACGACCCATGGTTTGTTATCACGGCTAATTTTATTTTTTGCAATCAATATTTCAGGAAAAAGCGTAATTTTAATTTCAAAAAACTTTGGTTATGAACGAAAGAATTCCAACCCGTAATGAAGCTTTTACGCTATTCAGACAATACAACAAATCGGAAAGCCTTACCAAACATGCCCTGGCTGTCGAGGGGGTTATGCGGTATATGGCCCGGAAATACAATGAGGATGAGGAAAAATGGGGTATTGTCGGACTTGTCCACGACCTTGATTATGAAATGTATCCGGAACAACACTGTAAAAAATCCGAAGAGATCCTGCGGAAAGCCGGATGGCCCGAAGAATATATACGAGCCGTACTCAGCCATGGATGGGGTATCGTCACGGATGTCGAACCACTGTCACGGATGGAAAAAGTGCTGTATGCCGTGGATGAGCTTACCGGGTTGGTTGTTACCTCAGCACTGGTACGTCCTTCGAAAAGTGTTCTGGACATGAAAGCAAAATCGGTCAGGAAAAAGTGGAAAGACAAAAGATTTGCCGCCGGTGTAAACCGCGGGGTTATCGAAAAAGGAGCTGAAATGCTTGATGTTGAACTTACCGATCTGATCACTGATACGATCATGGGAATGCGTGAGGTTGCCGGGGAAATCGGACTGAAGGGAAATCCCATGCCCGAATAAATCATCAAAACAGAAAGATGCCGGATATTGTACATTTCAGGTTTTATGCCGAATTGAATGATTTCCTTCCGACAAAAAAGCGGAATATCAAAGAACATGCGTACCCGCTGAGAGGGAAAAATTCGGTAAAGGATGCTATCGAATCTTTTGGCATTCCGCATACCGAAGTGGATCTTATTCTGGTAAATCAAAAACCGGTGTCGTTTTCGTATCATCTTCATCCCCTGGATCAGGTTTCGGTATACCCGGTATTTGAATCTTTTGATATCCTGGGTATCAGTCATTTACGAAGCAAACCACTCCGCCACCCGGCTTTTGTACTGGATGTTCATCTCGGACGTCTGGCCAGGTGGCTCCGTACAGCAGGCTTCGACACTCTTTACCGTAATGATTACCGGGATGATGAGATCATTGATCTTTCGGTAGCGGAAAAAAGGATTGTCCTGACACGTGATATCGGCATCTTAAAAAACAGCAGGGTAACACACGGTTATTTTGTTCGCCAGATTTATCCCGGAAAACAATTCGGGGAAATTATACAAAGATTTCATCTCTCGCGTGAGATGATCTCTTTTTCGAGGTGTATCCACTGTAATCATCCCCTGGTAAAAGTTAAAAAATCCAGCATCCTGAACCATCTGCAACCATTGACCAAAAAATACTACGATGAATTTATGCAATGTCCCCGGTGCGGAAAGATTTACTGGAAAGGTAGTCACTATCAGCGAATGAAGAAGAAACTGGAAATGTTCGCGGATCAGACTTCATGATATGAGAACATACGTAGTCGGTGATATTCACGGGGCAGCCAAAGCCCTGGAGCAGGTACTGGGCCGTGCCGGTTTTGATCGTGATCGCGACCGTTTGATCTGTCTCGGGGATATTTGCGACGGATGGCCGGATGTTCAGGCCGCATTTAACATCCTGCTGTCGCTAAAACATCTTGTATATCTCCTGGGAAACCATGATTTCTGGGCGTTGCAATGGATGAAAACCGGAGCTTCTCCTCCCTTGTGGCTCCCGCAGGGAGGCAAAGCTACGATAAAAAGTTACCATGATGTTCCTGTCCCCGAAGCACATATTGAATTATTAGCCTCTGCTTTTCCGTACTTTATCGAAGGGAACAATTGTTTTGTCCATGGTGGTTTTGATCCCTCAAAACCCCTTAGTGAACATACGCTGGAAGAGTTGTTATGGGACCGTACGCTGGTATCCAGGGCCATGAACCTGATTGATCAGGACAACATAAGCGCGCTGACACCCTTTAGTGAAGTATTTATCGGCCATACCCCTACACTTAACTACGGGTTCGACCGCCCTATTCATATCTTTGAACTCTGGATGATGGATACCGGTGCCGGATGGCAGGGACGGTTGAGCATGATCGATATTGCCACTTTTGATATCTACCAAAGCGATCCTGTTCCCACACTCTATCCAAAAGAACGGGGAAGGTTCTGACCCGGTATGTAACACTATAATTAACTTACCGCTGCACCGGCTTTTTCCAGAAGCGCTTTCGTTGCCCTGATCCCGTCATATTCACTGAGTTTATCACCTTCATATTCGATACCAATATAATCGGTATAACCGGCATCTTTGACAATCTGGAGCATTTTATAATAATCGGTTTCGGTTTCGTTGCCGTTCTTATCAAAGTTATGTGATTTGGCACTGACCCCTCTGGCCCAGGGCATCATCTCCTTAACACCCTGATAACGGTCGTAGGTTTCAGTTTCACTGATCCTGAAGTTTCCGAAATCCGGTAGTGTACCGATTCTGGGATGATCAACCATTTTCATGACACCGGTAAGCCATTTTCCATTACTGGAGATACCGCCATGGTTCTCAACGATGATATTGATGTCGTACTTATCGCCATACTCACAAAGTTTCCTCAGGCCATCAGCGGCCAGTTTCATTTGCTCTTCCCAGGTACCTTCACTGCGGGCATTTACCCGGATACACCGGCAACCGAGAAATTTGGCAGCTTCTACCCATTTATAATGGTTTTCAACAGCCTGTTCCCGTTTTTCGGTATCAGGATCACCCAGATTACCTTCGGCATCACACATGATCAGGTTACTATATACCCCTTCATCATCGCACCGTTTTTTAAGTTCTCCGAGGTAAGTTTCATCACGGGCTTTGGAAAAATAGAAAGTATTTACATACTCTACGGCATTGATACCGAAATCCCGGCGGGCAACGATAGGAAAATCCAGCGGATCTTTTGTGCCCTGCAGGATGGCATCCGGATCGGTTTGGAGCAATTCCCAGCGGATCGGATCACCAAAGTAGGTTCTGTGAAGTGACCATTGGGCCAGGGAAATCTTAAAAAACAGTTTCGGAGAGGTAGTACATGACTTCAGTATGGATGGGGCCAGTCCTGCTCCGGCGCCTGCAATAGCCATATTACGGACAAAAGTTCTTCGGGTTTGTGTCATCGGATTTGGTTTATGGGTTTATATTGCATGGGGATGTGCTGATCGATATCAGGTTCACTGTCAACTTAAAGCTTTCGTGTCCTGGAAGTAAATCACCCACCAGAACACGAAAGCATCAGGTTTTACAAAGGAGTGGTAAAATCAGCACGCTCAAAGGCGTAATGTTTACATCTCCTTGATTTTGATATTGCGGTACCAGACATCATCGCCATGATCCTGCAACCCGATATATCCTTTTTGTGCTACCTTGGCCCAGTCAGGATTATAACTCGGGAATTTACTGTGTGCCACCAGGGTATCCCATTCGGGTGTCCAGAGATGGTATTCAACGACGGTTTCTCCGTTCATTTTATGAACTACCGTCCCTTTGTAAACGATGATTTCCACCTTGTTCCATTCTCCGGCAGGTTTGGCATTTTGCGGTTTTGCCGGGATCAGGTCATACAGCGATCCTGCCTGGCGGTCACCGTCTTTTCCCAACTTGGCATCAGGATGACGCTCGTTATCAAGAACCTGCATCTCGGGAGCCGTCTGCCAGATTTCAGGTTTCGTTTCCTGAGCCAGATAGAAAATACCGGAGTTTCCACCCTCGGAAATTTTCCATTCCAGTTTGAGGTCAAAATTCTGGAATTGTTTGTCATAGACGATATCACCGCCTTCTTCACCCCCGGCTTCTCCCCGGCCGGATCCTTTGCAATGGAGGGTTCCGTCCACGACTTCCCAGCCTGCCGGAAAATGATCTTTCTTATAGCCACGCCAACCGTCGGGTGTTTTACCATCAAACAATAATACCCAGCCATCTTCTTTCTCCTGGGGGGTCAGGGTGTTCAACGGGGCAGCTTCGGTAACGGTTTCCTTTTTACTTTCTTCCGTAGTACCTTTGGTTCCGGATTTACATCCCGTCATCAGCACAAAAGCCGCAAGGGATAAGAACAACAAATACTTAGTGTATTTCATAGGTTTGTTTTTTAAAAGTTAGACATTCGTATTATGCAGGCATATCAGGTAACGAGAAACCATTATGGTACGTATGCTTGATATACTCTTTTGCGGCATCTTTGGCATTCATGGTAATATGTTTGGTTTCGAATTTGGGATCGCCGTCAACGACTTCGAATTTATCGGTTGTAACCACACGGATTTCATCGTGATCACCAATATTTGTAAACCGCATGTTTTTCCCATCCCAGATAAGCCAGCGTTTCAGATCCTGTAATCTGGCTGCTACAACACCCATGACAACCATTTCATTCAGTGGTCCTGAATAATCAAAGTTCGAGGAAGCCGGTATTCTGGATTCGGGACTCTCTTTGCAGGCACGTATCCAATCCTGCTCATGCGCACCATCCGACCATTTTCTGCCGGTGATTTCTTCCGGTCTTCTCAATCTTTTAGGCGGAGGATTAAACATGGCCATTTTACTGTAAGGCAGAAGTATAGGATCACGCCCGTAACAACCTGTCATCAATTTACCTTCTGTACCGATAAGGAGGGTGCCTCCATTCGAGTCCCGGCCCATAATTTCACCTTCAGGCAACTCTTCGGGACGAGGCGGCAACAGTCCGCCATCATACCAGCTCACATCAACGGCAGGCTTGTCTCCTCTTTCCGGGAAAACATAATTAACGATCTGTGCCCGCGGAGGGGATTCGGTATTGATCTGCGTAGAGCTGGCTTCCACTTTTTCAGGATAGCGGAGGTCAAGTGCCTTGAAGATCGGGTCCATGATATGGCAAGCCATATCACCCAGGGCTCCGGTACCGAAATCCCACCATCCGCGCCAGTTCCACGGATGATAAATCGGATTGTACGGACGTGTGGGAGCCGGGCCGAGGAATAAATCCCATCTCAGGGTTTCAGGTACCGGAGGAGTATCTTTCGGCCGTTCCAGACCCTGTGGCCAGATAGGCCGGTTGGTCCACGCATACGCTTTTGTTACATCACCAATGGCACCGGCCTGTACCCACTCGGTTACCTGGCGGATGCCCTCACCGGAATTCCCCTGGTTACCCATCTGCGTAGCTACTTTGTATTTCCGTGCAAGTTTGGTTAACAAACGAGACTCGTAAACCGAATGGGTTAAAGGTTTCTGCAAATAAACGTGCTTACCCAGCGTAATAGCATGAGAAGCAATAACAGCATGTGCATGATCCGGTGTGGCGATCATCACTGCATCGAAAGAATCTTTTATTTCATCAAACATCTTCCGCCAATCCCAAAACTTCTTAGCTTTGGGGTAATCTTTAAAGGTCTTTGCTGCATACCTCCAGTCAACATCACATAATGCGACAATGTTTTCGGTGGAAGCATTCCGGAGATTACTGCGTCCCATCCCGCCAATCCCAATACCAGCGATATTGAGTTTATCAGAAGGAGGCGTGTGTCCGAGACCGCTAACTACATAGCTGGGGACAATAGTCAGGCCGGCAGCTGCTGCTGTCGTCTTCCCCAGGAACTCACGTCGGGACACCTTGTTTGACTCTTTTTTTGAACTCATAACTAATAACGTGTTTGTGGTTAATAATAAATTGTTTCAGTATATTTTTATTAAACGGCTTTTGAGCCTATAAAATTAATAGATTTTTTGAACATTTAAAACGATTCATATTGAAATCATCAGGATTCTTTAGCTTTGTATGTAAATTAATCTATTATTAAAACACTAATAATGCATTATTATGGACAAGGTAAAAATCAGGATGGGCATGGTAGGTGGCGGAACAGGTTCATTTATCGGCCCGGTACACCGGATGGCAGCAGAAATGGATCATGAAATTGAGCTGGTATGCGGGGCTTTCAGCAGTAATCCGGAACGTTCAAAACTTTCAGGAGAACAGATGGGTATCGATCCGGCAAGATGTTATCCGGATTACCATACCATGATAAATACGGAAGCCTCGCTGCCTGCCGGTAAGCGAATGGATTTTATAGCGATCGTCACACCCAATCACCTGCACTTCGAACCGGCAAAACTGGCTCTCGAGAACCATTTCCATGTAATGTGCGATAAGCCACTGGCCCTGTCCCTTGACGAAGCACTTGAATTGCAACGGTTGGTTAAAGACAGCGGTTTGATTTTCGGGATAACCTATACCTATGCCGGGTATCCGCTGGTGATGCAGGCACGTGAAATGATCCGTTCCGGAACCATTGGTAAAATACGTAAAGTGGTGGTCACCTACCTTCAGGGATGGTTAAGCCAGTATCCCGAAGGTTCCGGGCAAAAACAGGCTGTATGGCGTACGGATCCGCGTTACACCGGGAAAACCAGTACTATGGGTGACATCGGAACCCATGCCGAATTCCTGGTATCCTACCTTACCGGGTTGGAACCTGAAGCAATCTCGGCCCAGATGAATACATTGGTACCTGAACGTAAAATGGATGACGACGGAACCGTGTTAATCCGTTATCCCGGTGGTGCTGTTGCCACCCTGCTGGTCAGCCAGGTGGCTACAGGTGAGGAAAATAATGTTATTGTCCGGGTTTACGGAGAAAAAGGCGGTTTTGAATGGAACCAGATGGAACCCAATTCACTTTTTCTGAGGCAGCCTGATAAACCCATAGAGATTTACCGGACAGGTGTTACCGTCGCCGGCCTGGGCCTGGAAGATCGTGGTGGCACCCGCCTTCCTGCGGGTCACCCCGAAGGATTTATCGAAGCATTCGCCAATATCTATCATTCATTTGCCCGGAGCCTGCAGAAACTGAAATCCAACCCTTATTCCGCTGGCAACGATTTTAACTTCCCGACCATAGACGATGGCGTTAGGGGAATGAAATTCCTTGAGAAAGTGGTGGAAGCATCATCCGGTGAAAAGAAATGGATCCCATGGGAGTAAGAGAGGATGAAGTGCAAAGGCAAAAGGCAGAAGGTCGCAGGTACTGACACGAACCGCAGGGGTGTCGTCAGTGCTGAAGGCAGTTCTCGGTTTGACCTTTTTTATCCGATAAAACTTTAACGAAGGTGGGGCACCCCTCGACCTTATGTCCTGTATAACAAATCAGGAAATTGTTTACAAATAATTAACTCGTAGATATCCCCCGCGGAAAACTTCTTTTGTCTCGTCGTTCATCGTTCACCCTTCCCGTTTCAAACTTCCTTAGGTTGTAATACTTTTTAAATATTGATAGCTGGTCCGTATGCTGTTGATGGCGCCGACTTTAGAGGGATCATCGTTTTCCACAAAATAATATTTCAGGCCGGCGAGTTTTTTCAGGGAAAACAATTTCGGAAAATCAATGATTCCCTGACCCACTTCCGTAAAATAATGTTTGGGCGTATTGTCCATATCCTTGACATGCCAGAGTTCAAACCTGCCCGGATGATTTTTAAAATATTCTTCAGCCGATGCTCCGCCTTTTTTGATCCAGTACAGGTCCAATTCCATTTTCACAATTTCCGGATCGGTATTTTTAAGCAGAATATCATAGGGGACAACACCTTCCATCGGTTTAAATTCAAAGTTGTGGTTGTGGTAAGCAAAATTCAATCCCCTGGATTTACAATAAGTACCGGTTTTGTTCATAAACTCCGCTGCACGCTTAATCCCGTCAATCGATTTGCGATATTCCCCGGCCATGGATGGATAGACAATATAGGATAAGCCGGCTTCAAGCGCATCATCTACAATTTTTTCCAGCGGCCCCTGCTTCACATTGGTATGGCTGCTGATGAGTTTCATCCCCAGGTCTTCTATCGCATTTTTGAAAGCTTTGGGGCTCATACCATAGAATTTACCATTGCCGTAACCCGCAGCTTCAAGGTTTACATATCCGACCCCGGCCACCTTTTTAAGGGTTCCGAGCGGATCCTTTTTCATCAGGTCCCTGACGGTGTATAAAATGAGACCCGGTTGCAACCCGGGTGACCTGAATCCCATGGATGGCATAAGCATGCTTCCGGCCGTTGCGGCCCCCATGACTTTTACAAAATTTCTTCTTGTGTACATAATGGTTGATTTTTGGGTTTGATTATAAACTTGACCTCTAAAATTACATCTTTTTTCTCAGGTTGAGTTATTATTTACCTAATTTTTGTTTATATGTATTATATTATATATTTTAATACATATTTATAGTCAAAAGCCGTTTTCAATATTTTTTTGGGATAAATCAGGACAGGCCAAAGTCAGGATCCTCATTTTAAATTACCGTCAAATACGTTATAATATTTCTCATACAACAAAGTTATCATTACCTTTGTTCCTTTCCGGATTTAAAAAAGAAAAAGGTATTGTTTAATCATAAAACCTGAAAAATGGGAAATACAGAAGATTTGTTTTCACGGGACATTAATAAACTTGAGGGACAGCAGGGCCTGGAATCACTGCGGTTGAAAAATCTGAACAGGATTTACTGGAACAATACCACACCGGCACTTTATGAGGAGATCATTCGCCGGCGTGAAGGGATCATTTCCCATCTCGGGCCTATGGTAGTACGAACAGGTGCCTATACCGGCCGTTCGCCCAATGATAAATTCATTGTAAAAGAGCCCAAAACGGAAAAAAAGATTTGGTGGGGAGCGGTAAACCGTCCGTTTGAGAAAAGTGAGTTTCAACAACTCTGGTTACGACTGCAGGCCTATCTTCAAGGCAAGGATATTTTCGTACAGGATTGCTATATCGGCACGGATCCTGTTTTTCAGATTCCTTTACGGGTCATTACCGAGTTTGCATGGCATTCGCTCTTTGCCCGGAATATGTTTGTCCGTATCCGGGATTTTGAAGAACTGAGAAACCACAAGCCGGAATTTACCATTATCGACCTACCCAATTTCAAGGCCATACCTGAATTAGACGGCACACAATCCGAAGCTTTCATCATCGTTAATCTGGAAGAGAAATTAATTCTTATCGGTGGCACCAGTTATGCCGGGGAAATTAAAAAATCAGCATTTACGGTCATGAATTTCCTGCTGCCCGAAGAAGATGTATTGCCCATGCATTGCAGTGCCAATATCGGCAGATCCGGTGATACGGCATTGTTTTTCGGATTGTCCGGAACGGGAAAAACCACCTTGTCTGCAGACCCTGACCGTGCCCTGATCGGTGATGACGAACATGGCTGGAGCAAAGACGGCATTTTTAATTTCGAAGGCGGATGTTATGCTAAGGTCATCCGTCTTTCCGAAGAGGCCGAACCGCAAATTTTCGGAACGACAAGACGCTTCGGTACCATTTTGGAAAATGTGGCCATTGATATATATACACGCCGGAAAGACTTTAATGACAGCTCACTGACGGAAAACACCCGTGCATCCTATCCAATCACCCATTTGGACAATATTGTTGAAGACGGGAAAGGGGGACATCCCCGGAACATTGTTTTCCTTACGGCAGATGCATTTGGTGTTTTGCCTCCCATTTCCAGGCTTACACCTGAACAGGCTATGTATCAGTTTTTATTAGGTTATACGGCAAAGGTTGCCGGCACCGAGAGAGGAATCACGGAACCGGAGGCTACTTTCAGCACCTGTTTCGGGGCACCCTTTATGCCACAAAATCCTGCCGTTTATGCAAGGCTGCTCGGAGATAAGATCAGTAAGCACAAGGTTACACCCTGGCTTGTAAATACCGGATGGATAGGCGGACCGTACGGAACAGGTGAACGGATTTCCATCAAATACACACGCGCTTTGCTCAACAGTGCCCTGGAAGGAAATCTGGAGAATGTTGCTTATGAGACAGATCCGGTATTCGGATTACAGGTTCCCCGATCCTGCACCGGTGTGCCTTCGGAGATTCTGATGCCCAGGAATACCTGGAAAGATAAAAATGCCTATGACATACAGGCACGAAAACTGGCTGAAAGTTTCCGTGAAAATTTCAGGGAATACGAAGATTCTGTTGACGCTGCCGTAGTACAGGCAGGACCAAACCTCTGATATCCCGAGTTCGTTGTTAATAAAGATATTTTCATTACTGAAACCCGGGCAAATTTTTCTTACACATCCGGGATGAGAAAAAAAACCTCCCCGGTTTATCCGGAGAGGTTTTCTTACATAATATATAATAAGGTATAAAAGATCAGATAATCTTTTCCTTCTCCGGATCCCAGAGAACCTTTCTTCCTTCACGCAGGGCGATTGTTCCCATTTGGTTGGTAATGGCTTCCTCAAATCCCCTGTCGATATTACAACTGGGTTGGGTTCCGTTACGGATGGACTCAAGCCATTCTTTAATATGCAGATGTGTTGTATCCACCCTTTTCCCACCGCGGTATGTATAAAGCAGACCGCGTCCGGCAAAATATTGCTCGGTAGCCGTAGTAATGGCATCAGTATTTTTCCGGCCAGGGGTATAGGAATATATGGGACGTGAAGGAACGATGACTCCCTTTTGTATCAGTTCCTTATAACGGGTAGATTCCCGGTCGGCATAAATATTCAGTGTGCTGCCCAGCTCCATGTATCCGTCATGTCCCATGAGCACTTTACCGCGGTTTTTATCACTGGCAAGTGAAGCACTATACATCAGCGTGAAGTTATGATCCGGAAATTCAAACACCTCATGCTGTACATCAGGAACGGTACGTCCGTCCTTGAAATAATAGATCCCTCCGGAGGAAGTGGCAGAATAAGGAATACCCACATTCAGTATCTGGTTGATGGCATCATATTCATGGGTAAACAGGTCGCCGGAGAGGCCGGTACCATAGTCCCACCAGCAACGCCACCGGAAGAACCGTTTCAGGTCAAATTCGTGCCATGGAGCCTGGCCGATAAACTGCCGCCAGTCAATATTCTTTTGTGAAGCCTTTGGATTTATCGGATAAACCCACGCCCCGTTCGGGCTGTTACGGTTTGTTGTCACTTCTATAAGATTGATCGGGCCGAGCAGGTTTTTTTCAACGGCTTCCCTGGCTTTGATATAACTTTCGGTCTGCCGGCCCTGGTGTCCGAGCTGAAAAACAATGCCGCTTTTCTTTACTTCATCCCTTACCACATAGGTTTCCGGAACATTCCAGGTCATAGGTTTTTCGCAATAGACATGTTTTCCATGCCGGGCAGCTTCGATCGTAATGGGTGCATGCCAGTGGTCGGGAGTGGCAATCAATACGGCATCAATATCCTTTGCAGCAAGCAATTCTTTATACGTACGGTATCTTTTCACCTTGTGACTGGGTTTCCCCTCGCTCCCTTCACGCTTATCATTGGCTGCCGTTTCAATAGCTTTCTGTGCATGGATATCAAATACATCGCAAACACCATTGAAAACGATATTAAGATCTTCCTGCTCCATAAAATCCTGGTACCGTTTATCCTGCGGATTTTTTTCTGCCGCTTCCCTTACCTCATCAATCCAGGTAGGATGAACAAATCCTGCCGCTTTCAACTCTTGCGGACCCCTGATACCAAAGCCGATGATTCCCAGCCGGATTTTTTTTCCGGAGACAGGTTTTGTATTAAATACCGGAGGAGCATATTCCATTCCCAATTCATCCCGGATCATTCTCTTAATCAGCCGTTCGCCTTTCTTTTTTTTATAATAACTCCAGGCAAATACCCCAATTACCGGAATTGTGGCAATGCTTTTAAGAACATCCCTGCGATTGAGCTTTTTCCTGTCCGTATTTTCCGGTTGTCCTTCGACCGGTTGATTTTTCTTCTCATCCATTTTTTACCGATTTACCGTTATCCGTTTTTCTTTTTTCCTGTCGATGTAAATAATATATCCAACCCGAGTTTATTCCCTGTCGGGAAAAGATATAAAACGATCAAAGCGGCCATTTCAATCAGCGTTTTGTTAACGATCAGGTAACTGCCTTCTGCCGGCACAGAAAAAGTCAGTCCCGGAAAAGGTGGATGTGACAGGTAGTACAGTGCCAGCAAAAGGATACCGGCAAGCGTGGAATATTGGGTAAAGATTCCCAGGATCAGTCCGAGACCGATCAGGATCAATCCCCATTCATTAAGGAAATCTACCGTATGCAGCATGGCGGGTTTAAAGGTTAGCGAATGAAAAAAACCGGCCATAAATCCCTTGGAGTCGAGAAGATATCCCACAGAAGACCAATCGGGGTTCGTGAGTTTAACCAGACCTTCATATAAAAAGTGCCAACCTATGAGTACCCGCAATGTAACCAGAAAAAAAAGCTGTAGGGGTAGAAAATTTGAATGTGTTGATTTCATCATTTTACGATATTCATCATTTTTATCAAAACGCAAATGTAAAAAATTTAGCGCAAAAGCAAGGCATTAAAAAGCAGTTTGTAGGAAGCCTGTGTTGAAGCCCTGAACTGCGGATTGAAGCCAAATAGCACCAATTGCCCTTTACCCTTTTTTAACCATATTAAGGCACTGCGATTTCCCATCAGTTCTTCTTTCTCAGCATAACCACTCATCAGGATATTCTTTTCAGGATAAGTGGCAATAACCCTGCGGTCCATATCAAACCGGGGAATAGATGTCATAAATACCGGATGTCCACGGGAAAAAACACCAATTTCAGGAGGCAAACCCCGGGTAAGCGGATGGTTCGGAATCAGCTTAATCTTAACCAGCGATCCGGGAATATACAAACCCTGTTTTTGTAAACGGGATGAGATATCCCTGAACGGCAACTGGAAATTTTCTTTTTCATTTTCTTTTTCTTTTTCTTTTCCCTTTACTTTTTCCCCGGGTATGGAAAGTTTACCTTCGAACAGCGCAGTTGAAGAACCCCAGGCCACAATATGGCCGCCATTATCGAGGAAGGTCATTAGTTTTTCCAGGCCTTTCTTTCCCATTCCTTTGGAATATTCCGGGGCATAGCTGCTCATATGGTAACTATTGCCCGGACCACTTGTCCCGTTGAGTAATGCATTTTTACTATCGTTGGGAAAAATGACCGCGTCATAATGATTTACAAAATCGGTCTTTTCAAACTGATCCGGATGTATAACCGTATAAGGAATATGATACGTGTCGAAAATATACCTGGTCCAGCCGGCATCCATATCGGAATAATAGGTTTCGACCAGTGCCAAACGCGGAACCAGAAATTGTTTCAAAGGGAGATTCTTTTTGTCAGTCAAAATCACGGGTTCAACCTTAATTTCCTTTTCGAGTGCTCTCCAGCAGAGGGGAACTTTCTTTTGTGCCGTGATCACAAAACTTCCGGAATGATAGGTTTTGCCGTTTATGGTAACATCGCCGGTTAATCTCTCAACGGTCATTCCTTTTTCTTTTGCAAGGAAAGCAGCTTTGAAACTTTCATTCCACTCAACAGGGAAAAGTGCCACCACAGTAGTAAGGGGCAGTGGTTGCATCATGTTAACCGTTCCCTTAACCTCGGAGAGTGCACCTTCAAGGGTGCTGTATTTTTTATTGATTTCGAACGAACGTACCTGCCGGTGAAGCGGAAGACACCAGGAAGCAATATCATAAGGCCGGATAATCTCACCACCGGGGGTATAATGTCTTACGGGATAATGCTGTACCTCCATGACTTCCTTGATAAAGGCACGGAAAGGCTGGGCCAGGGGCACAACCATATCTCCTGCTTTAAAAAGCCGGCCGTCCAGGTTCTGGTCTTTGTTCAGTGTATAGATTTTTACGCCCTGTTCCCTGAGAAGGTTCAAAAGGTTTACCCATTCGCTGACATCATATTGCTTTGCAGGCAGAATATAATAATAGGGAGCCTCCGTTTTGCCTTTGTTCACTTCCCGTTTACAGAGGTTATTACGTAAAGCAAGAATTTTATCATGATACATTGCCGATGTTTTCAGGATCGACCGGGTCGAAGTAATTTCATACCGGACAATATCACCCAGGCGCCACCACCCTCCTTTCCAGGGCATTGGCATATTGATGCTTTTCTTATATTCTGAGAGTCCTTTACCGCGGACATTCAGTTCGTTGGGCTCAATGTAAATCGGTGTGGCTATGTTGGCACTGGCACATTCGGTAAGCAACGCAATAACATTCTGCCAGAGGCAGGTTTCTGTACTTCCCGGCCAATAGTTATCAAACGAATAATGCTGTGAAATACCGGCCTGTCCGGCACGGGTCATATCATTGATCATATTCTGTCCGAAGATTCCTGTCCAGGTCCAGAGCCGGGCATCAATATTTTCAGCAATGGGGTCTGAGTTTGGCGGAACAAAATAGCGCGGACCTGTCGATCCCATCTGGTGCTTCTCGACCATCACCTGGGGAAACCATGTTTGCGTAAAAATATGGTTGATATTTTTTGTATCCTGCTGCGAAAGAATCACAAAATCACGATTATTATCATGACCGACATATTTATGGTACACCCTGGGAAGGGCCGCTCCTTCATATTTTGTTCCCAGATATTTACGATAATTTTTCACTACATAATCCATACCGTCGGGATTATGGCAGGGAACCATCATATAAACGACATCACTCATCCAGGAGGTAACATGTGGATCCTTTGAAGTCAGAAAATCATAGGCAATCAACGAAGCGGCCTGTGCCGGTCCGACTTCGGTACTGTGCATCGAAAGGGTGGCAATGGTAAATACCTTTCCATCTTTGATCAGTGCCTGTTGCTGCGATTTGCTCAGGTCCGGATTCAGTGCCAGTTCCCTGTTGATTTCACGCAAACGATCTAAATTGGCAATATTTTCTGCAGAGGAGAAAAAGGCAATATACATAGGTCTGCCCTCAGGGGATTGTCCGATGTTTTCCATTTTCAGCATGGGAGATGCCGCATCCAGTTTTTGCAAATAGGAGATCAGTTGTTCATAATCTACCAGTTTCCGGTCTTCTCCCGGAGTGAAACCATAAAAATCTTCCGGGGATGTCAGTTCGCTGTTTTGGGCGGAAACATAAAATGTTGCTGACACAGCAACAACTACGCATGCTATTGCTGAACGTAATGATAAGAATTTCATTTTATGAGGATTTAAAAATTATAATTCCCTGATAAGAATATTTCTCCAACGGATTTTGATTCCACCGCCTTCGTGTATTTGCAGGGCAATGGAACCGGTAGCCTGTCCGATCTTTTTATCGGTAAGATCGGCCATTTTTATACCGTTAAGCCAGGTAGTTACATGATCATCAACCACCCGGAAACGCAGGGTATTCCACTCTCCCATTTTCAGTATATTTTCTTTTTCATCAGGGATCTTAACCAGCCAGCCCCTGCCATAGGATTCATAGATACCTCCGGTATCATGTCCGGGAGGAGCCACCTCCACCTGCCAGCCGGTGATTTTTGTTCCTTCGATGTGCGAACGGAAAAATACGCCACTGTTTCCGTTGGATTCCTGTTTAAACTCAAGTTTTAATTCGAAATTTTTAAATTCTTTCACGGTCCCCAGGTATCCGTATTTTTTGTCAGGGCCACTTTCACACACCAATGTCCCCCCGTCCACATACCATTTTTCGGTACCGTAGATTTTCCATCCTGTCAGGTCCTTACCATTAAAAAGCGATACCCACTTCCCTTTATCGGCAGGATGTTTAGTACCCGGCACAACAAAAGCCGTTAATATCAGGATTGCCGTAAAGAGAAAGAGGCCGGAAAGCCTCTTTAGGTTTTTACGAATCGTATATGTATTCATGATTACAATTTTTTGATCTTGATATTTCTGAACCATATTTTACTGCCATGGTCCTGCAGCCCGATGTATCCGGTTTTGGCCAGACCATAGCCGGGATAGTCTTTCCATTTTGAATGTTTTACGGCTTCTTTCCATTCGTCGGTCCACATGTCCGTTTCGACAACTTTTTCACCGTTAAGATAATAGATAACATGAGGCCCGTTTACTATGATTTCCGAAGAGTTCCATTCACCGGCAGGCTTGATTTTCGGATTCTTTGGCGGGTTAAGACCATAATTGGCACCGGTTGTCTGCCAGTCTTCGAGTTTCTCAGGATAACCAAGGTCATCGATCAGCTGATACTCAGGTCCGGTAGCATAAACGGTAGGATACTCATCGCCTTCCACAACATGATAAAAGATACCGCTGTTTCCTTCGGGAGAAAGCTTCCATGCTACTTTAAGGTCAAAGTTATCAAATTTCTCACGGGTAATGATATCCCCGAAGGCATCCCCACCCTGACCCAGTGTTACCAGGCAGTGATTTTCAACGACCCAGTTGGAAGGGACACTGTCCATTTTGTATCCGCGCCATCCGTCCAGGTTTTCACCGTTAAATAGCAATTGCCAACCATCTGACTTTTCCGCATCGGTGAGAACATTTATTGCCTGTGTTACTGCCGGAACATCCAATTCTTCGGTTGCGGATTTTTCAGCTTTCTTTTCCTGCTTCTTATGAATACAATCATTCAGGAACAATATACTGCTAACAAGCAAAACAAGAATAATCAGGAGGCCGTTTTTTTTCATAATACAGGTATTTTAGGGTTTGACTTATTCATAACATACCGGAAAAGGTTTGACAATTTTTCCTAAATGGATTTAAAATTA
The DNA here is from genome assembly GCA_013152085.1 of Chlorobiota bacterium. Classification (GTDB taxonomy): domain Bacteria; phylum Bacteroidota; class Bacteroidia; order Bacteroidales; family VadinHA17; genus JAADHC01. The sequence goes on from JAADHC010000032.1 coordinate 50,015, forward strand.
ATGTTTTTTAATAAAGGATGTTCATTTAAGTATTGAATAGTATTTTATTTAGAATAATTCCAGATAATTTGTATCTTTAATCCGTACACGAGGATAGCCGGAAGGGGGAAATCACCCATGGAAATCGTATCAAAAAAAAACAGGGTTTGGATTTTTTTTATCATTTTTGAAATAAGCAAAACAAGGGTATGAAGGAATATCTGGAAATTATATTACTCGTACTTGGGTTTGGTATATTACTGATTTCCAGTAACCGGCTGGCAGCGTTTTTTACCAGAATAAAGCTGCCACTGATCACCGGCCTGATCATCATGGGTATTCTGATAGGCCCGTATGTCTTTGATTTTCTCTCAGCCGAAGATATTGATCGCTTGCAATTCATTAATGAATTTGCTCTGGTTTTTATTGCATTTGCTGCCGGGGCGGAACTCCATTTAAGCGAGTTCCGGGAACGAATGAAAAGTATTGTATGGATTACTGCCAGCCAGTTTCTGGTTGTCTTTACTGTCGGAAGTATTGTTTTTTACCTGATTTCCGGAGTTATTGGATTTACCAGGGAATTACCACTGGCTGCACGGATAGCGATCTCCCTTTTTACCGGAGTAATTTCCATTGCCCGTTCTCCTGCTTCCACGATTGCAGTCATTAATGAATTGCGCGCCCGCGGGCCTTTTTCCCGGACAGCCCTGGGAGTTACCATCGTGATTGATGTTATTACCATTATTCTTTTTGGGATTGTTTTTTCCTTTACCAATGTGCTCATCGAAGGTAACCATTTTAATTATCTGGTTCTTCTGAAACTTTTGCTGGAACTATTGACAGCATTTCTGACGGGATTATTTCTGGGGAAAATACTCATATGGATCATGAGCCTGAGGATTCCGTTATGGAGCAAAATCACCTTGGTTCTTTCCATTGGTTTTGTCACCTACCTCCTGTCACACTATTTACGTATATTTTCCAAAAAAAAACTGGGGTTTGATTTTTATGTAGAACCCCTGCTTATCAATATAATCGCAAGTTTCTTCCTGACAAATTACAGTCGCTATCGCAGAGAATTTAATACTTTGCTGGAGAAAGCAATGCCTTATATTTATGCAGCATTTTTCACCCTGATCGGGGCCTCCATTTCCTTTGAGATTCTCATTCGTACCTGGACACTGGCTTTTCTGCTTTTTGGCCTGCGCCTTCTTTTACTCGTTGCAGGATCATGGCTTGGAGGAACGCTTGCCGGAGAACCGGCACGGTATAACCGTATCATTTGGATGCCTTTTATCACTCAGGCAGGCGTTAGTCTTGGTCTGATCACGGTTATTATGTCTTTGGGTTTTGAGTGGAGCTATGAATTCGGTATGATCCTGATCGGCACGATCATCCTGAATCAAATTGCAGGGCCCCCGCTGTTTAAATGGGCTATACATATCGTACGGGAACATCACCTCAAAGGACAACATGAATATGTGTCTAATGATCACCTGGCTTTAATCTTCGGGCATGAGGCCCAGTCACTTGTACTGGCAAGACAATTGTCAGAACAGGGATGGATGGTGAAACTGGTTACCAGCCGCGAAGGGTTCAGTAATCCTGAAATTTCCAATGTTACCCTGGTCACCATGCAGGAAATCACCAAAGAGGCTCTCGACAACATTGAGGCAGGACAGGCTGAAGCCATGGTAACCATGAAAACCGACGAAGAAAATTATACTATCTGTGAGCTGGCCTATGAACATTACGGAACACCCAATCTTGTTGTAAGACTCAACGACCGCAGGAATTTCAATAAGTTTCATGAACTGGGAGCGTTGATTGTCGAACCCTCCACAGCTATCGTAAGCCTTTTGGATCACCTGGTCAGGGCACCCAATGCTACTTCCCTGTTGCTGGGTCATGAAGAAAAACAGGATACGGTGGATATTGTTTTACGTAATCGAAATCTGCACGGGATACCCTTGCGAAATCTGGACCTGCCTGCTGATATTCTGATCCTCTCTACCAGACGACGTGGCCAGATCATTATATCAACGGGTTTTACACGATTGCGCCTGGGAGATACCCTGACGGTGGTAGGATCAAAAGAAAGTATTGAACAACTACGACTAAAACTGGAATGATTTTTAACCATGCATGAAGCTGAATATTATACTGTCCCCGGGAATCAGTATGTACAATGTAATCTGTGTCCGGCAAATTGCCGGCTGAAACCCGGTCAGACCGGGACTTGTCATGTACGAAGAAACATTAACGGTAAGCTGTATGCGCTTACCTACGGGCTGATTGCAGCCTTACATACCGACCCGATTGAAAAGAAACCTTTGTATCATTATTATCCCGGGAAGGTGGTTTTATCTGCCGGGACCGCAGGATGCAACCTTCACTGTACCTTCTGTCAGAACTGGGATATCTCACAACGCTCTCCGGATGAATTGCCGGTTCAACATCTTTCACCCGAAGAACTAATTGAACAAGCCAGAACCGTACCCGGAAACCTGGGCATCGCATACACCTATAACGAACCGGCTATCTGGTTCGAATATGTACGTGATACGGCCATACTGGCACACCGATACGGCCTGAAAAACATCCTCGTCAGTAATGGCTACATTAACGAAGCACCTTTACAGGAACTCCTACCCCTTATCGATGCTATAAATATCGACCTGAAAGCATTTGATGATCATTTTTACCGGAAATATACTGGGGCAAAATTTCAACCCGTTTTAAACACTTTACAATGGCTTAAGAAATTCCGGATCCATACCGAGATTACCATACTGGTGATACCGGGGCTTAATGACGATCCGGACAGATTCGGGAAGATGTGTTCGTGGATCAGTGATAAGCTGGGCCATGAAACCGTGCTTCACATCTCACGCTACTATCCTGCCTGGAAGATGAAGATTCCTCCTACACCTCCCGAAACCCTGAAAGAGTTGTACCGTATAGCAAAAAATATCCTTGACTATGTATATGTCGGAAATATAGAGCTTCCTGAAGGTCATGATACCACCTGTCCGAAATGTGGAAAGATCGTCATTCACCGGTCCGGGTATTATACGGATACGACCGGTCTGGATGAAAAAGGAAACTGTGCCGATTGTCACCATCATATCTTTGATTACCTTTAAATCCTAATGCTATGGATATTCGAAAACCAGCAGTTGCCGGCAGATTTTATCCTTCTGACCCTGACGAGTTGAAGGATATGATCCGTACGCTTGACGAAAACAAGTCTTTTCCCTGTAGCCGGGAAGGGAAAGCGTTATCTTCCGGAGGAAAGATTCTGGGATCGGTAGTCCCGCACGCCGGCTATATTTTTTCAGGGCCGCATGCCGTTTGCTTTTTCAAGTTGCTGCGTGAGCGGAAAATTTCTTTTGATACGGCAGTTATTATCCATCCGCTTCATGTTTCCTGGGGAGGCAGTTGTGTTACCGATGATCATGACGCCTGGGAAACACCACTCGGCGTTGTGGAACTTGACCTTGAGTTTATCAGTAATATAAAGATTCCCGCTTCCCGGAATGCTCATGCACAAGAACATTCGGCAGAAGTTATGGTCCCTTTTCTGCAATATTTCGCCGGTAATCCGTTCCGTATAGTACCCCTGGGAATGCAGGATCAAACCCCGGAAGAAGCGGAAAATATCGCACACAGGATCTTTGATACAGAAAAAAAACTACTTCGTCGGGTACTGATCGTGGCCTCTTCGGATTTTTCACATTATATCGATCCCGATACCGGATACCGGAAAGACCAGCTGGTACTGGATGAGATATTTAACATGGAACCTGCCTCGGTGTACCGGGTGATTCATGAAAAAAATGTCTCAGCCTGCGGTTATGGTCCTATAATGACACTTATTCATTATGCAAAATTGCAGTGTGAGATTCCGGAAATTACCGTTTTGTCACGCGGCCACTCCGGGCAGGTTCATCCTTCGCACGAAGTGGTGGATTACATTTCTATCCTGTTTGCCTGCTCTTAATAACGGACTGAGAAATCGGAATAACCCGCCACAGGCTGGTTGGCAACGGTTACCTTTTCTACCCTGCCCCAGGCCGGTCCCGATTGCATACGCTGAACAAACAGATCAAGATTCCCGGGTGTTCCTTCCGCCTCGATATATACCGAACCGTCCGGATCGTTACGTACAAACCCTTTGATGTCGTATTTCGAAGCTTCGCGTACGGCAAAGTAGCGGAATCCGACACCCTGCACCCTTCCGTAAACCCGGAGTATTACGCATTTCATTCCTTCGGGCATCTGCCTATAATTCTTTGGGACTTTCTTTAACCGCTGCTTCTGCCCTGGGGGCAGTTTTCCCTGTTGTTTTGGCAGGTTTCTTTTTATCCGCCGTAATTTCACTCAGGTTTTGGTAAATGACGTCGAGTTCTTTGAGAAATGTTACCTGCACGTTTCCCAGCGTTTGCCGCAGGGTCATCCCCTCCGGTTTTTCCGGGTGATTGATCTTCCGGACAGTTTCATTGCGCAAAGCAACCGCATCCGTAATCTGAGCAATGACAGGTTCACGTCTGTCAGGGTGTGTTCCGATGATGGTAAAAGCATCTGAAATAAACTCCTGTATCAACCGGTTCACTTCTTTTTTCAATATCCTTTTTGAGCTCATAAAACAGGGTTTTAAATTGATTGATCAAAGATAATGACCCAGCCGGATATATAAAACAATAAAAAATCGTACCTCAGAGAAGGGTTTAACCGTTATTCCATTAATTTTGTCGTCAGTAAAACAAAAACCCGTAATACCAACCGATATGAAAAAACTGTTCCTGTTTGCCATTCCGATCATCATGGCAGCCTGTGTAAACCAGACACCGAAAGAAAGAAATCTGATATTGAAGTCCGGTATTGATCCGGCTGCTTTTGATACTACCATGGACGGTAAGAAAGTCAGCCTGTATGTCCTGGCCAACAAAGCCGGGATGGAAATTGCCATTACCAATTATGGCGGCAGGATTGTTTCGGTAATGTCCCCCGACAAAGAAGGGCATTTGGCTGATATCGTACTTGGATTTGATAATATTCACGATTATGTAAATATTGATAACAATTTCGGTGCCCTGATCGGCCGGTATGCCAACCGGATTGCCAAAGGCCGTTTTGTATTGGACGGAAAAGAGTACCTGCTGGAAAAAAATAACGGGGAGAATCATCTTCACGGGGGCAGCCACGGATTTCATACAAAGGTTTGGGATGTTGTGCAGGCATCCGACAGTATTATCGTACTGCATTATCTTTCAAAAGATATGGAAGCCGGATATCCGGGAAACCTGGATGTACATGTAACCTATACCCTTACGGAAGACAATGCCCTGCACATATCCTATGCAGCCACTACCGATAAAACGACCATAGTCAATCTTACAAACCATTCTTATTTTAACCTGAAAGGCGCCGGTGAAGGAAACATCCTGGATCATATTTTAACCATCCATGCAAAATATTTTACCCCGGTCGGTAAAGACCTGATCCCTACGGGGGTGATCATGCCGGTAGCAGGAACACCGTTTGACTTCCGCCAGCCGGAAGTGATCGGAAAAAGGATAAATGACGATAACCCGCAACTGGTTTTCGGGCATGGATACGATCATAACTGGGTACTGAAAATCAAAGCAAGCGATTCACTCGTTTTGGCAGCCAAAGTTCTGGAGCCGGTATCAGGAAGAACGCTTGAAGTCTATACCATTGAACCCGGCCTGCAGGTTTACACCGGGAATTTCCTTGACGGCACGGTAAAGGGAAAAAAGGGAAAGGTCTATCCGTTTCGGGGAGCCATCTGCCTGGAAACACAACACTTTCCGGATTCCCCTAACAAACCGGACTTTCCTTCGGTAGTCCTGCAATCCGGGAAAGCATATCACTCTTACTGTATCTTCAGGTTTGGGGTGGAAAAAAAATAATCCCGGAAAGTTCATGTTCTGCCCGGCTATTGGTTAGCAGGCTCATTTCCGTAAGCAGGGTCAGGATATTTTCCTAAGGCGTACATATGCCTTTATCACCTCGTCAAATTCATTCTTCAGCTTCGTCAGGAGTGAATGACCGGGATCAAAGGTACAGGTTTCGACCCGGGAAACCGGAAGTATCCGGATTGAGGTTCCTGTGAGAAAGGCAGCATCAAAATCACCCAGGTCAGCGGGTTCAACCGATTTCATTCTGAGATCCACTTTTTTATCCTTGCATATCTGAATCACATGTGACCGTGATATCCCGGGCAATACACAGGAATCAGGTGCCGTAAAAAGTATTTCACCGCGGATGAAAAAAACATTGGACCGGCTTCCTTCGGTAATTTTCCCCTTCCGGTCTACAAGCAACGCTTCATAATGGCTGGTCTCTATCAGGCGCTTGTATATCGTGTTCCGGAGCCGGTAATTGATCACCTTTGCCTCCGGCTGGAACCTTTCGGCATAATGCAGCAAACACTTTACACCATTACGATACATTTCTCCGGTAGGATAATGATGAACAATCCGGTATATCAGGTAATGGAAATGTTCTTTTTTTCCCCGCTCCCTGTTTATAACCACTTTCAGATTTCCTTCCGAAAGCCCGATACCCCGAACATACGCATAAATATCCCTGCCAATGGTTTCCGGATCCGCCGGGAGTTTCATCCCACGAATATCCGCTGTTCTGTCCAGTCTTCCGGTATGATCTTCAAGAAAAAGCGGAATGCCGTCCTGTATCCGTAACACCTCGTAAATGGATTCACCTTCATAAACCCACCGCAGGTCAAACCGGTCGCAATCTTCTGTTTTTCCATTATGGAAATAATATGGCGATATACACTCCTGCATAAATCATTTTGCTCCAAAAATAGCTTTTTTGCGGAGGAAGTCCGGTGAAGTTTATCTCTTTTTTACTTTTGCAGTGGATGTATGCTGTTATCGATATAGAAACCACGGGAGGAAGCCCCGAACGGGAAAAAATCACAGAGATCGCGCTCTATCTGACGGATGGGACGCAAGTGGTAAACGAATGGTCCACCCTGGTGAACCCCGAAAAGCGTATCTCTTCCCGCATTACCCAACTTACAGGGATTACAAACGAGATGGTAGAAGGGGCCCCCTGTTTTTATGAAATTGCGAAAGAACTGATCGGGTTGACCGACAAAGCAACCTTTGTGGCCCATAATGCATGGTTTGATTATAATTTTATCCGCAGTGAATTCCGGCAACTGGGATATACATACAAACGGGATGTGTTGTGTACATTACAGCTCAGCCGCAAGCTGATCCCAGGGTTGTGCTCTTACAGTCTCGGTAATCTTTGTGACGAACTCGGAATACCCATCCGGAACCGGCATCGTGCCGCCGGGGATGCACTGGCTACGGTATTACTGTTTCATCATCTCCGCCAGCTCGACTACCTGCAGCACGGTAAGGTTCTCCTGACAAAAATACCCGCACTCGCAAAGCTTCATCCCGATCTTGACACTGAAAAAATAAAATCACTGCCCGAAGACCCGGGCGTCTATTATTTTTATGACAAAACCGGAACAATCATCTACATCGGGAAAAGTAAAAATCTGCACCAGCGTGTAATGACCCACTTTGGGAACGGCCATAGCGGTAAGGCTCTCCGCATGCGCGAACAGGTTGCCGATATCGGCTTTGAACTCACAGGAAGTGAACTGATCGCACTGCTTCTGGAATCTGCGGAAATCAAGAAACATATGCCTGTGTATAACCGTTCACAGCGGCGTAACAGCTCCGGGTACGGTATTTTCCGGTATTTTGATGAGCATGGATACCTGCGGTTTTCCCTCGGGAGGAATGAGCAGGATGATATTCCCCTGCTCAGTTTTACTTCAAAAGATGCCGCTTCCGGAAAGCTCGGTGCATTGCTGGAAAAATATCACCTCTGCCAAAAACTCTGCGGATTATATGACAGCAATGGTCCCTGTTTTCAACACCAGATCGGCATCTGCAGCGGCGCCTGTGTGGGTAAAGAGACCCCTACAGCATATAACCTGCGGGCAACCAAAGCCCTTCGGGAGTTTGAACTTGACCAGGAGAATTTTTTTATTCTCGACCGGGGACGTGAACCGGGAGAACTTTCGGTTGTAAAAGTGGAACACGGCCACCTTGTGGGATATGGGTACATCCCTGAAGACGAACAGGGTTTCGGTACGGATCTTCTCCACGACTGTATCCGACCCCTCCCTTACAACCGGGAGATGCGGTCAATACTCAAAACATGGTTACGTAATAATACGAGGACGAAGATCATAACGTTTTGAAAATACCAACCCCGAAGTACTATTTTGTCATGATAACAATGTTTTGTTGCAGGTTTGATAAAATTGCTTCTCCGCTTTCATCATAGCTCAGGATAGTAAACCCGGCATAGACTAAAGAAAACCGGAAATCCGCTTGAGAATCCGGGCAGGATAAACGGAAATCTTAAAAGGAAACGGTTTGGGAAAGGCTCATGTAATCCGGGAAATAGACAGATAATGATTAACTTTACTCCGTATATTACCAGGATGGCTACTATATTAAAATCAAAATATGCCAAAAAGAAATATTCTGTCTCCATTTCAGAAATTCGTTAAGATTGAAAGCTTCAGCGGAATTTTATTATTGATGGCAACAATTATTGCTCTGATCTGGGCAAATTCACCCTTCGGAGATAGTTACCAATCACTTTGGCAATATAAAATCGGATTTTCAACACAGGATTTTGAATTAAACAAATCATTGATATTCTGGATTAACGATGGTTTAATGGCTGTTTTCTTTTTCCTGATTGGATTAGAAATTAAAAGAGAATTCTTAATTGGAGAATTGAATTCCGTAAAAAAAATAGCATTCCCGCTTTTTGGAGCATTGGGTGGAATGGTAGTTCCCGTTTTGTTATTTTTAGTACTAAACCGGAATCCTGAAACAATTATAGGTTGGGGAATACCGATGGCTACGGATATTGCTTTTTCTTTAGCAGTTTTAAAACTTTTAGGCGACAGGGTTCCTTTAAGTCTTAAAATATTTTTAACTGCTTTTGCAATTGTAGATGATATAGGCGCCGTGTTAGTCATTGCCATATTTTACGGGGGAAATATTAATATCGGTTTGTTGATTGCCGCATTAATACTGTTAGGAACATTATTCATGTTATCCTTTAAAGGTTATTATTCTAAATTCCTGAATATTATTGTTGGAGTAATTATCTGGATACTATTCCTGAAATCCGGTATTCATCCGACACTTGCAGGAATTTTATTAGCTTTTTCAGTTCCTGTCAGGCAAAAAATCAACACACCTGCATTCATAGACAACTTAATGAACATAACGAACAATATTAAACAAGCTTCAATAACAAAAAAACCAATTCTAACCAAGGAACAAATTGTTCAGATTGATGATCTGGAAGACTGGACTCATAAATATCAATCTCCTCTTCAGCATTTAGAACACAAATTACACAATTGGGTAGCTTATTTTATTATTCCTGTTTTTGCATTGGCTAATGCAGGCGTAATTATTAATAGTAATATTGATTTAGACACAACACTGATAAGGAATATAATTATTTGTTTAGTCATAGGGAATAGTATTGGTATGTCATCTATTGTACTATTTGCAAAAAAAATAAAGTTGATTGAAGTTCCGGAAGATATCAGTAACCGGCAAATTACAGGTGTTTCGTTTTTAGCCGGAATCGGATTTACCATGGCGATTTTTATTGCGAGCCTGGCTTTTGAGAATAGTCCGGCTTACATTGATTCTGCCAAAATCGGAATACTTATCGGTTCTTTGATTTCCGCAATATTTGGGTTTATTGTTTTAAGACTGAAAACAAATAAAAAAAGTAACCCGTACAGTCTGTGATTAAAACCATGAAGAAAAAGATTTTATTAGTATTACTGTTGATAGTCACAGTTCGCATATGAAAAATTTTCATTTTTACATTAAATTATTCGTTAAAAATAAATACTTCTTCAATTTTCAGATTGAAAGTCCGGGAAATATCATAAGCCAGTTTTAATGAAGGATTGTATTTCCCTTTTTCGAGAAAAACAATCGTTTCTCTTCTGACACCAACTTTTTTTGCCAAATCCAATTGCGTTAGATTGTCCCTGGCCCGGAGCTCTTTAATTCGTGTTTTCATTAATACCATTTTTATTATTCATTGAACTTTTGCTTAATAACATATTTTGTAACAGCAAAAATCAAGGCGGAAAGTAATATCCCGCCCCCGAGCATGGTTTCAGTATCGGGGAATTTATCTTTCAGAATAAAAATGAACAGCCACATATACATTGAGACCAAAAAAGCATAATAACCCGATTTGTATTTTATTTTCATACTTAATTCATCATCGGGCGGAAGTCCTTCTTTTTTTTCTTTATCCTTTTTAAGGGCTGATATGAATGCTATTATCCCTATAACAACAATAAGAATAAAGATAAACAGGTCAATACCTTTTAATAAACCGGTTCCTTTTTCGAGGGCTATAAACCCCCAGATAACTGCAATGATCATAACTGCCGTGATCATAATAGAAGCTATCAGTAATGTTTTTCTGTTTTTTTTCATCACTTTTTCATTTATCGTATTTCTATTAGAGTTTTTATATTAATCCTTATGCAAACCGATTATCTTTAAAAATAACCAGATTACAGAGAATATAACCGCCATGCCGATGATACCGTACCCTATGATCTGACCGGATTCAAAATTTACCTTATCACTTAAATAACTAATGAGTATCCACAGATAAAGAGTTATATAAAACGATAAGGATGACGCTTTTTGTAAAATCAGCCTTGATAACTCATCACTTGCCGATTCACCTTTTCTGATGCTTATAAAACGCCTGATTAAAACGAACAAACCCAAAACACCAATCAATAGCAAAATAATTTTTTCCATAATAAAATATTTTGATGTTAATTTTATCTAACACAAAGATAGAAATAAATAACATTATAATCCAAATTTATTTTAACTTTTTTTCAATTAATCCCTCCATTAGTTCAACGGCAAGCGTTGGTGCGTCATATTTGGCAAAGTTGGTTTGTAATTCTTTCGCCTTTTGCTTGTACGATGGAACTGACAAAATCTTCATCACGGCTTTTCTGATATCTGCCGGGGTGGGTTTTTGTTTTCTGAGATTAATTCCTGCCCCTGAGTTTTCCAACCGGGCGGCTACTTCCATTTTATCTTCAGTAGCACCGGCTATAACAACCGGGATTCCATGGGCTAATGCATTCTGAGTACCTCCAAATCCGCCGTTTGAAATCATTATATCAACATGAGGTAAAAGATTCCCAAATGGGATATAAGGTGCAGTATGAGTGTTTTCAGGCAGGTTTCTGATTTCTACATCTTTAATGGGAACGGCAATTACAATCATTTTCTCTTCTTTCAGCGCTTCGATTGCAGGATAAATGAGATCGTCAATTTTTTTTGCAATGGTTCCCTGGCTAATCAGCACAACGGGTATATCTTTTTCAATTTCCGGCCACCATTCGGGCTTTTTGTAATGATTATCCGGAGGAATTATGACAGGTCCTATAAAATGGAAATTGGCAGGAAAATCATCATGGTAATATTCAAAATCAGGTACGGAGGTATGTAAAACAAGATCCGGCATTACATAATCTGTGATGGAAAAACTCTTTTCACAGGGAGGCAAACCCACTTTCTTACGTATCTTATTTACATAGATTTGCACATCATTGAATAATACCTTTTCAAAAACCGTATTTAACAGATTATTTCTCAGTTTTGAAAAGAATGATTTCCCTGGTAATAATCCGAGTCCGAACGGAGCGATGTTTTTACCGGGCAGGCTCAACGGCAAAACTGACAAATGTACATCAGGGGGACCACCCATCTCTTTCATCCAACTGCCGGCAATCATAAAAGTATCACCAACAATTAAATCTGCCGGGAAATGCTTCAATACATTTTCCAGCAAATTTAATATATCCGGGACCTGATCATACTTAATGTGTTTTAAATAATACCTGATCTGTAAAAGACCTTTTTTCTTTTTCAGCTCCGGATAGATTTCGTAAACTTCCTTGTCACGATCACTACGGTCCCATTTTTGGGGAAGCGGATAAAAGGCGGCTCCGGCATTTTCAACCCGGTCTTTAAAAATCCTTCCCGTTACACAACCTACCTTATGACCTTTTTCGACAAGTTTGGTAATGACAGGAACGAACGGATTAAAATGTCCTTCAACGGGTAAGGCAAGTATGATTATTTTATGCATGGTGTCAGGATTAATAATGTCGCCTAAAATATTATTCTACTACCAATATCAGCATATAAAATAAATGTAAACATTTTATCCAGATATCTGAAAAAACATGCTTGCAGTATAATATGAAATATTTTTAATAGAAACGAATTTAATATACGAAGATCTCCTGTTTCATCTTAGTTACGGTAACGTCTGTCTTTTATTTCAAAGAACTATTTCTTATCTTGTACCATGTATGGACATCAGGGGTATACTTCCCGGTGTATTACATATTATAAGAAATACGATCTTTTTTGTAATGGGATTAAACCTTTTCACCAAATCATAATATGACATATAACTACTTGAAATGAAAGAAAAAATAGTTTTTCTCTGCTTATTTTTTTACCTGTTTTCCCCGAGCAGTCATTCTCAAACAACTTCCAACCCGTTTTGTGTAAACGGGAATAACTTTCAATTATATACCAATCTCGGTTTCGGCTCCTTCAGGTTTCATGTCAACTGGTTTTTATATGATAATGCAGGAACATATGATTTCAGCAATAGCGATCTTGCTGCTGATTTTTATGCCCTTACCGGCATTGAACCCGTTATTGTTTTTAAATGCGACCCCGGGGTGCCTGATACTTCAGCAACAGCAGACACTACCGGATGGTCGTTTTGCGAAAAGGAACAATGGGTGAAACTGCACAATCCCGATGCCGCCTCCCCGGAAACTTCACGCTATCCCTCCGACTCCGTTGCCTGGAAGAATTTCCTGGAGGCATTTGTTGAACGGTATGACGGTGACGGTGTTAACGATTATCCGGGACTGGTTTACCCTTTTAAAGTTTACCAGTTGGAAGTGGAAATACCCCGTGTGTGGTGCACCAATCCTCCCGACACTTTCGCCAACAGCTTTGTAAATTATGCTAATTACAGCTACTCAATAATTAAAAACACCGACGCCGGTGCCCTGGTAAAGATCGGAGGTTGGGATTCAGGCCCCGCAAACATGCACCTTTTCTATCTGGGGTATATAAATACCGGTTCCTTTCCCGTATCGGAAACCGTGTTTGTGACAAGAAACATGTTAGACACTTCTGCGGTTTATCAAGCCGAATTGCTTGATTTTCTTTATGTATTCAGCAATGCCAGTTACGACATACTGGATATACACTGTTACGGAAACGCAGAGTATTTTCCTTCACGTGCCGCAGGAATGAGAGCTCTGTTCGATACACTTGCCACTAAACCGTTATGGGCACTGGAAGGCGGTGGCCCTTTTTTGGCCAGAGCCGAAATATTTAACCCGCTTAATGACAACGGCTATATTTCTCCGGAACTGGCAAAAGAAAATGCAGCTTATGTCGTCCGGTATTACACGGGTGGCCTGGGAAGCGGGTTTACGCGTCTGGCATGGCACATACCGCCTGAATATGAAGCCTGGGGACAATATTTCGGCGACCTGAATCTCTTATCCATTGATTATAAAAAAAAGCCCTCATACTGGACATATGCAGGACTTGCATCGTTAATTGCCGGTTATATAACCGTTGATCCCATCCCGGATGGCGTTTACTGGCAGGATGCCAACATTGTAGGATATGAAGTTGTTGTACCCGGCAAAAAACTGGTTATCGCCTGGAATCTGGCTTACTCCGCCGATATTACACTCACTAACGTCAGTAAGCAATACCTCTATCCTGTTGCAATGGGCGACTCCCTGTGGGATACGCTGTATTATAATGTTAACAACACATACAGTTTCAACATCAGCAGAGTGCCTGTTATTCTCGAAGGCGACTCGATAACCCTGTCAGTCGAGGCTGAGGTAAATCCTGATAATCCTGAATTACTGGTATATCCCAATCCTTTCAGCAATTCCGCAAGAATAGTATTCAATAACAACAAAAACAGAAAATGCAGGTTAATACTCTACAATGCGACTGGGCAGGTAGTACGGGTATTGGACAACCTCACGACAAGTCAAATAATAATAGAAAGAAAAAAATTAAATAACGGACTCTACTTCTTCCAACTAATAACCGAAACCGAAAGAATTGGGACGGGAAAATTTATAATAGAATAATATACATTTTTGAGGAATAGATGAAAAGATTAATCGTTTTTGGAATTTTAAGTTTATCTGTTATAATCATATCGTGGCGAACTTTATTTAATATTAAAAGTCATGGCTTTTATCGATTCTTCAGTTGGGAGTGTATTATGTTTATTCCGGCGATATTGACCCCCCTCAGGGTTTAACCTCTTTTTGACACTGCCAAAAAGGCAATATATGCTCTGATAATGGGTTGCAAAATAATCAATTTACTTTTTCTTTCTTAGTGATTCTCCTTTTAAATCTATTCTATGTGCTCCATTGACCAGACGGTCTATGATTGCATCGGCGATTGTACCTTCTCCAATAACCTTATACTACTTGCTTACCGGAAGTTGTGAACTAATAATGGTAGATTTTATATCATATCTGTCTTCGTTGGCCGGCACCGGAACAACCGGAGCCAGTATACCTCTCCCCGTCACGCTTCACCCGGTTACCAAACAGCGGATCAGACAATTATTTTCCTGCTTCCATAGGTCGAAGCGAAGCATGGATCCGGATACGGCCTGCAGAACGGTCGTCAGACATTCGTGCATTCGTGTCTGCAAGAATCCCGCTTTATGACCATATTCATTTTTTTCGTAACTTTTCAGCGATGAAATATAAGCCCGAAATGTACAGAATCCCGATAACAGGTTTTATTGTTTTATTATGTTTTTTCAGTTGCAGCAGCAACCCAAAAGTTAAAAAAGAGGCTCTTACGAATAACGGGGGGCAACCACAGGACAACATTTCATGGAACAGGCCGAGGTTTAAAGAAGGGAAAGAAGAACGTCTCCGGATGGTGCGGAACGACATCCACAATTCATTCTACAAACCTGTAAAAGACAGGAAAGTACTCGAAGCGATGGAAAACGTCCCCAGGCATCTGTTTGTTCCAAAAGTTTTCCGTGACCAGGCCTACGAGAACAAGCCCCTGCCGATAGGATACGGCCAGACCATATCACAACCCATTATCGTTGCCCAGATGACCGAACTTCTCGACATAAAACCGGGAGATAAGATCCTGGAAATCGGTACCGGAAGCGGGTATCAGGCGGCCGTTCTCTCCGAGCTTACACCATATGTTTATACGGTAGAGATTGTCAGGGAACTCGGCGAACAGGCAAAAGCCCGTTTTTCAACTTTGGGATACAACACCATTAAGGTAAAAATAGGCGACGGTTACAAGGGATGGCCGGAATACGCCCCATACGACGGTATTATTGTTACGTGCGCCCCTGAAGAGATCCCCGAACCCCTGATTGAACAGCTTAAACCGGGTGGAAGGATTGTCATCCCCGTCGGTAAGGCCGGAAAAACCCAGTGGCTGGTCCTTGTTGAGAAAACCCCTGAAGGAAAAATCAGGGAACAGGTCCAGTTTCCTGTAGTCTTTGTCCCGATGACAGGGAAAGCCGGGGAGAAATAAACAGTTCCCGACATACTGCATTCGTTATAAGTTCAAAATAAAAAAACGAACTAAACTCTATTAAAAAACAGCGTCTGATTAAAGAAAGATATGATTAAAACAAATGAAGTTCTGATAATTACAAAATGAGAAAATTAAGGGCATACATAGTATCTATAATCAACCTCCAGAATTATTGATTGACGATTATAGGAATCAACTACCTCTCTATTTTCATATTCAATTTATAAGCTTACTTTATAACGAGGCAATAAGTCAAAAGATTGATATTAGCACTTTATCTGCTAAATACACAAATATGCAGACAATCTTTTCTTTAATGGTTGAGAAAATAATTTATAACATAAATAAAGGAATATATCGAGCCTATTTTTAAGTATTGTCTGAATCATAGATTGGCTTTGAGCTATAATGATTTTAAAACAAAGAATTTTTCTCATCCAACAATAAAAGATTTTGAAAAAGAAAGGTTGGAAACATTATATGAATTTTTAATGAAAAATAATAAGATAGACATTGAATAACAACGAAACGCCAACAAAGAACTGAGCTAAAAAACAAGTAAAAATCGTAATATTTTTGTTGTTGATTTTTACTGCCCTAAACATAACATAAACTGGTCATTGAAGTTGATGGAGATATACATAAAAAACCGGATGTATCCGAAAGGGATATAAATAGAACATCAGAATTAAGAAAATATGGTCTAAAGGTTATTCGCTTCAATAACCGGGAAGTAATATCAAATATTGAAAAGGTAATAGAAGTGATAAAAGAAGAAATTATGAAATAACTCCCTCCCCCTATGGGAGAGGGCCGGGGAGGGGGCAAAAATCCTTACTTAAAGACTCTTGATCTCATTCACCAGCTTCTGCAGGCTGTCCTTTGCATTGCCGAAGAGCATGCGGGTTTTTTCATGGAAGAACAGGAAGTTTTCAATGCCTGCATAACCTTTTCCCATTCCGCGTTTCATTACGATCACGTTTTTTGCCAGCAGGGTTTTGATGATCGGCATCCCGTAGATCGGGCTGGAGGGATCATCCTCGGCAGCAGGGTTCACCACATCATTGGCCCCGATAACGACCACGACATCGGTATTGGTCATATCCTCATTGGCATCGTCCATTTCCATCAGCTTGTCGTACGAAACATCGGCTTCGGCAAGCAGGACATTCATATGCCCGGGCATACGTCCGGCCACGGGATGAATGGCATATTTCACCTCCACACCTTTATCTTCAAGCTGCTTTTCCAGTTCATGGCAGACATGCTGTGCCTGGGCTGCAGCGAGACCGTAACCCGGAACAACATAAACCTTCTGCGAATAGGCCAGCAGGATACCGGCATCACTGGCGGATATTTCCCTTATCGATCCATGCTCTTTATCCACTGCTACCCCGCCGCCGCCAAACGCACCGATAATCACATTGAGCAGTGAACGGTTCATGGCCTTGCACATCAGGATGGTCAGGATGGTTCCGGCAGCACCGACAAGGATCCCGCCAAGGATCATGGCTTCGTTATTGTAAATAAAGCCGGCCATGGCAGCGGCAATACCGGTAAAAGAGTTCAGCAGACTGATCACCACGGGCATATCCGCACCTCCGATCGGCATCACGAAAAGCACACCGTAAATCAGGGCAATGGCAAAGAGTCCGTAAACGATCAGCTTCCGGGTTTCGAAAGGAGTGTTCCCAACAAGCAGGAAAATAATGATTGCGGTCACTACCAGCAACAGCGTAATGTTAATATATTTCATATAACCGGCAAAAATATCACCCACCTTGCCATCCAGTTTTCCGTAAGCAATCATACTCCCGCTGAATGCAATGGAACCGATCACCAGTCCGAGCAGGGTAACCAGCGTTGACTGGTTGGCGGGATTGGAAAACTCGATCAGGGCAACCAGGGCAGAAGCCAGGCCGCCGGTAGCATTAAAAAAGGATACCAGCTGAGGCATGGCTGTCATCTTCACGGTACGCGCAATATAAGCCCCGACCACGGTTCCCAGGCCAATCGTAACAATAATAATGATGATATTCAGGAAAGCTATTCCCTCGCCGGCTTCGTTTTTGTGAAACACCATAGTGGTGATCATTGCCAGCACCATACCGGCAGCCGCCCAGAGGTTACCCCGCCTGGCGGTATCCGGGTGGCTGAGCAGCTTCAGGCCAACCACAAAAAAGATGGCGCCCACGAGGTACGAAAATTCAAGGATGACATCTCCGTATGTAACACCTAATTCGGTTAGAGTAGTATTCATTTCCGCAAATTTTTATTTTTTCTTTTTCTTCTTAAACATGTCGAGCATCCGGTCGGTAACGACAAAGCCGCCTGCCACGTTGAGTGTGGCAAAAAAGACGGCAAAAATGCCGAGGATGAGTGCTGCCGAGATCCGGTCCGTAGGGGCATGGCCCACCAGGATGATCCCCCCGATGATGATCACCCCGCTAATGGCATTGGCTCCCGACATAAGCGGTGTATGCAGCACGGACGGCACATTCGAGATAACCTCAATACCCAGGAAAATGGATAAGGTTATGATAAATATGGCATCCTTGTTCTGATAAAGATAAACCAGTACGTTTTCCATTGGTTTCGATTTATGGTTTGATAATACTTTTTACCCGTTCGTTAACGATCTCTTTCTGATGTACCAGGCAGGTACCTTTGACGATCTCATCTTCGAAGTCAAGGTTCATACCACCTTCTTCATCAATGATCAGTTTCAGGAAATTGAGCAGGTTCCGGCCGAACATCTTGCTGGCGTCAGCAGGCATTTCGGCAGGATAGTTTGATTTCCCGACGATCGTAACATTATTGTGGGAAATGATCCTGTTGTTTTGTGTCATTTCGCAGTTCCCTCCGGAAGATGCAGCCAGATCGATGATCACCGATCCGGGTTTCATCCGTTCGACGGTTTCCTTTTTCACCAGCACAGGTGCTTTTCTTCCGGGAATCTGTGCGGTGGCAATAACCACATTCGCATCGGCGGCATGATCCTGGATCATCTGCTGCTGTTTTTGTTTGAATTCTTCGGTTTGCTCGACGGCGTATCCGCCGGCGGCAGCATCTTCCACAGCCCCTTCGACCTCGATAAATTTCCCGCCCAGGCTTTTTACCTCTTCTTTCACTGCCGAACGCACATCAAACACCTCGACGACAGCACCCAGTTTACGCGCAATAGCAATGGCCTGAAGCCCTGCCACGCCGGCGCCTAAAATCAGTACTTTTGCCGGTTTGATCGTTCCGGCAGCCGACATAAACATCGGGAAAAAAGTGGGTAATGTGTTGGCAGCTTCGAGTACCGCCTTGTATCCGGCTACCGTCGCCATGGATGACAATACATCCATAGCCTGTGCACGGGAGATCCGCGGGATCAGCTCAAGGCTGAAAGCAGTAACGCCCCAGTCTCTCAGTGCTTTTACACGGTCAGGTTCTCCCAGGGGATTTAACATCGAGATCAGTGCCTGTCCTTCGCGGAGATTTTTCATCTCATCATCCGAAGGAGGCGTGATCTGGACCAGCACATCTGCCTGTTTAACCACTTCACTGCGGCCCAGGATTTCAGCACCGGCTTCGGTATAAGCTTCGTCAGGGGCAAAGGCACCTTCTCCGGCGCCCTTTTCCATAATGACCTCCACCTTTAGTTTTTTCAGGGCAGCAACCGTTTCGGGAAGCATGGCCACCCGGCTATCCGCATGCTCTTTTAAAATGCCAATTTTCACTTGTGTAAGATTTTAGTTAAAATGATAGTTTCAGGTATGAAGGATTGACCGGAAAACCACGGAAATCCCCTTTCAGGAACGAAGAATATAAACGATTTCTGACTTATCATGTCGACTGGATTCATCCGGTAATAAATTGGGGTGTTCTGAATTTTACGATAACCTGAATTTCAGTATTTTAAAAACGGATAAATAATAATAATTCCATGTTTTTACGGCTGCAAAGTAAATCAATTAATTTCAAACAACACGATTATTCCGGTACCTTTTCATATACCTGATGAACACGAAATATTTGACTAACCTTGTTTCTAAAAAGAATCAAAGGGAAACAAGAATGTATCCGGTTCATTTTCATTGCAATGTAATTTTTTTTTCTAAAATATTTCCATATTAAACCACTGTTTTCCCCTGCATGGCTTAATGGACAAAGTATAACTGTCGGAATGAGGAACATTTATTCAAACCGGGAATACGCAGGGCAACAGGAAATAATTTATTATCTGTCCAATCAACTTCCAACCACTTGTGTTCTGAAAGCTGCACCGGACAGGTAATCCAGACGGCTTCCGGAAAGAATTAGGTATTTAAATAGGTTATTAAATAGGTTATTCTTTTTGTGCGGAAAGATGGTTTATCCGCAACCGTTTTGGCTATTTTGATCTCACAGGCAGACCCGGTTATTCTACCATCAGCAGTAAGTTACCTGAAAGCAGTGATCGCCCACATGGTCAGACCGTCAAAGGGTTTGTAACCGGCCAAGAATACGGAAAAGTTTCGTACTTTTGAATCGTTTTCTCCCGGCAAATAAAATCTTTACATGAACAATCTCGATTTTCTTGGTAACATTGACATAAAAACACTTGAAGCCCTTTACCAGCAATACCTGAAAAACCCGGAATATGTGGAAGAGAGCTGGCAACAGTTTTTTAAGGGATTTGAATTTGCACGTCAGCAATACGGTTCCGGACCGTTACCCGACGGATACGACAAGGAATTCAAGGTCATCAACCTGATTGAGGGATACCGTCGCCGTGGACATCTCTTTACCGAAACCAACCCGGTACGGGCACGAAGGAAATATACGCCCACCCTCGCTATAGAGAATTTCGGTCTGAAAGAAGCAGACCTGAAAACGAAGTTCCTGGCTGGAAAACATATTGGCATCGGAACCGCAACGCTCGAAGAGATCATCAGTCACCTGAAGCAAACCTACTGCCGGTCCATCGGTGCAGAATACCTGTATATACGCAATCCTGAGATTGTTGAATGGCTTAAAGCCAAGATGGAACCGGTATGCAATACGTCGAAATTTAGCAGAGAGGAAAAAAAACATATTTACTATCACCTCGTCCTTGCCGTGGGATTCGAGAAGTTCCTGCAGAAAAAATTTGTGGGTCAGAAAAGTTTTTCCCTCGAAGGAGCCGAAACCCTTATCCCGGCGCTGGATGCGGTTATTGAAAAAGGTTCCGCATTGGGAATTGAGGAATTTATTATCGGTATGTCGCACCGCGGACGTCTAAACACCCTGGCCAATATTCTTCAAAAGCCTTATGAAAACATCTTTTCCGAATTTCACGGTAAATTTTATGAGGATGACCTGGCACTGGGCGATGTCAAATATCACCTGGGATACGAAAACACGGTCACTACCGATACGGGTAAGAAAATCAAACTGAAACTGGTTCCCAATCCTTCACACCTCGAATCGGTTGATCCTGTTGCCGAAGGTCTCACCAGGGCACGGATGGACCGGTTTTATGACTGCAACAACAACCGCATTGCCCCCATCCTCATCCACGGGGATGCAGCTATTGCGTCGCAGGGGGTAGTATATGAAGTTATCCAGATGGTGAACCTCCCCGGATACCAGACCGGAGGATCCATTCATCTGGTCATTAACAACCAGGTAGGGTTTACAACGAACTATCTGGATGCCCGTTCAAGCACTTATTGCACGGATATCGGCAAGGTTACCAAAGCGCCGGTTTTTCATGTCAACGGGGATGATGTCGAAGCTTTGATCTATACCGTACAACTGGCCATGGAGTTCCGGCAGAAGTTTCACAGTGATGTTTTTATTGACATCCTCTGCTACCGCAAACACGGACACAACGAAGGGGATGAACCTCGATTTACTCAACCCACCCTGTACAAAGCCATAAGCAAACATCCCAACCCCCGCGACATCTATGCCAAAACACTGGTGGAACAAGGCGTATATTCGGTAGAAGATATTAAGCAGGCCCAGAAGGATTATGATGATATCCTGGAAGAGAAATTTGCCCTGTCGAAAAAGAGCGACCGTGTACATGTTGACCGTTTTTTGCATAAAGACTGGAAAAACCACCGTTATCCCGAAGTTAAAGACCTGATGAAAAGCAAACCGACCGGTTTTCCCCGGGAAAGAATCGGGCAACTTGCTTTAAAGATCAATCAACTTCCGGAGGATAAAATGTTTTTCCGGAAACTTGTAAAGTTACTTGATGAACGGAAAAAAAATATAGCTAAAAACCGGATTGACTGGGCTATGGGTGAATTGCTGGCTTATGCAACACTCCTCACCGAAGGTATTCCTGTCAGGATCAGCGGTCAGGATTCGGTACGTGGCACTTTTTCACACCGACATGCAGCATACATCCGGGAAGATACCGGCGAGCCTTATTATCCGCTGAAATATCTTGACCCGGAGCAGGCATCTTTTGAGATTTACAATTCTCCTCTCTCCGAATATGGCGTAATGGGCTTTGAATATGGGTATGGTATGGCCCATCCCGGACAACTGGTAATCTGGGAAGCACAATTCGGCGATTTTCACAATGTCGCCCAGGTGATTGTTGACCAGTATATCAGCTCGGCAGAAGAAAAATGGGGATTATTGAACGGACTGGTGCTTTATCTGCCGCATGGTTTCGAAGGACAGGGCCCGGACCATTCCAGTGCGCGCATTGAACGGTTTCTCTCCATGGCTGCCGAAGCCAATATGCACATTGTCAACCCGACAACACCTGCCAATCTTTTTCACCTGCTGCGCAACCATGTAAAAACGGATTACCGCCTGCCCCTGATTGTCTTTACGCCTAAAAGCCTGCTCCGTCACCCGATGTGCATATCTGCTATCGAAGATCTGGAAAAAGGCTCCTTCCGGCAGGTGATTGACGATAACCAAGTGGATACCGGGGAAGTTCGCCGTGTAGTATTCTGCTCGGGCAAAGTTTATTACGACCTGCTGAAACGGAAAAACGAGCTGAATGCCCGGGATGTGGCTCTTGTGCGGATCGAACAGTTACATCCCTTTCCGGTTGAGCAAATCAAAAAAATACTGAAGAAGTATAAAAAGAATATGCTGACCCTTTATGTTCAGGAGGAACCGGAGAATATGGGAGCATGGCGGTATGTTCGGAGTTGCATGGATGGTATTGATGTTGTTCCGGTAGCACGCCTTGCCAGCGGTAGCCCCGCCTCAGGATTACAGGGTATTCATAACCTCGGGCAGGAAGAAATTGTCGGTAAGGTATTCAGAAAATGTACCTGTGAGCTGAAAAATGTATATTGCGGCCTGCAGTGTGTCGAAGGAAAATCCAGGAAAGAGGTACTGGATGTCCACAAATACATCGAAATGGAATCGAAATTCTCGATATAACTATTAAACCGATGAAATTAGAGATCAAAATACCCAGTCCCGGGGAATCTATTACCGAAGTTGAGGTTGCTGCCTGGTTGGTGGAAGACGGGGATTACGTGGAAAAAAACCAGGAAATTGCCGAAGTGGAATCCGAAAAAGCCACCCTGCCGGTTATTGCCGAAGAGAGCGGGAAGGTGAAATTCCTCATTGAATCCGGCACTCAGGCAAAAGTCGGCGATATCATCTGCACTATTGATACGGACGCTGCAGTTCCTGTATCTTCTCAAGGGGAAGAAAAACCGGGGGAATCCGCAACATCAACACCTGCAGAAAAGGCATCCACGCTTCCTGAAAAAGAAACTGCACCACAACCGGAACCCGTTGAAAAAAATACGGGTGAAGAACATGTCCGTATCTCACCGCTGGCGCGGGAGAAAATGAAAGAACATGGCCTGAGCCTCGAAGATATCCTGGACGGTATCCGCAGAATCACAGCTGAAGATGTGGAAAAAGTAGCAGGAATGAAAACGGTTGAGTCGTCATTTACGGTTTCTGAAAAAGCCGGCAACCGGGAAAAAACCACCACGAAGATGTCTCCGTTGCGCCGTAAACTGGGCGAACGTCTTGTATCGGTAAAGAACGAAACGGCGATGCTAACGACATTTAACGAAGCCGATATGAGTGCCGTAATCGCCCTGAGGAAAAAATATCAGACCGTTTTTACCGAAAAGCACGGGATAAAACTTGGCTTTATGTCATTCTTTGCCAAAGCCGCAGCCATTGCCCTGGAGAAATACCCTGCTGTCAACTCCGTGATCAACGGTGAAGAGATCGTTTCCTTCCACTATGCCGACATCGGTATAGCCGTACAAACAGATAAAGGGCTGATGGTACCTGTGATCCGCAACGCCGAATCAATGTCACTTGCCGGTATTGAAAAAGCGCTGAAGAATCTGGCCGGAAAAGCCCGCAAAAACCGGATTTCCATGGATGATATGGCCGGCGGCACCTTTACCATCACCAACGGAGGTGTATTCGGCTCGATGCTTTCCACTCCGATACTCAATCCGCCCCAGGCAGGTATCCTGGGGATGCACAATATTGTGGAACGGCCGGTTGCCATTAACGGTAAAGTGGAAGTCCGCCCGGTCATGTATATTGCGCTCTCATATGACCACCGCCTCGTTGACGGCAGGGACTCGGTAGGTTTTCTCAAGACCGTCAAAGAACTTATAGAAAATCCGGCGCTGATGATCACCGGCGGTGAAGATCCGTATCAAATCCTTTTAAATCTTTAAAATCATGCAAACTTCCCGTAACCCTTTTCTTTTCCGGATCGTTGTTCCGGTCATTATTGTATTCCTGGTTTTTCAACTCCCGGCACAGGCTCAAACAATATCTGCCCGGATTGATAAGGAAATCAGTCAATACGAAAGACACCTGGACGACCTGTACCTGTACCTGCATCAGCATCCTGAACTCTCATTTATGGAAACGAATACCTCGGCACGGATGCAGCAGGAGGCTGAGGATGCCGGTTTTACCGTTACACCGCATTTTGGCGGGAACAGCCTGGTAGCGGTATTGAAAAACGGCAGGGGACCGGTCATTATGGTACGTACCGACATGGATGCGCTACCCCTGGAAGAAAAAACAGATCTCCCCTATGCCAGCAGGGTGGTCACAAAAACCCGTGAAGGCGTTGAGATGCATGCCATGCATGCCTGCGGGCATGATATCCACATGTCGGTATGGTCGGGAGTTGCCCACACCATGGCTGCCCTGAAAGACCAGTGGCACGGCACGTTGATCATGATCGCACAGCAGGCCGAAGAACGGAGCGGCGGCGCCCGGGAAATGATCAAAGCAGGGATCTTCCGGAAATTTCCCGTTCCCGGTTACATCCTGGCATTTCACGTGATGCCTGATCTCCCTGTCGGTACGGTCGGCTATGGAATGGGGCCGGTATTTGCCGGGGTAAATTCGGTGGATATCACCGTTTACGGTAAAGGCGGTCATGGCGCCTATCCCCACAAGACCATCGATCCCATTGTGCTCTCTGCCCGGACCATCATGGCATTTCAGACCATTGTCAGCAGGGAACTGAATCCTCTTGATCCGGCCGTGATATCCGTGGGGTCCATTCACGGCGGAACCAAGCACAACATCATCCCGGATGAGGTGAAGATGCAGATCACGGTACGGTTTTATAAAGACGAGGTTTTTAACCATATTAAAAATGCGATGGAACGGATCACAAAAGGAATCGCCATCTCTGCAGGCCTGCCGGAAGACCGGTGGCCCGTGGTTCATGTTGCGGATGAGTTTACGCCTCCGCTGATCAATAATCCCGGTTTGGCAGAAAAATGTCTCAATATCTGGAAGACAGAAGAACCGGCACTGACATTGCAGAAGGTTGATCCTCAGATGGCAGGTGAGGATTTCAGCTTGTACGGCCGCACACCGGAGAAAATACCCGTTTTTATGTTCAGGGTGGGTACGGCTTCGCCGGACGAGTATGCGGCAAACCAAACCGGTGAGAAGTTGCTGCCGGCATTGCATTCCCCGCACTATGCCCCGCACTACAAAGAAGCCATCCCCACAGGGATTCGTGCCATGGCCTCAGCGGTCATCGGCCTTTTTCAAGGTAAATAAACCATTAATCATAAAAATTTTATCCGATGAAAAACAGCAGCTTTATTTCAGTTATTCTTTTCTTCTTTCTGACCGGTACGATGATTTTCTCCCAGGACCGGATCACGGGTCTGCCGCTGGCGACACGCTCGGAAGTGATCGCACAACACGGGATGGCCTGCACCAGCCAGCCGCTGGTTACCCAGATTGCCCTGGATATCCTGAAAAAAGGAGGCACTGCCGTAGATGCAGCCATTGCTGCCGATGCGGCCCTCGGTCTGATGGAACCTACCGGAAGCGGTATGGGCGGCGATCTTTTCGCTATTGTCTGGGACGCAAAGACACAAAAGTTATACGGACTCAATGGCAGCGGACGCTCGCCCAGATCACTGACACTGGGTTACTTTAAGGAAAAAGGTTATACCCACATCCCTCCGCATGGCCCACTGCCGGTATCCGTCCCCGGTTGTGTGGACGGATGGTTTACCCTGCATGATAAATTCGGGAAGCTGCCCATGACCGAGATTCTGCAGCCTGCCGTCAATTATGCCCGCGAAGGGTTTCCGGTATCCGAGCTGATCGCATACTACTGGCAGTCGAATGCAAGGGTTTTACAGAAATATGAAAACTTTAAGGAGATCTTCATGCCCGGCGGTCATGCTCCGCACAAAGGAGAGGTGTTTAAAAACCCATACCTGGCCAATACGCTTGAGAAAGTGGCCAAAGGCGGAAGGGACGCTTTTTATAAGGGAGATATTGCTCATACGATTGCAGACTACATGAAACGTCAGGGAGGTTTTCTTTCTTACGAAGACCTGGCCTCCCACCACTCCGAGTGGGTAGAACCCGTATCAGTAAATTACCGTGGATATGATATCTGGGAACTGCCTCCCAACGGCCAGGGAATTGCTGCCCTTGAGATACTGAATATCCTCGAAGGATACGATATAAAATCCATGGGGTTCGGCAGCGCCGATTACATACATACCTTTGTCGAGGCCAAGAAGCTGGCTTTTGCCGACCGTGCAAAATATTATGCCGATCCCGATTTTGCCAAAATACCGGTAGAGCAGCTGCTCTCAAAAGAATATGCTGCCAAACGGCGTGCGGAGATCAACCCGCGGCGTGCAGCAAGGAGTGATGCTGCAGGCAAACTTGAACAGGGAGAAACGGTTTATATGACTGTCGCCGACCAGTGGGGCAATATGGTCTCGCTGATCCAGAGCAACTACCGCGGAATGGGCTCGGGGATGACCCCCGACGGGCTGGGATTTGTCCTCCAGGACCGCGGCGAACTCTTCAACCTGAAAGAAGGGGAAGCCAACACCTATGCACCCGGCAAACGCCCCTTCCACACCATTATTCCGGCCTTTATCACCAAAGACGGCAAGCCGTGGATAAGTTTCGGCGTGATGGGCGGAGCGATGCAGCCGCAGGGACATACCCAGATCGTGGTCAACCTCATTGACTTCGGTATGAACCTGCAGGAAGCCGGCGATGCCCCGAGGATACGCCACACCGGAAGCTCACAGCCTACCGGTGAGGTCATGACCGACGGGGGTACCGTCTATCTCGAAAGCGGCATTCCCTACGAAGTGATCCGTAACCTGGTCCGGCGCGGCCACAGGATACAATGGACCATCGGCGGGTTCGGCGGCTACCAGGCCATCATGTGGGATGCAAAAAACAAAGTCTATTACGGCGCTTCGGAATCCCGGAAAGACGGACAGGCGGCAGGGTATTAGGGAAACGATGATCTATGAGCGATGAAGGATGAAGGATTCCGCCTTCGCCCTACGGGCTCCGGAGGGCGAGAGTTGCAGAGTATGAGCTTAGAACCATAAACTATGAACCAGGCACCATTAACCATGAGCGATAAAGGATTTTTGACCCTGGCACTGAAGAGGCAGAGCGACAGGGAGTATTCAGACCGGCCTGTGGAAAAGGAAAAGCTTTTGCGCTGTCTTGAGGCCGCACGCATTGCCCCCTCGGCATGCAATTCTCAGCCATGGACCTTTATAGTGGTTGATGACCCGGAACTGAAAAACAAGATTGCCGATGCCACATCAAACCGGCTGCTGCCGCTGAACCATTTTACGAAGCAGGCGCCTGTGCATGTAGTCATTGTGCAGGAAAAGGCCAAGCTTACCAGCAGCCTCGGAGGTGCAATAAAGGACAAAGAATACCCGCTTATGGACATAGGTATTGCCGCAGAGCATTTCTGCCTGCAAGCGGCGTCAGAGGGATTAGGAACATGCATGCTGGGCTGGTTCAACGAGAAAAAGGTGAAAAAATTCCTTGATATACCCGCCTCAAAAAGAGCGCTGCTTATCATCACCCTGGGTTATTCAAAGCAGGATACCAGGAAGAAACAGCGCAAGGAACTGAAGGATATTACAAGGCATAATAATTACGGGAAGGTTTTTTATTGAGGTTCAAAGTGACCGGACACTGAGTGTGGCGAGCGGAGCGAGACGTGTATCGAAGTGGCCGGAGAGGGAAGGATTAAGAAATCCGCCTTCGCCGTAGGCTACGGCGGGCAGAGGGAAGTCGAAGGGTCAATGAACGATGTATTAATTACGCGTTGTTAATTCTGGGAAGATTGCTTCACCTCTTTCACAGCCTACCGGCTGTTGCAGAGGATTCGCAATGACCAGACTATGACAAAAGAATTATCGTAGATAATATCTAAAATGATCCTTGTATGACCATCGAATTACGTGAGCGCCGGCAAACCAATGACAGCGATCAACGGGAGCAAATTACGTGAGCGAAGCGAATGAATTACAGGAGCGTTAGCAACCGAGTTACGTGAGGGCCTGGGCTCCATGAAAGGTCAACCCGGAAACCGAGAACCACGAACCGGGAACTGATCTTTTCCCTATCTTTGCCAGATAATATTTAAGGATGGAAAAAGAAAAACCCATCATACTGGTAACCAACGATGACGGCCCGCAGGCGGGGGGGATAAAAGCGCTGCTGGAGGTTGTCCGGCCGCTGGGGGAGGTGTATGCCGTAATCCCTGCCGAAGGACAATCGGGCATGTCGCATGCCATCACGGTACGGAAGCCCATTTTCATTGAGAGGGAAATACACAGGAAAGACTTTCATTATTACGAAGTATCGGGGACGCCGGTGGATTGTGTCAAGCTGGCCATTCACACGCTTCTGCCCCGCAGGCCTGACCTGATCCTTTCGGGTATCAACCACGGCTCCAATGCTTCCGTCAACGTCATCTATTCCGGGACTATGGGTGCCGCCCTCGAAGGGGCTATCAACCGGATCCCTTCAGTTGGTTTTTCGATTAACAGTTTCAGCCCTGATGCTGATTTCACCGACGCTGCCGTGATCGCAGGGATGATCACCCGGCAGGTACTGGAAAACCCGGGAATGATCTGTTTAAATGTCAATATCCCTGCTGTTCCGGGAGACCAGATCAAAGGTATTCAGATCTGCCGGCAAACGGCAGGATACTGGTCGGAAGATTTTGAGCCGGTGGAGCCGCAAAACGGAAAACCGGGATACCTCCTCACCGGCGTCTTTCACAATGCCGAACCGGAAACTCCCGGAACGGATGAGTGGGCACTGCGGCAGGGCTATGTTGCCATCGTGCCGGTACATCCCGATTTTACCAGCCATGAGGAGATCGAACCTTTGGCACGGTGGAATCTTGAGGAGATGTTTTTTGAACTGAAAACAGTTTTAACCCGTTACAAAAGATAACCAACCCGTCATGAAAAAGGCAAAATATGATGTACAATTAACCGGCTGGATCACCGGTCTGGTCCTCCCGTTACTCAGTTTTTTCATTATCTCAAAGCTTATGCTGACCGAAGGCACCCTGATCGAGTTCATTGCAAAGGCTGACAAGGCAAATGTGCTGTCGAAATTCATGAGCCTGGCGATGCTGCCCAACCTCCTGCTCTTTTTCATTTTCCTCTGGACCAGGTGGGACCGTGCATCCCGTGGCGTGCTGGCAGCCACCATTGTCTTGGCCGTGGTTATTGTTATTGTTAAATTTGCGGTATAACGGTTATGCGGTTTGTCATCATTGCCGGCGAAGCTTCGGGCGACCTGCACGGGTCAAACCTGATCCGTGCCATTAAAACATTGCAACCCGATGCGGAATTCCGTTTTTTCGGCGGGGAGAGAATGGCATCCCTGGCCGACGGGCTGGTGAAAGACTACCGTGACATGGCCTTTATGGGGTTTTTCGAGGTGCTTACCCACCTCAACTCGATACGGAAAAACCTGCAAACCGCCAGAGAAATGATACTGGATTTTAAACCTGAGGCTGTAATCCTGATCGATTACCCTGGTTTCAACCTGCGGATTGCCGCTTTCGCAAAGGAGCAGGACATCCCGGTATTTTACTACATCTCTCCGAAAGTCTGGGCGTGGAAGCAGTCGCGTATTCTGAAAATCCGTCAGACTGTCGACCGGATGTTTGCCATCCTCCCCTTCGAAGTGGCATTCTACCGGCAGCATGGGATGGAAGTCTCCTATTCAGGAAATCCGGTGCTGGATGAGATTGACCGGTACCTGAAAAATACCCCGGAAAAAGAGGCGATACGGTCGGAGTTCAACCTGGGAGAAAAACCCCTGATCCTCCTTGCCCCCGGCAGCCGGAAACAGGAGCTGAAATATAACCTTTCGCATATGGTTGCCCTTACAGAGCGTTTTCCCGGTTACCGGTTTGTGATTGCCGGCGCTCCCGGTCTGACACCGGAGGATTATGCGCCATATCTCAACGACAAAGATATTCCTGTGATTCCCGGACGGTTTTATGATCTGTTGCTCCTGGCAGAGGCAGCTATTGTTACCTCCGGCACAGCCACACTCGAGACGGCCCTGATGAATGTTCCGCAGGTGGCGGTTTATAAAGGCAATACCCTCTCTTACGCCGTTGCCAAACGGCTGGTCAGGGTAAAATACATCTCGCTGGTGAACCTGATCGCAGATGCTCCGGTAATCCGCGAGCTGATACAGAATGAGGTAAGACCGGAAATCATTGCTGCCGAAACCGCAAGGATCCTGCCGGGCGGGGAGAAACGCGGACAGATGCTGGAAGGCTACCTGAAGGTTCGGGATATCCTCGGCAAACCGGGGGTATCCGAACGGGTGGCCCGGGAGATGATTGAACGACTGGAGAAGTGAAACGATGAAAGCCTTAATCTTAAAATTTCTTACCGCATACTCGAATCACAGGTTCATCTTTTTGCTTCTTCTTTCTTTCTTTTACACTGCATCCGGACAGGAAGTAACGATTGCACTTTATTACCACCGCCCGCTTGAACAGGTTGTTTTCACGGCTACTTCCGGCAGTTATGAAATCGTGGCCGGAGATACGGGAAAAAGGATATTGCAACAGGGCGAGATGGTTTATCTTTCCGCCGTGGACTCGCTTATAGTCCTTTACCGGCCGGAACGGGAGACAGTGCAAAGTGACAGCATCCTGCTCAGATCTGTTCCGGAGGACAATGATAACAGCAGATTCCGCCTCCAGGCAGTCACTCCCGCCCTTCCGGCAAATGAATACCCCGGCAGCCTGGTGCTGAAAGCCGGCAACGGTATCCTGCTACCGGTTAATCATGCGGACCGGGAAACCTATATTGCCGCAGTCACCGAAGCCGAAGGCGGGGGTATGGCACCGGCAGCTTATGTGCAGGCGCAAGCCATCCTGGTACGCACTTTTCTGGCGTCCGCCGGGGAAAGGCATGCCGGTGAAGGCTTCGATCTCTGCGACGGCGTTCACTGCCAGGTCTATCATGGGATAGGTACATACCACAGCCGTATCCTGGAAATTACACGAACCACCACCGGAAAGATTCTAAGGAACAGCAACGGAAATCCAGCCCGTATTGCCTATCATTCCAACAGCGGTGGCGAAACCGCCGATGCCCGGGATGTATGGCTGATCCCGCTGCCAACCCTCAAGCCGGTAAGAGATCCTTATTCACTGCAAGGACCTCATGCCGTATGGAAACGTAAGTTTCCCCTGGCTACCTGGCGAAAGGTACTGGCTGATCTTGGGATGACGGATGTAGAAAACCTTCCTGCCAATGCATTTAACTTCCGGCAGGACCACCGGACACGGGTCTATCTTCCCGCCCGGGATGGCATTCCCTTTCGCCTGCTTCGCGAAAAGCTGGATCTTCCCTCCGCCTTTTTTTCCGTAACGGTAAAGGATAACAAAGTGATCCTGGACGGCCGCGGTTACGGTCACGGCCTCGGCCTCTCGCAGGAAGGCGCCATGGAAATGGCCAGGCAGGGGTTTACCGCGGAGGAAATCCTGGAGTTTTATTTTCAGAAATAATTACCAACATTACTCCTGAAGAAACACTCTGGTAAAAAATCCCTAATAAAGGGGATTGCCATGATGAACCTTATTTAATAATTTTACACACTGCAACGAATCCAACCACGGGAACATGAGTGAACTGATCAATAATTCGAACGAAAGAAAGAAAAAACTCAAAGAGTTGATTCTCAAACTGCATCAGGGTGAATCGGAACAACAGGTAAAACAACAGCTTCTGGAAAGTTTAAGCAGTATTCCTTACGGAGAGGTTGTGGATGTTGAACAGGAACTGATCAGCGAGGGACTGCCGGAACAGGAAATACTGAGACTTTGTGACGCCCATTCGGCGGTTCTGCACGGGAATATTGATTTATCGGCATCCGCAGCCATTCCCGAAGGCCATCCCGTTGACGTAATGATCAACGAAAACAAAGCATTAAAGAAAATAGCAGAAAATATTGAAAACACTATACTGGAAATAACTGAAAAAGAGAACATTACCCTGGAACCCTTTGTTTTAAAACTTAGAGTTTTTTTCAACAATCTTTTTGATGTTGACAAGCATTACCGGCGCAAGGAATACCTGATCTTCCCGTATCTTGAAAACCAGGGAGTCACCGGGCCACCGAAAGTGATGTGGGGCAAGCATGATGAGATTCGTGAACTGATTAAGGGCAGCATCGAACTTTTACAGACGGAAGATATCACAAGTGAAGAACTTCTGGCATCGGCAGAGCTTATCCTTCTTCCTGCCGCCAGAGGAGTGAAGGAAATGATTATCAAAGAAGAAGAGATTTTGTTTCCCATAGCACTGGATAAGCTTACCGAATCCGACTGGTATGAGATAAGCAAACAATCGCTGGAAATCGGGTTTTGTCTGTATGATCCTCAGGAAGAATGGAAACCGGACTGGGCACCGGAAGATACCTTGTCCGAGATGAACAAAAGTGGAGCGAACATCCGGTTACCGTCGGGAAGTTTTACCGTGGAGGAACTCCTCGCTATTCTGAACACACTTCCCGTTGACATCACTTTTGTTGACCGCAACGACAAGGTGAAATTTTTTTCACAGGGAAAAGAAAGGATTTTTCAACGGAACCGTGCCATTTTAAACCGGGATGTCAGGCATTGCCATCCGCCGGCAAGCGCCCATATTGTTGATAAGATCATCGAAGACTTCAGAAGCGGAAGGGAAAACCGTTCACCGTTCCGGATAATTAAAGGGGGGCAGATGATCCATATCGAATATTTTGCACTGCGCAACGAAAAGGGCGAATATCTCGGCACACTCGAGGTCTCACACGATGTCACCAGGTACAGGGAACTGGAAGGGGAACAAAGAATTTTATCATATCGGAAATAGTTATGGGAAACAACCCGTTCATCATCAATCCGAGGACCAAACTTATGCAGTTGCTGGAAACATATCCGCAACTCGAAGAAGTGTTAATCAGATATGTTCCGGCATTTAAGAAATTAAAGAATCCTGTGCTGAGAAGGACAGTTGCAAGAATTGCCACTTTACAGCAGGTGGCGAATATCGGTAATGTTAAGGTGGGAGATTTGATAAACCTGTTAAGAAAAGAAGTTGGTCAGGACTTATATACCGGCGATGAAGAGTCGGTATACAATACGAAAAAACCCGGGTGGTTTGACGAATCTTTGATTTCCCGTGAATTTGACATACGGGAAATGCTTGCCGCAGGTGAACAGCCGGTAAACCAGGTCATTTCGGATTTAAACGAACTGCCTGAAGGGAAGATATACAAACTCATTGCACCTTTCCTGCCTGCACCGCTTATTGACAAAGCCTCCAGCCTGGGCGTCGGTCACTGGGTGGATAAAACACAGGTGGAACTGTTTACCGTGTATTTCTTTAAAGGGATAAAGTAGCGATTTACTTTTTTTTGGTGCGGCCCGCCTCCGCTCTATAAGAGCTTCAACGGGCGAAGGGTGCATGGTGCGTGGTGAGGAAAAAATGAGCACCCGAAGGGAGGCGGAAGAAAGGTTGAATGTCGAATGATGAAGGTCAAAGTTGATCGATGAACGGCGAAGTTCGAAGTGCAGCGAAGACGCCGAGACATATTGCAGGTGAGTCATAAGTGTTGAAGTTCGTAGCTGATCGCCATGTTACCTTCTGCATTGATTTTCCTTCTTACCTCAGTAATACAATAATGCGACTCCTGACGGAGTCGTTTTTAATGTGTGTGAGTTGTTACAATAATTTGACTCCTGCGGAGTCATAAAGTTAGCTTATCCACAGGTTAACCGGCAAGGTTTTAATCCAAAGTATTTACTCCCGGAATCCCGGTATGTACTGATCCCTTCGGGATCATATTATTGTAAAACCTGTACAAACAATTATCCGACCCCCGAGGGGTCGCAGTATAAATCCTTTCCCGTTAAAATTCTACAACCCGATGACTGACCGGATGGTCATGGCAGCCTGTCCGGAGGGAAAGAGGTGATGAGGGACTAAATTGTGAGGAAGTGAAGTGACTATGGAAAAACGACTTAAACAGACGGCGAAAATCAGATAGAGTAAATGTCGAAAGGGTTGAAAAGTCAAATGATACAAATGCTTCAAATTTCATGTAGAATTGTAAATTTGGAAAAATAATGATCTGTGCATAAGTACCATAATAACATTAAAACAAAGATTTATGAAACCGGGAAAAATTTCACATATCAGCCAAATGGCAGGTTTAATTTTGGGTATCATGACCCTGCTTCTCTCCTGTAACACGGAAACCGAGAATCAGCAAATTCACGGAATAAAGATTTACAATATCAGCGGGGATATTGATTCCCTTGTATCCGAATGGGTTGATCTCGGGATCAATACGGCGTTTGTCAGTGTAGAAATTGCATCAAACAACACATTCAGGAATAAAGCAAAAGAAAACAGCATCTGCGTTTTTATCATTGAACCCATATTATTCAATCCTGAGATGCTGAAGAAGGATTCATCCTTATATGCCATTACCAACAAGGGGAATATTGCCAAATCAGACTGGGTGGAATTTGTCTGCCCGTCAAACGAAGCCTACAGGGATTTCATACTGAAACAGCTTGAAAAGGATGTCCGAACGCTGAAACCCGACGGGATCAGTCTGGATTTCATCCGTCATTTTGTGTACTGGGAAATGGTTGGTCCGGAACAACCGGCAGACTGTATTGAGCACGGATGTTTTTGCAATATGTGTGCAAATAATTTTTCCAAAGAAACGGAAATAGTATTTCCGGATACATTTACGGACATCGCCGGAAGAGCAGATTATATCCTTAACCATTACAAAGATGAATGGACCGTATGGAAATGCGGGCTGATCACCTCATTCGTAGAAGAGATCACAACGGATTTGAAATCCGTTGACCCGGATCTGAAATTTAACCTCCATGCCGTTCCCTGGCGGTCAGATGATTATGCCGGGGGGATTAAAACCATCGCAGGTCAGGATTTTGCCGCATTGAGCCAATATGTTGATTTTATTTCGCCCATGTGTTATGCCTTTATGCTATACCGGGACGGGCCGTGGGTTGCTTCGGTAGTCGAAAATCTGGATAAACAGGCGCCCGGGAAGATACTCCCCAGCATCCAGGTAAGACAGGAGTACAGAACCGATCAGGTCAGTGACAGGAAGTTTGAATCATATCTTCAACATGCCCTAAAAGCACCTTCAAAAGGTGTGATCTTCTGGTCGTGGGAACACCTGGAAAAGGAACCGGGAAAGAAAAAAATAATCAAAGCATATCTAACCCCTGATTCTCACAAATAAGGAACAATTTGTAATCATAACGGAATGTTGATTACAAAAAAGTTTATGAAATAACCGGATATGATTATTTTATGACTATTTTCCCGGTGGTTCTAACGGTTTCGTCATTGCCGCGTACTTCATAAAAATAGAAACCGCTGCCCAAATCCTCCACATTGATCTTTGTTTCGCTGTTTGATATTTTTATCTGTTTTACTTTTCTGCACTTTTCTGCCCGACGCATCATACAGGAAAAAATCAACCCGTTGTGATATCGCTCTTTCAAAACTCAGGGAAACCGAATGCCCGGCAGGATTGGGGAATACCCTGATAGTATGAGCATTTTCCTTTGTTTGAACGCCCTGTATCACCGGCATACAATCATCATAAGCATCATTGAAATAGAGGATCGTGTCGTTCTGCTTGAAACAGATCAGATAGCCATTTTCTCCACCGGTCGGTAAATCACCGGAAGAAAACAATAAACCCCTCAGATTCCCGATGCCTTCAATCCATTGTACAAAGATGGGATAATTTACATCTTCAAAAGTAAAAGAATATTTCTTCCTTAATGTATTGCCAATCAATATTGTGTCAATGTCTTTAACAACAAGATTTTCGTCACCAAGAGTAAGATTATCAGTTCGTGAAGTATCACCAATATTTAGTAAGAAATCATATAACAACATCTCGGCCCCTACCTGCATATTAATATATGAAGGTTTTAAACGATGAATAGTTTTCCCTCTGTAATAAATTCTTTTAAGACTGTCTTCCCGTATCCCCCCAATGCAAGATGCATTGCTACGGTTAAAAACCGTATCATAAAAAATATACAGTTTTTTATACATTTTATTATCGATAACCGTATCTTCTCCCGATAAAGCAAATCTTTCGTAAACATTACCTAAATCATCGGATTGATACCGTTCACTCCATATTGCTCCCGAATCGGGAAAAGGGACATAGCGGTATTGCTGAGCCAGGGAAAATACCGGCAACAAAAATGTTAATCCAATTACAGAAATAACGGTTCTCATATAAAAAATTTCTCTTTACAATTTACCTATTTTATTCAATAATGCAATATCATTATTATTACTTAATCTCAAATTGCGCCCCGGCTTCCACTTAAAAACTGAATGTTATTTATTTGTTTTGATAAACTTAAAAGTATGGTTCGTTTCCCGTGTGTATATATCTTTCTGATAGTAGAACTTAATATAATAAATACCTGGAGGATAATTCTTAAGATTTAAGTCATATTCGTATTCAAGAATTTCAAGGGTTTCCGTTAGCATTAAAATGCCAAGACTATTATAGATATCAATTCTGCATCTAATAATAGGATTCGTAATTGATATATGAAGTATATCCTGAATTGGATTTGGATAGATATAAATATCTTCAAAATTATCTTCTGAAGGAGGCTTATGAAAATGAATATTTATTTCACCGTTATGGCTACTTTCATCAATAACATTTGTAAACGCTCCGCAATTTGTTCTATTATTAAATATCTGCCATTTAAACGGCGGGTAATCATCATTGACAATCATTTGAATATTAAACATTCTCATTTTTTCTTCAGCCGGATTTTCCTTACAATTTCTAACCCCGTAGGTTTCCAGTGCCAAGTACCCTAAGTCCAGAACTTTAACATTTAGAACATCCAATCCTTCTCCATGTCCGAAAAAGGATGAATTATATGTGTATGTACTGTCCGAACGGGCAATGATTTTAACAATGCCTTGAAGCCTGTCGCCGGAATTCACTCGTATCAATGAATCATGGAAATATTGACCCTTACTGGTGACAAACCAGTTACAGATGGACCAGTATTTTCCGCCTCCTGCCGATGAAGGTCCCCACTGTAGAACGGGTTGTAGAATATATGTTATCGTACTACTATCCGACAATGAATGAGTTCCAACTAATCCATTAAAAATATAGATTAGCTGATCTGATTTTTTTAAAGGGGGAAAAGGAACCGCCCATTCTGCAGAGAAGTATGTTGGCCTAGGATCATGGACAAAAGCTTCACATTCAGCGTATGTTACCCAACCATCCTGGGGATTTGTTGCCGGAGAAGAATTTGTTTCAGTTTTATCTGATAATTTATAAGATTTATGATCAGAATTTATCAGGCTTAGCTTTTTTTCTGTTTTTCCCGTTTCTCTATTTACAATAAGTATAGCACTATCAGTAATAAACAGACAATTAATATGATCAACAAAAAATGTATTGTTTTTTGTTGCCTGACCTAACGGGGGAAATATAATCTCTTTTTGAGTTTGATTAACTTCTTGATTTTTGAGATTCATTAATTCGTTAGTATGAGGATTAACGAATCCTTGCTGTGAAAACAGCACATGTATAAAAAATAGCTTTATTAAAATAAGATAAAATCTTTTCATAAAATTTCACAGAATACTTTTAATGGGGACAAAATACTTATATCAAAGATAAGAACCTTTTGACATTTTTCCCTTACTTAATTTAACGTGAGTTCGACATAAGATATCGTCGAAGTTATTAACAGCAAAAACAATAAATTGTTGATAACTATTTACTATACAGTTTGTTATAAAAATAGATTCTTCCTATATTAGTGTTGAGACTAACCAAAAAAGGAAGAATCTATGAAAAACTTTGAAAACAAACTTATTGAAATATTTCGTCGGATTGATGATTTTAATAAAGTATTTATCAACGAATTACAAACACATCAATTGAGTGATGGTTCTCGAAAGCGGATTAAACCTGGTAAACTGAGTGAAAGTGAGGTAATGGCCATTGTAATCTATTTTCATATAATGCGATACCGGGATTTCAAACATTATTATCTGTTTCATGTTTGCAGGAATATGACCGATGATTTTCCCCGGCTTGTATCTTACAATCGCTTTGTGGAGTTAACCAAATCCGTTCTTTTACCCCTGGTTGTTTACTTAAAGACTCAATGCTTAGGCAAATGTACAGGTATTTCTTTTGTTGACTCAACACCAATAAGAGCATGCCATATAAAGCGGGAACACTCACATAAAGTACTTAAGGGGCTGGCAACAAAAGGACAATGCAGTATAGGTTGGTTTTTTGGCCTTAAGCTGCATTTTGTCATCAATGATAAGGGAGAGATCCTTGACTTTGTTCTTACCCCCGGTAACGTGGATGACAGAAAGCCTCTTACAGGAACCAATATCTTATCCAAAATATACGGAAAACTCTTTGGAGACAAAGGATATATCTCCCAATCCCTTTTTGAGCAACTCTTCATTGATGGTATCCATTTAGTAACCAAACTGAGAAAGAATATGAAAAACAGTCTAATGCTCATTTCTGATAAAATCATGCTTCGCAAACGTGCACTGATTGAGAGTGTATTTGATGAATTAAAGAATGTATGTCAGATCGAACATACACGTCACAGAAGTCAGGAAGGCTTTATTATTAATCTAATCTCCGGGTTAATAGCTTATTGCTATTTACCTAAAAAACCTTCTCTCAATTTAGAAGTGGTTAATTAACCAGTGACACTGAAAAATTAATTATGTCGAACTCACGTTATTTAATATGGACACAAATCATATTCCTATGAAAACCTCGACCCTTTTTATCGCCTTTACCCTGATTCTGGCGAGCTGCAACCCGATGAATGATCAACCTGTCGAATCATCGAATCAACCTGCCTTTTCAGCTAAAAACAAAGAAGTAAAGATCTATACCACGGCAGAGAATACTGACCTCAGGTTAACCCTTACCGGCACAAAAGTTTTTGAAAAGGGCAAACAGCCTCTCGAAACGGAGATTTTTGTAGTTGTTAATCCTAGCAAGACCTTCCAGACCTTTCTCGGTATCGGCGGGGCGCTTACCGATGCCTCGGCAGAGGTTTTTGCAACCCTGCCGCAAGATAAACAGGAGGAACTGCTCACCGCCTATTACGAACCGGAAAAAGGGATCGGCTATACTTTCGCGCGTACGAACATCCACAGCTGCGACTTCAGCAGCGCCAGTTATACCTACGTTTCGGACGAAGACAAGGAGTTGAAATCCTTTTCCATCGACCACGACCGGAAATACAGGATTCCCCTGATAAAACGAGCCATGGCAGCTTCGGGAGGAAACCTGAAAATCTTCGCCAGCCCCTGGAGCCCGCCGGCTTTTATGAAAACCAACAACGACATGCTGCACGGCGGAAAACTGTTGCCCGAATATGCCAGTTCGTGGTCGCTTTACTTTACCAAATTTATCAAAGCCTATGAAGCCGAGGGTATTCCCATCTGGGGCATTACGGTCCAGAACGAACCGATGGCCACACAGACATGGGAATCCTGCATCTATACGGCCGAAGAAGAAAGGGACTTCCTGAAAAACCACCTCGGCCCGGCGATGGAACGCGCAGGCCTTGACGACAAAAAGATCATCGTCTGGGACCACAACCGCGACCTGATCGTCCACAGGGCCAACACCATCCTCGGGGATCCCGCAGCCGCTAAATATGTCTGGGGCATCGGGTTTCACTGGTACGAAACCTGGACCGGCGGACAACCCATGTTTGACAATGTCATCCTGGTACATGAATCGTGGCCGGAAAAACACCTCGTCTTTACTGAAGGGACGCCGGCAAGCTACAGCCGGGAAAATATGATGGACTGGAAAAATGCAGAACGTTACGGCCGTTCGATGATCCATGATTTCAATACAGGTACCGAGGCCTGGACCGACTGGAACATCCTGCTCGATATGCAGGGCGGTCCCAACCATGTAGGGAATTTTTGTGTCGCCCCGGTGCATGCCGATACGGCCACCGGCAAACTGGTGTACACCCCCTCCTATTTCTACATCGGGCATTTCTCGAAATTTATCCGTCCCGGGGCACGGAGGGTGAGCTGCGCCCCCAGCCGGAGTGCCCTGGAAGCAACCTCATTCCTGAACGGGGACGGCACACTGGCTACCGTAGTCATGAACCGCACCGGCCGGGAAATCCGGTTCAACCTGATCATCGGAGATCAGCAGGTGCCCGGAACCATTCCTGCACGCGCACTGCAGACCTATGTTGCCCGGTAAATGATGGGAAAAAACAATATACTGGAACCGACAAACAAAAGATTGTTATGAAACGGATCGTTACAATTTTTTATGCTATAGCTTTTCTGGTCATGAATAACTTCCCATCCTACAGCCAGGGATTTTTACATACTTCGGGTACCCGGATTGTGGACGGGAATGGTACTGAGGTGATCCTCCGCGGTATGGGGCTGGGTGGCTGGATGCTGCAGGAAGGGTATATGATGCAATCCGCTGATGTGGCCAATACCCAGCATGCCTTCAGAGCCAAACTGGAACAACTGATCGGGGTTGCAGCCACCGACTCCTTCTACCGGGCATGGCATACAAACCATGTTACCAGGCGAGACATTGACTCCCTGGCTGCATGGGGTTTCAACAGTGTCCGGCTACCGATGCATTACAATCTTTTCACCCTCCCAATCCAGGATGAACCCGTCCCCTTTCAAAACACCTGGCTTCAGGAAGGCTTTGACCAGGTCGATTCCCTGTTGAGCTGGTGTAGCAAGAACCAGATCTGGCTAATTCTCGACCTGCATGCGGCGCCTGGTGGACAGGGACATGATGAAGCAATCTCCGATTATGACCCTTCCAAGCCTTCGCTGTGGGAAAGTGCCGAAAACAAAGCCAAAACCGTCGCGCTCTGGCATAAACTGGCAGAAAGATATAAAGACGAACCCTGGATCGGGGGATACGACCTGATCAACGAAACCAACTGGGACCTGGGCGACAACTTCCCGCTGAAACAACTCTACCGGGAAATTACCGACAGCATCCGGATCGTAGACACAAACCACATCATCTTTATCGAAGGAAACTGGTTTGCCTACGATTTTACCGGTCTAACGCCTCCGTGGGACAGTAATATGGTATATAGCTTTCATAAGTATTGGACGTACAACGACCAGGCGTCGATCCAGTTGATGCTGGCTATTCGTGACACTTACAACGTCCCCATTTGGCTTGGTGAAAGCGGGGAGAACTCCAATACGTGGTTTCTGGAATGTGTTCGCCTGATGGAAAATCACCAGATCGGATGGGCCTGGTGGCCGATGAAAAAGATCGAATCCATAAATTGTCCTTTTTCTGCCCGAAAAAGCCCGGGATATCAAAAAATCCTTGATTACTGGGCAGGCACAGGGTCACAGCCCTCTACACAGGAAGCTATCGACGGCCTGATGCGACTTGCCGAAAACCTGAAGGTTGAGAACTGTGACTATCATCCCGATGTGGTGGATGCCCTGATCCGCCAGGTTACAGATAATACCTCTATCCCATACACTGAACATCATATTCCCGGAACAATTTTTACTTCTGATTTTGATCTGGGGGCAAACGGAATTGCCTATTATGACCTAGATGTTGCCGATTATCATCTTTCAACGAATAATTATGTTTCCTGGAACCAGGGATGGAATTACCGGAACGATGGTGTGGATATTGAAACTTCTGATGATATGACGTACACCAACGGATATAATATTGGTTGGATTGCGGATAACGAGTGGCTCAAATATACCGTAACCATTGATTCCACAGCCGCTTACCGGATCACACTCCGTACGGCTGCACAAACGGCTGACGGCCGGGTACGTTTCCTGGCGGATAATATACCGGTTACTCCTTCCCTGGTTGTCCCCAACAGCGGCGGATGGCAGGCCTGGACTAACCTCACTACCGACACGTTGCTGCTCGAAAAAGGGATACATACGCTTAAGTTATATGCTGACCACGAGGGTTTTAATGCAGGGGGGATGAACATTGTCAGCACCGGAGCGGCTGCAGCACTGACTTTCCGGTTTGTGTATGCCGAGACAAACACAGACGGTACACAGATCAATGTTGCCCTGAGCCGACCGGTTGCCTCTATGGATTCTCAGGCTCTGCAAGACTTAATATTCAGGGTAAATGGGTTCATTACGATGATAGACAGTATCAGTGTCGGCGCAAACAACCAACGTATGATCACACTCTTTCCTGCCACACCGGTTGAAAAGGATGATCAGATTACGCTTTCATTTTCAGGAACCTCTATCACAGCAGACAACGGATTTGTGCTGGCTTCTTTCCAATACAAACCGGTCACCAACAATGTCGTTATGGTACATACCATTCCGGGAAAAATTGAAGCGGAAGATTATTCCTTTGCCCAGGGTATCGGCACAGAAAACACTTCTGATCTTGGCAGCGGGCTGAATATAGGATGGACCGATGCAGGAGATTACCTGGATTATAACGTTCATGTGTTATTTTCCGGAACCTATATGGTCACTTTTCGCTCCGCAGCCCTGAACCAATCCGGAACCGTAAGTTTGTACATGATCAGCAGCACCGAAAAGGTAAAGATCCTGACTCATTCGCTGCCGGTGACTTCCGGTTGGCAGAGCTGGGTGAGTACCACCGCCAGCCTCAACCTCACGGCCGGGGATTACATCCTCAGATTGGTTGTGGACAAGGCAGGTTTCAACCTGAACTGGATGGACTTTGCGTTGGTTTCCGGGATCCGGAACCGAGAAGATCCGAAGACAAACATCCGGATATACCCCAACCCTGCAGATGACTATTTGCACATCACGAGCCTGAAAGCGATACAGTCCGTTTCTGTCTATTCGCTCACGGGGAAGAAACTACAGGAAATAAACGGAAATTACTGGCAAGTCACCATGGATGTCCGTGATCTGAAACCGGGCTGTTATTTGTTGCGAGTAAAAATGGAATCCGGGAACCGGATCACAAAAAGATTCCTGAAATAACCGGATATGATTATTTTATGACTATTTTCCCGGTAATTCTAACGGATTTCTTGTCACTGGTACGTACTTCATAAAAATAGAAACCGCTGCCCAAATCCTCCACATTGATCTTTGTTTCGCTGTTTGATATTTTTATCTGTTTTACTTTTCTGCCGACGCATCATACAGGACAAAATCAACCGGTTGTGACAGCGCTTTTTCAAAACGCAGGGAAACCAAACGCC
Source organism: Chlorobiota bacterium (assembly GCA_013152085.1). GTDB lineage: Bacteria > Bacteroidota > Bacteroidia > Bacteroidales > VadinHA17 > JAADHC01. Next base: position 93,848 of record JAADHC010000032.1, read on the forward strand.
CGGCAGGATTGGGATAAACTTTTATTTCATGATCTGACCATAATTTATTTACCGAAGTGGTATTATCAATATAGCAACTTTCATAATCAGGATTATGATATAATAAACTGTCATTTTCGTAATAACAAATTAGAGATTGAAAGGCGCCTGTTGCAAAATAATATTGATTCACTAACAATCCACCTTTTTTACTGCCAACACCTGTATAAATTGTATCTGATTCAAAATTTACAGTCTGTCCCTTTCGATTTTTCCCGGCAAAATATTTTGTAAGGGTATCTTCAATAATATAATAACCATGAGAAGAAAAACAAGTATCACCCGGATCAAGATTAAAATTATAAAGGGTATCAACAGAAATACAGGCTTTATTTAAAACGATCATGTTTTCTTCTCTGATATATCCATTAAAATCGGAAAACGACCACTGAGAATACAAAGAATCTTCAGCTTCTAAGATCCTGTGCCAGTATTCATTATCTATCAATACGCTATCACCGGAGATTTTATAAGCAATTGTATGCCCTGAGTCAGGGTGGCAAACAGAACAATATTCATATATTATCCATAGTTTATTCGTATCAACAACAGGTTCGTAGGTTTGAGCAAAGGTTTTGTTTAATAAGAACAAAAATGTGATGAATAATAATATGTTTGATTTCAATTTCTTCTTCAGTTGGACTATAAATATTAAAGTAATTTTCTATTTTTATTTTATGTGCCGGGTTAGTACATTTCTCGGAACATTGCGTAGTATCATTAATATACGGAAAACAGTTTTCATCTACTACTCCGAAATTTTTTATGTACTTTAAAACTAAAGATGTATAACCTTTGACATAGCAATTACCAGGGTTATAAGGATTACAATCCATCGCATCTTGTTCCGATAAATCGTAATTTAAATGTTGATTATAATATAAATTCATTCTGGCTTCTGTTGCATTAATTGGACCAAATAAAAAACAGCCATTCCCACATCTTTCCCAGGGAGCACCATTGTTTCCATATTGACAATGTATTTTTGTCATCCATCCATTTGGAATGTAACTGCCATTTGCATAATCCATACCTTCGCTATCATAATAAGGTGAACCAGGATTCATTGCTCCATGTCTGTATCTCCAATCAAATTCGTCAACATAATTACTACTTTTCGCCTTATTTTTGTATTTACTTACTTCAGATTCGGAAACAGGTGAAAAAATACCAAAAGAATAGTATTCAAAACCATACGTATTTATTGTATCAGGATATTCTATATTTCTGTAAGAGTAATACTTATTATATTCGTTTGATTCTGCTCTCCACAAAAATCCCTCATCAATTAAATTCTGATTTAACATAATAATCTTACTCTGAATTTGGCTATCTGTTGATATCGAATATTTACTCAATGAATCATTTGCATTAAGACAATATTTCAGTTTTTCAATCAATATATTTGTGTTTTTTGAAACAATTTTAATTTTTGAAGGAATAATCCCTTTTATTAAATCTATTTCTTCGCAACCTTTTATTTTATATTGTCCGGGTCTGTACAATGGATAGAAAAACTCTTGTATCAAATATTCTTTACCAAATTCATCAATTAAAATAATTTTAGCAAAACTTTCAGTATTACTTAATACAATATTTCCTGATAGATCAAGACCATAAATTGCGGTATTAATTTTAGATGTCAGATTTATTTTTTCAGGATTAGTTGCCTCTATATCAATTGACATAGTCTGTGAAAACAGCTTTCCTATGTAAAGCAAGCTTATTGTTAATAAACATATTGACCTCATCTTCAATAATTTATCTTGTTATGATCATTCTTTTCGTATCAATTAGTTGTTTGTCAACGACCAACGAATAAATATACATTCCCGGTTCCAGTTCATTTCCTTTAATAATGACATTTCCCAACCCATTTCCTGTAAGCCGATATGATTTTATCTCTTTCCCCTGCAAATCATAAACATACAATACTGCTTCCTGCACATCGAAAGCAAGTTTATATTTAATTTCAGTGTCATTTTGAAAGGGATTGGGAGCATTCTGGAACAATCCGGATTCCGACATATCCGTTGGTTTCAACCTTTATCTGACCGAAGACAGACAAAGAACAAACTGTAAAAACGACAATTAATAAACTCTTGCGCTTCATGATTTTTGGTTTTTTTGATTGGTTAATTATGGTCTATTCATTTAATGGTTACATCTTTTGACCAGGTCGGCGTATCGGCGCCGTTTTCATAAACCATCACCCTGGGATGGATGTTTGTGGTATCCATCTCAACCATCACTTGCAGATCAATCTTTCCGGTTTTCTTTGATAGTAAGGTTACGGAGGAGTCTGCCGGGTTATAATAATCACCGGCGTCCCATCCGCCAGTCCTGCGACACGGGGAAACCCCAGATCACTCCGAAAAGTTTCACCTTCAGCGCAGCGCCCGCCGGTAAAACCGCACACAGCGAATGAATGCCTGCGGTGTACTCCGTCCTGTTCCTGTCAAGCAGGTTTGTCCCGTTTGCCCCGTTTTCAGGATACTCAATTTTCGCATTCAGACCGAACTCCGTGCTGTCAAGGAACAATTGTACATATTTTTCAAAATCAGGGATGGTCACATCAGCGTCCAGCCCAGCATACCGTTCCTCCAGGTTTTGCCTGACCGTAACGGGAT
>JAADHC010000055.1:0-29536 GCA_013152085.1 Chlorobiota bacterium
TGCTTACGACCAATGATGTTACAGATGCAGAAGATGACGCATTTGTGGAAAATGTTTTTGATGATGCCATGGATGCCGCGGATGTGGCCATTATGGCGGTGGATAATATGATCTGGGGCGGAGGGCTGAAATCGGCCGTTGTGGTCGCGGATACCTGTCCGGTGATCACCGTTGACCATCCGGATTCAACTACATGGCCCAAGGTGATTACCATTGATTACGGTGATCTCTGCACCGGGTTTTTCGGACATACCCGCAGCGGTAAGATCGTCATTACCATAACGGGCAGGTACAGGGTACCGGGGTCTTCGCGTACCGTAGAGCTGGTAAATTACTATATCAACGGAGTGCATGTCGAGGGTACGCGTACCGTTACCAACGACGGCCGCAATGATAACGGGAACCTGGAATTCTCTGTTTCTCTCAAGGGAGGTAAGGTAACCTTCAACGATACGATGGTGATCACCCGTGAATACGACCATACCCGCGAGTGGGTTTCCGGAGAAGATACCCGGAATCACTGGGATGATGTTTATTTCATCAGCGGTACGGCCACAGGCACCAACCTTCGCGGGATAACCTATACGCGTACCATTACTTCCCCGCTGGAGTGGGCTGCAAGCTGCCGGTTTATCAAAAGCGGTACGGTAGAGATTGTCTTCAGTAACAGCACGGATACTTCTTCCCCGATCGTTCTTGATTTCGGGGACGGTACCTGCGATAACGAAGCCACCATTACCAAAGACGGTGAAACCAGGACGATCGAACTCAGGTATCACCCGAGACCCAAAGCACGATAAAGTACCTGATCCTGAAAATGAAAAGGCCTGCTCCCGGAGCAGGCCTTTTTTTGCTATCGCAGTTTATTCATAAATATCTTTACATTTTCCTCCGGTGCACAATCGCGGTTCTCCAGTGCCCGGATAAAAGCCGAACCGATAATTCCGCCGGCAGCATATTGGTATGCCGCATCCAGGGATTCCCTGTCCGAGATTCCGAAGCCGATCATCAGCGGATTGGAAAGGCCCATGGCTGCTACCCTGCTGAAATAAGCTTTTTGCCCGGTATCCATTGAAAGCTTTCCGCCCGTTGTGGATGAGGCAGATACCAGGTAGAGAAATCCTGAAGATAAGTCGTCGAGGGTTCTGATCCTTTCGTCCGGTGTTTGCGGGGTAACCAGCAGGATATTATGGATGTTATGATCCCTGAAAAGGTTCCGGTATTTTTTTGCATATTCTTCGGGGGGGAGGTCCGGGATGATCAACCCGTCAATGCCAATCCGGTTTAAGCGGCTGCACAGTTTTTCCATGCCAAACTGTAATACGGGGTTGAAGTAACCCATCAGGATGAGCGGAATGGTGACGTTATTCCGGATTTCCGAAAGCCGGTTCAGCAGCACTTCCAGGGACATGCCGTTTTGCAGGGCGCGGTGGCTGCTCTTTTGTATGACCGGGCCGTCGGCAACCGGGTCGGAAAACGGTATCCCGATCTCAATCATATCCGCTCCGTTTTCCTCCAGAGCTGTGACAATCTTTGTGGTGCTTCCCGGAGCAGGGTATCCGGCCGTAAAGTAAACAGAAAGGATACCTGTTTTTTTCGTAATAAACAATTTGTCAATCCGGTTCATTTTCCAAATGTTGTAAAAGGGTTTGCAAATCTTTGTCTCCCCGGCCTGACAGGTTGATAACCACATGTTCATCAGGGGGGAAATCCAGTTTATCGAGCAATGCGAGGGCATGTGCCGATTCGAGCGCCGGGATAATGCCTTCTTTCCGGGACAGGTTCAGGGCAGCATCCAGGGCTTCATCATCGGTAACGGCATAGTATTCCGCCCTGCCTGTCTGATGGAGGTGTGCGTGTAAAGGGCCGATACCGGGATAGTCAAGCCCTGCCGAGATGGAGTAAGGCTCGGTGATCTGGCCGTCATCGTCCTGCATCACACTTGAAAATGAACCGTGAAGGACACCCGGCCTCCCTGTAAGCAGTGTTGCCGCGGTTTTGTTTGTATGAATCCCTTTTCCGGCTGCCTCTGCACCAATAAGCCGGACATGGGGATGATCCAGGTAATGGTAAAAAATACCGGCAGCATTACTTCCGCCACCCACACAGGCTATGATCGTACCGGGATCTTCCGATCCGGTTTTTTCCTTCATCTGTCCTTTGAGCTCTTCGCTTATGATCGCCTGCAGGCGGGTGACCAGGTCGGGGTAGGGATGTGGCCCGACGACGGAACCGAGCAGGTAATGTGTCTCGGCGGGATGGGAGATCCAGTCGCGCATGGCTTCATTGACCGCGTCTTTCAATGTTTGATTACCCTGATAAACCGGGATTACCTTTGCTCCCAGCATCTTCATCCTCCCGACATTCGGTTTTTGCCTTTTGATGTCTTCGGCTCCCATATACACGGTGCATTTCATATCCATCAGGGCACAAACGGTTGCCGTGGCAACGCCATGCTGGCCTGCACCGGTTTCGGCAACAATGCGTCTTTTGCCCAGTTTTTTTGCCAGCAGCGCCTGGCCGATGGCATTGTTGATCTTATGCGCCCCCGTGTGGTTCAGGTCTTCACGTTTCAGATAAATATTAGTCCTGTACTGTCCGGAGAGCCGTTTGGCAAAAAAGAGGGGAGTAGGCCTTCCGGAATAATCCCTGAGGAGATCCAGATAGGTTTCCCGGAAACCGGGATCTTCCAGCATATCAAGATAGCTGTCCTGCAGCTCTTTGATGTTGGCATAGAGCATTTCCGGGATAAATGCCCCTCCGAATTCTCCGTAATATCCGGTACGGCTTACCTGGTAATCATTCATTATTGCATAGATTTTTAATAAACTGACTGATAAGTACAAAATCCTTTACGCCGGGTCCGGTTTCAAAGCGTGAATTGATATCCACCGCATACAACCAGGGTGTTTTCATAATTTTAATAATATCCGGGATACTGTCCGGTCCGACCCCGCCACTCAGGAAAAAGGGGATGAACCCGTGGTATTCCCTGATCAGATCCCAGTTAAACCGACGACCTGTTCCTCCTTTAATGCCGGAAGCCGTATCAAAAAGAAGATAATTTACAGAAGTCAGATAACCTGCAATCATCAAATGGTCTAAACGGTCTTTAACCGGAATGGCTTTGATCACTTCATACCCGTTTAATTTGCATTCCAGGCATTGCGCCGGTGTTTCTTCGCCGTGTAACTGGATGACATCCAACATATATTTACAGGCAATTTCCAGTACTTTACCGACAGACTCATTTACAAACACGCCGGTTTTTTTAATATCCGGGGGAATCCTTTTCATTATTTCAGGATCGAGACTCCCGGCATACCTCGGGGATTTTTCGTAAAAGATAAATCCGAGGTAATCAGGGGATAAAGCGGCAATTTCCAGTATGTTTTCCGGATATTTCAGTCCGCACACTTTGATTTTCACAGCAGGGATATTCATGCTTTCAACTGATTAACGAGTTCTTTGCAGCGGGCTGCCGGATTCTCCGATTGCATAAAATATTCCCCGATCAGAAATCCCCGGAAACCGGCCTTATGAAGCGTTTGAATGTTTTCAACTCCGGAAATGCCGCTTTCCGCAACTTTGGGGAACGGTTCCGGTATTTGCGGACCCAGCGTTAGTGAAGTCCGGATATCTACCCGGAATGTTTTGAGATTACGGTTATTGATGCCTATGAGTGAAACGCCGGATACGATTTTCTGCAATTCGGATTCATCATGGATCTCAAGTAAAGTTTCCAACCCGAGGTCTGCTGCCAGTTGTGAAAAATAAATAATCCGCTTTTTCTCAAGGATTGCGGCAATGAGCAATATGGCATCAGCTCCGGCAGCTTTGGTCTCGAAGACCTGGTAGGGATCAATGATGAAATCTTTCCGGAGTACAGGAAGGTTAACCAGGGTTCTTACGCCGGAAATATCCCTCAAAGAACCCCCGAAAAAAGGTTCGTCGGTAAGAATTGAGCAGGCGGATGCCCCGGCAGATTCATAAGCCGGTATAATCTTTTCAGCCTGGGCATTGGGATGAAAATCTCCTTTTGAAGGGGATCTCCGTTTAAACTCAGCAATAATTCCGGAAGCATCCTTATCCAATAGTGCTGCAGACAGGGAACGCACCGGACGGTCAAATCCGGGTATTTCCCGGAGCTTCTCCCCGGGCAGGGTTTTCTTACGTTCTTTCACCTCCCTGACTTTATAGCGGGCAATCTTTTCCAGGATATTCATGATTGTTGTTTAAGGAGAACCGTTAAAGATTGCATGGCTTTTCCTGAGGCGATGGATTCAAGAGCCTGTTCCTTACATTCATTAAAAGTTTTATCCGGCCGGCATAATTTCAATGCCATGGCTGCATTGGCAAGAACCACTTCCTGTTCTGCCGGCGTCCCTTCTCCCCGGAGAACGGAGAGAAAGATATCAGCTGATTCTTTTACGGTTTTACCGCCGGCAAGGTCTTCCGCGTGCCATTTTCCGAATCCCAGATTACCGGGAGAAAGTATCTTTTCAGTATCCCGGGACAGAATCCGAACATCAGAAGTGAGCGATATTTCATCATATCCGTCCGTTGCCCAGATTATTTTAAACCGGATACCGGTATTTTTATAAACGGAAGCATACAGGTCCTGCACTTTCCTGTCATACACACCGATCAGTTGATGTGTCGGCCGGGCGGGATTGACCATGGGTCCCAGGATGTTGAAAAATGTTTTCATTCTCAGGGCTTTTCTGACCGGGGCCACTTTTTTCATGGCGGGGTGAAAAAGCGGGGCATGGAGGTATGTGATCCCTGCCGTTTCGGCTTCCTGGCGTAGTTTGTCCTGTCGATTACTGAAGTGGTATCCGAGGTACTCCAGGACATTGGAAGAACCGCAGGCAGATGATACCCCGTAATTGCCATGTTTGATAACGGTAATGCCTGCTCCTGCCACAACAAAGGCTGCTGCCGTGGAGATGTTAAAGGTATCTTTCCCGTCGCCTCCGGTGCCGCATACATCCAGAAGAATGTCGCTGTCTATTTTTACCGGAATGCTTAATTCAAGCAGGGCTTCCCTGAACCCCAGCAGTTCCCCGGGGGTAATATCCCGCATCAGAAAAATGGTCAGGAAAGCTGAAATCAACGCATCGGACGTTTCTCCTCCGGCTATGGTGGTCAGGGCATCCTTTGCTTCACCGGAACTTAACGTCCGGCCTTCAACAAGTGTTTCTAATGTTTCTTTCATTGTATTAAGTTTTTAACCAGTTTTTCATCATTATCATTCCGTCCGGGGTCAATACCGATTCGGGGTGGAACTGCAGCCCCCGGACATCCAAAGACTTATGCCTGATCCCCATGATGATTCCTTTTTCATCTTCGCAGGTTATCCTGAGTTGTCCGGGGAAGCCCTCTTTTCTGACAATCCAGGAGTGATATCTTCCGCCTGTTATCACGGGTGACAGGCCGTCAAAAAGGCTTTCTTCCTGATCAAGGACCCGGATGCCGGTACTGATGCCGTGATAAACCTCTTTCAGGTTTTCCAGTGTGCCGCCAAACACCTCTGCAATAGCCTGGTGTCCCAGGCAAATGCCCAGGATGCTTTTCACAGGGGCATATTTTTCGATAAGTTCCGGGCAAATACCTGCCTCTGACGGAATCCCGGGTCCGGGCGAAATAACAATTTTATCAAAAGCCGAAACGGCTTTCAGGGATATCCGGTCATTACGGAAAACCTCCGGTTGATGTCCCGTTATTTCACTGATATAGTAAACCAGGTTGTAGGTGAAAGAATCGTAGTTATCAATGACAAGTATTTTTTTCATCTTTAAATTTTTTCAGCCATTTTCAGGGCGGTTTTCAATGCGGCCAGTTTATTATTGACTTCCTGCAATTCCTTTTCTTCTATCGACCGGGCCACCACACCGGCCCCGGCCTGATAGAAAAGCGTATTGTTTTTACTCAGAAAAGTGCGGATCATGATGGCATGATTGACGCTATTTCCGGTACCGAAATAACCGATGGCCCCGCCATAATAACCACGAGACTGTTTCTCATAGATGTCAATAAGTTGCATGGCTTTGTATTTCGGGGCTCCGCTGAGTGTACCTGCCGGAAATGTTGCGGCAAACATTTTAATCCTGTCCGTTTTCTCTTTCAGCCGGGCAGATACCGTTGATACCATATGGATGACATGGGAATAATATTTGATTTCCCGGAATTTCTCGATCTTTACATCTTTCCCGTAACGGCTCAGGTCGTTACGGGCCAGGTCCACCAGCATGACATGCTCTGCGGTCTCTTTTGTGTCGGCAAGCAATTGTTGGGATTTTTTCTTATCCTGTTCGTCATTTCCGGAACGCCTGAATGTTCCTGCAATAGGATTTATAAAAGCCCGGTTTCCGGTAATCCGCAAATGAATTTCGGGAGATGACCCGAAAATACGATGGGTCCCGTAATCAAAATAGAAAAGATAGGGTGAGGGATTGATGGAACGCAGCACACGGTACACATTGAAATCATCTCCGGTAAATCTTTGTGAAAACTGACGGGAAAGTACGATCTGAAATACATCACCGTGGTAACAACTTTTTTTCCCCCGGGAAACCATTTCAATATACTGTTCATCAGTGCAATTGGATTTTTCCACTCCTGTGAGAGCAAATGTCCCGGAAGAGATGGAAAGATTCCGGATCAGGGTTTCAATTCTGTCGATTTCCGGCTTTTCGTCCTCAAGCCGGTTCTCCGTAATATACATTACATTTCTGAAATGGTTTATGGCGATGACATACCTGTACAGGGCATATTGCAGATCAGGAATTTCAGAGGCATCTTTCCGTGGGGCCTGCAAAGAAATATCTTCGAAATATTGTACCGCATCATACCCCGAATAACCGTAAAACCCGTTTTGAGTTTCGGGAATTTCCTTTTCAAATTGAAATTGATTAAAGAAGGTGGAAAGCAGGGGTGCAATCCCTTCCCGGTCAACCCTGGTTTTTAACAGATTTCTTTCACCCAGTGTTGCCTTAACTTCGGAAAGATTTGCGGTAATTGTTGCCATAGGCTGGAGGCATATCATCGAGTAGCTGTTTTCATCTCCATGATAATCGGATCCTTCAAGCAGAACGGATTTGGGATACAGTTCGCGCAGTTTCAGGTAAATACCTACCGGTGTTACGGTATCGGCCAGCACTTCGCGTGTGTGATTTCTTATATTTATTTTTTCCATAGGTTCAAAAGAAAAACGGCTTACCGTTTGAACGATAAGCCGTGGTTTTTTTATAAACTGCGTCCGCCCTTACGGTGTAATCCTGATCCCGTAAAGCCACCACCAGTTGATATGTTTTGTTGTGTAAATCATTATTATCTCCGGGACAAATATAAAAAGTTTTTTTAAATAATAATCAGGCAACTTTAAGTTTCCGCATGCTGATGTGGTCAAGCTTTTCCCGGGCCTTTTTAAGGGTAATGACAATTTTTTTCTTGTCCGAACCGGGAGCTTCGAACATAATATCTGTCATGATGGCTTCGCAAATGGAGCGCAGTCCCCTGGCTCCCAGTTTAAATTCGATGGCTTTGCCCACGATATAGTTAAGGGCTTTTTCTTCGAATGAAAGACTGATCCCATCCATTTTAAACAGTTTAATATACTGTTTGGTTATGGCATTTTTGGGTTCGGTGAGTATGTTTCGTAAAGCCTCCCGGTCAAGTGGTTCAAGGAATGTCAGCACCGGCAGACGACCGATGATCTCAGGGATCAGTCCGTAGGCTTTCAGGTCCTGCGGGGCGATATATTGTAAAAGATATCCCTTGTCCACATGATCCCGGTATTTGCTGGCACCATAACCGACAACCTGGGTATTGAGACGGCTGGCGATTTTTTTCTCAATACCGTCAAAAGCCCCGCCACAAATAAAGAGAATGTTTTTTGTGTTTACAGGGATCATTTTCTGCTCCGGATGTTTACGGCCTCCCTGCGGGGGAACGTTTACAACGGATCCCTCCAGTAATTTCAGAAGGCCTTGTTGTACCCCTTCGCCGGAAACGTCACGGGTGATGGACGGATTATCACTTTTACGGGCGATTTTGTCAAGTTCGTCAATAAAAACAATGCCTTTTTCGGCAGCCTGTACGTCATAATCGGCAGCCTGCAACAGCCGTGTCAGGAGGCTTTCGATATCCTCACCGACATACCCGGCTTCGGTTAATACCGTGGCATCGACGATGGTAAACGGTACATGCAGCATTTTGGCAATGGTACGGGCCAGAAGTGTTTTTCCGGTACCCGTTTCCCCTACCATCACAATGTTGGATTTTTCAATCTCCACATCATCGGCAACCGTGGGTTGTAATAACCGTTTATAGTGATTATACACGGCCACGGAAATAATTTTTTTTGCATCCTCCTGACCAATGACATACTGGTCAAGAAATTTTTTGATTTCCGGAGGTTTAAGCAATTGGGTCTCTTTCAGGGAAAAGGAACTTTTTTCGCGTAATTCTTCCTCGACAATAGCATGAGCCTGCTCCACACAACTGTCACAGATAAATCCGGAAATTCCGGAAATCAACATCCGGGTATCCTTTTTTTCACGTCCGCAAAATGAACATCGTTCTACAGTCATGATTTGTCTCTCCGCTTAATTTCCTGCAACAAAGGTAGTGAAAAGGTGTGAATTCAGGTAATGTTGCATTTTATTCGGTAACATTCCGAATCAGAATCTCATCAATCATTCCGTATTTTTTTGCTTCTTCCGAGGTCATCCAGAAGTCACGGTCGGCGTCCTTTTCAACTTGCTTTATGGCATTTCCGGAATGATCGGCAATAATGGCATATAACTCTTCGCGAAGTTTGAGGATTTCACGTGTGGTAATTTCGATGTCGGAAGCCGGTCCCTGTACTCCGCCCATAGGTTGATGGATCATGATCCTGGAATGTTTCAGGGCGGAACGTTTCCCTTTGGTTCCTGCACAGAGCAATACGGCGCCCATCGAAGCCGCCATGCCGGTACAAATGGTAGCTATGTCACAGGAGATATACTGCATGGTGTCGTAAATACCCAGTCCGGCATGCACAGATCCTCCCGGTGAATTGAAATAAATCTGAATATCCTTGTCCGGATCGACAGATTCAAGATAAAGTAACTGCGCCTGGATGATGTTTGCCACATAATCATCAATGGGTAGCCCCAGGAAGATAATGCGATCCATCATCAGGCGGGAAAAAACATCCATCGAAGCAACATTGAGTTGCCTTTCCTCGATAATGGTCGGAGAGATATAGTTGTTGTAAAAAGAGGCGTAACGGTCCAGACTCAGGCTGTTCATGCCGAGATGTCCGGCTGCATATTTTTTAAAGTCGTCGTTCGTTTTCATTTGTTTTGCATTTTGTTCCGATCAAAATTAATAAAATCTTCGGTACGGTTTATTTCTCCTGTTTCTCCTCATCTTCATATAACTTGTTGAAAGCATCGCGGGAAACCTTCTTATCATCAATCTTTACTGCGGTTTTGACATGATCAATCACTTTACGGTCGAGGACTGCTCCTGCAAACCTGCGGTAATTTTCCTCTTTCTCCATCTGCTCCCGTGCAAATTTTTCTATTTCCTCCTCAGAGAGATGACCCAGGCCATATTGATGAAATTGCGCATGCGTATAACTTTTGGCATATTCCAGGATTTCTTCTGCGGATGCTTCAATTTCCTGTGCGTCGGCAATTTTATCCCTGATCATTTCCCATTTAAGGTTCCGGATAAATGTATCGAATTCTGATTCGATCTGTTCCGGGGTCAGTTTTCCGTCATCGGATTTGAGCAACCACCGCTTCAGAAAAGCTTCGGGTAACGGGGGATTGATAACTTCCAGAAGTTTGTTAACCGCATCTTTCCGGAAACGGTTCTCACTTTCATTGTCGAGGTTTTTTCGAATTGTCTCTTTGATCTTTTCAATAAATTCAGCATGGCTTTTAACTTCATCTTTGCCAAAGAGTTTATCATAAAAATCCTGATTTTCTTCAGCATCAACAAACCTTTGAATTTCGGTAATTTCAAAAACAAAGTGAGGTTTCAGATCTGTCAGTGCCACTTTTTCCACGTGCAGGAGGGCTGCAAGGTCGGTTTCATCCGGGAAAGCCTTACTCATTTCCAAAGTAACGGTATCCCCTTTCTTTTTCCCTTTAAATAACGATTGTATTTTTTCATCCCGGATGGCCATCAGGGAAATGGAAGCATCTTCAACTTTCAGTCCGTCGGGCAGGAGTGTCCCGTCAGGATTTGCTTCGGTCAAATTCCCTTTGAGATAATCTTTGTCATCAACCGTATCAGCATCTTTCATTTCACCAAATTGCCGCCGGTAGGCATCAACATATTCTTTCAGGATTTTATCGTCAATCCTGATGGTGTAATACGGAATTTTAATTTTTGTTGAAAGTACAGCCTCAAACTCCGGAGCAAGGGCAACATCAACGGTCAGGCTGAAATCCTGCTGGTTTTCCCAATCAATGGGCGCTTCATTTTCTGCGGGTAAAGGTTCACCAAGAATATCCAGTTTGTTTTCGACAATATATCCCGAAATGGCTTCACTGAATTTTTTATTTACTTCGTCCACCAGAGCACTTTTCCCATACATTTTCTTTACCAGCCCGAAAGGGACCTTACCGGGACGAAACCCGTCCAGCACCACTTTTTTCCGGTAATCACGTAATACTTTTTCCACTTCCCCCTCATAATCTTCGGGTTCCAGTTTTACCGTGATGGACATATTCAGATCGTCTGCTTTTTCCTGCGTGATGTTCATTTGTTTTTGTAATTCATTAAGGTTAAAAAAACTGCCGTTTCCGAGGCAGCGCGACAATGTGCGGATGGAGGGACTCGAACCCCCATGCCCGAAGGCACCAGATCCTAAGTCTGGCGCGTCTACCAATTCCGCCACACCCGCTAAAAATTTCCGCAAAGATATGAATTTTTTTACACCCCGGAACTTTATCCTCTTATACCGGCCGGGAAGTGTAAAACCCTTGGATTTCAGGGTGGAAAAAAGTACATTTACCTTTTCAGAAGTTCAATAAATCTTTATAAAATGAAAACGGGAACGGGTATTATTATTTTAGCAAGTCTGGTATTTGTTGCATGCGGTCAGCGCACTGGTAAGGAAAAACAACCGGAATCTGTTAAAACTGAAAGTATTGCGGCTACTATCTATATCAATCCGGATTTGACAGAGGCATGGCAGTCACCGGATTCCCTGGATGTGCCGGAGAGTGTCCTCGCGATACCCGGTGCTGACTATCTGGTTGTATCCAATATTAATGGCAAACCGCTGGATTTTGATCATAATGGTTATATTTCAAAACTTTCTTCAACAGGAAAGATACGTTCGCTGCATTGGGTAGACGGGCTAAATGCTCCCAAGGGGCTTGCCGTAGCAGGAGAAATGCTCTATGTGTCGGATATCCGTGATCTTGTAGCCATTAACCTGACAGATGGACAGATTGTTCATCGTTATACCGCGGCAGATGCCAGATTTCTCAATGATGTATCCGTTGATACACAGGGGAATGTCTATGTTTCGGATATGAACGGATCGGCCATTTACCGCTTAAAGGATACGGTTTTTTCACCCTGGCTCAAAGATGAAAAGCTTGCCGGTGTAAACGGGCTGCTGGTCTATAACGGGGCTTTATATGCCGGGACGAAAAATCAGATCCTGAAAATAGATACGGGGACAAAACGGATCCGGGTATTTATTGATAATACGGGCCCGATTGACGGCCTTGTACATTACCGTGATCAACAGTTTATTATAAGTGACTGGTCCGGACATGTTTATCTTGTTGAACCGGGGAAAGAACGGGTGAAACTGCTGGACACTACACCGGCAAAGGTTAATGCTGCAGATATCAGCTATGATGCTGACCGCAGGTTACTGCTTGTCCCCACTTTTTCGGACAACCGGATCGTGGCCTACGAAGTGAGGATATAATAAATATTGTTTTATCGCCGCAATTCGAATTTTTGTCCCAGGTAAACACGACGGACATGTTCGTCCTGTGCCAGTTCTTCACTGGTGCCTGATTTCATGATCTTTCCTTCGTAAAGCAGATATGCACGGTCGGTAATGGAGAGTGTTTCGTGGACATTGTGGTCGGTGATCAGAATTCCGATGTTACGGTCTTTTAAATGAGAAACGATCGACTGAATATCTTCAACAGCAATAGGATCAACACCGGCAAAGGGTTCGTCAAGAAGAATGAATTTGGGTTTTAGTGCCAGGGCACGGGCAATTTCCGTACGCCGACGCTCTCCTCCGGAAAGCTGATTGCCTTTGTTCTTACGAATCTTCGCAAGGCCCAGCTCTACAATCAGTTCTTCGAGGCGCATCTTTTGTTCCTGTTTGTTCAGATCAGACATTTCCATAACAGCCCTGAGATTGTCTTCGACACTTAGCCCGCGAAAAACAGAGGCTTCCTGGGCCAGATAACCGATACCTTTACGGGCACGTTTATATACCGGCAGTCCGGTAATCTCTTCATGGTCCATGAATATCTTTCCCATCATGGGTCGGATCAGGCCGACAATCATATAAAATGTAGTGGTTTTACCGGCACCATTGGGGCCCAGTAATCCGACAATTTCACCCTGTTTAACCTGGATGGAAACACGATCAACCACCGTTCTTTTCCGGTATTTTTTAACAAGATTTACGGTCTTCAGGAGCATAGTAAAACAGAAACTTAATGAGCTTAAAAGTATCCGGGGAAGTTACAGATTTTTTATTAATACGGTTAGCCTGCAGGTTCATCATCTTCAACGGCAGATTCACCTGTCATATTATTCTCCGTATCTTTTTTTTCCTCATTATTCTCCTCATCAGTAAATTCTTCTTCCTGTTGCTTAACAATCTTTCTGGAAATCACGATACTTAATTCATATAAAAGTATCAACGGAACACCGACCAGTATCTGGCTGAAAACATCAGGAGGTGTAATGATGGCAGATACAATCAGTATAACCACCAGAGCGTGCCTGCGATATTTTTTAAGGAATACAGGTGTTATCAATCCGATTTTGGTGAGGAAATAAACCACTACCGGCAGTTCAAAGACTATTCCTCCTGCCAGGGAAACAGTAGTTACCGTAGAGATGTAAGAACGAAGATTGATTTGATTCAACACTTGCGAACTGACCGTATAGGATCCCAGGAAATGAACGGACAAAGGACAAATCAGGAAATATCCGAAAAGCACACCGGTGAGAAACAGCAAAGAGCTGGCCCAAACAGCGCCGCTGGCATATTTCTTTTCTTTGGAATAAAGTGCGGGTTGCAGGAATCGCCAGAATTCCCAGAAGATGTATGGGAAAGCCAAAATGATTCCGGCTATCAGCGAAACCATAATATGGGTAGTGAACTGCCCGGCCATATTGATATTAATAATCTGAAAGGGTTTTGAGTTGATGCAAAGGGCTTTTACACCCACAAGATTTCCAAGCTTGCATAACATACGGTTGGTGAAAAATTCGGGCGTTTTGGGGGCAAGAATGATGTGATCAAAAATGATACTCCGGAAAAGAAAGGCAAGAATGGCAAAAAACATGATCGCAAGCGATGACCGGATCAGGTGCCACCTCAACTCCTCAAGGTGTTCAAGGAAAGACATTTCATTCGTTTTTTTCTTTACTCCCATTTTTTATCCCTGCTACAAAAGGTTCGTAATATTCAGTATTGTTTAATCACTAATAGATGCTGCAAATAAAATAAACTTATAGATTACTTGTTTCATATTTTAAGAAATAGTTTGTATCTTGGAATAAAATGTAAATTTATAAGCTACCTTGAAAAACAAAAAAAGGCCTTGTTACATTTGAATTTTGTAAGGAAAAGATGACAAAATCGTTCGGGAATTTTCATTAATTTTGTTCAATTTTTTGTGAAAGAAGATAGATCGATGAGTATAAGTGCGGAGATATCACTGAACAGATACCTCAAAAAATACTTTGGGTTTGATACATTTAAGGGGAATCAGGAAGTCATTATTCGTAATGTGCTGAAAGAGAATGATACTTTTGTGTTAATGCCTACGGGTGGTGGCAAATCCCTTTGCTACCAGTTGCCATCGATGATCCTTCCGGGTACGGCCATTGTGATTTCGCCCCTGATCGCCCTGATGAAGAATCAGGTGGATGCCATGCGTAATTTTATTGCTACTGAAGATGGTATTGCGCACTTCCTGAATTCTTCGCTTTCGAAAGTAGCTATGCAACAGGTTAAAAGCGATGTGTTGACCGGGAAAACCAAGCTGCTGTATGTAGCTCCCGAATCGCTCACCAAGGAAGATAATGTAGAGTTTTTTCAGAAGGCCAATATCTCTTTTTATGCTATCGACGAGGCACACTGCATTTCTGAGTGGGGCCATGATTTCAGACCCGAATACCGGAGGATACGACCCATTGTAGATAAGATCGGAAGGGCACCCATTATCGCGTTGACGGCTACGGCAACCCCAAAGGTTCAACATGATATTTTAAAAAACCTGGGTATTCTGGATGCTGATGTATTTAAGTCTTCTTTTAACAGGCCTAATCTTTATTACGAAGTCAGACCGAAGAAAAATGCCACGCGTGAAATCATAAAATATATCAAGGCAAATCAGGGGAAATCGGGAATTATCTATTGTCTCAGCCGGAAAAAGGTAGAGGAAATTGCCGAAACATTACAGGTAAACGGTATCAAAGCCCTTCCGTACCATGCCGGGATGGATTCCGCGACACGTTCACGAAACCAGGATATGTTCCTTATGGAAGATGTGGACGTGATTGTAGCTACCATTGCATTTGGCATGGGAATAGACAAACCGGATGTGCGTTTTGTGATCCACTATGACATCCCCAAAAGCCTGGAAGGATATTATCAGGAAACCGGACGGGCCGGACGGGATGGCGGGGAAGGCCGCTGTATTGCTTTTTACAGCTATAAGGATATACAGAAACTGGAAAAATTTATGCAGGGAAAGCCTGTAGCCGAACAGGAAATCGGTAAACAATTGTTACTGGAAACCACAGCTTATGCCGAGTCGGCAGTATGTCGCAGGCGCATGTTGCTTCACTATTTCGGAGAGGAATATACTGAAGAAAACTGCCATACCTGTGACAATTGTGTCTATCCGAAAAAGCAATTTGAAGGAAAAGAATATGTAGTGAAAGCTCTTAAGGTTATCATCGCCGTACATGAAAAGTTTAAAGCCGACCATGTTTCACAAATCCTTGCCGGAACAGCATCTTCCCAGGTAAAATCCTATAAACACCATTTGCTTTCCGTTTTCGGAATGGGCAAGGAAAAAGATGAAAAATTCTGGGGTGCGGTCATCCGGCAAATGCTCATCAATCATCTGCTGGAAAAGGAAATAGAAAATTACGGATTACTAAAAGTAACTGAAAAAGGCCATGAGTTCCTGAAAAATCCCACATCCTTCAGTTTAATGGAAGATCACGATTATGAAGGGATTGATGATGATAATGCCGCTGCCGGAGGCCCTACTGCAGCCGTGGATGAGGAGTTGCTCAGTATTCTTAAGGATGTGCGAAAAGAAATATCCCGGAAAATGAACCTCCCCCCGTTTATAATTTTTCAGGATCCTTCCCTCGAAGATATGGCCATTCAATATCCGGTTACGATTGAAGAATTGCACAATATTGCAGGGGTAGGTCAGGGGAAGGCCCATCGTTATGGAAAGGCGTTCGTAGATGTAATTAAAAAATATGTGGAGGAGAAAGAAATTATACGACCCTCCGAAATGGTGGTCAAATCGGTAGTGAATAAGTCCGGACTCAAGGTTTACATTATTCAAAGTATCGACCGTAAAATCTCCCTTCGAGATATCGCCGATGCCAAAAAACTTGAAATGTCGGAACTCCTCGATGAAATCGAATCGATTATTCATTCGGGAACCAAACTTGATCTGAGTTATTACATTAACGAGGTGCTGGATGAAGACCACCAGGAAGAGGTGTTTGAATATTTTATGGAAGAAGCTGAGGATGAATCCATCGAAGCGGCACTTTCCGAATTAGGTGAAGATGAATACTCGGAGGAAGATATCCGCCTGATGCGTATTAAATTTATTTCCGAAGTGGGGAATTAAAAGCTTTCTTGTAATATTTTTACTTCCTTTACGTCATATACAAAAAGGTATTTTATGTCAGTTATTTTGTCCGTTCACGGGCTGGTAAAAAACTACGGGAACATCCGGGCGGTAGATAATGTCAGTTTTGAGGTTTCGCAAGGGGAAGTATGTGGTATCCTCGGGCCCAACGGTAGTGGCAAAACAACAACCCTTTCGGTGATTATGGGAGCAGTAACCCCCCGGTACGGATCTTTCCGCTGGAACCTTCCGGAAACAAAGGGTGGTAATGCTGCCCTGCAGATCGGGACCCTGATCGAAGCTCCGAATTTTTATCCTTATTTATCCCTGGAACGGAATTTGCGAATTCAGGCGATTATAAAAAAGGTGCCGGAAGCAGATATTGAACGGGTATTAAATATTTCAGGCTTATACGATCGTCGCCATTCCAGGTATCAGAATTTATCCCTGGGGATGAAACAAAGGCTCGGTATTGCAGCTGCACTCCTGGGTGACCCCGCCGTACTTGTACTGGATGAGCCCGCCAACAGCCTTGATCCGCAGGGAATTGCTGATGTCCGTGATATAATCCGGGGAGAGGCGGAACAAGGGAAAACCATTCTGATGGCCAGCCATATCCTTGACGAAGTTGAAAAAGTCTGCTCGCATGTCGTAGTCCTGAAAAAAGGTAAGGTTATTGGTTCCGGTAGCGTGGATGATCTGCTTGCCCGGGATGATCAGATAGTGGTGAGCTGTGAAAAACCCGAAATGCTGAAAAAACTGCTTGAACAGGACAAACGGGTTAAAAAAATCAACCAGGAAAACGGTGACCTCCTTTTACATGTTGACGAAACACTCGATTCAGGAACGCTGAATGAACTGGCTTTTCAGCAAGGCATTATCCTTACCAAAATTATACGGCGTCAGCGGACGCTGGAATCCCAATTCCTTGAACTTGTAAAAGATTAATCATCGCTTATGTCCGGATTATTACGAATTGAATGGATCAAAGCACGCCATTATTCCTCTTTCAGGGTATTCATTATCCTGCATTTTGTGTTGTTCCTGCTGGTGCTTTATGCCGGTTCGCGGGTTGACATTTCCATGCCCGGTTTCAGTACAAGAAAAGTGTTTGAATTTCCGTATGTGTGGCAGTCCTTTTCCTGGCTGGCCGGAACCGGGTTTTTTAACCTGCTGCTGGCCATTCCCATGATTGTGCTTACAGGCAATGAATATGCTTTCGGTACCTTCAGACAGCAGGTGTTTACCGGTCTTGACCGTACCGGGCTTTTTACAGGAAAAATGATCCTGATGCTGATCCTTGCAGGATACGGATTCATGTTGGTGGTTTTTTCGTCTCTTTTTTCCGGTTTGATATTTACGCCTCAGGTTACACTGTCCAATGTTCTTGATCAATCCTGGTATGCCCTTCTCTATTTTGTAAAAGCCTGTGCCGTACTACTTTTCGGGTATCTTATGGCCGTAATCTTCCGGAACAATGCGCTGGCTATCGTATTGTTCCTGCTTTACTTTGTCCTTATTGAACCGGTACTGCGTCTATTCTTCCCGCCGGAAGCACGGTTGTATTTCCCTGCCCGGATAATATCCCATCTTACACCCACACCCGAATTTCTGTCCATTACTTCACAGGGAAATGAATCCCTGGCCAATTCGTTTGATCTGGGATCGCTGGGACTGATGAAGCAGGATCTTTCCCTGCAGCTGAATTTTGTCATTTCGCTGGGCTATATGGCACTGTTTGCGGCCGCTTCGTTCTTCAGCCTCCGCCGCAGAGATCTTTAAGATTTTATATTTGTTAATATTTATGTATTATAATACATAGTAAAATATATATTATAATATGTATATAACTCTTTTAGAAAATATTCGTTGGCAGCAAAATAATGATCTGTAATTTTATGAAACGGGCATGAACTGAGCGAAGCGATCTCATGAATAAAATTATAAAACATATGAAAAACCAATTCGTTTTCATGTAAAAGATTAGCCGGTATTCAGATGGAAATAGTTAAACTTTTATACCCAATACAAGTATATCATCGACCTGGGGCTGATCATCCATCCAGTTCATAATAGTGTGTAAAAGCGCCTCCTTTTGTTCATCCATGGATCTGTGATGAATCTCCAGCAGCAGGCTTTTAAAATTCTTGATCATGAACTTCTTATTATCCGGGCCGCCAAACTGATCCTGGAAGCCATCGGAAAATATATACAAAAGATCTCCTTTTTGCACGTCCAGAATATGGTTTGTAAAAGGCTGATCCATTTTACGGCTGATCCCAATCGGCATTCTGTCGGGTTTGATAACCGTTAGTTCGTTATCACGGATGAGGATCAGGGGATTGTTTGCCCCGGCAAATTCAATTTGCATTGTCTTTTGATTGAAAATATGCAGCGCAATGTCCATTCCGTCACGACTTTCCCCTTCGTTACCGGTTTGCCGGAGAGAACTGACAACCAGGCTGCGTAATTGATCAAGGATTTCGCTTGCATGACTGATTGTGCCGACATTGGTAATTTCATTCAGGAAAGCCATGCCGAGCATACTCATAAATGCCCCGGGAACACCGTGACCGGTACAATCTGCGGCAACAGTAATAATTCTTTCTTCTTTTTTCATGATCCAGAAAAAATCTCCGCTTACAATATCCCGTGGAAGGAAAAGGATAAATCTTTCAGGAAACAATTCCTGAATATAATCGCCCGGAGGGAGCAGGGCTGTCTGAATACGTTCAGCATATTTAATGCTATCCATTATATCCTTGTTCTTGGCTTCGATTTCTTCTTTCTGCATCCTGATTTCAGCAGTTCTTTCCCTGATGATTTTACGTAAATTCCGGGTATAAACCGTTACCACACTGTAGATTAATCCGGAGAGGAGAATCAAATAAGCGAAATAGGCAGGTATGGTACGTTCCCAGGGAGGAAGAATAACAAACCCGAAGGTGGCTTCCTTCCCTTCCTGTCCATAGATATTTTTTGCTTTAACATGAAAAGTATAGGATCTTTCATGAAGGTTGGTATATTCTTTTTTTGTTTCTTCCGACCAGTCGCTCCAGGATTGTTCAAACC
Source organism: Chlorobiota bacterium (assembly GCA_013152085.1). Lineage (GTDB taxonomy): Bacteria > Bacteroidota > Bacteroidia > Bacteroidales > VadinHA17 > JAADHC01. Next base: position 19,179 of record JAADHC010000055.1, read on the forward strand.
CTTCGAGCCGGTAACTGAATAATACCGGTGCACCGTCTTCATTATTCTGGGCGGCAAATTCAAAAGTCAGGGAATTCAGGGAATATTTTAACTCTGGTCTTAAAATATCAGGTTGTTCCAATGAAACATGATGATGTTCGTCAAAATTAGCTCCGTTGAAATATACAGAATCCCTTCCGAGTATTATTCTCCGGATAAGGGTATTAAAATCCATCTCGTAGTTTTTAAGAATATGGCTGTCATACCGGTATAAACCCGATGGCCCTCCCAACCAGGTAATCCCACTGGTGTCATGATAAATGGCATGAATGATCCCTTTTTTTGAAAAGCTGACAAAGGGTTTGCTTACCCATTGATATTGATTTTTGTTTACAGGCTTGAAGTATCCGGTTTCATAGTTTCCTTTTTTAAGTTCTTTTTTTACCGTGACCACCCAGATATTTCCGGCAGCATCCGGAGAGATGCGGTGAATAAATCGGGTACCGTCGGTAAATTCCCGGCCAAAAGAGATATCGGGAATAAAAGCGTTATCCCCGGGTGAGAACGTGTAAATCCCTACGGCAGTGCCGACCAAAAGTTTTCCGTTAACACTTTGCACATACATCTCTCCGTCGGGCAACCCGTTGGTTGAATCATAGTAAGTGACAGCAACCCCGGCACCTTTTTGTGAAAAATCATGTTCATTCATTTTTATTACTTGTCCCTCAAATGTTCCCATCCATAAATTGCCTGTGTGATCTTCGGTAAGCTTGTAAAGGCGGTCTTTTATATGTAAAATGTTTCCGCCGGTTGTCCATTTCCTGTTTTTTCTGGTGATCGTCTCCAGTCCGTTCTCAGAAGCAATAAAAACAGTATTCGCTAGTATTTTTGATTGCAAAATATCCCAGGGTACCGTTTCCAGTATATTTGAAATCCGGCTATTTTTATCCACTTCTCTTATACTTTTATTTTGTAATATAAGTAAAAGGGATTCCTTATTATTCGAATAAGGCAACAGCCCCCAGCATTCATCGACGATTTTCGGGAACTGAAAAAACTTCATTTTTTCAATAGCGGGAAATGAAAGATTGTCCGCAGGGGTATATAGTCCCGGTCGGAAAGAGAGATAAAAGCTGCCCAGATGTGTAGCTGCAATGAGATGTCCTCGATAACGTGTAATATCCTCGATGGTCGATTCCAACCCGTTTTTACTGTTATAAAAAGTTATCGGGGATTGTATGGGAATCATGGATATTCCCTTACTGAGCGAAGCCCACAGCATACCACGGTTGTCTATAAAAAGACTGTTCACGATGTCATCCTGCAATCCGGCGTCTTTATTTAAGATTTCGATACTGTTGATTTGTTGGTTATATACAATGATTCCGCTCCCCCAGGTTCCGAATGCCCACTGATATGGACCAATTTCTACCGCATTTATGATTTCACTCCCCTGAATCGTGCGGGTAAAATCCTTCATGATTTGTCTTAGTCTTGTTTTTTCGGGGATAAAAGGATCTGACAGTGCAAAGATTCTTTTATTATTTGTAATGATCATGAATTGATCATTCTTGTAAGGGAACATTTCATAAATGCCTGTAATTTTAAATAACTCACCGGTATTGACAGTTGTCAGCGAGTCATTGATCATCACACGCAGGCCATAGTCTTTTTCCCTGACGAAATAATGATTATTGACAAGAAAAGATGTATGAAATTGCGTATCGGTTTTCCATGTTTTGAGTTCCTTTCCGTCCCATCGGAAAATATAATTATAGGTCTGGAAATAGATGCCGTCAGGAGAGGCACAGGTTTTCCAGACATCTCCGAAATAGAGGTTTTCAGAAATAACATTCTGAATCAGGGATTTGTATTTCAGATTGCCTGAAGCGTCAGGATTAAGATACCCGAAATCATTAACCGCACCCACGAAAATTTTTCCGGATGGATCCATGGCCAATGATCTTACCCTGGCATTATCAGGCGTTTCAATCAACCGCCATGCGATGCCGTCATATTCGAGTAAACCTCCGTTATTCCCAAAATACATCACACCTCTGCGATCCTGCAGGATGGCAAAATTCTGCGGCTGGTTTTCATAATCAGCCGGGCTAAAATTTAAAATATTGTACAGTCCTTTTTCGGCAACTTCCCCGGAAAATATGTTGCTGTTGCAAAAAAGAAGAAAAATAACCATCGTTCCTTTTGTCAGATTCCTTCTGATCAACTGAACGGGGGTTTTATTATACATGCGCATCGTCTGCCATGAAAATTATAGGGTTAACAATCTGTTTGTCATTGGTCTGTACATATGGCAGGTTTCCTATCTGATGATTACAGGTTTATTCAACATAGCTTTGCCCGTGATGAATTGTAACTGATATACTCCGGATCCATATTCAGATAAATCGATCTGCAGGACGGATTTTCCCTGGAAATGATTTAATCTGTTTACCCAGATCTGGCGGCCGCTGACATCGAGAATACGTATAATAATATGATCATTATTACGTGTTGAAAATGACAGATTGAACACTCCATGGTTTGGGTTCGGGTAAAGATTCAGATATTCGATATTCCCCGTCAGTTGACTGCCGATTCCGGTATTTGCCGACTGCGTTGTGGTCTTATTTGAACGGGCTGAATTATAAGATGTTTTCACGGCAGAGGATATACAGGGTTGAGGAAGCAATACCTCAACAACATAATAAAAAGTTCCGGAAGGAGGCAGTGTTAAATCGGTAAAGGATGTCAGTGTACTGGCAAGGGTTCCCAACAGTTCCCATCCGGACACGCTGGAATACCTGTAGACATTGTATGAGCTGAAAGAAAACCCTTCGTAATGATCCCAGATAAGATTGATGGTATTATTCAAGCCGAGGTTTTGGGTCAGATGAATGGTTTTGTGTGGCTCACTGAATGCCGATTCATTCCCACATTTGTCGACAACCGACAATTTGTATTTCCAGGAACGGACAGCGGGATTTGCAACACTGTCAATAAATTCACTCAGGCTATCCACCGGACGCCGGCCAACAAGTTGATAGGATCCTTTTTGAGCGCTTTCCCGGTAGATATTATAGAAATCCACATCAGTAGTCACAGATTTCTCCCATACGACCAGATTCATCCCGCTAATACTGTCGACGGTAACCAGGCAGATCGGATTAGCCGGAGGTGGTGTTTTTATAACCGAAGCGCTGGCAACACCCACACATCCGGCGTCGTCGGTAACGGTTACTTCATAAGTACCGAGGGAAAGATTACTGATATCCTGGGTGGTCTGACCTCCGGGTGACCATGAATAGGAATACAATGGTGTTCCTCCTGATATGCTTATATCAATGGCACCGCCGGCAGTTTGGGTACAGGTTAGGCCGGTAACTGAGTTAACCGTTACAACAGGGCCACCTATATTATTGACAATCACCGGATGAACTGTCTGGCAACCTTTCGCATCGGTAATAATTACGGAATAAATTCCTGCCTGAAGGTTTTCTTCAATTTGATCTGTTCCGCCGGTAGACCATGCATAAAAATAAGGTGACGTTCCACCACTGGCAACCACAACGGCTTTTCCGTCGCTGCTGGCACAGGTGGCATCACTGATTACATCTGAAATACTCAGTGCAGGAGGTTGTGTAACGGTAAAACTTTCGGAAGTGATACAGCCCGTATTATCTGTAACCTCAATATTATATATGCCGGCCTTCAGGCTGTCAATATCTTCGGTATGTGATCCGTCGGACCAGAGGATTCCATAAGGTTGTACACCACCGCTAATGCTGATATCAATGGATCCGGTTTGATCTGCATAACACTGGTTATGGGTAATTCCAACCAGCGAGATCTGCGGTCCGGATCCGTTGTTGCCAATATTTACCGATCCCTGGCTATAACATCCGTTGGCATCAATGACATTGACATAATGGATTCCGGGAGGAAGGGAATTGTTTGTAGCTGTGGTATCCCCGTCAGACCAGACATAAAAATAGGGTTCAACCCCTCCGGTTACACTTGCTGTGGCAATTCCGTCACTTGCCCCGCAGGTAGAACCCTGAACTTCGGTTACCGTTACCTGTATAGCGTCTCCGATTTCCACCGTTTCGGTAGTGCTGCAGTTAAAGGAATCACTGACGGCAACAGTATATGTGCCGGTAGCCAGTCCCGTAACTGCCGTATCCGTACTTCCGTTTGACCAGAAATAAGTAAATGGTCCGGTGCCACTGAGTACGGTAACTGAAGCTTCTCCGTTTAAGCTGTCACAATAAGCCCCGAGTGTGGAGATATCCAGTGTAGGTGAAGCATGAACTATCGCCGTCAGGGTAGTGAAATCATTGCAGCCGGCAATCTGGTTGACGATGAAATTTACGGTATAACTTCCGGCAGCAGAAAACGTATTATAGACTGTGTCATGCGGATCGGAGGAAGTTATTTCGGGATTAAAATCATTATCAAAATCCCAGGAATAGGTTGATCCGGGAGCAATATTTGTGGAGTTGTCGATAAATGTCGTGCTGTCTCCCAAACATGTAGGTGAAACAAATACGTCAAATGCCGGAGTTTCACAATAAAATTCCTGGGCACCGATATCCGGCTTAGCCGGGTCCCTGGGAATGCTGTCGATATCAAAAACTACCTCAGGAACCGGTTCAGCAGCCTGATGGAACAGAGGTTGAATGGTATGCAGGTCGGTTTCTGAAAGAAATAACGGATCAACCGATACAGAATTGATATCCATTCCACTTGCCGATTGAAGTGCTGCCAGACTGGTAATATTCCCGTTCCAACGTGCAAGATTGGTTCCCGTTGTATACAGGTTATTGTGATCGGAGGAGATAACAGCGGATATCGTACCGATATAGTATGCATAACTTCCACCGGTATTTGCGAAGATGTTGTTCTTTATATTGATATTACTGCCCTGGTTAAGGGTGAATGTTCTCGTCGATCCGGTACTTGTGATCAGGACATTGTTATAAAAGACATTTTGATAATCCGAATACTCAAGCGAAATTCCATAAGAGTTGGATGTGCCTCCTATACTGACAAAGTTATTTGCAATCAAGCCTGTAAAAGCCAGGGTTCCGTTACAATTTTGTATGGTAATTCCATTATAGTAACCGGTATTGAATACTTTATTCCCGATTACACGCAAGGCATTGTCACAATTGTTCAATACGATCCCGTTAAATGCATTTCCCTGATTTGTTATGGCATTACCGATAATTACCGGCGCATCCTGGTCTTCCAGATATATGCCGTTGACAGAAGCGCTGTTTATCGTGTTTTGAATAATCCTTGTTCCGGAGGAAGGTGTGGAATAATTTCCATTCAGGTATACAGCCCTTTTCCCTTCGCTGAAAAAATTATCGTGAATGAACAGGTTTTCTGTAATATTTCCGTCAGGAGCATTGATAATGTCTGCATTGGATGCACTGTTTGAAGAGATAAGAATGTTGTTGCACAAATTCAGGTTTTTCACATTTCCGGTTATCAGTATATCGGTAGCGTAACTGCTTCCTGTGGCAGAAATGGTTACATTTTTCATCGTAACATAATCTGCACCCGAAAAATATATTACATAATTTTCTCCGGAGTTCTGAGCATTATACGTAATAATTACGCTGGTAGAGTCTCCTGATTCCGATTGAAAAACAATCGTATCGGCAGGAGAAATTCCCGAAGCTTCTAATAGTTTAAATTGTTCATTATAGGTTCCGCTTCTGACATTAAAAATTACGTTCCCGGAAATCCCGCGGACATTGAGGTCATTTACGGCATCAGAAAAGGTTGCGTAATCAGGCGTTGAGCCTCCGATGGTATAAATGCCTGAAAGAGGAAACTCCGTAGGTGTGAATTCATCCGCACCAATATCAGGAGTGGAAAGATCCCTTATTTCTCCGTCAATGTCATCGGTTACCGTAGACAAGTATAAACCGGATCCGTCTAAAAAAGAGCTGGTTGAATGCAGATCATTTGCAGAAACGAATCCCGGGTTTACCGATAGTGAGTTTGCATCTTTCCCGCTTGCTGTCCGGAAGGCCTGCAGATCGGTTATATTTCCGTTCCAGTAAGCGAGGTAATTTCCTGTGGTGAATATATCATTGTAATCGGAATTAACTATCGCTGTTGCGGAGTTTGTATAAAAAGCATATCCGCCATTCAGATTAGAGAAGATATTATTTTGTATATTAATATTCGACCCGTTCCCATTGTAAAATGCCCTCCCGGAACTAATATCGGAACTGGTTATCCGGACACTGTTAAAAAAGATATTTTGATAATCGGAATTATAAGTATAGATTCCCCGGGCATAAGTATTTCCTCCGATATCAACGAAGTTGTTCGAAATTAATCCGTTTTTTGATGCAGTACCGATACAGGAGTGTATGAGTATTCCTCCATAGCTGTTATCAGAGGATATCTTGTTATACCTAACTTTAAGGTCATTATTGCAGTTTTGCAGCTGTATTCCGTAGAATGATGAAGCGGATGCATTGTTGTCGATAGCGTTCGAACTGACAATCGGGGTATCATGATATCTTAAATAAATACTGACGGGGTTTGTTCCGTTCTGGCTGGAAATAATATTGTTTGAAACAACTGTATTAATAGCATATACCGAATTATTGTCGGAATTAAGAAAAATACCGTATTTGCCCCCGGTGATCATATTATTTATAATGACAATGTCTCCGATATTGGCTTCCCATGAATCTATGGCCCCATTTGAGGTGACCCCGGTAAGGTCGGCATTTATTACACAATTCGCGATGCTGTCATGGTTGGCATTTCCGAAAAAACGTATGGCTTTTGAGTAGGTGTTGTCCAGAGCAGAAACCGTAATTTCCCTGAGTGTAATATAATCAGCTCCCGTAAGCTGAATGACATAATTATTATCCACGGTAGAGGAAAAGGATATTTCGACTGATGAAGAATCACCCGATTCGGACTGAAAGATGATCCTGTTTGTATTCGAAGCCCCACTAATACTATAGAGATTGATTTGTTCATTATAAGATCCGTTCCGTACCATAAAGGTTACCGGTCCGGAAATTCCTCGTGAATTCAGATCATCAGCAGCATCGGTAAAAGTTGCATAATCAGGAGATGAACCGCCAATGGTATATATTCCTCCTGATAAAGGAGTATACGGAGAAGTATATTCATCAGCTCCAATATCGGGATTTACCCCGTCTCTGGACTCTCCGTCATAATCCTCCACTACAGCAGATAAAACCGTGCCGGCCCCATCCAGGAAGAAGCTGGAAGCATGGAGATCCGACGATGAAACAAAAACCGGATTAACGGAGACACTGTTGGCGTCTTTCCCGCTGGCAGTCTGGAAGTCAGATAATTCTGCTAATTTTGTACTGTTCCAGTATGCGATAAAATTCCCATTCGTAAAGAGGTCGTTATAATCAGATTGTGAAATAGCCGTAATTGAGGAAGAATAATAAGCATATCCACCCCCGAAATTGGAGAAAATATTGTTTTTCAGCACCAGGTTTCCGGAACTTCCGGAATTGTAGAAGGCAATACCGTTACTTTTATCCGAACTTGTGATTTTTATGCTGTTGTAGTATATGTTTGTATATGATGAGCTGTAGGTCGAGATTCCGTAAGCAGTAGATGTTCCTCCAATATCAATCAGGTTGTTTGCTACGATTCCGATATTGGTGGTATTGCCGGCTGAACTATATAATCTGATCCCGCCAGTCGTGTTGTTTGATGAGATTTTATTCTTTAAAACCTTAAAACTATTTATGCAATCTCTCAGATAAATGGCATAGTAACCGGATGATCCCGTATTTATCACAGTATTTCCGGTTACTTCAGGGGCATCCAGATACCTGAGGTAAATTCCGTAATTGGAAGAGCTCTTTTGGCCGGAAATAACATTCCCGGCAATCTTTATCCCGGCAGGGTTGTTTTGGTTGTTAGAATTGAGATATATTCCGTATTTCCCGCCATTGATGACATTATTGGATATTACAATATCGTTGATGTAGTCATCATAGGAATGAATAACAGAATTCCCGGTTGTACCGGACACATCGGAGTTGAAAACACAGTTTAATAAACTGTCATTGTTTGAATTCCCCTGAAAGCTGAATACCAGTGCATTGGTATTGTCGAGAGCAGCAAAAGTCATGGACTTGAAAGTTATAAAATCAGCACGCTGCAGCCGGACAACCCAATTGTTATTGGTCCCGGAAGTGTAAGAGAGGGTAACTGTTGTGGAATCACCTGACTGGGATTGAAATGTAACGGTATTGGAGGCATCAGCGCCTGCCACCGGATTTATCCGGATCTGTTCGTTATACACGCCGTCGCGTACATTAAATACGACCGAAGAAGCAATTCCAACGGCATTTAAAGAGTCAACGGCACTGGTAAAAGTTGTAAAATCGGGCGAAGTACCTCCGATGGTATATGTTCCCGAGAGGGGTGTCCCTGTACCGGTGAATTCATCGGCACCTATATCCGGAGGTGATAATCGCGGTTCACCATCTATATCTGCTGATATGCCTAAGGAATTATCGCCGGTGCCATCGAGTCTGAACGTAGTTGTGTGAAGGTCACTAGCGGAAAAGAAGTGCGGATCGACAGAAACAGAACTGGCATCGAATCCGTTGGCAGCCTGTAATTCGGAGAGATCGCCGATATCCCCGTTCCAGTATGCCAGATAATTTCCCGATGCGTAATAATCGTTAAAATCCGAATTTTTTATCGCTCCTGCTGTTTTGATATTGTAAGCATAGCTGCCACCGGTATTTGAAAAGATATTGTTACGTACATCATTGTTCGCCCCGCCTGTGATGTAAAAAGCACTGCCGTTATTTCCGGTAGCTGTGCTGGTAACATTTACACTGTTGTGAAAAATATTCTGAAAAGTACAATTGGATAAATAAATTCCCCGTGCAGTGTTGGTCCCTGTGATTGAAATAAAATTATTGACGATTTTCCCTTCCTGGCCAAGTGTTCCGTCACAATATTCCAGGAATATTCCATAACTACCTAAAGTCAGGTTAATTTTGTTTTGTCGGATTTCAAGAACATTATCACATTCCCGCATATAAATTCCATAAGCCGGATCTTTCGTTAGTTCAAATTCGTTGCTATTAACTACAGGAGCATCGTGGAATCTGAGCCATACACCGTATTCGCTCTGATCAATAAATGTGTTATTAACAATCTGGGTTCCGGCAGATAGCGTCGTATTGCTAACCCCCGACATGTAGATTCCGTAACTGCCATTCAGGAAATAATTGTTCCGGATAATGTTATTCTCAGCCTGATCATAGAAAGAGGCAATAATGGCAAGGTAATTCGAATTTGAGGTTGTGCTGTACCCCCACAACTGACAATTTTCAATGATATTATTATTGGCAGTATTATTGATATTGATCACTCTTGCGTAAGAACTTCCGGTAGCCTGTAGTCTCATTTTGCGGATGGTTACATAATCGGCATCATTTAACCGCAGAACCCAATTGCTGGTATTATCCGGATTCATATATGTCAGGGTAACTTTGGTCGAATCCAGCGATTGCGACTGAAAAGTTATTGTATTTACTGCACTGGAACCATTGATCTGGAAAATTTCGATCCGCTCAGTGTATGTACCGTCAGCAACATTGAATACAACAGGTCCGTTAACCCCCTGTGACATGAGAGAATCGACCGCTTCAGTAAAGGATTTACAGTTTTTTGATGTAAAGTCGCCTCCGGCCGGGTCAATGGTATATGATCCTGAAAGCTGAGCAAAAGATACAGAGGCAAATAAAAGTAAAGTCAACAAAAAAATAGCAGTTCTTTGACTAACTGCTCGATACATGGCAGTGGTTTTCATGGTGGTCGGTTTTTGGTTTAAGAATCAAACAGCTAACAATGAACAATATATGACATTTTTTATCAAAGAACAAATAAATTCCATCAACAAGGTTTTATTATTGATCAGGTAGGTTTAAAAATTTTATCAGAACCAGATTGCCCTGATCTTTTAGGGTAAATAAACTGTGGTATTATTTCCATTTCCAGAAAATATGTTATTCTGTTTTTTCAGATTATGTCCGTTCAGGCTTTAAGAGATCGAATTATAATACAAATTTATACAATAGTCCGCTTTGCTCATGCCATGGTTTCTCCTTCCCGGCCCTTAAGAAAGCAAGCTTTCTGCGTGCCGGAAAGAAAAAACCCTGCCGGTTTGCACCGGCAGGGCTTTTCTTAGTAGCGGGGGCAGGATTCGAACCTACGACCTTTGGGTTATGAGCCCAACGAGCTACCACTGCTCCACCCCGCAATATATTATTCAAAATCAGAACTTATTAAGAACCTTTTACCCAACGAGTGCCGAAAATCCCCAGGCTTTG
>JAADHC010000055.1:29544-66902 GCA_013152085.1 Chlorobiota bacterium
CCTGGTTGGATTTTCGAGCATCCTCGAAAAACTGACCAAAACGAAGTTTTGGAGTTTTTCGGGACTACCACTGCTCCACCCCGCAATATATATTTTCATTCGTATTTTCAGGAACCTTTGGTTAATAGTGGTATCCTGCCATCTTTCAAACTGCAAAAGTAATCGATACTTTCTTATTCTCAAAATAATTGTTGTAATTTTGTTCCGCTTTTTACAGAACCTGCAAAAGAACAGATCATGCCTCGAATTTTTACTCCGGGTAATATCGATAAGGAAGAAAAAGAAATCAGAAAAGATTATTCCGACCGTCATACTCCTCATGTGATCTGTGATGATCAGGCAAAGCGCGGAAGAAAATTCAGGGTTAAAGTTCGGCTGGGGGAGCAGCATCCCCACCCTGATGATGCGGATCATTATATTGCTTACCTGCAACTTTGGAACCGTGAAACCCTGATTGCCGAAACACGTTACCAGTCAGGAGCCTTTGGAAACGAACTTTCACATCCCGGGGTAGATTTTTATATCCATCCGCGAATAAGTATGAATCTGAGTGCCATGGCATTGTGTACAAAACATGGTCCCTGGCAAAGTGAATCAATAGCTGTGGAGGTTTTTGATTAATATCCCTTATGAATGAATAAGATGCCGAAAAAGAAAAAAAACGCATGGTCAGAAAAATATAAACTGACCCTTTCCAAAGATGAAACTTTTGAGGAGGTATGGCAGGTCAGGCTGACAAAGTTTAATTTTATTGTAATTCTCGGCTCTTCCATTCTGCTGTTGGTGGTGCTGGTAGCGTTTCTGATTGCTTTTACCAGCCTGCGAGAATTTATTCCCGGCTATCCGGATGTGAATATGCGGATGAACATTGTACGAAATGCCATCCTGCTTGATTCTCTTGAACATGAGATAAAGGTAAGAGATCAATATTTTGAAAATATGAAAAGAATTGTTTCGGGACAGGAACCGGAAAGTATGTTTGCAGAACAGGATACAAGTATACAGGTTGAAAATATTGAGTTTACCCGTTCGCTTGAGGATTCACTTTTGCGTCAACAAATAGAATCCGAAGAAGAATATAATCTTTCGGTGAATCTTGTTCCGAATCAGACGGATGGACATTTTTATAATCTGCATTTTTTCCCTCCGTTATACGGGATCATTTCAAACAGGTTTAATCCTGCAAATAATCATTATGGAACGGATATTGTCGGGACACCTGATGAAGTGGTACATGCTGCGCTTGGAGGGACTGTTGTGTTTGCCGGCTGGACCATTGAAACCGGTAATGTGATCCAGATTCAGCATCCCGATGAACTTATTACGATTTACAAACATAACAGTAAATTGCTCAAAAAAGTGGGGATGCATGTAGAAACCGGAGAAGCAGTTGCGCTGTTAGGCGGTAGTGGTGAATTATATACTACCGGTCCACACCTTCACTTCGAGATATGGTACAAGGGTGAACCGCTGGATCCTGAGAAATATATTAAATTTCAGTAGGATATTTATGTTTGAACAATTAAGGTTGCTTATCAGGTTCGCTGATTTATGAAGAAGAAAATATCCATACTGGGATCAACAGGTTCGATAGGCACGCAGGCTTTGGATGTAATCCGTTCATTCCCTGATCATTTTGAAGTGACGGTTCTGGCAGCAGGAACCAATGCCGGTCTTTTGATCAAACAGGCGCTTGAATGGGGACCAAAGATTGTGGTTATTGCCGATAAAACGCGTTATAAGGAGGTTCAAACGGCTTTGCATACTCATGGTATTGAGGTACGTTGTGGTGAGGAAGGCCTGATAGAGGCTGCCCGGTACCCTTCGGCAGACATGGTTTTGGTATCTTTGGTCGGTTTTGCTGCACTGACACCAACGATCGAGGCTATCCGTGCACGGAAAGATATTGCTCTGGCCAGTAAGGAGGTGATGGTCGTGGCCGGAGGGATGGTAACCCGGCTGGCTGAAGAGAAGAATATCCGGATATTACCCGTTGATTCCGAACATTCGGCAATTTTTCAATGTCTTGAAGGAGAATCGAAGCAACAGGTGGAAAAAATTTATTTAACGGCTTCGGGAGGTCCGTTTTTACGATATCACCCCAATGAAATGGAATGCATCTCTCCGGAAGCGGCTTTGAAGCACCCCAACTGGAAAATGGGAAATAAAATCACAATCGATTCGGCATCCATGATGAATAAAGGTCTTGAAGTCATTGAAGCCAAATGGCTGTTTGGACTTGATCCTGATCAGATTGATGTGGTAATCCATCCTCAGTCCATCGTACATTCACTGGTTCAGTTCAGGGATGGCGCTTTAAAAGCACAACTGGGGACGCCGGATATGCGCCTGCCTATTTTATATGCTTTTTCGTGGCCGCAACGGTTATCCGCCTCCTGGCCCAGATTCGATTTTGCCGATTATCCTTCTTTAACATTCGAGAAGGCAGATCAAAAAAAATTTCGTAACCTTGCCCTTTCATTTCAGGCACTCAGAAAAGGCGGGAATATTCCCTGTGTTTTAAATGCGGCAAATGAGGTGGTGGTACAGGCCTTTCTTGAAAAACAACTTGATTTTATGAAGATGCCTGATGTTATTGAGCAAACCATGGAACGATCGGTATATATTGCCAATCCTGATTTGCAGGAACTTAGACAATGCGACCTGGAAGCCAGATTGATAGCATCGGAATATATTTAATACTTTAGACCATTTATGGAAGTACTTGTAAAAATCACACAGTTCCTGCTCAGTCTCTCAATACTGGTGATCCTTCATGAATTTGGACATTTTCTGTTTGCCCGTCTTTTTAATACACGGGTTGAAAAGTTTTATCTGTTTTTTAACCCATGGTTTACATTATTTAAGTTTAAACGGGGTGAAACGGAATACGGAATCGGATGGTTGCCCCTGGGAGGTTATGTAAAAATTGCGGGCATGATCGATGAATCCATGGATCGCGAACAAATGAAACGGCCTCCCCAACCCTGGGAATTCAGGTCAAAACCGGCATGGAAGCGCCTGTTGATCATGCTTGGCGGCGTGTTGGTGAATTTTATTCTGGCTATCGTTATTTATGCTTCTGTCCTGTATGTTTGGGGAGAAGAATACCTCCCCACATCGGAGGTGAAGTATGGTATCCTTGTTGATAAAACCGGTGAGGAAATGGGCCTTCGTAATGGGGATATTATCTATTCTTTGGATCAGCTGCCGGTTGAAAATTTTTATCATATCATCCCGGAAATCATATTAAACCACCGGAATACGATACAGGTGAAACGTAACGGTATGATGATCAATGTGGTTATTCCGGATACGGTTTATCCAAAACTGATCAAGGGGAAAGTTAAGATAGAACCGCGCCTGCCTTTTCATCCATTTCTCGTTAATAATTTTATGAAAATATCACCGGGCAGGGATTCCGGACTGAAGAAAGGGGATGAAATCGCCGGGATTGATGGGAAACAGTTTGAATATTATGATGAGTTTAAGGATTATCTTACATCCCGGAAAGGTGAAACGGTTCGTTTGTCAGTTGTCAGGAACAAAGACACTCTGAATTTTCCCGTTAAATTAACGGAAAATGGGATGATCGGGGTCGTGCGTGATATGAGCGGACTTTTTACTTTCAAAAAGGTGAACTATACTTTTGGTCAGGCTATACCTGCGGGAATAAAAAAAGGTTTTAAAACCCTGAATGATTATCTGAAGCAGCTGAAACTGATCTTCTCTCCGCAAATGAAAGCGTATGAGTCGCTGGGTGGTTTTATTACTATCGGAAGTATTTTTCCTGGTGTCTGGGACTGGAATGCTTTCTGGAACCTGACGGCTTTTCTTTCGATTATCCTGGCCATTATGAACCTGATTCCTATTCCCGGCCTTGACGGCGGGCATGTTATGTTCCTGCTTTATGAAGTAGTTTCAGGCCGGAAACCGGGTGAAAAATTTCTGGAATATGCCCAGATTGTCGGTATGATTATTATTCTCGCTTTATTACTTTTTGCCAATGGAAATGATATTCTCAGATTATTGAAGAAGTAGTTTCATTCATTTATTTGGATATATAAAGAAAAATATTCATACCTTTGTTATGTATTGAAAAATTTTGAGTTATGTTGACAGGAGTAGTAATAGCCGGTATGTTCGGGCCCACCGAGATTGTGATCATCATTCTTGTGCTGGTGCTTTTATTTGGTGGAAGAAAAATTCCCGAACTGATGCGTGGACTGGGCCAGGGAATGAAAGAATTTAAAAAAGCCACTAAGGATGAGCCTCCCAAGGCTACAGATAAACCAGGCAACAACGAAATTGAATCCTGACAGGTACCTAAACCAGGCCTTCTGCAGAATTTACATGATGAAAAGTTTACAGCATTTTTTGTTGTAAGCTTTTTTTTTTCAGGTGAGGTACAATTTTTGCAGGAAGATATCGCAGATAAATGAATTAATGAATAAATAATAAAAAAGTCATGAGGATCTTTACAGGTTTTGTCCGGAAAGGAATGTTTATATGCTCATTGTTTTTTTTACTCATTGTTTCAGGATGCAAATCAGGTATGGAAACGATGAAACCTATGGTATCGGGTGCTGCAGGAGAAGTGTTGCTGGTTATGCCTGATGCTCAATGGGAGCGACCTGCCGGGGAAAAGTTCAAAGCGCTGCTTACACAGGAAATCCCCTATCTGCCACAGCCGGAACCGATGTTTACCCTTATTCATGTCTCTCCGGCCAACTTTGACAAGATGTTCTTCAGCCACCGAAACATTATTATTGTCAAAACGGGTTCACAATATAAAGAAGCCAGGCTGGTTATTAAAAAAGACCAGTGGGCAGCCCCGCAAATTGTTATTGACGTGGAGGCTCCCTCCGACAGTACGCTTGTACAGCTTTTGAATGTCCGTGGTTCAGCTTTGGTGGATAAGATCAATCAGGCGGAACGTGACCGGATTTTATCAAATTATCGCAGCTATATTGAAGCGCCGATATATCAGACTTTAAAAAGCAAATACCACCTGACACTGGCTATTCCAAAAGGATACAGCCTGGATGTTGACTCGGTTGATTTTGCATGGATTGCCAGTGAAACACCTGCCACCAGTCAGGGAATCCTTATTTATACCTATCCCTATACGGATGAAATTGAACTGGCCCCGGGAAATCTGATAAAAACAAGAAACCGCTTTTTAAAGAAGTATGTTCACGGCCCGGTTGAAGGGACTTTCATGTCAACAGAAACTTTATTGCCACCACTCTTTCATGAGTTTACATTGAATGGTGAATATGTTGCCGAAATGAAAGGGCTTTGGAAACTGGAAAACGGATTTATGGGGGGGCCGTTTGTCAGTTTTACGACCATTGATAAATACCGTAATCGGGTTGTAACCGTAGAGGGGTTTGTATATGCTCCAAGTGAAAAGAAAAGAGAGTTATTCAGACAGGTTGAAAGTATTTTATATTCTCTGAAAATCGTCCCTCCCGAAACCGAAAAGAAATAGTTTCTTCTTAAACCTCTTGTCCCGGACACAAATTCATATTCGTTTCAGGATATGGGAAAAGATTCCCTATAGCAAGCGATTTTTCTTACTTTTGCACCACGAATCCTGAAATGATGAAAACAATGCTAAAGCTTACCGGAAAAGAAAGAGAAATCAGTACCATATATCTGATCTCCAAAGCCGGAGATATCGGGCAATTACCCCTTACACCTGAAGAAAAAAGGTTTTGTTTGGGAAGATTTGAACAAAAAGAAAAATATGCTGAAGTAGCACACCTGCCCAACTGGATATATGTTGTTGTATTTGTGCAGGAAGAAGATAGCAGGGAAGATCTGGAATCCCTGCGCAGAAGTGGTTCGGCTGTAAACAATCAGTTACAGTGCAGGCAGGCAGATGAAGTGCAGATTGTCGATTATCATACAGATTCTGCTCCGCTCCGGGCGCTTTTGGAGGGGCTTATCCTTTCCAACTATCGTTTTGATAAATATCTTACCCGCGAGGATATCCTGAAGAAAAACAAAATGCTTACAAGCTATACTGTAATAAGCAAGAATGTCATGCCTGCTGATCTGGAAGCATGGCAGAATATTCTCGATGGAGTATATTATGCACGTGATCTTGTAAATGAGCCGGTATCTTTTCTGAATGCCGTACAATTGTCAAAGGAAATTGAACGCCTGGGGAAAGCGTCGGGTTTTACCGTTGAGGTGTTGCATAAACCCAAAATCGAATCTTTGCGTATGGGTGGATTACTGGCAGTAAACAGGGGGAGTATTGATCCTCCGACTTTTTCAATCCTGGAATGGAATCCCGTTGATGCTGTCAATAAGGATCCGTATGTAATCATCGGGAAGGGTGTTGTTTTTGATACAGGTGGCCTGAGCCTGAAACCCACTAAGGACAGCATGGATACCATGAAGTCGGATATGGGAGGGGGTGCTGCAGTGGTTGGCAGTATGTATGCTATTGCTAAAAATAAGATTCCGGTTCATGTTATCGGACTGGTTCCCGCTACAGACAACCGGCCTGACGGAAATGCCTATACTCCGGGGGATGTAATAACCATGATGGACGGATCAACGGTGGAGGTGCTGAATACGGATGCCGAAGGCCGGATGATCCTTGCTGATGCCCTTACCTATGCCAAAAGATATAATCCGGAGTTGATTATTGAACTTTCCACGCTTACCGGTGCAGCGGCCATGGCCATTGGCCCCTATGGCATCGTAGGCATGGGGAATGCCCCGGATGCGATATTCGAACGTCTTATCGGATCCGGAGAAAATGTATGGGAACGGGTTGTGCGTTTCCCTTTCTGGAAAGAGTATGAGGAAATGCTTCGTTCGGATATTGCTGATTTGAAAAATATCGGGGGCAGTGAAGGAGGAGCCATAACCGCCGGAAAATTTCTAGAACATTTTACGGAATATCCCTATATCCATCTTGACATTGCCGGGCCTGCTTTTCTTCAGAAAGCCGAGCATTACAACCCCAAAGGGGGTACAGGCGTTGGTGTCAGGTTGTTATATCATTTTATCGGGGAAAGCATTTAGATGTGTTAGCCTAACCAAAAATATATAGCACTATGCTTCACAATAAGATTGTTGCCGGAATAACCCAAGGAGATATTAATGGGATCAGTTATGAAGTAATTATGAAAACACTCAGTGATCCCAGGATTAATGAATTTTGTATCCCTGTGGTTTACGGTTCTCCCAAGGTTGCCGCTTATCACAGAAAGGCCGTTAATCTGACCAATTTTAGCTTTCACCATATTCATGCAGCCTCAGAAGCCAATCCGAAAAAAGCAAATATTATTAATTGTGTGAGTGATGATATCCGGGTTGAACTGGGGAAATCCACTGCCATGGCCGGTGAAGCGTCGGTTGTCAGTCTTGAAAGAGCGGTACAGGACCTGAAAACAGGTCGTGTGGATGTTCTCGTAACAGGCCCCATTAATAAGCATAATGTTTATTCAGAATCTTTTCCTTTTCCCGGTCATACCGAGTTTTTCGAGCATACTTTCGGGAAAGAAGGTGAGAGTCTGATGTTCCTGATTGGAGAACAATTGAGGGTTGGGTTGGTCACCGGTCATATCCCGCTTGCTGAAGTACCGCAAACGGTTACACAGGAACGGGTACGAGAAAAAGCCAGGATTATGGAGGCATCCCTGCGCAGGGATTTTAACATCCGGAAACCCCGTATTGCCGTATTGGGGGTAAATCCTCATGCCGGAGATGATGGCTTGTTGGGACATGAAGAAATTGACCAGGTAATCCCGGCTATAAAAGAGTTGTATGAAAAAGAAGATCTTTTGGTTTTCGGGCCGTATCCGGCAGATGGATTTTTCGGATCGGGGGAATTCAAGAAATTTGATGGCGTATTGGCAATGTATCACGATCAGGGTTTGTCTTCTTTTAAGGCACTTAACTTTCACAAAGGAGTAAACTTTACTGCCGGTCTGCCGTTTGTCCGTACATCTCCCGGTCATGGAACAGCTTACGATCTGGCCGGGGCCGGAAAAGCTTCTCCGGAATCTTTCAGGGAAGCCCTTTTTATGGCCATTGATATTTTCAGAAACCGGCAGTCATATGATGAGATCACACAGAATCCACTACCTTCATATAATAAACAACATAACGGAGACCAAGGTGATTCCTGATACATCTGACGGGGATTCCGGGAGAATCAGGGAGAGGGGGAAAGAGGATAACATTAAGGTACTCCTTGACAGGAAAGTTTCTAAACTGAGAAATCATGTATGAATATATCAAAGGTACAATCCATGAGATAACTCCGGCAAATGTGATTATTGATTCAGGGGGCATGGGTTACCATATTCTCATCTCTGTTCATACCTTTTCATTATTGAAAGAAAAGAAAGAGACCTTGCTGTACCTGCATCAGGTGGTAAGGGAGGATGCACATCTTCTCTATGGGTTTGCAGAAAAGCAGGAACGTGAAATTTTCCGGCTGCTGATCAGTGTATCCGGAATAGGTGCCGGAACGGCATTGCTGGTTCTGTCTTCCCTGACTCCCGTTGAGGTTTCCAGGGCTATAGCCTCTGAGAATGTGACTCTGCTCAGGAATATTAAAGGTATCGGAACAAAAACAGCTCAGCGTATCATCGTTGATTTGAAAGATAAAGTGGGACGGATTGCCGGGAAAGATGAATTCTTGGTTCCTGCGGACAATACGATCCTTGATGAAGCGTTATCTGCATTGGTTACCCTGGGTTTTGGAAAGGCTGGCGTTAATAAGGTAGTAGAAAAGATTCTTTCGGAAAATCCGGAGTGGCCCCTGGAGGATATAATTAAGGAAGCATTAAAGCACCTATAGTCATAATCCGTCAGTAAGGTTATTATACGCTTGAATCAGGGGAAAAAATATCTGTCTTTGCTTTTCTTCGGATTGATGTTATGCTCCGGTATCTATGGCCAGGGAAACATTACATCGATAACGGATACTATTACCTCTAAAGCAACAAGTAGCCTGAAGGCGGTGAAATTACCCTATCCCTTTAAAGATTACCGGGGAATCCCTTTTCAGCAACAACCGGAATCAGGATTGTATCTGTCTCTTCCCGGCAATGTCCGCAGGGAAATTGTGTATGATCCTGACAAAAATGTATATATTGTCTATGAGAAGGTAGGCAAAATGAACTACCGTCTACCTTATATTATGACTCCCGATCAATACCGTAAATGGGAGTACGACCAGGCCTTGAGACAGTATTGGCAACAGAAAGCCAGCGGCAATGCCGGAGACTACCGCTCTTCACTGATCCCGAAACTTTATGTCGGTGGCGAAGCTTTTGACAAGGTTTTTGGCAGTAATACCGTAAATATCGTTCCCCAGGGCGCTGCCGAGCTTATTTTCGGTATTAACTCGTCACGTATTGATAATCCGGCTTTGTCCGAACGGTTGAGAAAGGTTACTACTTTCGACTTTAAGGAAAAGATCCAGATGAATGTTGCCGGAAGTGTCGGGGATAAAATGAAACTGGGTGTTAATTACAATACCGAGGCTACCTTTGATTTTGAGAATCAGACCAAGTTGGCTTACTCCGGGAAGGAAGACGAGATCATTAAAAAAATTGAAGCAGGAAATATTACTTTCCCGCTTACAGGATCCCTGATTACCGGAAGTCAGAGCCTTTTCGGCCTGAAAACAGAATTACAGTTCGGACGCCTTACCGTTACCAATGTTTTCTCCCAACAGAAGGGCGAAACTTCCGAAATTGAAGTTAAGGGTGGTGCGCAGATACAGGATTTTGAAGTGAATGCGGATGAATATGAGGCCAATAAACATTTTTTCCTCTCCCAATACTTCCGGGATCAATATGAGCGGGCACTGGGTAATCTTCCCGTGATCAATTCGGGGATAAATATCGAACGGGTCGAGGTATGGATCACCAATAAAACAAACAAGTTTGATAATTCGCGGAATATCATAGCATTCATGGACCTGGCTGAAGGCGGGTCCCATATTTTTAATACTATCCCGTCATTTCAGCAATCAGGACCGGGACCCTATCCCGAGAATGAACTCAATGGCCTTTATTTTCAGATGAACAATACCTACAACCAGATCAGGGATATCAGCCAGGTAACCAATACGCTGGCATCACTGGCTCCCGGCTTCGGTATCGGCCAGGATTATGAAAAGATTGAAAATGCCCGGAAACTCACTGAACGGGAATATGCTGTTAATCGTCAGTTGGGTTATATTTCTCTTAATACTGCCCTTAATGCCGATGAGATTCTGGCGGTGGCTTACGAATATACGTTAAACGGAAAGGTGTATAAGGTAGGGGAGTTTTCGAGCGACGTAAGTGCTCCCGATGCCCTGATCCTGAAACTGATTAAAGGTACGAGCCTTACCCCCAAGCTACCCACATGGGATTTGATGATGAAAAATATTTATGCCCTGGGAGCTTACCAGATCAATAAAAAAGATTTTCAGCTGCAGATTTTGTATCAGGACGATAAAACGGGAACAACGGTAAATTATCTGCCGGAAGGGAAAATTGCCCGGCAAATCCTGCTTACGGTACTTAACCTCGATCATCTCGATTCGCAAAATGAACCCAACCCGGACGGATATTTTGACTTCCTTGAAGGGATTACCATTAAAGCGGCTACCGGCCGGGTCATTTTTCCTGTACTGGAACCTTTCGGAAGTTACCTTCGCAGGAAAATCGGGGATGATGCCATCGCTGACAAGTATGTTTTCCAGGAACTTTATGATTCTACACAGGTAAAGGCTCAGCAAGTGGCTGAAAAGAATAAATTCAGGATTGCCGGAAGCTATTCTTCGGCTTCCAGTTCGGAAATACAACTCAATGCGCTGAATATTCCCCAGGGTGCGGTGAAGGTTACGGCCGGTGGTATTCAGTTGCAGGAAAACGTCGATTTTACCGTGGATTATAATCTGGGACGTGTAAAAATTATCAATCCGGGACTCCTGGAATCGCAAACCCCCATTAAGGTTTCCCTGGAAAGCAACCAGCTTTTTAACCTGCAGACAAAAACCATGCTGGGGACCCACCTGGATTATAAAATCAATGATGATTTTCATATCGGCGGCACGGTGTTGAATCTTACCGAAAGGCCTTTGACACAGAAAGTTAATATAGGGGACGAGCCGATTTCTAATACCATCTGGGGACTTGACGGAACCTACCGGTCTGAATCCCGTTTTCTGACGACAATGGTTGACCTTCTGCCTTTTATTCAGACCAAGGCGCCTTCATCTTTAACATTTATCGGAGAGTTTGCCCATTTGATTCCCGGGCATTCAAAGGCGATACAGAAAACAGGAACATCGTATATTGATGATTTTGAGGGAAGCACCACGCCGATCGACCTGAAATCTTTTAATGCCTGGGTGCTGGCCAGCACACCGCAGGGACAAAATGACCTCTTCCCCGAAGCCGGTTTAAACAACAACCGTTTCTACGGGGTCAACCGTGCCAAACTGGCCTGGTATGTGATTGATCCCCTGTTTTTACGGAATAATGTAAATACCCCTGATTATATCAAAAAAAATCCTGATTTGCAGTCAAGTCATTATGTTCGTGAAGTATTTGAAAAAGAACTGTTCCCAAAACGGGAAAGCCCTACCGGGATACCAACCAATATTGCCGTACTGAACCTGGCTTTTTATCCCGATGAAAAAGGTCCTTACAATTATGATCTGCTGCCTTCACCGTATTCGTCAGGTATTGACAATACCAATCACTTGCAGGCACCTTCCAGCCGGTGGGGAGGGATCATGCGTGAAGTCCCTACAAGCGATTTCGAAACTGCCAATATTCAATACATTGAGTTCTGGCTTATGGATCCGTTTGTAGAACGTCAGAATGATCATGGTGGCGACCTTTATATTGACCTGGGAGATATTTCGGAAGATATTTTAAAAGATTCCAGGAAGAGTTTTGAAAACGGTTTGCCTACTTCCCCGGAGATCGTGGATGTTGATACAACCGTGTGGGGGCGCGTGCCGGTAAACCAGGCGCTGGTTAATGCATTTGATAATGATCTTAATTCGCGCCGTTACCAGGATGTGGGACTCGACGGACTCGGAGATACTGACGAGTCACTGTTTTTCAAGGGATACCTGGATACTTTAAAGACACTGGTCTCCGCCGAAGCCTTTGATGAAGTTTTGAACGACCCGTCTGCTGACGATTTTCACTATTTCAGGGGCAGCGATTATGATAACCTGCAGCTCGGCATTCTCGACCGATATAAAATGTATAACGGAATGGAGGGGAATTCCCCCACGGCCGAAATGTCGCCCGAAGCCTATCCGACTAGCGGATCTACCTTACCGGATATTGAAGATATTAACAGGGACAATACCCTGAGTGAAACGGAAAGTTACTATCAGTATCATGTAAGTATCCGGCCTGAGGACCTGGTCGTAGGAGAAAATTATGTGGTGGACAAAGTGACCAGTACGGTTACGCTGGCTAATGGGAAGCAATCCTCTGTAAACTGGTATCAGTTTAAAGTCCCCATAACAGAATATCAGCGTACCGTAGGCAATATACAGGATTTTAAATCCATACGTTTCATGCGTATGTTTCTGCGTGGATTTAACGAGGAGGCCATTCTCCGGTTTGCCACATTAAATCTGGTACGCAGTGAATGGCGTAAATTCAACAACTCCTTGCTCCAGGGTGGTGAAAGAATTTCAGTTCCGGAACCAGCCGGAGGAGTTTTCGAAGTCTCGGCGGTGAATATCGAAGAAAATGCCGGGAAGCAGCCGGTCAATTACGTGCTTCCTCCGGGCATTACTCGTGTCATAGATCCGACTAATCCACAATTACGACAACTGAATGAACAGTCAATCCTTCTAAAAGCAAAAAATCTGGACGACGGCGATGCACGGGCAATATATAAAAATGTCATGCTGGATATAAGGAAATACCTGAAAATCCGGATGGAGGTGCATGCCGAAGCACTTCCGGGGGAAATGTTGGGCAATGATGAAGTAACCGTATTCCTCAGGTTGGGAACAGATTACCGTAATAATTATTACGAATATGAAATCCCGGTGAAAGTAACTCCTCCCGGAAGATATAACAATGACCTTGAATCGGACAGGGCAATTGTCTGGCCCGAAGACAACCGGTTTAACATTCCCCTTGTGATTTTCCAGGAACTGAAACAGGAGCGAAATGCTGCGATGCGCCGCTATGGATCGGGTTTACAAATCAATGATGTTTATGTAAAAAATATTAACGGGAAACTGGTGAAGGTTACCGGAAACCCAAATCTGAGTAACATCAAGACCATTATGATCGGTATCCGTAATCCTTTGCAGAACAATCACTATTTTGAAGATGACGGACAGCCTAAATCGGTGGAAGTCTGGTGTAATGAACTCCGGCTTACTGATTTTGACGAATCAGGAGGGTGGGCTGCCAATGCCCGGTTGCAGGCCAGGCTTGCTGATCTTGGATCGGTGGATATTGCCGGTTTTACCAGCAAACCCGGGTTCGGGAGTATCGATAAAAAAGTCGGTCAGCGTAGCCAGGAAGATGTTACACGTTATGATATTTCTTCAAACTTTGAACTGGGTAAATTCTTTCCCGAAAAAGCCAATATCCGTATTCCAATGTATATCGGTATTTCAGAAAGTAAGATTAACCCGGAATATAATCCCCTCGATCCGGATGTCCCTTTAAAATCGGCTCTGGCACATGCCGAAACCCAGGCGGATAAAGATTCCATTCTTTTCCATGCCCAGGATTATACACGCAGGAAAAGCCTGAACTTTACCAATGTCGGTATCGGCAGGATAACGAAAAAACCTCGACTTTATGATCCGGGAAACCTGTCCCTGAACTATTCTTATAGTGAGCTCTATTCTCGTAATGTAAAGACAGAAATTAATGTTGAAAAAACATACCGGGGCGGGTTTAGTTATATCTTTAGTGCGCAGCCTAAGAACATCGCTCCGTTTAAACAGATGAAAATTTTACGGTCTCCGGCATTCAGGCTGATCCGGGATTTTAATTTTTATCCTCTTCCCAAGCATATTTCGGTGAGAATGGACCTGGACCGCTATTATAATGAGGTAAAAACCCGGAATGTTACCAATCCTTTTCTGCGCATTACTCCCACATTCAGAAAGGACTTTATGTGGAACCGGTATTATGATTTGAAATATGACATTACCCGCTCACTAAGGTTTGATTTTTCGGCAAGTAATATGGCACGCATTGATGAACCCGAAGGTGGTGTGGACAGGGAACGCTACAAAGACCAATATGAGGCATGGAAAGATTCGGTGTTGTACAACCTGAAAACCATGGGCAGGAATATCCGGTATAATCATACCATTAATGCCACCTATACGATACCGATTAACAAGATACCCCTGCTTAACTGGGTTACGGCATCTGTCCGTTACAATGCCAGATACGAATGGCAGGTAGGCCCTGTTTATCCCGATTCCATGAACATACATTTAGGGAATACCCTGCAAAATTATAACACGGCCCAGCTTAACGGACAGTTGAATATGAATAATTTATATAATAAATGGAACCTGCTGCGTAAAATAAACCAGCACAACAGCCGGCGGATGAGTGGAAACAAAGCTCCTCCGAGAATGAAAACGGTAACCTATGAACGGGAGGGGCTAAAATTTACCGGGGGACAATCCAGGGCTATTTATCACAAACTCAATACGGAAAAAATTACAAAGGTTGAAGTCACGGATGCGCAGGGCCGGAAAGTTGAAGGGACATATGAGGTTGCCAATCCCAACCGGATCAATTTTACGGCAAAGAATGATATACGGAATGTCAGGATCATTGTGGAAGGCCAGGTAGAGCGGAAAGAAAATCCGCTTATCATTATCGGAGAAACACTGGCAGGAGCCATGATGGGGGTCAAAAATGTATCGCTTTCTTATTCGCAAAACGAAGGAACAATCCTTCCCGGTTATATGCCAGGGACCAAATATGCCGGACTTCAACAGGTCAATGGCGAATGGGCCCCGGGATGGCCTTTTATCCTGGGCTACCAGGATCCCGGTTTCCTTTACAAAGCGGCCGGTAAGGGATGGTTAACCTCAGATAGCCTGATCAATACTCCATTTACCATGACCCACAGCGACAACTTTAACCTGAGGAGTACGATCGAACCTGTTAAGGGTTTCCGGATAGATATTATGGCCAACAGGCGTTATGCGCGAAACTCCAGCGAATATTACAAATGGGATCCTGTTGCCACACAATATAATTTTGTCAACCGGATCGCTTCAGGAAATTTTTCCATGACCACCGTAACCATGGGTACAATGTTCGAAAAAATATCTCCGGATAACAATTACAAATCTGCCAATTTTGAGCGCTTTGTTGAATACAGCCGGATAATTTCACAACGCCTGGCTGCCCGGCGTGGGCGCGTCGATCCTGCCTATGATCCCGATGTTGATCCTGAAACGGGATTACCTCTGCAATCCGGATTTACAAATGGTTACTCACTTTCAGCACAGCAGGTTCTCATCCCTGCCTTTCTGGCAGCTTACAGTAAGGGAGATCCTAATAAGGTACCGCTGAAGGCTATCCCGTCACTTACCCAGATCCTTCCCAACTGGCGTTTAACCATTGATTTTTTAAGTAAGTTAAATATAGTTAAGAAATATCTGCGGTCGGTAACTATTACGCATGCCTACCGTTCCACTTTTAACATCGGGTCGTTCCAGTCTGATCTGAATTACCAGGAAGATGCTGACGGCCTGAGCCAGATCAGGGATCTGCAATATAATTTCCTCCCCCGATACCAGATCTATACTGTTTCGATCATCGAGCAATTCAGCCCGCTGATCAATATCGACCTGATATGGAAAAACGGACTGACCTCAAAGATGGAAATAAAGAAAAGCAGGAATTTATCCCTGAGTCTTGAAAACAATCAGCTTACCGAAATACAGAACAATGAGTTTGTGGTGGGTACCGGATACCGGTTTGATGATGTTCAGCTGATTATCCGTACCGGCGGACGGGAGCAACAACTGAAAAGTGACCTTAATCTTCGGGCGGACCTGAGCATCCGGGACAATAAAACCATCATGCGAAAGGTAATTGAAGAAACCAATATCCCGACCGCAGGACAAAAGGTAATTACCCTGAAATTGACGGCAGATTATTTGCTCAGTGATAAATTCAACGTAAGGATGTTTTTCGACCGGATCGTAAACAAACCCTTTGTTGCCACAACATTTCCCTCGGCAAATACCAATTTTGGTATAAGCCTTCGCTTTACGCTTGTTCAATAAGGTGTGGTTGTTAATCAAGGTCATGAAATGGGTGAAAAAGAAGGATACTGTTAAAAAACAATAATAAAATTTTAACAAATCAGAATCCAAAGAATATTATTGTACAAAAAATATCTATTTTTGAACAGTAAAAAATAAAACATCTTTTGATATGAACATTCCTGATGGATTGAAGTACACAAAGAATCATGAGTGGATTCGTGTTGAAGGCGATGAAGCATATGTAGGTATTACCGATTTTGCGCAGAGTGAGTTGGGCGATATTGTCTTTGTCGAAATTGAAACCGAAGGCGAAACTCTCGACCAGGGGGAGGCTTTCGGTACTATTGAAGCGGTAAAAACGGTTTCTGATATTTTCCTTCCGGTTAGTGGTAAGGTGTTGGAAATAAATGCTATACTGGAAGAGAAACCGGAAATTGTGAATAAAGATCCTTATGGTGAGGGTTGGCTTATCAAAATAAAAGTGCACGATCCTGCTGAAGTTGATGCTCTCATGGATGCTACAGCTTATCAGCAGATGATAAACGCATAGCTTTTTTTCATGGCGATGTGGTCAGGAGGCTTATCTTTATGATAGGCCTCCTGTTTTTTCGGCAGATATCAGATTATTCTTTATAAGTTTTTCGGGGAGAAAGCATCATTCCCGGTTGATTTTGTGACGTGGTTATCCGCATACCGGAAACCATACCGGGCATTTCTTTCAGATGAGCCTGTAACAATATTATAAAGTCTTTTTTACTTCGGTTTCTTCAAATGCTTCAACCATGTCGCCTACTTTAATATCGTTAAAATTGGCAATATTGAGTCCGCACTCCTGGCCACTGTAAACTTCCTTAACATCATCCTTAAAACGCTTCAGTGACCCGAGATTTCCGGTATAAATCACAATCCCATCCCGGATAACCCGGACCTTGCTGTTCCGGAAAATCTTTCCTTCTTTTACGGTACATCCGGCAATCGTACCGACCTTGGTAATTTTAAAGGTTTCCAATATTTCAAGTGTTCCGACAATTTCTTCTTTGATTTCGGGAGATAGCATCCCTTCCATAGCTGCTTTAACCTCGTTGATAGCATCATAAATAATGGAATAGAGCCGGATGTCGATTTCTTCTTTTTCTGCCAGTTTCCGAGCGTTTACAGAGGGTCTGACCTGAAATCCTATAATGATGGCATTAGAGGCTGCGGCGAGGAGGACATCCGATTCGGTAACCTGGCCCACGGCTTTATGGATAATATTGACCTGTATTTCTTCATTGGACAATTTCAGCAAAGCATCCGAAAGGGCTTCGATGGATCCGTCAACATCTCCTTTTACCACAATGTTCAGCTCCTGGAAGTTTCCGATGGCAATACGCCGGCCGATTTCATCCAGGGTGATATGTTTCTGGGTACGCAAATTTTGTTCCCGCTGTAACTGACTGCGTCTGGTGGCAATGTCCTTAGCCTCTTTGTCGCTGTCAAGTACATTGAACAGGTCGCCGGCCTGTGGTGCCCCATTCAACCCCAGGATAAGTACGGGTGTTGAAGGTCCGGCTTCTGTCATTTTTTTACCACGCTCATTAAACATGGCTTTTACGTGTCCGTAATAGGTTCCGGCCAGCACCAGGTCGCCGATTTTCAGCGTACCTTCCTTTACAAGTATTGTGGCGATATAGCCTCTTCCCTTATCCAGCGAAGATTCGATAACCGTTCCATTGGCTCTTTTGTTGGGGTTTGCCTTTAATTCAAGCAGATCAGATTCAAGTAAAACTTTTTCCAGAAGTTCCTCAATGTTGGTTCCCTGTTTGGCTGAAATCTCCTGGCTTTGGTATTTCCCGCCCCAGTCTTCGACCAGGATATTCATATTGGCAAGTTCCTCTTTGATTTTGTCAGGATTTGCAGTGGGTTTGTCAATTTTGTTGATGGCAAAGACAATCGGTACGCCTGCTGCCTGGGCGTGGTTAATGGCTTCGACCGTTTGTGGCTTGATCCCATCATCGGCAGCAACGACAATAATGACAACATCGGTAATCTGTGCCCCCCTGGCGCGCATGGCCGTAAAAGCTTCGTGTCCCGGTGTGTCAAGGAATGTAATTTGCCTGTCATTATCAAGCGTTACACTATAAGCTCCGATATGCTGGGTAATTCCTCCGGCTTCGCCGGCAACCACATTGGCACTGCGGATGTAGTCAAGCAACTTGGTCTTCCCGTGGTCAACGTGTCCCATGACCGTAACGATCGGGGAACGTGGGATCAGGTCTTCCTCCCGGTCTTCTTCCTCTTTAATCTTTATGGTATCCAGAATATCAGCACTGACAAATTCAATATCATAGCCAAATTCATCCGCTACGAGCGACATGGTTTCAGCATCCAGACGCTGGTTAATGGAGACAATTAATCCCAGGTTCATACAAGTGGCAATGACCTCAGTGGGTTGTACATCCATCATGGATGCCAGCTCGCTGACTGATACAAATTCGGTAACCCTGAGTGTTTTCTTTTCTTCTTCCTGTTTCCTGATTTCTTCCTCATGTTTCTGGCTCACCATATCCCGTTTTTCGCGCCGGTATCTTGCCGCTTTTGATTTGGTTTTTGACGTCAGACGTGCCAGTGTTTCTTTAATCTGTTTTTGTACGTCTTCTTCGCTGATTTCAGTATGGATGGATCTTCTCTTTCGTCCCGACCTTTCGTCTTTACTTCCTTTTCCTCCGCTTTGCAAATCAACCTTTTCTTTATCCTTACGGATACGTTTCCGCTTTTTCTTTTGTGAGGCAGGTTCTTTTGAGCTGGCAACAGGTTTTTTTCTGGGTTCTTTAACCGGCAAATCAATCTTGCCAACAACTGTCGGGCCGCTGAGGGTTTCTATTGAAGATTTGAAGACAGCTTCTTGCTCAGATTCTTTGACTTCCTGAGTGGTTTTTTCCCCTGCCGGTTTCACCTCTTCGGCAGGGATCGCTTGTTCTTCGGTTGTTCTTTCTTCGGCTGCAGCAACTTCCTTTTCTTTCTTCGCTGGCGCTTTCTTTTCGACAGTTTTTTTAGGTGTTTTTATTGTTGACGCCGGTTTTTTCTTCTCCGAAGTTTTTTTGGCTGCTTCTTTGGGTTTTGCTTTTGACTCCGGTTTATCCAGTTCAATTTTACCGACAACCTTAATTTTTTGATCAGCCGTCTCTTTTTCAAGCTCCACCTCAGAGGGGGTTTTTGCCAGCGTTTCGGAAGTTACATCTTTGATGATCAGCTCATCTTCTGCTTCGGCCTGTGTTTCTGTCCCTTTATGATTAACATCGGTGATGGTAATGGTTTCCTTAACTTCTTCTGCAGATTTTTTCAGTTTTTCCGCCTCTTTCTTTACACGCAATTCAGAGCTGTATTCATCTGTCAGCAGGTCATACATTTCTTCTGAGATCTTGGTATTCGGATTCATATCCAGGTCAAAACCCTTCTTGTGGAGAAACTCAATAATGGTGGATAGCCCGACATTGAATTCCCTGGCAGCTTTACTTAATCTTATTGCTTTTTTTACATCACCCATAAAAAATCTCCGCTTAGACGAACATACAAAAATAGAAGGATTTCCTGAACTATAGATGCGGTTATTATATTATTCAAATTCGGATTCAAGAATTTTTCGAATTTCCCGGATGGTTTCTTCCTCAAGATCGGTACGTTTTACAAGGTCTTCGATAGAAAGTTCAAGAACACTTTTGGCTGTGTCGCAACCAATGGCTTTCAGTTCATCCAGGATCCAGCCGTCAATTTCATCGGCAAACTCTTCAAGGTTTACATCCTCATCCTCTTCCCCTCCTTCACGGTAAACATCGATTTCATAACCGGTTAGCTGGCTTGCCAGACGGATATTCAGCCCGCCTTTACCAATAGCCAGGGATACCTCACTGGGTTTCAGATATACCTCGGCTCTTTTATCTTCTTCGTTAAGTTTAATGGAAGATATTTTTGCAGGACTCAATGCCCTTTGAATAAAGAGCTGCATGTTATTGGTGAAGTTAATTACATCAATGTTTTCATTTTTCAGTTCACGTACAATACCATGAATACGTGAACCTTTCATCCCGACACATGCTCCTACGGGATCAATTCTTTCGTCGTAGGACTCTACGGCAACTTTGGCCCGCTCGCCCGGAACCCGGACAATTTTTTTTATGGTGATCAGTCCGTCAAATATTTCAGGTACTTCAAGTTCGAAAAGTCTTTCAAGAAATACCGGCGAGGTTCTTGACAGGATAATCAACGGATTGTTGTTTTTCATCTCCACTTTGATAACCACCGCCCTCAGGGTATCCCCTTTGCGGAAAAAGTCAGAAGGTATCTGCTCTGCTTTAGGAAGGATCAGTTCATTTCCTTCATCATCGAGGACCAGAATCTCACGTTTCCAGATTTGATAAACTTCACCGACGACAATCTCACCAACCCGGTCTTTATATTTATCATATACATTGCTTTTCTCCAGATCCAGGATACGTGAAGTAAGATTCTGCCTTAATGACAGAATGGCTCTCCTGCCAAAATCTTTAAGTTTTACCTCATCCGTGACCTCTTCTCCGATTTCGTAATCATCATCAATTTTCTTAGCATCGGTAAGACTGATTTGCAGGTTGGGATCTTCCAGTTTGTCATCTTCGACAACTTCCCGGTTGCGCCAGATTTCAAAATCTCCCTTATCGATATTAATAATGATATCGAAATTTTCGTCAGTCCCGAATTTTTTCTTCAACATGCCCCTGAAAACATCTTCCAGGACACTCATCATGGTTGCCCGGTCGATATTCTTCAGCTCTTTAAATTCGGAAAAGGTATCTGTCAGGTTAATTGTATCCATAACACCTCCAAAAAATTAATAAGTTATAATAATCATTGCTTTATCAATCTTGTCAAATGGAATCTCAATCGTTGAAGGTTCCGCGTTCGTATTTTTATCTTTTTTCTTATTCTTTTTCGCCTTTTTTTCAAGGATGATCTTTTTCCGGTCTACCCCGGTAAGTGTGCCCTTATATTCTGATCCGTCATTCAATTTGATTTTTAATGATCTTCCGATATTCTTCCGGTATTGCTCCCAGACCTGTAAGGGCCTGTCCAGTCCGGGAGAAGATACCATCAATTCGAAATCTTCTTCGTCCCGGTTGAGGGACTTTTGTATAAAACGGGATATCTCTGCGCACTCTTTAATGGTAATGCCTTCCGTACGGTCAACAAATACCCGGATTATATTGCCTGGCTTAACCCCGATATAAACAATAAAAAAATCGTTTCCTCCCGGGTATTTTTCCAATACGGATCTTATATGTTCTTTTGATATCATCCTATAAAAACAGGGGACACTGTCCCCTGAAATCAATCTGTCCACAAGTCGGGCGCAAAAATAGTTGTTTTTATCAAAACAAACAAATATTGCGCTTTTATGAAATCTTTTGCTGCGGCTGCTTATCTTTGTACAAATGCTTCTGATGCGACAACAGGGGACTTTGAGATAATCCGGTTTTTTCAAAACAGGTGTATTTTGGAGAAAAGAGCCAGAAATAAACGAAAGATTTTTAATGATCCGGTTTACGGATTTATTCATATTCCTGATCCGCTTATCTTTGATTTGATCGAACATCCGTATTTTCAACGTTTGCGCAGGATCAGACAACTCGGGCTTACCGCGCTGGTTTATCCCGGGGCCAATCATACCCGTTTCCAGCATAGTCTCGGAGCCATGCACCTGATGACCCAGGCGATACAGACACTTCGGGGGAAAGGAGTGGATATCTCTGATGAAGAAGCACTTTCGGCCCAGATAGCCATTCTGTTGCATGATATTGGCCATGGGCCTTTTTCACATGCCCTCGAAGAATCTATTATCCATGATCTTTCGCACGAAGACCTGTCCCTGATGATGATGGAAACACTGAATGATCAGTTTGATGGGAAACTGGCTAAAGCTATACGGATATTTAAAGGGAATTACCCCAGGAATTTTCTGTCACAGCTGATTGTCGGCCAGTTGGATATGGATCGTCTGGATTATATCCAGCGGGACAGTTTCTTTTCCGGCGTAGCTGAAGGAACGGTAGGCTTCGACCGGATCATCAAAATGCTTCATGTTTTTAATAATGAACTGGTCATTGAAGAAAAAGGTATTTATTCGGTCGAAAAATTTATACTTGCCCGGCGCCTCTTGTACTGGCAGGTATATTTTCACAAAACCGTTGTTTCGGCTGAACATCTGCTGGTAAAAATTTTAAAACGCGCAGAACAATTGGCAAAGGAAGGGGTACCCCTTTTTACAACGCCTTCCCTTGCCTTTTTTCTTGGAAACCCTTTTAATGCGGCAGCTATACTCCGGAGTTCGTCCCATGAAAAAAAAGAATTTCTCGATACTTTTTCCATGCTTGATGATAATGACATTTTGGTAGCTGCCAAAGTCTGGTCAGATCATGATGATCCGGTTTTATCCGATCTTTGCCACCGGTTGATCAATCGCAACCTTTTTCAAATTGAAATACAGGGTCAACCTTTTGATAAGGAAAGGGTTGAAAAAATATCCGCTGAAGTCCTTAAAAAAACGGGTATCCCTAAACAGGATATCGGCTACTTTGTATTTACGGATGCAATCAGCAATTTTGCCTATTCACTGGTTGATCACCAGATAAAGATACTGGGGAAAGACAATACGGTAACCGATATTACCGGGGTATCCGATATCCTCGACCAGGCCATTATCTCCCGCATCGTGCATAAATACATCCTTTGTTATCCTAAAATGAACGATTAACTCAAAAAAAAAAATAGATTATGGAGTATACAATAAAAATGATTGCCGATTTTCTTGGTGGCACTATTGAAGGGAATCCCGATAAAATCATCCGGGGTTTTGCAAAAATTGAAGAGGGGAAAGAGGGCGACCTGACATTTCTTGCCAATCCTGCATACACACGTTTTATTTTTACGACAGGTGCTTCTGCGGTTATTGTGAATCGTGATTTTAAGCCTGATAAAAAGATCGGAGCCACCCTGATCCGGGTGGATAATGCGTATGAAGCCCTGGCGCAATTACTGACATTCCAGGAACAACAAAAAGAGAAACCGAAAGGCATTCATAAACTTGCTTTTTTGGATCAGGGGGTTCACGTGGGGGAAGATGCCTTTATCGGGGCTTTTGCCTTTGTCGGTAAGAATGTTACACTCGGGAATAACGTAATCATCTATCCACAGGTTTATGTCGGTGACCATGTGACCATCGGGGAAGGAACCGTTCTTCATCCCGGAGTTCGGATTTATCATGATTGCCGTATTGGAAAAAATTGCATCGTACATGCCGGTACGGTGATCGGTTCGGACGGCTTCGGATTTGCTCCGAAGTCAGATAAAAATTACCGGAAGATACCCCAGGTGGGAAAGGTTATTCTTGAAGATGATGTGGAAATCGGTGCCAACGTAACCATTGACAGGGCTACTATGGGCGCTACCGTGATTCATCATGGGGTTAAACTTGATAACCTGATTCAGGTTGCCCATAATGTGGAGATTGGTAAAAACACGGTTATGGCAGCACAAACCGGGATTGCCGGATCGACAAAAATTGGCAGCAATTGTATGTTTGGCGGACAGGTGGGTATCAGCGGACACCTGCATATCGCCGATGGTGTGAAAATCGCAGCCAAAACCGGTGTCCCCTCCACCATAAAGAAAGAAAACATGATCATCGAAGGGATCCCCGCACTGCCCCGGCTTGAGTTTCAGCGTTCCTTTATCTGTTTCAAACGTTTACCTGACCTGGTCAAACGGCTTGAAAAACTGGAAACATTGCTTGAAGAAAAAAAATCCTGATACAGGGATGTTTTTCAGAGCTTCTTCCTTCCGTAGGAGACATTTTTTTGAATTTTGCCTGTTTTTGAATTTGCCTTTCCGGTTTTTCTAATTTTTGTATCTTGCGCCCGTTAATATTAAGCCTTACAGACGAATGTCAGAGAAACAGAAAACGATTACTTCCGAAATATCACTCACAGGCAAAGGATTACATACAGGTATTGATGTAACGTTAACC
The DNA here is from genome assembly GCA_013152085.1 of Chlorobiota bacterium. Taxonomy (GTDB): domain Bacteria; phylum Bacteroidota; class Bacteroidia; order Bacteroidales; family VadinHA17; genus JAADHC01. Next base: position 53,859 of record JAADHC010000055.1, read on the forward strand.
TTTAAACCGGCATCTGCCGGGCATGGCTATGTTTTTTGCCGTTCCGACCTCCCGGATAAACCGCTGATCCATGCCGTTGCCGAAAATGTTGTCGAGACCACCCGTGGAACAACCCTCGAAGAAAACGGTGTAAAAGTGGCAACCATCGAACATGTGTTGGCTGCACTTAATGGTTTGGGGATAGATAATGCCCTGATTGAGATCAAGGGACCCGAAGCCCCGATTATGGGAGGAAGCTCTCTTAAATTTGTGGAAGCCCTCCGCAAAGCCGGAATTAAAGAACTTGATGCGGAAAAAGATTATTTTATCGTAACAGAGAAAATTACCTTTTCGGACGAAGAAAGAGGGGCTGACCTGATCGTGTATCCGGATGACCATCTGAGTATTAATGTTTTGATAGATTATAACTCCAGAGTTCTGGGTAACCAGTATGCCATCCTGAACCATCCCGAAGAATTTGAACGCGAGATTGCAAACTGCCGGACATTTGTCTTTTTTCATGAACTGGAGGGTCTGGCCCGGATGAATAAGATCAAAGGCGGGGACATGGATAATGCCATTGTGATCCTGGACCGAAAAGTTGAGCAGGCAGAAATTGACCGGATTGCCGATCTCTTTCACAAGCCTCATATTAAAGCCAATTCAGAAGGAGTGCTCAATAATATTGATTTGCATTATCCCAACGAACCGGCACGTCATAAACTGCTCGACCTGATGGGAGACATTGCCCTGGTTGGAAAACCATTAAAAGGTAAAATTGTGGCTACCCGTCCGGGACATAAAGCCAATACCGAATTCGCCCGGTTAATCCGGCAGGCCATCAAGAAAGCAAATGCAAAAAAAGATATTCCGGTTTACGACCCGACCATCCCACCGGTAATGGATGTGCTGGAGATCAGAAGACGGCTGCCACATCGCTATCCTTTCCTGCTGGTGGATAAGATCATTAAACTTGATGAGGAAGGTATCGTTGGCATAAAGAATCTTACGTATAATGAACAGTTTTTCCAGGGACATTTCCCTGAAGAGCCTGTTATGCCCGGAGTGATGCAGATCGAAGCCATGGCACAGGTAGGAGGGGTTCTTGTGTTAAGTACGGTTCCGGATCCGGAGAATTATTCTACCTATTTCTTAAAAATAGAAAGAGTTAAATTCAAAAGCAAGGTGGTTCCCGGAGATACTTTAATCTTTAAACTGGTCTTTTCCGAACCGATGCGTCGGGGAATTGTGACCATGTACGGCCGTGCCTATGTCGGAAACAAACTGGTGATGGAGGGAGAAATGATGGCTCAGATCGTCAAAAATAAATCATAAAATGATCCATAAGCTTTCTGATATACATCCCGAAGCCACTATGGGTAATAAGGTTACAATCGAGGCTTTCAGCTCAATTGCCAGGGATGTTGTGATCGGGGACGGTACCTGGATCGGCCCGAATGTCACCATTATGGAAGGAACACGTATCGGAAAACGTTGCCGGATATTCCCGGGAGCTGTTATCGGTGCCATTCCCCAGGACCTGAAATTCGAAGGTGAAAAAACTACTGTGGAAATCGGCGATAATACCACCATACGTGAGTTTGTTACCCTGAACCGCGGAACCAAAGCGGCCGGCAAAACCATAGTGGGTTCCAATACCCTGTTAATGGCCTATGTACATATTGCACATGATTGTGTCGTGGGGAATCAGTGTATCATGGTAAACAATGCCTCGCTGGCTGGAGAGGTCCATGTGGGCGATTGGGCTATTCTCGGGGGAGGTACCCTGGTGCACCAGTTTGTACACATCGGCAAACATGCTTTCCTGGGAGGAGGATCCAAAGCCCGTAAAGATGTCCCTCCTTATGTTAAAGCAGACAGGGATCCGCTGATGTACATGGGACTCAACAGTATCGGCTTGCGCCGTCGCGGTTTTAGTAATGAAAAAATCAATGAAATTCAGGAAATGTATCGCAATATATACCTCCGCGGGCTGATCATTTCAAAAGCCATTGAAAAAATCGAAGAAGATTTTCCGGCATCCGAAGAGAAAGATGAAGTACTTAGCTTTATCAAACGTTCTTCCCGGGGGATCATACGCGGTCCCGAATAATCATTTCAGCGCATCCCATCCCTGTGCCTGCAGTTCAATCTCACTTCCCGATGAAGATACCAGTTTTGTTCCCTGTTCTTTTGAGGTGATGTGTCCTACCGGAAAGATCCCTTGTTCCTGCATTACCTTTTCGTAGTCGGCAGGACGGAGTGTAAATAACAGTTCATAATCTTCTCCGCCATTGAGGGCGGCAATCAACGGTTCCAGTCCGAATTCCTTTGCCGTAGATTCCGTTTCCCGGTCAATGGGAATTTTATCCTGGTATATCCTGCACCCTGTATCCGATTGTTCACAGATATGTAATGCTTCCGAAGAAAGTCCGTCCGATATGTCAATCATGGCTGTCGGCCGGATATTATAATTTTCCAGTAGTGGTGCCAGATCCTTTCTGGCCTCAGGTTTAAGTTGGCGTTCCACAACGTAGCGGTATTTGTCTAACTCCGGTTTCAGCGAAGGATCATCCTGAAAAAGCTTATTTTCACGTTTGAGTACCTGAAGACCTGTGTAAGCAGCTCCCAGGTCTCCGGTGACACAAAGAATATCATGTTCGCCGGCGCCTTTCCGTAATACCGGGTATTTGCCTACTTCACCTATGGCCGTAATGCTGATCGTCAGCCCCGTCATCGATGAGGAAGTGTCACCACCAACCATATCCACACCGTAATGCCTGCAAGCCAGGGCAATGCCTTCGTAAAGCGATTCCAGATGTTCGACCCTGAACTTGTTGGAGACCCCTATCGAAACGATGATCTGTGTCGGCCTGGCCATCATGGCGTAAACATCCGACAGGTTAACCACAACAGCTTTATATCCCAGATGTTTTAAAGGCACATACATCAGGTTGAAATGAACCCCTTCCAGCAACAGATCAGAAGTGATAACTATCTGCTCCTGTTGCGGTCTGATCACCGCAGCATCGTCACCTACACCTAAAACAGAACCTTTTTGATGCAAAGGAAATGCTCCCGTTAAATGCCTGATCAGACCAAATTCCCCGTATTCCGATATCGGAGTCCCTTCACTACTAAATGTTGCCATATTCCTGTCTTTTTTATATTAAAAATCATAAACAGCAAAAGGTAATTTTTGTATCTTTGCGCTTATTTAGATTAAATATAAATAAGCAGATCCATACCATATTGGGGACAAAATTATGGAAAAAGATCAGGATAAGATAATCAGTGAGGTAACCGGGTCGGAATATAAATACGGATTTACTTCCGATATTGAGATGGATACCTTGCCTAAAGGGCTGAATGAAAATATTATACACGAAATCTCCCGCAGAAAGAACGAGCCTGAATTTATGCTTGAATTCAGGCTGAAAGCATACAGGCATTGGCTGAAAATGGAAATGCCGGAATGGGCACATCTTAAAATCCCGGAAATTGATTACCAGGATATTATTTATTATGCCGTACCCAAGGCAAAACCCAATCTGGAGAGTATGGATGAGGTTGATCCCGAAATCAGGGAGACTTTTACCAAACTGGGGATACCTCTTGAAGAACAAAAACGGCTTTCAGGAGTGGCTGTGGATGCCGTGATGGATAGTGCATCGGTGAAGACCACCTTTCAGGAGAGCCTGGCTGAACTTGGGATCATTTTTTGTTCGATGAGTGAAGCAATCGTAAAATACCCGGATCTTATAAAAAAATATCTGGGTTCGGTAGTCCCGTATACAGATAACTTTTTTGCAGCCTTGAATTCTGCGGTTTTCAGCGACGGTTCATTTGTTTATATTCCCAAAGGGGTGCGCTGCCCGATGGAATTGTCTACTTATTTCCGGATCAATGCGGCCAATACCGGGCAGTTTGAACGAACCCTGATTATAGCCGATGATGACAGTTATGTCAGTTATCTCGAAGGTTGTACGGCCCCTATGCGCGATAAAAACCAGTTGCATGCTGCCATTGTGGAAATCATTACCCACGAAAATGCCGGGGTGAAATATTCAACCGTGCAAAATTGGTATCCCGGGGATAAAGATGGCAAAGGAGGCATATACAATTTTGTTACCAAGCGGGGTTTGTGCAAGGGAAATCATTCCAAGATTTCATGGACACAGGTCGAAACCGGTTCGGCCATAACCTGGAAATATCCCAGTACCATCCTGAAAGGGGATTATTCGAAGGGCGAATTTTATTCGGTAGCTGTAACCAACAATTATCAGCAGGCCGATACAGGTACCAAAATGATGCATATCGGGAGAAATACACGGAGTCTGATTGTGTCCAAAGGAATCTCTGCCGGACGAAGCAATAACAGTTATCGCGGATTGGTGAAAGTAACCAAAGGAGCGGAAAATGCGCGAAATTATTCACAATGTGACTCTTTGCTGATCGGTGGCCAGTGCGGGGCCCATACGTTTCCCTATATCGAGGTTGATAATAAAACGGCGGTTGTCGAACATGAAGCAACTACCTCGAAGATCGGGGAAGACCAGATTTTTTACTGTAACCAGCGGGGCATCTCTACCGAAGATGCCGTCGGAATGATCGTAAACGGATATGCCAAAGAGGTGTTAAACCAGTTGCCGATGGAATTTGCGGTTGAAGCACAAAAGCTCCTGCAGATCAGCCTTGAGGGTAGTGTAGGATAATAAAAAATCAAAAAGTAAAAAACACGGAATGATGTTAAAAATAGAAAATTTGCATGCCTCTATAGAGGGAAAAGAAATTCTGAAAGGAATCAACCTGGAAATCAACGAGGGAGAAGTGCATGCGATCATGGGACCCAACGGTTCCGGGAAAAGCACCCTGGCCTCTGTAATTGTCGGAAGGGATTATGTTCAAATTACGGATGGACGTATTTTGTATGACGGTGAAGATATTACTAAATGGTCACCTGAAGAACGTGCCCTGAAGGGCGTTTTTCTCGGTTTTCAGTATCCGGTTGAAATTCCCGGGGTGAGTATGGTGAACTTCCTTCGGGCGGCCATTAACGAACAGCGTAAATACCGGGGTGAAGAACCCATCTCTCCTTCCGAATTTCTGCGTATTATGAGGGAAAAGAAAAATCTGGTGGGTATTGATTCGGCATTGACCAACCGTTCGGTGAACGAAGGATTTTCCGGCGGGGAAAAAAAGAAAAACGAAATCTTCCAGATGGCCATGCTTGAACCGCGTCTTGCCATACTTGACGAAACGGATTCAGGACTTGATATCGATGCCCTGCGTACCGTAGCTCAGGGAGTTAATGCCCTGAAACGCCCGGATAACGCGACCATTGTGATTACCCATTACCAGCGGTTACTCAATTATATTGTTCCCGATTTTGTTCATGTCCTTTACAAAGGAAAAATCTTAAAGTCCAGCGGGAAGGAACTGGCTCTTGAATTGGAGGAAAAAGGGTACGACTGGCTGCAGGATGATAACGGTAACGGAGGAATATAGTGATGGGAAAAGAGGTATTGCGGAACAAAACACCTGAGCTGACCCGCATGGTTCTCGACCGGTTTGAAAAAACCGGGACCTCGGTGAAAACCGGACTGCTGCCTGCTGTTAAAATTATGCAGCAAAAGGGGCGGGAAGCTTTCCTTACCTACGGAATCCCAGGGTACAAAAATGAGAAATACCGGTTTACACCTGTTCAGAAATACTTTGAAAAAAACATTCCTCCGTTGATGGTTCCCAGAAACAGGAATTTCAAATTGGATGATATTTTCCGCTGTGATATCCCGACACTGAACACATTCATGCATGTCGTGCTGAATGGCTTCTATTTTGAGGAAACATCTTCCCTTGGAAAAATGGAGGATGGCATTCGCATAGGCGGTTTGCGACAAGCAATGAAAGAGATGCCCGGATTAGTATCCAAATACCTGAACCTGGCAGCCGGTGAAAGTACCGACGGGTTGGTGGCTCTTAATGCTGCCTTTGCTACAGACGGTTTTTTTATTTATGTCCCGGATAATGTAGTGATGGAAAAACCCGTGCAGGTGGTAAATATCGTTAATGATAACCAGAGTGATTTGGTGCAGTACCGAAACCTGATTGTCCTGGGAAAAAACAGCGAGGCAAGGATCGTGGTCTGTGATCATACCCTCTCCGAATATGAATCATTATCCAATTCGGTAACCGAAGTGTTTATGGACCGTGAAGCCAGACTGGATATGACACGTTTACAGAATGAGAATAACAATGCAACAAATATCACCCATACCTTCATTCGCCAGGAAGCGCGAACCTTATTGAACAACAATCATATTTCTCTCCACGGAGGTCATATCCGGAACAACCTGGATATTGTACTCGTCGGGTCTCATGCGAAAAGTCATGCCAACGGACTTTTTCTGATGGACCATGATCAGCATGTGGATAATCACGTCTTTGTCTCCCATGCTGCTCCCGAATGTTTCAGTAACCAGCTTTATAAAGGGGTGCTGAACAACAATGCAACAGGTGTTTTTTCCGGTAAGATCCTTGTTGAGAAAGGAGCTCAGAAAACAGAGGCTTACCAGGTAAATAAAAATATTCTCCTGACCGATACGGCCAAAATGAATTCCAAACCGCAACTGGAAATATATGCGGATGATGTAAAATGTACACACGGGGCTACCGTGGGACAACTGGACGAGGAGGCCATGTTTTATTTACGCTCGAGGGGCATCCGTGAAAATGATGCCCGCCTGATGCTGATGTATGCCTTTGCCCATGACGTAGTCAGGAAGATCAGGATCGAGGTTTTACAAGACCGGATCACCGAGCTGGTCGAAAAACGCCTGAAAGGAGATATCCCCAAATGTCATACCTGTCTGGTAAACTATTCTTAAAATGATAAGAAAATGTTTGATGTACAAAAAGTCCGGGAAGATTTTCCCATTCTGCAACAGGAAATTTACGGAAAACCCTTTGTGTATTTTGATAACGGAGCAACAACACAGAAACCCAGGGTCGTTCTGGATACGATTACCCGGCTCTACGAAATAGAAAACAGCAACATTCATCGCGGTGTGCATCATTTAAGTACCGTGACAACCGAAAATTACGAAGAAGCCCGGAAAATCATTGCCCGGTATTTTCATGTGGAAAATGAAAAGGAAATTGTATATACGCATGGAACAACCGATTCCATCAACCTGGTAGCTTTTTCTTTTGGCGAGAAGTTTATTCATGAGGGTGATGAAATTATCCTGACAGAAATGGAGCACCATGCCAACATTGTACCGTGGCAAATGTTGTGTGAGCGGAAAAAAGCACATATCAAGGTTTGGAAAATGGATGATACCGGCTGCCTGAAACTGGATGATCTCGTAAACCTGATCACTGAAAAAACAAAGCTGATCGGTGTAACCCAGGTTTCCAATGTACTGGGTACGGTAAACCCGGTGAAAGAGATTACACAAATTGCTCATAAACATGAAGTTCCGATACTGATTGACGGGGCGCAGGGGGCTCAGCATGTCCCAACGGATCTGAGCGGGATTGATTGCGATTTTTATGCCTTTTCCGGTCATAAAATATACGGTCCGACAGGGATAGGGGTGTTATATGCCAAGACAAAATGGCTCGAAGAGATGCCCCCTTACCAGGGTGGCGGTGATATGATCCTGTCAGTGACATTTGATCATACGGAATACCTGGAAGCTCCTTTTAAATTTGAAGCCGGCACTACAAACTATATCGGAGCGATCGGCCTGGGTGCGGCCATTCAATACCTCCGGAATATCGGGTTAAAAGAGGTGTTTGAATATGAAGATCAACTGCTGGCGTATGCTACGGAAAAAGTTAAAGAAATTCCCGGCCTGCGAATTTATGGCGAAGCACCCCGTAAAGTAAGCATACTCTCTTTCCTTATCGACGGTATCAACGCCTATGATACGGGCCTGATCCTTGATAAGCTGGGAGTAGCTGTACGTACCGGCCATCATTGTGCTCAGCCTGTTGCCGACCATTTCGGAATCGCCGGTACAGTGCGTGCATCATTTTCTTTTTATAATACTTTTGAAGAGGTTGATCACTTCGTGGCCGGACTTCACCGCGTGGTAGAAATGTTTCAATAATATAAATGACTATGACCATACAGGAAAAACAGGATGAAATTATCGAAGAATTCAGCATTTACGAAGATTGGATGGATAAATACAGCTATCTTATCGAACTCGGTAAAGAGCTGAAACCTTTAAATCCTTCACAACACAGTAAAGAAAACCTGATTGAGGGTTGTGTCTCCAGGGTTTGGCTGGATGCCGAAATGAAAGAGGGGAAGATATTCTTTTCAGCTGACAGCGATGCCATTATCACCAAGGGGATCATTGCCCTGCTGATCAAGGTGGTTTCGGGACATACCCCTGCAGAGATTAAAGATGCTGACCTCTATTTTATTGATAAAATCGGTCTCAGGGAAAATCTTTCGCCTACCCGTGCCAATGGTTTGCTCGCCATGATCAAACGTATACGGCTCTATGCCCTCGCCTATGATGCAAAAAGTAAACAAAGAGGATGATCATGAAAGAAGAAGTGAATATTTTTGATCTGGAACAAAAGATTGTTTTTGAGCTGAAGAATATCTACGACCCGGAAATTCCGGTGAATATATATGACCTGGGTCTGATCTATGAGATTGACGTGCAGGAGGAGGGTAAGGTGAAGCTTGTGATGACCCTTACCGCTCCAAACTGTCCCATTGCCGATGAACTGCTGAATGAAGTGAAAACACGGATTGAATACATTCCGGGGGTAAAGGAAGTTGACCTGGTGCTCACCTTCGATCCGCCCTGGGACAAAAGCATGATGAGCGAGGAGGCACAGCTGCAGCTGGGATTCCTTTAGGAAGGTTTAAGGTTGATTGATGAAGGATGATCGACCTTTATATTTTACCTGCGCGTAGTTCCGCAGGAGCGAAAGCGGGCTTGCACGAATGCGTCATTCAGGCGGACCTGACAGGAACCTACTGTACACCTGTAGGTTTTGCCTTAGCAGAAACGATCATATTTTACCATTGTTGGCTTTGTCTATTAGTCTGATCGTCATTTTGCCTTGTTGCGCCTCAATTCCTCATTACCTCTTTGTCTCCTGACAGGCTGTCATGACCATCTGGTCAGTCATCGGGTTGAAGAATTTAAACGGGAAAGGATTTATACTGCGACCCCCCCAGGGTCGGATAACAAGGTGGAATAGGTTGTTACAATAATGTGATCCCTATGGGATCAGTACATTCCGGTGGTTCCGGAGACGAATGTTGTGGTAAAACCTTCCCGGATGTCTCCTGAAAAGGCTGGCGGCATGACTCCGCAGGAGTCATATTATTGTAACCGGCATCACAACCAAAAAACACGACTCCGTCAGGAGTCGCATTATTGTATTACTGCAGTTATAATGAAACTCAATGCGGAAGGGAACATAGCGATCCGTTTCGAACTTCAACACTGACGACTCCCCTACGGTTTGTGTCAGTGTCTTCGCTTCGCTTCGACATTCATCAATCGTCGTTCCTCGCTGATGCACCGGTCAGGGCTGGAAAGCTAAAAGTCCGGACATTTCGAACTTCCTCAAACGAACTTCAACTTTCCCGCAACCTGCACCCCGGGGCCCTGCACCCTGCATCGCAAAACATAAAGGTCACTAACCAGGAACCAAGAATGCCGAAAAACAACGAAAATCGAAGATTTTCTGTTTTTCGGGACCATGAACTGAAAACCGGGAACCAATTTATCCCATATCTTTACAGTATGCTTCCGGGAAAGGTACATGCCGAACTGATCAAACAAAAAGCCATCGAACTGGGTTTCGATGCCTGTGGTATAACAACTCCTGAACCACTCGAGGATGAGCGTTCCCGTCTGCTCGAATGGCTGGCACAGGGAAACCATGCGGATATGGGCTGGATGGAGAATCACCTGGAAAAACGGCTTGATCCTTCACTTCTCGTCCCGGGAAGTAAAAGTGTGATCGTTGTCCTGCATAACTACTATTTTCCCGGAGCCGGAGCAGGTAAGGATAACCCTGTGATCTCCCGTTATGCCCGTGGCAGGGATTATCATAAAGTGATGAAGAAGATGCTGCTGAAGCTAAAGCAATTCATTCACGATGAAATCCATCCGGTTGAAGGCAGGGCGTTTGTGGATTCCGCACCGGTACCGGAGCGTGCCCTTGCAAAGCGCGCCGGGCTGGGATGGATTGGGAAAAACAGCATGCTCATCAACCGCCGTCTGGGATCGTATGTTTTTATCGGAGAACTGATCATTGACATCGAACTTCCTCCCGACAATCCGCACATCAGCGACTTTTGCGGTACCTGTACCCGATGCATTGACACCTGCCCCACGGGTGCTATTACGCAACCCTATGTCGTTGATGCCCGTAAGTGCATCTCATGGTGGACAATAGAATACAAAGGAAATGAGATCACCGGCCACGATCCGGAAGATTTTCAATACCGCATCTTCGGCTGCGACATCTGCCAGGAGGTTTGTCCGTGGAACCGGAAAGCGCCCGTTTCTCGCGAAGAGGAATATGTCCCGGTCCCTGATTTACAGAAAATGACCCTGAAGGATTGGGAAACTATTGGAGAGGAGGAGTTCAAAACCCGCTTCGGTCACACACCCCTGATGCGTGCCGGATTTGCCGGGATCAGAAGAAATCTGAAATTCGTATCAGGAAGCAGATAACTGTTCTTCGAGGTATATTTCGAAACCTCAGAGAACACTCAGGAGGTTCGGAGGACATAAAGGTAAAGTATGATTTTAATTTTAGTTGTGAGTTATAATACATTCTCCGTGATCTCTGTGATGGCTTTGAGACTATTGGGTAATAATAAAAATTAATCTAATAGACAAAATTCCTCTCTTGAAAGTTGGAGTGATCATCTGGGATCAATGAGCCGCCGGCAACCGCATCAGCCGCACGTCGGTGGTGGGAGGTGGGCAAACATATCCGGAAAATTGTTATATTGTAATATGGGGAGGGAATCCCGAAGCGTTGATAACGTATAAAGATGAAAATCCACAGTACACATACCACGATAAACATGATGATTCTGTGGCTGATGATTCTGTGGCTTGCTTATGAAATAATCCTGCAAAAGGAGATTTATGATGATGATATGTGTTTCAATTTTTCTGAAAAATGTTTGAAGGATCATTATTTCCTGCAAAATCCCGCAAACTGGTTGTACAATAATATTCCAACCCTAACACTCCTCGACCGCGGCTTTACCGGCCACGAGTATATGGATAAATTCGGGTTAATCAATATGCCTGCCCGCCGGAGCTTTAGTGAAGGCGGGAACGGCCGCTTATATGATCCCCTCCTGGCCCGCATGCTCTCGCCCGACAACTATGTGCAGATGCCGGACTATACCCAGAACTGTAACCGGTACACGTATTGCCTTAACAACCCGCTCATGTATAAAGATCCAAGCGGGGAGTTAATAGTTCAATTATTATTTGCTTTTATGAATGCCTACATTAATGGTGTATTGGCAAATAATATGGAAATAAATCCAAAAAATTGGGACTGGCATAGCTTTGACACATATTATTCTGTTGTCTCAGGTGCTATTTCTGGGTATACCATAGGTAATAATGTTGATAATTATTTTAAAATTAAATCCCATGCAAAAAAACTGGGAAAATTTATGAAAAAGAGAGCATTAAATAGCGATGTGGTTTTTGTTAATGACAAAAATTTACAATCTTTTGCTATAAGAAATAATAATAATTTTCCACTTTTTGGTCAGGATATTATGGAACTTTATGGTCTTTCTTATGAAGACTTTAATGCATTAAATCCGGGCACGAAAGTTGTGTGGGAGAAAGGTGAATGGTTTAATGTATTTCCCCCGAGGCCATCAAAACTACCCTTAGGTTGGCCTCCTGAAGCAACAAGGGTACCAATAGGCAATATCTTAGGCATTGTAACTGATTCACCCACGGCGCTACAAAATTGGTTTGTAAATGTCGGCGGAGGTAAAGCAAATCGAGCATATTTTAGACCAAATTTTGGAATTTGGGAATGGCAATGGTCTGAGCCTAATATTGAAAAAGAAATTACAATATTTGGAGGTTATACTCGTGCCTGGATATGGAATGACCCAAAAACAAAATGGAGAGGGACATATCCATATAAGTCATTTTTTCAACAAAAGGGAGGAATACCTACTTTTAATTCCATATTGACTTTTTTAACTATAATAATTAAATAATATGAAATATACTTTATTAGTTTTAATCTTATTTATTGGGACTTGCGATAGATATAAATTCCAAGATTGTAACAGTGTAGAACATTCCAATTATACTTATAAGATACTGAAAGAAAAAAAACTAAATGACAGTCTTTTCTTGGCGCATGTATACTTGTCTTTTCCTGATTCAATGATTGTTTCATATGATATGATGGCCTGTTCCATACTTGAGATTTGTAGAAAGGAAGGCATAATTGTGGGGTACTTTTATAAGGATGTAAATTGCTTATATGCAAATGAAATGAATTCTGACAATAAAAGTAATTATGATGTTAAAAGTTTTTATGATTGTTATATTGGAGAAATCAAGATTAAATGGACAAAAAACTGGCGACAGACGATTTCCCCTTATGACATCAAATTTTTAATGCCACCTGTAAATATTAAATTTTAATCAGATAATGCATTATTTATGAGAGTGGATTAGAGATAATATATTGAATTATCTATTAAAATGGGAAAAACATGGATTTACACATTATAGTATAAACTAGAAAAGAAAAAAAATGTACACATATAAATTGCTAACGGTTTTGTTTTATACTCTTTTAATTTTCCCGCTTGTCCATGCCCAAAACTCGTTTGAATACACGTATGATGCCGCCGGCAACCGCACCAGCCGCACGTTGGTGGTGGGAGGTGGGCAAACATATCCGGAAAATTGTTATATTGCAATATGGGGAGGGAATCCCGAAGCGTTGATAACGTATAAAGATGAAAATCCACAGTACACATACCACGATAAACATGATGATTCTGTGGCT
>JAADHC010000046.1 GCA_013152085.1 Chlorobiota bacterium
AATATTTTTTATGAGAAAAGGATTTTCTTAGAAAAACAATGAAATAAACAGGAGTGCAATCAATTTTCCATTACCCAACTGTTCACGAAGAAACTTTATGGCTAGTGTTATTTGATTTTCAACGGTTTTTTTTGAAATATTCAACATCCGGGCAATTTCTTCGTTCGACATACCCTTTTCCCTGCTTAACCGGTAAATTACCTTTTGACGTGAAGGTAACTGCTCAACAAGTCCGTTTGTCCTTTCCAGTAACTCCTGATATTCAATGTCTTCTTCCGTTTGACTTACAGACAGGCCCGTATGTTTCCTGATATATTCCAAATATGCTTCCTTATGTGCCTTTTTTCGGAAATAGTTCAGGATTGTATTCTTTGAGATGGTAAAAAGATATGAATTAAATGATTTCTCCTCATCCAGCTTATTACGGTTTTCCCAGACCCTGACAAAAACTTCCTGCACCAGTTCTTTGGCATCTTCCGGAACTTTAAGATAACCGACAGCAAAAGCATATAACCGTTCCTTGTAAACTGAGAAAAGATAATCGAAGGCAGAATAACTGCCTTTTTTCAGCTCATGAACATAATCTTTCTCTGTTCGTTTTTGCATACGGAATTCCACATTATACAGGTTACAGATTCTTTAAAAATGCACGTTTCCATTTGATGGTAAAGATATTATATTTTAACGCATCTGTGAAAATAAACAACGGAATTAAATGTTACAAACATCATTAGTTCAAAACTTTTGTCCTTCACTTCGATCACATCCGGATTTACAGATATCATTCTTTTAAAAAGAGATTTATGTATATTTATAGAATAAATCCGGATTTTAACACAGTATCTACGTAGATAAAACTACGTAGATAAATTCGAAAAACCACGTAATTATGTTTAATGTCCGGGATTCCTGATTTTTGAATACACCTGTTAATTCACCTACGGTTAAAAAGCTTTTCCGATACCGATACCTGCACCGCTCAGACCGATAAATGAACGAAATACCAGTCCTTTCCCGTCCCTTCTCTGATACCTGTAACCCAGATTGAAAACCGGAAAAAAAGGTGTTATGCCTTTGTCTGAATTCTTATTGAATAACGTATATCTTAAACCAAAATCGATCTCGAAATGGTGATCACCCTTACCGATCAGGTTATTGATGCTTAACGGGAAGGAGGTTCCGTAAACCCATTGGGATATGGTTGTAAAATACCATCCGCCAATACCGGCGCTGGCCATCATGCTGATATTATCTGATAAAAAAATCGTTTTTTCGTAATTCAGGGAATACATCCCGGCAAACAATAATGTCGCACCATCCAGATGAATGGTATTGGTTTTCTCCTTTAACATGAACATCTTCTGACCAAATGCCTGTAAACCGGCAATCAGTAACATGAAACAGACTGTGAAATATCTTGCCCGGCAACGGGATCTCCTTTTCATGATAAGTAATCTATCATTCCGTTTCAGGTTTGGCAGGAGTGGATGTTTAACTTTCATGTCGTTGGATGGGCTGTTTTGTTAAACATGATTCCGGAAAATGACTTTTGTTTACATTTCTCCCTATATCTGAGGACGATGATATGCCGTTATTTTTTTCTCATTTTAAATTTACGAAATTATAAGATACAATGATCAGTCAACTTCGCTGATTCAGTTTTGATTCGGTTCCCTGGAATTTTCTTTCAGGTTCTCCGGCTTCTGAAATAAAATGTTCAAAAAACAGATCTATATCCGGTTTTTCGGGTTCCCCGTTTGCCGTAATAAGCCGGATGGCCGGTATCTTACCGATATAGCCGTAGTTTACCGTGGATTTCCCGCTCATTCTTAAGGATTCACGTAATTTACGGTTAAAAGTATTCACATCGGCATTCCCTTCCGGGAGATAACGGAAACAAACGGTAAATGATTGCCTTGGGGCCGGCAATTCGGGATTGTCGTTTTCCTTTACTTTCTGTTCTGCATATTTTGCCCTCTCCGTTAAATGGTCGATTCGCTTTTGATATCCGTCTGATCCATAGTATTTCCAGGTAAATCACAACTTTACCGCATCCACCCTTCTCCCGCACCGGATCGATTTCTTCCCGTTTTCATCAAGTTCAATTCCAATCGTTTCGGGTTTGTGCCGAAGTATAAAACAGAGGTATTTGCTTAGCTTTATATTTCTATTACTGGTCATAACGGATTTCCTTATCTGTCAGTGTGCTGGGGCAGAAAAGCTCTTTGGTGGGAGAGCGCCTGAGCGACCTGCCAATATGCTTTACTGCGAAAGATTGACTTATTTAACCACTATTTTTTTTGTTACTACGCCTTTATCAACGGTTACTTTTACAAAATAAATACCTTTAGGTTGTTGGCTTAAATCAATAATTAATGGTTCATCTTTAATCAGCATTTGTTTTATTATTTGACCACCAATATTTATTAGCTCTATTTTTTGAATCATAGTACCTTCAATTGTAAATATTCCTTTTGCCGGATTTGGATAAATCCTTATGTTTTCACCGGTCAGATTAATCTCACTAACCGATGTTGCATTATAATCTTCAATAAAAACAGGAACCTCTTTTAAGTAAAATGAAACCGAGCCACCTGAAACGGTCAAAGTATCAATACTGAAAGCCGTGTTGAAATTTGTAATATAAATTCCTGAAGTATCATTTGGTACTGCATTGGTAACCATTACCTGATTAGAAGATATTCCGGTTAGCGTTATTAAGCTGCTGTCGCCGGTAGTATAAATTGAGTCATCAAAACAGTCCCGCCATGCAACGTAAACCGGTTCGCCCGATTCTGCTTTTTTGAATTTGTAGGCATAAACATTATCGGTTCCGTCAATCAAAGTCAGGATGTTGTTCCAGATTGAGCCCTCGAGTTTACTGGTCATAAGTTTGTAGCTGAAGTACGCCAGCTTTTTGACACCGAGTCCCAGGTCATTGGAACCCTCACCATTGTAAATAAGACCGGTATGATCAAAGTAGCTATCGTCATCTATAAAACCTTCCATCAATCCAAAAGCAGGAAATACTTTTTTAATACCAACTGATAGTGGGAAAACAAACCGTTTGAGATAATCACCTGCCTGCTGTCTCTCGGACTGATAGGAAAAAGCAGGACCATTCGGGTCACCACTATAGCTTCCCATTTCGGTAATCCAGATGGGAATTTCTCCAAAGTTATATTCTGATAAAATAGTTTTCAGAGAATCGAGCACCGCACCGCAATAACGGTAGTCTCCGGTGGCATTACCATACCAGTGCAGGTCAAATATGTTCACATAATTGCCATTTAATTCAGTTAATATCGGTTCATAGAAAATGGAAAACCAATTAAGGTACTCCTTAGCGTCCACCGTAAAACCTGACGACGTCATGGGTTGAAGTGTTCCACCGATGAGAACCTTGCATTCGGGACAGGCATCTTTAATTGCTTGATAGGTGATCCTTTGAAGTTGGGCGAAACCGGAGGGAGTGGTCGCCAGTGGTTCATTACCGACCTGCCAGTATTTTATCGGATTTACCAACCCGGGCATATCGTCGATCCCATCGCCGTCGTATCTCTCCACTGTCGCTTTTACAAAACGAACATATTTAGCTGAATCAATTGGTAAATAAGACCCCGGTTTACAATAACCTTCATCTATGTGCCCCTGCGGTGCGATGTTCGCCAGAATATTTATACTTGTGGGCACTGTGCCATAAATCTGGTCATACATACTGAAATCCAAGGTTGTATCGCCGGTATCGGGCTGCACGATGAACCAGAACGCATAAATTGGCGGTCTGTGCCATCTCACACCAATGTTCTGTGCATCAGACAATCCATTATTGGCATAACCGGGTTGATGCACACCAGCCGGATGAAAGCCAAAAGGGGAATCTTCAAATTCCTGTGCAAAAACTGTTATTGGTAAAATTTCTCCTGCAAATAAGAATATCCCGAAAACAAAAGCGATTACTTTTTGTTTTCTTTTTAACATGATTTTCTCCTTTTATTATTCTTGAATTTTAGATTTGACTTTGTTTTTACTTAAAGGTTTAATCACCCTGAAATATATTTTCAGGGTCAACTAAAAATATATATGTTGCCAACTTGTGTCCTTTCTGGTACAACCGGTTTATACCGGCTCCGGGTTAAAACCTGTTCTCCGGCATTTTCAGCCATTGCTCCGCACGTATCAGCAGTTCCCTGATCCTTTTTTTCTGCCGGTCTCTGTCCCGTTTTGCCGGGTTTTGCAAATGCCATGCGGCCATGGAAATGGCTGCCCAGCCAATATAGACAGGTAATAACTGGTGTTCCTCTTCGCTCATCTTCCGGACAGATTGATAAGCCCGGAGAAACCCGTTAATCAACTTATTATGGTAGAAGCCCTTCTTAACGCAAAAACCGTTGATGGTCATGGCTATATCATAGAGCACAGGTCCGGTGAAATAATTCTCAAAATCCAGGATGGCACTGACTGTACCCCTGTGAACAAGAATGTTATCAGGGAAAAGATCGCCATGTACAATACCCTGAGGCAGGGGAAGTTTCAGGTACTTTTCAACTTTTCCGTAGGTCTTCCTGAATAGCCCGATAATACCGGGATCTGTGTTTTTTATAATTTCCGGATCACCCGGGAGATTCAGACAGCGCTCTGTCGTGACGGCAGGTTGCTTGCGGAAAAGCTTGTATTCCTTTACATTGTGCAGTCCTGCCAGGATTAAAGCCACCTGGCTGGCATATTTTCCGGGTCGTAACGGATGCCGGCCGGGAAACCACGGGAACAGTACCGCCGGAAAACGTGAAGTGTGCCAGATTATATGTCCTTCACGGTCGGTCAGGGGATGAGGAGACGGGAAATGATACCGGCTTAAAAGTTCAAGAAGTTTTATCTCAAGAAGTATGTTTTCCAAAATCTGATTACGATACAGGCGGAGAATATATTTCCCGCTGTCAGTAACAATAAAAATGTTGGTATTGGCATATCCCTGCTTCGGCAGTGAAAACTTTTTCAACTTACCTGCCGGATAGTGGAGAAGAATCTCTTCAATCTCTACACGGGTAACCGGTAGTGCTTTTAATGACATCCGTTCCTGGTTCTTTTTTAAAACGTCTGCGTAAAAGTTTTATTTTTCTTTCCGGATTTCCGGATCATTTTTACGGCAAGACCGGGACTGATATAATTGTCGTAATGTTTACATACATCGGCAGACATCCGCATGGCGGTCTCCAGAATGGTTTTCCAGGTATCCTGACCTGTTTTCTCCAGTGTTTCCCTGGTAATTTCATGGCTGTGCAGGCCATAGGCAATGCCGGCGTTAAAGGTATCCCCGGCGCCTATGGTACTGACGGTTTTTACCGGTTGTACAGGCAGTACGATCTTTTCTTCCGGAGAGGTAAACTGTACTTCGCGGCTGCTGGCCGTATATACCAGGTAACGGCACGAAGCAGGAAGGACTTTGCGGGCTTCGCCGGCATCCCCGGCACCAAAGATGTTCCTGAAGTCTTCATCCGAGCCGCGTACAATATCTGCCAGTTCCATATTTTCCAGGATCACCGGTTTGAGCGCCGGAAGTTCCCGGAGATGTGACATCCGGAAATTGGGATCATAGATGATCAGGACTCCGTGGTTTCTCGCTTCATAAATGATTTGTAACAGCTTTGGCCGCACCTCCCTGTTGAGCGCAAAAAAAGAACCGAACAACAGGATATCCCCTTCACGGAAAGGAGGTATCTCAACCTGCAACCTCTTTTCCGGAAAATCCTGGTAGAAACTGTATGACGCATCGTTATTTTCATCCAGAAAAGCCAGGGAGACGGTAGTTTTTCCATCCTGATACCGGTAGATGTAACCGGTTTCTATGCCGTTTTTCTCCAGGAAACGGATGACCAGGTCGCCGGCCGGGTCTTTCCCGAATTCACCGATAAATGCAACAGGTACATTCAGCCTGCCCAGGCTGATACAACTGTTCAGCATGGCGCCACCCGGAACCATGGATACCGGTTTCCCGTTTCTGACCGGTATATCCATTACCGTTTCACCCAGTGTGTAGATCATCGCTTTCCGTCTTTATTTTTAAATACATATACTGTTGAGCGTGCCGGCATCAATGCCGGAAAGTCCTGCAAAGAAAAACTTCAGTTTGCTCCTGATTTTTATTACCCCTTCGGGTTTGTTACTTTCAATATTCAATGGCATTACCGGGTCATGTAACGATAATCGCAGCAGGAACCAGCCATCCCCGTTATTTTGATCACATTGTACGCGAACCCCTTCGTAATTGGGTTCTACGATTGTCCATCCCTGTTGCCGGGAAACCCATTCACGTAATTTGTCCAGAATCTTTTCACCGTATGCCTTGAAATCCGGTGTAAGGATCTTCATCCTGAATTCTTCAGCTTCTGCCGGTTCGGGAAGGTTCTCTGTCAGCGATTCCAATCCCGGTTTTCCCTCCCGTTTCAGACGGGCCATTTTCAGCAGGAGACGGGCAACCAGGTAAGCCCCGTCGTCAAGAAAATAATTTTCTTTGAGAGCTGCATGTCCCGAAGTTTCGATGGCAAGATGACACTCCTTTCCGGTTTTGTTAAGCCGGATGGCTTCGTTGATCACATTGCGGTAGCCGCGTTTAAACCGGTGATGGTGTCCGCCCAGTTTTTCTTCGATGAAAGTGGTGAGACCGTCAGAGGTGATGGAGTCGGTTACGATCCAGGTGCCGGGATATTCTTCCAGCAGGACAGCACTGATCAGGGCGATGAGGCGATTCCGGTTAACAGGTTTTCCTGTCCGGTCGACAATGGCAGCCCGGTCAACATCGGTATCGAAAATAATCCCGAGATCGGCTTTTCCTTTTTTAACCGCTTCTGTCAGGCCTGCCATGGCAGTGGTGTCCTCAGGGTTAGGCGGATGATTGGGAAAACGGCCGTCAGGGTCAAGATAAAGACTGCCTGATACATCCGCGCCAAGTGGTTCAAGAACTTTACTGGCAAAAAACCCGCCTGAACCGTTACCCGCATCTACAAGAATATGCATTCCGTCAAGCGGTTTCCCGGTTATTTTTCCGGGGCTGACAGATTTACGGATAAACCGGACAAGATAACCGGCATAATCGTTAAGGAAATCTGCCTGCCTGACCTCTTCCTGCCTTACACGTTTCCCCGGTTTCAGTTTGGCAGCCATGTCAAGGATTGCGGTGATCTCTTCTTTTTCAAGTCCGCCGGGTTTTGTGAAGAATTTCATGCCGTTGCGGTTAAACGGAAGATGGCTTGCCGTGATCATGATGGCACCATCCATACCGGCAAGCTGCGTGGACATGAACATGGCCGGGGTAGTGGACAGTCCGTAATAATAAACCTCGCAATTTTCATGAATCAAACCCTGCCTGATGGCAGCAGCAAGTTCCGGCCCGCTGAGCCGGGGATCCATGCCTATGGAGACTTTCGGTACGGGTTGACCGGTGCGTTCTTTGAGTATCCGGGCAAAAGCCATGGCAATGCGTTCCGTAACATGAGGTGTGAGGTTTACTTCTTCTCCCTCTATTCCCGGAAGGGCAACGCCCCGGATATCGGAACCGTTTTGCAATGCTTTATAATCCATTGAATCAAAACATTTTATAATTTACCGGCAGCCCTGGATTTTTCACCCAGGTAACCGCCATGGTGTCTTTTGGCATAATCCTGTGCCGTAAATCCGATTTTCTCCATCATCAGAACCACCAGTGCGTCACCGATCACCGTCATTACGGTTGTCGATGTCGTCGGGGTCAGTCCCAGGGGGCAAACCTCTTCCGGCCTGCCGGTCAGGATCACCACCTTTGCCATGGCTGCCAGCGGCCCGTCGGGATTTCCCGTAATGACAACAAGCGGAAGCCCGGGATACAGGTTTTCTGCAAGATCTACAAGTTCCAGGATTTCACGGGTTTTTCCCGAATTTGAGATCAGCAGTAACATATCATCGGGTTGAATCACGCCCAGGTCGCCATGCTGTGCATCACTGGGGTGCAGGAAGACGGCCGGTGTGCCGGTGGATGAAAATGTCGTGGCAATGTTTATGGCAATCTGGCCGGCCTTTCCCATACCACTGCAGATTACCTTCCCGTGACATTCATGGACATGATGATAGATCAGGTCTACAGCTCCGTCAAAACGTGAATTGAAGGGGATATTAAGGATGGCTTCGGCCTCTGTTTTAAGTATGGACAGAATTCTTTCTTTCATTATTAACAGGAATTTTAAGCGACTTCAAAGTAAGAAAAAATAACAGGAAATTCCTTTCTGACGGGATAACTTTATAACAAATCCCCTAACTTGCATGGGTTTTATAACCCGAAAATATACAGATATCTATGAAAGCTTTTCAGCTTACCGGCATACGGAAAATGAGGATGAATGACGTTCCGGACCCAAAGATAACGGATCCCGGGGATGTTTTGATCCGGATGAAATCACTCGGGGTATGTGGTTCGGATATTCACTATTACCTGAACGGTAAAATCGGCTCGCAGGTGGTTTCCTTTCCTTTTACTACGGGACACGAAGGAGCAGGCATTGTTAAAGCGGCGGGAGATGGCGTTACCCGGGTAAAACCGGGTGACCTGGTGGCCATTGATCCGGCGATGCCCTGTTTCCATTGCGACCAGTGTCTCACAGGCCGTTTGCATACCTGCCGTAACCTGCGGTTCCTGGGCAATCCCGGACAGGCAGATGGTTGTCTTTCCGAATATGTCGTCATGCCCGAAACATCATGTTATGTTGTTCCCGGAGGGGTGAATGCTGACGAAGCGGCTTTCATTGAACCCCTTTCCATCGGTACTTATGCCGTACATCTTGCCGGGAATGTTGAAGGAAAAAATATCGGTATCCTGGGGTCAGGCCCCATCGGGATCAGTGTGCTTATGCCGGCACTGGCATATGGTGCACGCCACATTTATGTTACGGATAAGATTCCGGAACGGCTGGCGCTGGCCAGAAAGACCGGGGCATACCGGACAGGCAACCCTGACAAAGAAGATATCGTGGCAAAGATTCTTGACAACGAACCCGGTCAGCTGGATGTTGTTTTTGAATGCTGTGGTAAGCAGGAGGCGGTGGATCAGGCGGTACAACTGGTAAAACCCGGCGGGATGATCCTGATCATCGGTATTCCCGGATTTGATATATGGACATTCCCGGCGGATGAACTGCGCCATAAGGAAATTACGATACGGAATGTAAGAAGGCAAAACAACTGTATCGGAGAGGCGTTGGACCTGATCCGTACCGGGAAAGTCGATGTGGACCGCGTGATCACCCATCTCTTTCCGTTTGAAAAATCGGACGAGGCCTATGATCTGGTGGCGGGCTACCGTGACGGAGTAATGAAGGCAATGATCCGTTTTTAACCGTATTGTTTGGTGAAAAGCTTTCGGTAAGACCTGACAGTGTTCCCGGCCTGCCGGGATCCTGTCAGTGTCTGGTTAAGCTGAATCCCTGACCTGACAGCGTCCCGCAGGAACCTGTCAGTGTCAGGTTTTTCGAACGCTGACAGGTTGAGCTGAAGCCTGACCTGACAGCGTACTGAAAGTTCCTGTCAGTGTCAGGTTGTTTGACCTCACAACACTGCCGTCAGGCAGGCTGTCAGGTTTTTCGAACGCTGACAGGTTGAGCTGAATCCCTGACCTGACAGCGTCCCGCAGGAACCTGTCAGAGTCAGGATGGCTGACTTCACAACGCTGTCAGGTTCTTCGAACGCTGACAGGTTAAGTTGAATCCCTGACCTGACAGCGTACTGAAAGTTCCTGTCAGTGTCAGGATGGCTGACTTCACAACGCTGTCAGGTTCTTCGAACGCTGACAGGTTGAGTTTAATCTTTCGGCTTCAGGGATTTTCCCCTATCTTTGCTGCGAAAATCTGAAACGGCAGATCAATGTACAAATATGCCTCCGCGATCGGAATTGATATCGGCCGTACCGGCATTAAATACGGTATTGTCAGGTATGACGGGATGGTGCTGAACCATGACCGGATACAATACAACCAGCGGAGAAACAGGGAGGCGGTATTAAAAAAACTGATTACCGTGGTGAAAGAAATGCTGGATTATGCATCGGACAACAAGATCAACCCCCTGAGTATAGGTATCGGTTCACCCGGTTTTGTGGATCCGCAGACCGGTGTTATTCTCGGTGCAGCCCTGCATATCCGCGACTGGAAAGATATTCCCCTGGGCGAAACCATATCCGGCAGGTTTGGAATTCCGGCATTCGTGGATAATGATGCCACACTCTACGGATATGCCGAATGGCTCTTCGGGGCGGCGCGTAACCGCGAAAATGTCCTGTTTGTCTCCCTGCGCAGCGGTATAGGAGGTGCTATTGTCGTTAACGGTAAACTTTATCGCGGCAATCACAATGCCGCCGGAGAGTTCGGACAGATGTCCATAAACTTCAGGGGGGCACGTAACAAATGGGGCGGAAGAGGAACGCTGGAGTCATACGCCGGCGCGGAAGCCCTGGTGAAACATTATAACCGGCTGGTGAAGAAAAGGGGTAACGGCGACCTGACGGTAACTACGGCAAAACCGGTTTTCGACCGTTTTAATCAGGGGGAGCGGGTTGCTGCGGATGCTGTCCGTGAGAATGCTTTTTTCCTGGGTATCGGCCTGGGAAACCTGGTGAATATTTTCTCTCCCGGACTGATTGTGCTGGGCGGCGGAATGGCACTGGGAGGGAAACAATATATCTCATTGATCCGGGAGTCTCTGGTAAACCATGCGATGGATAACTGCGTAAATGACCTGAAAATCATAACCGCCCGTTTAAAAGAGAAAGCCGGTTTTATCGGAGCTGCCCATTATGCCCTCGAACGGCTGGACGGGAAAATACCATAAAAATCCTACAACCATGATCACTTTCAGACTCGATTCGGATAAGGAGATATTGCCCGCAGGTAAGGAAAAGGAGAAAGCCCGCAGGGAA
Organism: Chlorobiota bacterium; assembly: GCA_013152085.1. Taxonomy (GTDB): domain Bacteria; phylum Bacteroidota; class Bacteroidia; order Bacteroidales; family VadinHA17; genus JAADHC01. The sequence continues at coordinate 10,937 of JAADHC010000046.1, forward strand.
AAAATACCGGTACATGTCTATGGCAGCTCCCGCGCTGCATCTGTGAAGATTGCTGCCAGCATTGCCGCTCTTATCCGTGACCGTGCGGCACAGGACAAACATTGTGTTCTCGGTCTTCCGACAGGGTCTACTCCTGTGGAGGTCTATGATGAGCTCGTACGGTTGCATAACGATGAAGGCCTGAGCTTCAGAAATGTGATCACTTTCAGCGTGGATGAGTATTATCCGATGAACCCCGGGAAATTGCAATCTTATGTACGTTTTATGCGTGAGCATTTGCTTGATCAGTTGGATATTTTGAAAGAAAATATGCATATCCCGGATGGTACCCTGCCACTGGAGAAGATTCCGGAGTTCTGCCGGGATTATGAAAAGGAGATTGAAAAAGCGGGAGGTATCGATATTCAGTTACTGGGTATCGGACGTACCGGCCATATCGGTTTTAACGAACCCGGCTCAGGGAGAAATTCGGTAACCCGCCTTATTACCCTCGACCATGTTACGATTGCGGATGCTGCCAGTGATTTCTTCGGTGAGGATTACGTACCGCGAAAAGCCATTACCATGGGAGTCGGCACGCTGCTGAGCGCCAGACAGGTGATCCTGCTGGCCTGGGGTGAGGGAAAGGCAAAAATCATTAAAGATACCGTCGAAGGGCCGGTGTCCGAAAATGTTCCGGCTTCGTTTCTCCAGCAACACCCCAATGCCCTGATCGTCCTGGACGAAGCGGCTGCTGCCGAGCTCACCCGGTTTAAAACACCCTGGTTGACAGGGACTTGCCATTGGGACGATGCCATGATTCGCAAAGCGGTGATCTGGCTTTGCCAGGAAACAGGGAAACCGATCCTTAAACTTACCAACCGGGATTACAATGAACATCATATGGGTGACCTGGTTGCCCGGGGCAGAGGCGCCTATGATATCAATATCCGTGTATTTAACCAGATACAACATGCTGTATCCGGATGGCCGGGAGGGAAACCCGGTGCTGATGACAGCAACCGTCCCGAACGGGCTGAACCCTATCCCAAAAGAGTGATCGTCTTCAGCCCTCATCCTGACGATGATGTGATTTCGATGGGGGGTACCCTGACCCGGCTCGTGGACCAGGGACACGATGTTCATGTAGCTTACCAGACCAGCGGGAATATTGCCGTCTTTGATGATGATGTGATCCGTTTTGCCGGTTTTGTGACCGATTTTAGCGGAGATTTTTTCCCCGATGCTGAATATCCAAAGGAATTTTACGGTAAAGTGCTTGATTTCTTTGCTTCAAAGAAACCGGGACAGGTAGATATTCCGGAAATACAGAAAGTGAAAACCCTTATCCGTAAAGTGGAGGCCAAAGCTGCCTGCCGCTTTATGGGTATTCCCGATGATCATATTCATTTCCTGGAAATGCCTTTCTATGAGACAGGCCGGGTAAAGAAAAACCCACTGGGAGAAGAAGACCTTTCCATTATCCGGCGGTTGCTTGAGCAGGTACAACCACACCAGATCTTTGCTGCGGGCGACCTTTCCGATCCACATGGCACACACCGTGTCTGCCTGGATGCGGTGATGCAGGTGATAGACCGGATAAAAAAGGAACCCTGGATGAAGCATTGTTATGTGTGGTTTTACCGGGGGGCATGGCAGGAGTGGAATATCTCTGATGCCGAAATGCTGGTACCCCTCAGCCCCGACGAGGTGATCCGGAAAAGAAAAGCGATCTTCAAACACCAGTCGCAAAAGGACAAAGCACTCTTTCCCGGAACGGATGAGCGGGAGTTCTGGCAGCGTGCCGAAGACCGTAACCACCAGACGGCCGTCCTGCTCGACAAGCTGGGGCTGGCAGAATACCAGGCCGTGGAGGCATTTGTAAAATATAAGCCGGAATAATATCTGACAGGCAGATAATTGACCATTTTTTCGTACCAAGCGCTACATTAATGGATAAAGCTGAAGATACAGGAGCAGGACCGGCTGTGTCCCGGGGAACCGTAATAAATTATGGCGGCCGTACTGAAGTGTAAAATGAGACAGGTCATGGGAGAACTTTTTACGTTTATTTTCCTGAAATTATGGAAGGGTTTTTTATCCGGCTGCCAAGTACGCTGTATATCTATCGAAGCGCCACTCTTGTCTGTAGAATGTATGTTATATAAACAAGTATCGGAGATATTAGAAAATGAGTAACGCAGTATTTGAACCTGCTTCATTAGCCGGGATTAAGCTGAAGAACAGGATTATCCGTTCGGCAACACACGAAGGAATGGCTGACGAAAAAGGTTTTCCGACAGAAAAACTGAAAAAGCTCTATATCCGTTTGGCAAAAGGAGGTGCCGGGGCAATCATTACCGGGTATGCTGCCGTTCAGGCAAACGGGAAAAGCAGCTTGTTTGCAATGACGATGATTGATAATGATGACAGCATTCCGGAATACAGGGAGATAACAAATGCCGTTCATGAATATGACACACCGATAATAATGCAAATCGCTCATTGCGGAAGGCAAACCCGTTCAGAAACAACAGGGTTACAACCCGTTGCACCTTCGGCTATACGCGATATGTTTTATAATGAAGAGATACCGAAAGAATTATCTGAAGATGAAATAAACGGAATCATTGATAATTTCGTTGCGGCGATTGTCCGGGTGAAACAGGCAGGATTCGACGGCGTTCAGCTTAATCTGGCACATGGTCATTTATTGGCCGGATTTTTATCATCTCACGCTAACCGGCGAAAAGACCGTTGGGGTGGTTCGACCGGGAATAAATACCGGATTATCGGCGAGATCTTCAAAAGAGCCAAAAAACGGGTCGGTGATTATCCTGTTTTAGTAAAACTGAATGCTCACGACGGACGTAAAAACGGAATGAAAACCGAAGAAGCAATCCGGATAGCTGAAATGCTGGAAAAATCCGGTTGTGCGGCAATTGAAGTTTCATGCGGAGTTGTTGAGGACGGTTTATATACCGCGCGCGGGAAAAAACTGCCTGCAGATGCGGCATTGGAATATACCTTCAAATACAAAAATCTACCCGGATTTATAAAGACAATTTCAAAACCGGTTCTCAGGGCATTTATGAAACAACCGAAGCCGCTGCTGAAATTTAATCTTGATTCGGCTGTTCTTATAAAAAAGGCTGTCAATATTCCCGTAATTGTCGTCGGTGGGATAAATAATATTGACGACATTAATTTTATTATCGGGAATCAGAATATTGATTTTGTTTCAATGTGCCGTCCGTTTATTATCGAACCGAATATTGTCAGCAAGTTTCACAAAGGAATACAGACCAAATCAAAATGCATTATGTGTAATTATTGCGTAATAATAGGTGAGGAAAAACCATTGCGGTGTTATTATGGAAAATTACCATAAAAAAGGCCACACAAGGCAGCCTTTTTCCGTTTGTGAACCTGGAGGGACTATTCGAGGCAGTCTTTTCAGACCGCCTCTCATGAGATCAGTCGCTAAGCTCCTTAAGTTCGAACCCCATTGGCGGTTCTCCGGCCCCCCAATTTCAAACGAAAAAAGGCTACACAAGGCAGCCTTTTTCCGTTTGTGAACCTGGAGGGACTCGAACCCCCAACCTCCTGATCCGTAGTCAGGTGCACTATCCAATTATGCTACAGGTCCAAAAATATGCTGTAATCAAAGAACATAACCTGTCAGGTGTCCCCTGTCTGCCGTCAGGCAGATATCCAATCCCGAAAATCACGAAATCTTCGATTTCGGCTGATTTTCGAGGATCCTCGTTTTGTCGGCGAAATCTTTGATTTCGGACAAAACGGGATTATGCTACAGGTCCAA
>JAADHC010000003.1 GCA_013152085.1 Chlorobiota bacterium
TAAAGTTATTCATTAAGGGTGTTGCCTAACTCGTTTTATGCGGAACAAAGTCCATCATAATCCGCCTGTGTTCCGGCTAACAGGAACAATTTACCCTTTTTATTCCGGTTACCCCTATACCCAAAATTAAGATATTTCCTGTTGTTTCCAAAAATAATCCGTGCAACCTTCTGCTGTGCTTCAGGAACATGTCGAAAAGAACACGTATGTTTCAGGTAAGACCCGGTTCACAAAAACAGGAAGGCCGCGGCAAAACCGCGGCCTTCTCAATATACAATTTGATGAATCGAATTTAATAAACCGGTTAACGGCGTTATTGATTCACCTGTGTTATTATATAAATGCCCGGATCGGCATCAAGATTGGCGTTTGCCGTAATTTCATCATCCGAATAGGGCATCCGCTGGGGTTGCTGTGTGCCTCCCGGATTCAGCGGAAAAGGAACGATCAGGTCAGGGTCATCCTTACGAAGCCTTCTCACATCATTGTAAGGCATAAAGGTGCCAAAACCGGATATATACCTTTCCTCGATGATCTCCCTGAGCAGCGCCCGGGTATCGTTAATCCCGTCAGGATTTTCCATGCCTCCGCTGGCAAAATCGGCAGCCACGTACGGATCATACTGGAAAGCCGAATCAACAAAAGCCGAATTCAACCGTCCGCCGGTATTCAGCCAGGCGCGAAGGTCATTCAGATGTCCCAGTGCCGTATTGAAATCGATCGTTCTGGCAGCAGATTCCGCCAGGATCAGTGTGTTTTCCTCAAAACTGACCAGTTCCTGCGGTTCGAACTCGGCAGCAATACCAACGTTTGTATTGGAAGGTTCTTCGATAACGGTAGAATAAAGAAACCGTGCATATTCGTTGGTCTTTGCATTGTTCCGTGTGATGCCGCTCGAGGGGTCAAGTAACTGCATCAGGTAACTGTTTCCCGTACCGATATCTCCTTCACGGGAGCCGTTGATTACCGTCCAGAACAGGTTTTTATCTCCCATCTGACCGGCAGTCCCTCTCGGGATATGGCTCAGGTTCCCGTCGGATGAAGATATGCCGTTCTGTGCGGCAGTATAGGCATTGGAATAGTCTTTCATCTGCAGGTAGTACCGTGCCTTAAGCGTATATGCCGCAGCAATCCACTTATCCTTGTCACCGTTAAAATAGATGTCTTCGGGGATATTCCGGGAGGTTGCGGCATTCAGGTCGGCGATGGCATCGTCCAGTAATGCCAGCGCGGCATTAAAAACGGATACCTGGCTGTCAAATGTCGGATCCGAAATATCAGGATCGTCAATTTCCGTATAGGGTACATCTCCAAACAGGGTGGCTGCCGTACCGATGGCATGCGCCTCAATTACTTTGGTGAGGCCAACCATCAGTTTATCTTCCGGGACCATCTCCCTGATGGCCCTGACATTGGGGATACATCCCACGTAGATACGGCTCCAGTCCTGGATGGATTCTACGGCTGAAAGGGAATAGCCATAGATGTTGGAATAGAGGGATTGAAATCCGATCAGCTGACCGGAGTACATCCCTGAAATACGGTTGAGGTGTCCGGCCTGTGCAACCGTATTTGCCAGCTCGGCGCCTGTCAGAAGCAGCCTTGCGTCAATATCCTCCTGTACAAGGTTGTTTGGATTCTCATTGATGCCTTCAACGATTTTTTCGCAAGAGGTCAATAAGAGACTAAACCCTGCTACAAGAAATAGTGCTTTGATAAATATTCTCATAACTGTATATTTTTAAATGTTATTTAAGCATTGGCTTAATAAGTTACTGATATGGTAAACAACATGGAGCGGGTACTCGGGTTTGTAAAATAGTCAAGACCGAATCCGTTGCTCACACCCGACTGGTTAATTTCCGGATCGACACCGGGTATATTATTCCACAGGAATAAGTTCCTGCCTGAGGCGGTAAATACCACGGATGAAAGTTTTGTTTTCTGCCTGAACTTTGAGGAATTAATGGTATAGCTTAAAGAAAGTTCCTTAAGCCTTGTCCAGGTAGCGTCATAGATCGCGAAGTTATAAGCCTGGTTGTCGCCGAAGCCGCCACCGATACCGGTACGGTACCAGGTTTCATCCAGCAGGACGGGGCCGCCGCCAAAATCTTCAATATTACCACGGGTCGTTGTTCCTGCGGGAATAACATCTCCATGATAGTTCACAAGATCCTGGTCAAGCGTGATCCGGTTGGCGGTTTCCTGGGTGGTTCCGAAACGGCGTAATACCCAAAGTGTTCTCGGAGAAAAGTCTCCTCCCTGAGAGTGGGCAAACAGGACATTCAGCGAAAGACCTTTCCAGTGGGCTCTTACACCGATACTTCCGGTCCAGTCAGGGTTCGGATCACCCAATACTACAGGACTGCTTGTGATTTGCGGGAACCCGTTGGCATCCAGTACGTAGTTTCCGTTATCATCGGTTTGTGATCCCGTACCGTATAATACCCCTAAGGGATAACCGACAATGGCTTGTGAAGATACCGAGCCGGGAGCCAGCCTGATGGTAGAGGTCCCTGCAAGGTCTAATACTTCATTTTCATTCTTTGCGAAAATCAGGTACCCATTGATACCATAATCTTTTCTGTGCAAAATATCATAGTCCGATTCCAGTTCAAACCCTTTATTCTGCATGCTGGCAGCATTGGCATACTGGGTACTAAAACCTGATGAAGGAGAAAGACTTACCGAAATCAGCATATCTTCAATCTTGTTCTGATAGTAGGTTGCTGACAGGGACCAGGCATTATCAAAGAATCTCAGATCGGTACCAATCTCCCATTCGGTTTTCATTTCCGGTTTCAGGTTCTGGTTTCCAAGATTATTATTCAGGCGGAATCCGCCGCCAAACAAATTGATATCCAGAAAACTGGAATATGAATAGTAGGTAAAGTCACCTTCTACGGTCGTTTCAAATCTGTGCGGAGCGGGTTGTACTCCCACTTTACCCCACGAAGCTCTGAGTTTTCCGAAAGAAAGGACATTCGATTTAAGTGCCGTTTTTGTGAACTGCCAGGCTGCATCGAATGCAGGATAAAAGAAACTTCCTTTTACACTCGAAGCTGCTTCAAGGCCGCCGGAGGCATTCACAAATAACTGGTCAAACAGGCTGAAATTAAGTACATAATAACCGCGGTTTGAACGGATATACCTTTTATAGTTACTGTATGTTGATGCTTCAGCCGATGTATTCAGGTCTGAGGTCGGTTTCCGGGAATCTACCAGGAATCCGGTGATCCTTGCCGAATTATAAAACCTTCTCCGGTCGTTTATATTCCAGCCCAGTGTGGTGGCAAGGCTGATATCATCGGTCAGATCAAAGTTCCCGGTGGCAATGGCATCGAAGTTCAGTTCCTGTTCACCGATCATATCTTCTGCCATGGTACCTTCCCGCCGGCCACTACCTGCCGAGTTGATCGGGAAAAAATACAGGCGGTTATCCGTTGTCCTGTCCACACCACCTCTGACAGTAAGTTTCAGGAAATCCACCGGAGTGACATTTGCTTCCTGTGACAGGATAAACCGGTCGACCGTTGATGTTGCTTTCTGTTCATTGATGGTCCAGAGCGGGTTGTTGTAGGACGGGGCACTATTCCCCAGGTATCTTCTGTAGGCCCTGTGAGCATTAGGATGGGCTGTGCCATTTGCTTCATAATAGGTTCCGATATAGTCCCGGATATCAAAATCGGGCGGAGTACGTAACAGACCCAGCAATAATCCGGAGACATTCGAACTCTGCTGGATCCTGTTGGAGAAGTTATGATTATAACTCGACCGGGTACTTACATTCAACCATTTTGTCGGAAAGTATTTGACATTAAGGCGAACATTGGTTCTGTCATAACTTGAATTCCGTACGATCCCTTGCTGGTTCAGGTTGCCGATACTGAAAAAATATTGTGATTTATCGCTTCCCCCGCTGAGGGACAGGTCATGTTGCCAGAATCCGCCGGTCTGGAAGATAGCATCCCAGTTTTGATCAACAAAGGTTTCCCGCGAATTCTTAGTGACCAGGGGATAATATTTTGTTCCATCCCTGGCTTCAAAGTATTGTCCGGATTCATCAAAAACATCAGCGCCGCCCGGACGGTCGGGGATATAATCGCCCCATGATTCGGAACGGGTAGGACTGTAAACGCCACCCCTTCCCTGGCCGTAAACATTCTGTAAAGGATATCTTTTGTTTACCTGGTCAAAAGAAAGCGTTGCTTTGTAATTTATGGTCATCTTTCCGGGTCTCCCGTTTTTTGTGGTAATGACCAGCACACCGTTTGCTGCACGGGAACCCCATAAGGATGCGGCAGCAGCGCCTTTCAGAATCTCTATAGACTCAATGTCATTCGGATTGAGGTCATTTAACCGGGATTGCTGGGAAGTTCCCGCATCGCGGCCTCCCGTGATATTGTTTCCGCCACCGTACAGGGTCGAATTACTGATGGGCACACCATCAAGGATGATCAGCGGTGCACTCGAACCGGTAATGGTATTCGCCCCGCGGATACGGATGGTTGTCCCGGCACCCGGGTCACCGTTCGACCTGGATACCTGAACGTTTGCGGCTTTTGACCCAAGGGCGTTCAGTATCAGGGGCTCTCCGGAATCGACAATCTCATCCGATTTTACAGATGAAGAGGTTGTCGCCGCCTCATCTTTCAGCACTTTAAAGCCCAAAGCGGTAATGACCACTTCGTCCAGCCTCTCGGATGTGGCTGTCAGGGTTACGTCTATGGAGGTTTGATTCCCCACCTGCATACTGTAGGTTTGGAAACCTACATAACGAAATTCCAGTACCGACTCAGGTCCCGTAACACGGATAGTGTATTTACCGTCCGTGTCCGTAACCGTACCATTGGTTGTCCCTTTTTCAAGGATATTAACACCGGGTAGCGATTCGCCCCCTTCATCGGTAACTGTTCCGGTCACTGTGATCTGGGCAATTACGCTTCCCCAGCCAAATAGTGCCAGAACCATAAAGAAAATCTGTAATCTTCTCATAAGCGTAGCGTTTTTGGAGATTAGTTTAGGTTAATAGTGAATAAATAAATAGTTATGGTAATTTGAGCTTAAAGTGGAAATTGTATAATTATTCATATTTAGGAATGTAAATATTTCGAAAACTAATGATTATTTCGGGGAATGCAAACTGTTTAATGAAAAAAATGTACACCTGTATGAAAAAATGATGAAGTGATTATTTCCGGGCTCCGTTGATTCGTCGCTTATATTCGATTCGGTAAGGAATATTTTGAAAACAACCGGGAACATTTTCCTGAAAATGGTATCTTTGTTAAAAGTGGCGGCATATCGTTTGAAAAAAATTTATTAAAAAATGCCATGACGATGTATCCCGGATTGGGGAAGAAAGATTAACCCGGATTGCGCAATAGGGTTCTCAAAAAGAGCACTATTGCGCACAGGCTACAGGTCGTACCGGGTTAACCCCGACAAGAAAATCTTACATTTCATATCAACGAAATGTATTGATTTTCTTCGTCGATTCCGCAATAGAGTTTTTCTATTGCGGAATTTGGGATTAATTGATTTTACTCTTTAAAGAAAATATAATGATGAAGCATATCCTGAAAAACAGCATTATTCCGATGGCTGTGGTGCTTATACTGGTATCCTGTAAAACCGGGACTACTTCCGGTAAAAAGAACGAACTGTGTGTAGGCGCTTACCTGACGGAAGAACAGGCGGCACGAAAACTTCAGGAATATGCAAAACTGTACGGCGATGCCGGTGAATGGAAAATGCGCGCTGAAAAAATAAAAGAAAATATTTATACCGGAGGGGATCTGGATAAAATATCCGAAAAGGAATGGAAGTATCCCGTCATGGTGATCCGGGGCCGGAAGCATGTTCTGGACGGGTACACGGTTGAAAACATCGCGCTTGAACCCAAACCGGGATATTTTATTACCGGAAACCTTTATAAACCGGATACGATCACAGGTAAGATCCCTGCCGTCTTATGCCCGCATGGTCACTGGTTCAAACCTGGTGATTACGGGAGATTCAGACCCGATATGCAGAAACGCTGTGCTGCCCTGGCAAAAATGGGCGCTGTTGTTTATGCCTGGGATATGTATGGTACAGGAGAAGATATACAACATATTCATAAGGACCCCGGTGCATTGACGTGGCAATGCTATAACGGAATCAGGATCCTTGACTACATCAGTGCTTTGGACTATGTCGATACAAACCGGATTGCCATTACCGGAGCTTCGGGAGGAGGAACCCAGACTTTTCTGATTGCCGCCCTGGATGACCGGATTGATGTTTCCGTACCGGTAGTCATGGTATCGGCGTATTTCTTCGGAGGTTGTGTTTGTGAAAGCGGGAAACCCATTCACAAACATGGTGCCTTTGAAACGGATAATGTCGAAATTGCAGCATCCATAGCTCCCAAACCGCTGATGCTTGTCGGGGACGGCGATGACTGGACAAAAAACCTGCCGCTGGTTGAATTTCCTTACATCCAGAATATTTATAAACTCTTTGGTGCTGAAGATAATGTTGAATATGCCTTTTTCCCCGATGAAGTTCACGACTATGGCTTCCCGAAACGAAAAGCGGTATATCCGTTTCTGGCAAAGCACCTGGATCTGGACCTCGAAAAAATACTGGATAAGAATAATAAAATTGATGAAAGTTTTGTAACGATTCTGGATACAACCCAACTGAAAGTTTTCCCTGGCAGGCCTCTCGTTGTAAACCCCATGCAGGCGAAATAATGATTTGATTTATTTTATACATTAAACTTGCAGCAATGAACAGAAATACACTTTTTCTTCTGGCAACCCTTTTCTTAATTACCGGATGCGGCAAAAGCCACCCGGATCGTTTACCTGAAGTTTTCAGGATTATTCCGCAACCCCGGAAAGTTGAAATGCTTAAAGGGAAAGGGCTGCGGCATGGCATGCTTAAAAGTGTTGATCCGGGGAATCTTGGTAAACGGCCTGTTATGGGCATTATTCTCGACCGGTTGCCGGAATCTTCCGCTGGCGTGAGAGGCGTCTTATCACTGGTTATTGATTCGACCATGGAAGAGACTGATCAACCTGAAGGATATGTATTGACGGTCAGCAATAATCATGCGGAGATCAGGGCCCCCGGAGAAGCAGGTATTTTTTATGGTTGCCAGACCCTGGAACAATTGTTGGAAGATGCCGGGGATTACAGCACCTCCATACCTGCGTGCCGGATTACCGATTATCCTGCCATGTCTTACCGGGCCGTCCATTTTGATGTGAAACATCATCTTGACCACATGAATTATTATTACGAAAGCATTGACCGGCTGGCACGGTATAAGATTAATGCCGTGATCTTTGAGTTTGAGGATAAATTACGCTACCGTAGGCAACCGCCGGTAGGGGCGCCACAGGCTGTCAGTATTGATGAAATGGCAGCCCTGACCGGATATGCAGCAGACCGGCACATCGAGATATCCCCTTTGGTTCAGGGGCTGGGGCATGCAACATTCATCCTCAAACATAAAGAATATGCGCATTTAAGAGAGATACCTGACAAAAGATGGGTGTTCTGCCCGGCAGATGAAGGAACCTATAAGGTGCTGTTTGATAATTATCTGGATGCCATGGAGGCTACTCCGGGATCAAAGTATCTCCATATCGGCGGTGATGAAATCGGCGATATCGGAACCTGTCCCCGCTGCAAACCGGTGGCTGACCGCAACGGTATCATGAGCCTCAACCTTTACTGGCTTAACCGTGTCTGCAAATTCATTACCGCTCATGGCCGCATACCCATGTTTTGGGATGATATGCCCCTCAAGGAAGCAGGTGTATATCAAAGTACCTGGGATATAAAGATGAATGAAAAAGAGGCTGAACAGGTCTGGCAACGTGGTGAAGAAAAGCTGGACAGCCTGATCCCCGAATTTCCGAAAAATTGTGTTTATATGCGATGGAATTATGAGCGGGGCCGTTTACCCGGTAATATCAAGGCGCTGGAATGGTATCAAAAGAACCATTTGCCTGTTATGGTCTCTACGGCAGCACAAACCGGAGCAATGTTATTCCCCAAAGATCAGCGGACAGGCAGTATGTCTGACGGCGGTCTTGTGGCCATTCAAAGCTTTCTCCGGCTGGCTGTTGAAAAAGGAATTGACGGGATGTTTTGTACGGCATGGGATGATAAATCACCGCATTTCGAAACCTATTGGCGCGGCCTGATTGCTGCGGCTGAATACAGTTGGTCTCCCGATGGAAGGACACTGGAAGATTTTGATAAGGCTTATCTCCAAAGGGAATATGCGGTCTCTGATACAAATTATTATTCTTTTTACAGGTTGCTCAGGGAAGCTGCCCTGTTTTGGCGGGATGCCTATATGAGAAACGGGTCCCGGACCGATCTGCAAAATGCCCTGATTAATTTACCCGGACTAGCACACTGGATACCCGAGGAAGAAAAAGAAAAGCAAAAGCATAAAACCGATTTTACGGACCTTCTGATTGAACTTCCCGATGCCGGGCATCCCGGAGCCTGGAAAGAAAAATATAAGGAGAGACTGGAAAAGGCGGAAAAGGTTTTAAAAGATTACGAGATAACATCTGAGAAGATACGAAACTTTAAAAGCCGTTCAAAAAGAAACAGGTATCACTGGGAGGTTTTTGCCGCAATAAATGATTTTCAGGTTTCTGCCCCAAAGATTCTGCTTGCTTTGAAAGCATGCGATACTTCTGATGATCAACAACGCCGGAAAGGCTATGAAAACCTTCAGGGTGCCCTGGATTATTTTCACGGGGCATGGGAAAACCTGGAGCGCGTGTATGGAAAAACACGCTTTACGGCTTATCCCCCGGATTATGTTCCCGACAGGTATTTCCATTATGCCAGTCAGCGGGAAGACCTGACCTGGATGATACAGGTGGAAGACCTTTTTCAGAAAATGATTGACAGCCGGATGATACATTGAAAAATATATCCTTAAAGAAATTTACCTATGAGAATTCAAAAGATCATTTTCCTGATTGTAATCGTCATTGTTTTGCCCGGATGCGGGCACGTTGAATCACCGGTAACCTTTGTGGATGTTTTTATCGGAACGGGGGGCCATGGTCATACTTATCCGGGACCGTCCATGCCGTTTGGTATGATCCAGCCCGGCCCGGATACGCGCCTTACCGGCTGGGACGGTTGCTCGGGGTATCACTACAGCGACAGTGTGATTTACGGTTTCAGCCACACACACCTCAGTGGTACGGGAATATCGGATTACGGGGATATCCTGATCATGCCTGAAACAGGGATGCTGAAAATGAAAAAAGGCGGACCGGGAGATACGGAAAACGGATATGCCTCGGTCTTTTCACATGAAACCGAAGAAGCTGGTCCCGGTTATTATTCGGTTGTACTGGATGATGATGGCATCCTGGCTGAGCTTACCACATCGTACCGGACGGCCCTGCACAGGTATACACCCCTACGTGATGCGGATACCGTGCATATCGTACTCGATCTGATGCACCGGGATAAGGTCCTTGAATCTTCTATTCGTATTGTCAGTGACACTGAAGTTGAAGGATACAGGAGATCAACGGCCTGGGCGAAAGACCAGCGCATTTGGTTTGTTATGCGTTTTTCCAGACCTTTTAACGTGTCGGGAATTGAAAGTGGAGCAACGATCAGACCGGATGCAACATCTGCTTCGGGTGATTCACTGAAAGCCTGGTTCTCATTTCCCGAAATGGAAAATAATTCCTTACTTGTAAAAATGGGCATATCAGCCGTAGATGTTGACGGGGCGCGGAAAAATATGGAAGATGAAATTCCCGGCTGGGATTTTGAAAAGGTAAAAAAGGAGGCTAAAGATGCCTGGAAAAAACAATTGGGCAAAATTCAGGTGTACGGCGGCAGGCACACGGATAAGGTGAAGTTTTATTCAGCGCTGTATCATGCATGCCTGAATCCGAATCTGTACATGGATGTGGACGGAAGGTATCTGGGACGTGACATGAAAATACATCAAATGGATACGGGAAGTTATTATACGCTTTTTTCCCTGTGGGATACGTTCCGTGGCGAACATCCCCTCCTGAATATTATCGAACCGGAGCGGACACAGGATTTTATACGGACCTTTCTGCTGCAATACCGGCAGGGTGGTTCCCTGCCTGTATGGGAACTGTCGGCAAACGAAACCCGGACCATGATCGGTTACCATGCTGCTCCTGTAATTACAGATGCCTGGCGTAAGGGCCTCCGGGATTTTGACGGCACACTGGCACTGGAAGCTATGGTGAGCAGTGCTGACGCAGATCGTGATGGCCTCGCATATTACCGTAAAAAAGAATATATCGGTGTGGAAGATGAATCCGAATCCGTGAGTAAAACGCTTGAATATGCTTATGACGACTGGTGTATCGCACAGATGGCAAAAATGCTGGGGAAGGATGATGTTTATAATACTTTTATCCGGCGTGCTCAGTATTATAAAAACCTGTGGGATCCCACAACCGGCTTTATGCGCGGCCGGGTAAACGGCGGGTGGTTTTCCCCGTTCGATCCGAGGGAAGTTAACTTTAATTATACCGAAGCCAATGCCTGGCAATATACCTTTTTTGTTCCACAGGATATTTCAGGGTTGATTTCCCTGATGGGTGGAGAAAAGAAGTTTTCCGCAAAACTTGATCAGCTCTTTACTGAAAAATCTGAAATTACAGGCCGGCAGCAGGCGGATATTACCGGGATGATCGGCCAGTATGCCCACGGAAATGAACCGAGCCACCACATCGCTTACCTTTATAATTATAGCGGAGAGCCCTGGAAAACCCAGGAAATGGTCAGGCGGATTATGGATGAGCAGTATCATGCGGCACCGGATGGCCTGTCCGGGAATGAGGATGCCGGGCAGATGTCTGCATGGTTTGTCCTCAGCAGTATGGGCTTTTACGCCGTTTACACCGGGTTCTGATATTTATGTGCTTGGTTCACCGCTGTTTAAAAAAATAGTTATTCATCTGAATAAGGACAAAGTGTTTACGATCCGTGCAAAAGGCAATTCACCGGTAAAACCGTATATACGGTCTGCCGGATTAAACGGAAAGGAAATGACGGGAACATATTTTACGCATCAGGAACTGGCCGGGGGAGGTGAGCTGGAACTGGTCATGTCGGATAAACCTTCTTCAACCTTCGGTACCGGGAAAGAAGACCGGCCTGTATCTTCGATTAATGATCACCTCATCGTTCCGCTGCCGTATGTTACGAATAACCGGCGCACGTTTTACGATTCTTTGACCGTGGAAATCGGGGATGCCGTTACCGGAACGATACACTATACCGCGGATGGCCGGGATCCTGACCGGAATTCAACGGAATATGAAAAACCGCTGATTTTTCATCAGACCACAACACTTAAAGCTATGATGCTGGACAACGGGGGTGAAAAGAGTGGTATCGTTACGGCCAGGTATATAAAAATTCCCAAAGGCCGCAGTATCCGTTTACTTTCAACATACAGCCCGCAATATTCCGCCGGCGGGGAACAGGCTCTGATGGATTATATCCGCGGGCCGGAAAATTTCAGGACGGGTCGCTGGCAGGGTTTTCAGGGCCGGGATTTCGAAGCGGTGGTTGACCTGGGAAAAACAGAGCATTTCTCATACATTGCCATCGGTTTTCTGCAGGATGAGCGTTCCTGGATATTTATGCCGGAGTATGTTGTGTTTTTTGTTTCGGAAGACGGTAAAACATTCGTACCGGTCGGTAAGGTAATTAATACGGTACCTCCGGATGAGGAAAGGGTGATCATAAAAGATTTTTCCGTAAATGTGTATCCGAAGGAGATGCGTTATGTCAAAGTGTTTGCAAAAAGCAGGCTGGTATGTCCGCCCTGGCATCCCGGTGCAGGAGAAAAAGCATGGCTGTTTGCCGATGAAATCGTTATTAAATAAAGATGGATCGACGATATTCCGCTGTTGCAGAATATCGGATCATTTTGATTGTTAGCAGGATATTTATCTTGAAAAGGAGCGATTAAAGGTAGGTGTGGAGATCGATCATTTTCAGTACGGTTACCGCCGCTTCGATGCCTTTATTGCCATGTTTCCCTCCTGCACGTTCTGCTGCCTGTTCGAAAGTTTCGGTAGTAAGTACCCCGAAGATGAAAGGTAACGGATACTTGAGATTTAAGTCGGTGATTCCCCTGGTTACCCCCTGACAGATATAATCAAAATGTGGCGTTTCGCCACGGATCACACAGCCAAGGCAGATAACACCGTCAACTTTCCTGGACTGGGCCATCCAGTCTGCCCCTTTGGTCAGTTCAAAACTTCCCGGGACATGATGCAGGATGATATCCTGTTCATCTACACCATGTTGAATGAGGGTGGTAATGGCGCCTTCGGCAAGCTTATGGGTAATTTCCCTGTTCCATTCGGCAACCAGAATCCCGATCCGGATTCCTTTACCTGAAGGAATCTCCGAAGGATCATAATCGGAGAGGTTGTGAAGTGCCGTAGCCATCGGTAATAAAATTTATAACTGAAACCGGATTTATTTGGATTCGCCGGATAGTAATTCTACGCGGGAAATATATTTGTCAATATTCCGGCCTTCCTGGCTTTTCGGATATTTTTCCTGAATTTCCCGGTAAATGGTTAAAGCCCGGTTATATTCATCAAGGCTCTCCAGTACTTCACCGGCTTTCATCAGATAAATGGGTGCAAGAAAAGCATTGTCCGAAGCATTTCCGGCCTGAAGGTAATGATCCAGCGCTTTTTGTGTATCTCCGGTTTGCATAAAGGCATCACCCAGCGCCCCTTTGGCAATGACCGAAAGCATCTTGTCTTTACTTTTGAATTTCGAAAGATAATCGATGGCATCTTCGTATTTACCCAGATGAAGGAAACAGATACCTGTATAATATTTTGCAAGGTTGGCAGATTTGGTGATGCCGTAAGTATCAATGATATCGAGGAATCCCAAATTGTTACCGTCACCGTTGAGGGCAAGATTGAAGGAGTCGCGTTCGAAATACTGCTCGGCGACATACATCTGCGACATGGCTTCCTTTTGTTTGGGGGCTACGACATACCGGCGATAAACGGTGAATCCTATAACAATAATAACAATGATCCCTACAATAATGGTCAGGATTTTTTGATTATCCTCAATGAATTGCTCGGTTTTGGTCAGCGCTTCTTCAAAATTCTCCATACGATGTTCGGTCTGAACCTCTTTACCTTTCTTAGCCATTTTCTGAAAGAGTTAAATTTTCGCAAAAGTAATGGATTTGTCGGTTCTATTGCAAGATTAATCGCATTTTTTTATACGTTAACCATTGTTCGGAACTAATTTACCCGCTTTACTCGCAGGCACCGTATATTTTCTAATTTTGTCCTGGAACATAAACGAAAAGTATGGATACGTTATATCTGAAAAATCTGTCACTGGTACAATTTAAAAATTATACGGAAGCATCCCTCTCATTTTCAAAGCGGATCAATTGCTTTGTCGGTGACAATGGTGTGGGCAAAACCAATCTGTTGGATGCCATACATTATCTGTCACTGACCAAAAGCTATTTTAATCCTGTAGATCAGCAGAATATTCTCCATGGTAAAGAAATGTTTATGATCCGGGGAGAATTTGAGCGTGCTGGCCGTAACGAAAAAATTTACTGCAGTGTCCGTGCCGGGAAGAAAAAGGTAGTTCAGCGAAACGGCAAAGCCTATGACCGCCTGGCTGACCATATCGGTTTTCTGCCTGTAGTAATGATCTCTCCTGCCGACAGCGCACTGATCCTCGAAGGGAGTGAGGAACGCAGAAAGTTTATGGATACGGTCATTTCTCTTTATGATAAAAGCTATCTCCACGACTTGTTGCGCTATAATCGTGTACTGTTGCAACGCAACAAAGTGTTGAAAAATGCTTTCAAAACCGGATTGCCTGCTTCTGATGATGAATTGGCTTTGTGGGATAATCAACTGATCCCTCCCGGCGAAAGGATCTTTTCCGTGCGGCAGACGTTTACGGAAAAACTGGTGCCTGTTTTTCAGGAATATTACCATAAAATCTCAGGTGAAAACGAAACCGTAAGCCTGGAGTATGTATCTCCGCTTTTTGAGATGTCTTTTCCCGGACTCTTGATGAAAAACCGCGACAAAGACCGCATCCTGCAATATACCTCCGGAGGGATTCATAAGGATGACCTGCTGATGAAACTGGGAGGTTTTTCATTGAAAAAGACCGGATCACAGGGACAGCAAAAAACATTCCTGGTAGCATTGAAATTCGCTAAATTTGCTTTTATCAGGGAGACAAATGATATCAAACCCATCCTTTTGCTCGACGATATCTTTGACAAATTCGATCCCCGTCGTGTCACGGAAATTATCCGGTTGGTTTCCGAAAATGAGTTCGGTCAGATATTTATTACCGATACGCATCTTGATCACCTTGAGGGAATCCTGAAACAACTGGATGCTGACTATAAAGTATTTAAAATCAATGAAGAAATAAAAATAATCCGGCAGCCGGTATCATGAAATGAACATAAATTTTAATCATCATAAAATATGCCAACCGGTGATGATTAAAATTTATGTGAAAGCGAAGCGATTCCATCTGTTTATAAATTTTGGAATTGCTTCAATTTCAATAAATTACAAAATTTTAAACAGATGAAATAAGGATTAATTACAACATTATAAACAAATGAAAAGATCAAACACCGAAAAAATAGGGGAGGTAATCCGGGATTATCTTAAAGAGATGAACCTGGACCGGAAACTGAAAGAGGTTTCTCTGGTGAATGAATGGGAAGACCTGGTAGGGATTATGGTCGCTAAACGTACCGATAAACTTTACATCAGGGACGGTGTGTTGTATGTACATGTCCGTTCATCCGTTGTGAAAAACGAACTGATGATGATCCGCGAAGGACTGATAAAAGCACTCAACGAAAAAGCCGGCGAGAAAATGATTCACGATATTGTTTTCCGGTAATCAGGATTTAACGGTTACTCTGTGAATCTTTTAAAAGCGATCTTTACTGCTAAAGAAAAAGTCACATTCGATCACGGCATTCTCATCACTGTCCGAACCGTGAACAGCGTTGGCCTGAAGTGAACGGGCATATTTCTTACGGATGGTTCCCTCTTCAGCTTTCTGAGGGTCGGTGGCCCCGATGAGTTTCCTGAAATCCTCTACGGCATTGGGCTTCTCCAGTACCATAGCCACCACAGGACCGGATGTTATGAACTCAACAAGGTCATTAAAGAATGGTTTGCTCCTGTGGACGCCATAAAATTGTTCGGCCTGCTGTTGGGTGATAACCGTCATTATTAAAGCCGATATTTTAAATCCTGCTTCATTGATCATCGAAAGGATCGGTCCGATGTGATTGTCTTTTACCGCATAGGGCTTGATCATCGAAAAAGTGATATTTCCTGCCATCGTTATAGAATTTTGCCAAAGGTAAAAATATTTCATTTCCCAAATACGTGTTTTCTACAACTTTTACAACAACACTACCGGGGCAGTTAGCAGTCAGCAGTCTCCAGTTTGCAGTCCTCATACAATTTACTGCCGACTGCCGATTGTAGACTGCAGACTGGCGACTGCCGACTGCTGACTGGAGACTGGTTGAACTGCGTACCCGACCTGACAGCGTGTTCCGACCAGCAGGGAGGAAGTACCTGTCAGCGTCGGAATGTGAAAACGGAAATCCTTTTCATTTTCCGGCCAAAAAATAAAAACCTGATGTTTTATCCGTTGCACACATTATATTTGCAGAAGATAATTTTCCAGATGAAATCACTTTTCCCAGATTCCCTTCCGGACAGGCTTCGAAAACATCTTGAAAAAGCGAACCGGATTGCGATATTAAGCCATATCAACCCCGATGGCGACAGTATCGGAGCCTCCCTGGCGCTTTATCTTGCCCTGGACAGTCACGGGTTCCCGGCAGAGGTGGTGGTCCCCAACGGGATCCCCGCGTTCCTTTCGTGGCTTCCGGGGTGCGAAAAAGCCATTGTCGCCGAAAAAAATCCGGAAAAAGCGGTAGAAACGGTGCGGAATGCGGAAGTGCTTTTCTTTATTGATTTTAGTGAATTGAACCGCCTGGAAATGCTGGAAGATGCTGCCCGGCAAAATACCGGTGCTTACCGTGTTTTAATCGATCACCACCCCGGTCCGACGATTAATGCAGCGTTGGTTATTTCGGATACAACCGTCAGCAGTACGGCAGAGCTGATGTTTACATTCATCTCAATGCTTTTCCCGGATGAATCACTTGCGGAAAATATTGCTGCAGCGCTTTATACCGGAGTGATGACCGATACAGGAGGGTTTAGTCACAATATCCGCAGGCCGGAGACTTTCCGGATCACGGCCGAACTGCTGAAAACAGGAATAGATCAGGATGAGATTCACAGTAAGGTTTATGATAACTTTACCGTTACCAGGATGAAGCTGCTTGGATATGCACTGCATCAAAAGATGAAAATCCTTCCTGAATATCATACCGGATATATTGTTTTAACCCATGATGAACTTACCTCTTTCCATTTTCAACCGGGTGATACCGAGGGGTTTGTAAACCTCCCCCTTTCTGTTCAGGGAATTCGATTTTCGGCACTTTTCCTGGAAAAGGAGGATCATATCAAAATATCTTTCCGTTCCAAAGGTTCTTTTGCGGTAAATGAATTTTCAAAACGCTATTTTCATGGTGGCGGACACGTCAATGCTGCCGGTGGAGAATCGCGGGACAGTCTCGGACAAACCCTTAAAGACTTTGAAAATAAAATCCGGGATCATGCGGATGAAATTTAAGATGACATATTTTTTACCTGTAATTCTACTGTTTTTGATCGCTTGTGGCAGACAGGAACATCAACAGCAAAAGAATAATACCCCTTCTGAAAATGTGTTGATGGAGACAAACCGCTACCTGGCTGAGAAAGACGGGGAAAGAATCACCAGCTATATACAACGTCATGGCTGGAATATGCAGCATACGGGAACAGGTCTCTGGTATGAGATCTATGTTCACGGAACCGGAACACCGGTTACACAGGGCAGGCAGGTAACACTCGATTATACGTTAAGCCTGCTCGATGGTACGGTCTGTTATTCATCGGAAACCGCAGGCCCCAAAAGCTTTACGGCCGGAAGGGGTGGGGTGGAAGCCGGCCTGGAACAGGGTGTGCTGATGCTCAGGGAAGGTGACCGTGCCCGTTTTATCCTCCCGCCATGGCTGGCCTATGGCGTACCGGGCGACCGGAATAAGATACCGCCACGCTCCGTAATTGTTTATGATGTTAAAATTTTATCTGTAAAATAGTTAAAATGGCGTTATTTTTGTAAGTTATTATTCTGTTTATAAACTTCATGCAATGAGAAAATTAACCTGGATCTTTGTTTTAACCGTATTGGCAGCAGGGATATCTTCCTGTATTAAAAGTATTGATTATGCTGCGCAGGAGAAGAAGGAGCGTGATGATTTTATCGCAAAAAACGGCATAACCGAACCTCCGAAGGCCAGCGGACTGTATTACATCCCGCAGGATTCCGGAACCGGCTTACAACCGGGGACAGGCGATACGGTCAGGATTAATTTTATTGCCTCAAGGCTCAATCTTGTTATTTTCGATACCAATATTGAAGAAATAGCCCGCCAGAACGGTATCTGGATGCCGGACCGGGTTTACGAACCCCTCCGGTTCATTGTTGGTGATAAAAGTGTGATTGACGGCGTGGACGAAGGCGTAAAATATATGAAAGAAGGGGGTAACGCCATGTTGATCATTCCCTCTGAACTGGCTTACCAGAACTATGAAACCGTGCTGTTTTATGTGGAGCTTGTTGACGTACTTCCTGCTTATGATACTTCTGCAGTACGGTGAATCCTGCGAGTGTATTGGTTTCGCGGAGCTCGTAAACCAAGTTCTGCGCTGCTTGCCGCGGAAAACCTCAGTTCCTTGTAAATTGAAATATCTACGTAGTTATATCTACGTAGATATTTCTCCGGCAGGATGGAACGTAAAAATATGATATGCTGCCTAATCTTCCGTTAAAGTACCCTTCAGGTATGGTTCACCCGTTTCAACGATACTGTCAAGCCTGACCGCGGACAGGGTGTTACGGGGTAAAACCCGGATAACGCGAACGGGGAGGTAATGTTCGCCGTAGCCGGCAGAGAAATTCCTGCCTGTTTTCTCAAACAGTACTTGCTGTTCCTTACCGAGCATACTTTGGTAATAAGCCAGTTTATTCTTCAAAGAGACATCCCGGATGATCCGGCTCCGGCCGGTCTTGACTTTTTCCGGAATCTGCCCTTCCATCCTTTCGGCACGGGTTCCCGAACGTTTTGAAAATTTAAAGGTATGTATGTGGCTGAATCCTGCATCCTTAGCTACCTGTACCGTTTGCAGGAAATCCCTTTCGGTTTCTCCGGGAAACCCGACAATGATATCTGTGGTAAAATTGAAATCGGGATATTTTGCCCGGATAGTATCGAGAATGGCCATAAAGGAAGATACCGAATACATTCTTCTCATCCGGCGCAATACTTCGTCCGATCCCGACTGGATGCATAAATGAAGGTGTGGGGCCAGTTTGGGGTGCCCGAAAAGGTTAAACAGTTTATCTCCGAAACCTTCGGGCTCAATGGAGGAAATCCTGACCCTGAAATCTCCCGGAAGTGCCAGAATTTTCTCCACCAGGTCTTCAAAATTGTAGTTTTCGGATTGATACCGTCCGATATTTACACCGGTAAGCACAATTTCCTTGAATCCGGTATCCACTTCATGTCGAACATTATCAAGAATATCCGCCACGGGCCGGCTTACAGCCCTGCCTCTGACGCGGGGGACAATGCAGTAGGCACAAAAGTTATCGCAACCGTCCTGGATCTTGATCAGGCTGCGGGTATGAAAAGCATGGTCTGTAGTCCCAAACCCAAACCGGTTGGCAGGAAGGCTGTCGGGATCTGAGATTTCTCCGTTCAGATGAGCATCTACCAGTGAGAATACGGCATGTTTATGTTCATTATTCACCACGTAACTTATGCCTTCCTGTTCCCTGAGCCTGTCTTTGAAATGGTTGGCCATGCATCCGGTAACGATCACCGTAGCATCTTCTTTCCGCCGTATGGCCTGGTTGATCATGTTTCTGGATTTGTGATCGCTCCGGTTGGTAACCGTGCAGGTATTTACCACATAAAAGTCTGCCTCTTCCCGGAAGGGGACAATTGTATATCCCTCTGTATTGAAGGTAGAGATCAGTGCATCTGTCTCGAACTGGTTGAGCCTGCACCCCAGGGTTTTAAAGGCGATCTTCGGTTTCATCATATCTCGTGTTGGGGAACCTTTACAAGCGCACCTTCGACGGAAAATGGGGTGGCGGATGTAACATATATCCCGGTAAATTTACCGATCAGGCCAATATCGTTGTGGGGAAACCGGACAACGATTTTTCCTTCGGTCATGCCTGAAAGATATCCGGCTTTGCGGTCGGTGCCGGTAACCAGTACCGTGTAAGTTTTTCCGACCATCTCCTGCGTGTGTTTATATGCGGTCACTTCAAGATCGGCGGTAAGGCGGTGAAGCCGGTTTTTTTTCGTCGCCACGGGAACATCGTCATCCCACCGTGCACTCACCGCACCCGGCCTGGGCGAATAGGCGGCGATATAGGCCATGTTAAATGCAAATCTCTGCACAGCCTTCCGGGTGTTTTCAAAGTGCTCCTCTTTTTCGCCGGCAAACCCGACAATTATGTCTGTAAATAAAGTGGCCTGAGGGAGTTTATCCCGGATATATTTTACGATCCCGGCGTAATCTTCCACGGTATGGTTCCGGTTCATCCGGCTCAGGATATGATCATCCCCCGACTGCAAGGGAAGGTGTATTTGTTTGGCCAGGTGCGGGTACCGGGCGATGACGTCTATCACTTCGGGTTTCATGTCGCGGGGATGGGGAGAGGTGAAATAAACCCTGAAATTCTTCCCGCTTTTCAGTCCCAGCTTTCCGATTTCATCAAGTAATCCGGCAAAAGACATTTCCGATCCGTTACGGTCCAGTCCGTAGGAATTGACATTCTGACCGAGTAATGTTACGGATTTGTAATCGTTTTCGATAAGGCAGGCTACCTCTTCGAGGATCTCCCCGGCAGGCCTGGAAACTTCACGGCCACGGGTATAAGGTACGGCACAGAATGTACAAAACTTGTCACAACCATTCTGGATGGGAACAAATGCCTCGAAAGGAGAATGGTATGTGGGCTGAATATGCCAGAAACGATCCATAACCGACCGTGAATCCACCCCTGTGTCCCCAGTCGGTAAAGATACTTCAGCGGTGATGTCGGGGACGGTATCAATACTTACAGCGCTTCGGTTTTGTGCCTGTCCTGCCGAAAAGGCGGTGACCACTCCGTATTGGCTAAGTACCCGGGGGAATTCCGGCAGGTCGTTCATCGTAAATACAAGGTCGAAAAGCTTGAGAAAACGTTCCATGTCGGCCGGAAGTATACAGCCGGTGAGAAAAGTGACCAGATTTTTCTTTTTCTTCCACTGGTTCCATTTATATATCCTGGTATATACTTTATCAATGGCCTTTTGTCTGACCGAGCAGGCAATGATCCCAACGAGATCGGCACTGTTTTCATCCCCGGTAGCGCTATACCCCATGGCATCGAGTACGGTTTGTACCCGTTCGCTGTCAGACTTGTTCATCTGGCAGCCTAACGTAAGGATGTAACAGGTTTTGTGTGCCATGGTCAGTATATATGATGCAAAATTACGGTTTTCAATTGTCTCTCATAAATTTCTGAATTGTATTTGGATTTATTATAAATAAGGGTGCAAAATAGGATAAAAAAACGGAGATTGCCAAGTGGAAAATGTACCGGTAAGTAAAAAAAGGGATTCCTGGTCTGTTTATTCCGCTCCGTAGGTTTTTTAATAAAAATCCCGGCTTTCACCGGGATAACAGGAATCATAGAATATAAATACGGGAAACACGGGAATTACATTTTCAGTTTTTTCCCGATCTCTTCAATCTGCAGGCGGAATCTTTTGTCAGTATCGATCAGGTTGTTGACGGTTTTACAGGCATGCAGAACGGTGGCATGATCTTTTCCGCCGATTTTTGAACCGATGGTTGTCAGGGATGATTTTGTCAGGTTTTTCGAAAAATACATGGCTACCTGCCGGGCCTGTACGATTTCCCTTTTCCGTGTTTTTGAAAGGATCAACTCAATGGGGACATTGAAATATTCACTGACGACTTTCTGGATGTACTCAATAGAAAGTTCTTTCCGGGAACTTTTGATCAGCTTGTCGATCATCTGCCTGGCCAGGTCGAGTGTAATTTCTTTTTTATTCAGGGTTGATTGAGCCAGCAGTGAGATCAGGGCGCCTTCCAGTTCACGTACATTATTGGTGACATGTGAGGCAATGTATTCGAGGATGTCATCGCCCATCACAATACCGTCATTATAAATTTTCTTTTTCAGGATAGCCATGCGTGTTTCATAATCGGGTGTCTGAAGGTCGGCGGACAGGCCCCATTTAAAACGTGACAGCAGCCTTTGTTCAAGTCCCTGTAGTTCCACAGGGGCTTTGTCAGAAGTCAGGATAAGTTGTTTGCCACTCTGATGCAAATGATTAAAGATATGAAAGAAGATATCCTGGGTTTTCTCTTTCCCGGCAAATTCATGGACATCATCAAGGATCAGGACATCAATGACCTGGTAGAAGTGCAGAAAATCGTTACGGGTATTGCTGCGGATAGATTCAATAAACTGGGTCTGAAAACGATTTGCCGTAACATAAAGTACCGTAAGTTCGGGAGATTTTTCTTTTACCTCGATGCCAATGGCCTGGGCAAGGTGGGTCTTTCCCAGTCCCGAATCACCATAAAAAAACAGCGGATTAAAAGCGGTCTTGCCCGGTTTATTGCTGACGGCATATCCGGCAGACCGGGCCAGGCGGTTACATTCTCCCTCGATAAAATTGGAAAAAGAGTATTCGGGATTGAGTTGAGGATCGATGTTGAGTTTTTTAAGTCCCGGAATGATGAACGGATTACGTATCTGAGGTGCATCTTTATCCACAGGGAGGGAAAGCGGACGGTTATGCAATTCTGTTTTGTTCCGGGCCGGAAATCTTACGGTGTAGGGCCGGTTGTTCATGGTATTGTTTTCCATGACAACATTGTATTCCAGCTTGGCTTCCTGGCCGATTTCTTTGCGCAGTGTTTTTTTTAACAAATCGATGTATTGTTCTTCAAGGTATTCGTAAAAAAAAGGACTCGGAACCTGGATGGTCAGGACATTCTGATCAAGTTTTACCGGGACAATAGGCTCAAACCAGGTCCGGAAACTGACTGAAGGGACATTATCTTTAATTACTTGCAGGCAATTCTTCCAGACAGCCTCGTGATTTTTACTCATGGTTTATTTGTGGGTTTGAATTTTCTCTTCCTGGTAAAACGATCAGCAATTTTGTTAAAAAAAATGTAAAAAAAAAATGAAATCGCACTTGATTTTTACAAAAAGATGTTACGTGTTTTATTTACAGTATCTTATTAGAAAAAAAAAAAATAAAAAAATGTAAGATACTTATTATTAGATACTTAGTAAAAATCCGTCTTAACTTAATGTTAATGAATGTATTCCGCTGTGTTAATTAAACAACCCTTACAACCTTGAGAAATCTTTTGTTGTGATTTTATCAAAAAAAATATTTACCTGGTCAAATCAAAAATTCGTATTCTGCCCGTTTTTTGAAAATTAACAACAAAAAAAAGAAAAAATCAGAAAACAGAAATCTTCAAATATTTTTTAGGTTTTTCTATAATACGGGTAACGAGGGTATCCAGCCTGAACGTAAGTGATTCGATTGCGCGATACAGGCTGTCATTGGTGGCCAGCATGCCCAGGGTACCTTCTCCGGCATTGACGCTTTTAAGGAGTATTTGGGTCTGTTCCAGCGTTTTGTTCAGGTTTGACACCGTGGCTTTGATATCTGCTGCTTTGAGAGAATCGCTGACGGAGGTGAGATTGCTTAAAACATAATCCAGTTTTTCAAGATTCGACTTTAAAAGTACGGAAACATCTTTGGTATTGTTTACAAGCAGCGACATGGTCCCGTCCTTATTCGTCAGAAAAGTATCTACCGTATAGGTAGACCTTTTCAGATTGTCAATGGTTGTACGGATATCTTCAAAGCTTTTTGTAAAATTATATCTGAAATCCTTGTTAAATGTAGACTGGATTACGGCCATAACCGAATCAATGGAGGACAGGAGGTTTTCCGCTTTAACCTTCACCGGAAGCATTTGTGCACTTACCTGTTCCTGAAGACTTCCTTCTGTGATGCCCACCAGGGTGTCCCCGTCTTCAAGAGCTGAAACTGTTTTACCAAGCAGGATACGGATGGCCTGGGTTCCCATCAGATCGGCGGAAAAAATTTCCGCCTTTGAATCTTTCGGAATCTCATAGGGTTTGTCGAGGGTTATTTTTACCACAAGCCGTCCGCTGTGGTCAGGCATGAAATCAATAGCATCCACCAGCCCGACTTTATACCCGTTAATAAGTATGGGATTGCTTTCTTCCAGTCCGTTGATCCTTTCATAAACGATATAATAGGAATCGGAAGGTTTAAGAAAATTCAAGCCTTTCATAAAATGAAACAACCAGATAAATACTACAATGGTAACCACCATAATAATTCCGACTTTTACTTCTGTAGACCATTTCATGATGCGGGAACTTAGGGTTTCAAAATTACTGTTTTATTTCCGATAATGCTGTCTTAAGCGGTATGATTTTTCCATTTTTGATCGCCACGACAAAAGCATCTTTCACAGACAGGGTAACCTGGTGCTTCAGCTTTTTGGCCTCTTCGTAAGAATTACTGCTGCCGGTAACGTATTTATACCATTTCCCATCCCGGATGGCCATCAGGTTTTTGTATTTTTTATAAAGGGGATGATCTTTTGCCAATGGTTTCCGCGAAGAGGCGATCTGTACACCAAACCGGATACTGTCTGCCGGTGAAACCGGTTCAAGAGAAAACGCTGACCGGCTTTCAATCATCGATTTGTATTCCCTGAAAGCCCTGTAAATAGCTGAAGCAATAAGAGATTGTCCCTCGCCGGTAAGGAGATATTTTTCTTCTGTGGCGTTGGAAAGATATCCGGTCTCAACAAGAACACTGGGCATAGTGGTGCGCCAGAGCACAATGAAACCGGCTTGCCGCACTCCCCGGTCCGGACGGTGTGCCCGTGTACGAAACTGATCCTGGATCAGGGACGCAAACTCAAGACTTTGTTCAAGGTAGGTGTTCTGCATCAGACTGAACAAAATAAAAGATTCGACAGAATTCGGGTCATAACCCTCATAATGCAGGGTATAATCATTTTCGAGGGAGATAACCGCATTCTCCTTCATGGCAACAGCCATATTTTTTTCATCCGTATGCAGCCCCATGACATAGGTTTCTGCACCCCGGATGGCTTTGTTCGGATTGGAATTGCAGTGAACGGAGATAAAAAGATCCGCATGATTCTTATTGGCGATATCCCCACGCTGGTATAATTCGATAAATTCGTCGGTCTTGCGTGTATAGATAACCTTTACATCCGGCATGTTTTGTTCGATATACTTGCCCAGTTTAAGCGCAATGGCCAGGGTGATATTCTTTTCATAACTCCTTCGGCCCAGTGCTCCCGGATCTTTTCCGCCGTGTCCCGCATCGATAACTACTCTTTTTAATTTGTAACTGTTTTCGGGGATGGTTTGTGCATTCAGCGACATGAAAGTGTGCAAAGAAACAGCTATAAGAAAAACAGAGATTCCCCGTTTTATCAGAAAACAGGATTTTCCATGTAATGAACGGGTGTTGTTGTTACTGAATTTCGTTAGTTTTGCCATTCGGTTACAAACAGATTACTGAAAGCAGATGTTTCATTGTTGAATAAACTATTTACATACAAAATTAGTATAATCTTCCGGCATAAAAAGCTATGGATAATTGTTCTGTTGTTTGGCGTTCTTGTTCCTGTCTATTCACAAAATCCCGTGACATTGGTCCCGGATTCTGTCAAACCTGTCACAGATACAGTTCCCGGATCAGGATCCCGCAGGGTTGCTTTTTATGCACAGGAATCATACAGGGCTGATACGCTGAAACCCAAGGTTTCAAATGTTACCCGCATCGAAGACAGGGTTACTTACAGTGCGGAAGATTCGTTGAATTTTGACCTGGATTTAAGAAAAGCATATCTTTATGGAAACAGCCATGTCAGTTACCAGGATATTGACCTTACGGCTGATTATATCGAAATTGATTTTAATATAAATGAAGTTTATGCAACAGGCCTGCCGGATAGTACCGGGAAAATACAGGGAATTCCTCATTTTAAACAGGGTGGAGAAACCTTTGATTCAAAAGAAATAAGGTATAATTTCAATACGAAAAAAGGATTTGTCAAGCAGGTTATTACGGAACAGGAGGGAGGATATCTGCACAGTGAGAAGACAAAACGGCTGCCCGGTGGTGTGATTGATATTAAAAATGCCAAATATACCACCTGTGATGCCCCGGATCCCCATTATTATGTTGCCCTGACCAAAGCAAAAGTAATCCCGGGTCATGAAATTATTTCGGGGCCTGCTTACCTGGTGGTGGCCGATATTCCGCTGCCTATAGCACTTCCTTTCGGTTTTTTCCCAAATAAACAAACCCATGCATCCGGGATTTTGATCCCGGAATACGGCGAAGAGAAAAACCGCGGGTTTTTTCTTCGAAATGGCGGATATTATTTTGCGATTAATGATTATTTTGACGTGAGTCTCAGAGGTGATCTTTTTTCAAATGGCACCTGGGGGCTCCGTGTGGGGTCAAATTACCGGAAGAGATATCGCTTTAACGGGAATTTTAATCTGCGATATTATAAGAATGTTAAAGGTGATCTGGACCTGGGGACCTATTCTGCCAACCGGGACTATTCTTTTCAGTGGTCACATTCGCAGGACCCCAAAGCAAATCCTACGCAGACTTTTCGTGCTTCGGTAAATCTTAGTTCCAGTTCGTTTGACCGTAACCAAAGTTACGAAGCAGCAAGTTATCTGACCAATACCAAGCAATCCAGTATCTCCTTTTCGAAAAGATGGCCGGCATCGCCTTTCAATTTTACGGCCAGCCTTAACCATTCTCAGAATTCGCGTACCAGGGATATAAATCTGAATTTGCCCAAAATGGCGCTTAATATGAACCGTATCTATCCGCTGCGAGGGAAAAACAGTACCGGGAACAAATGGTACGAGAATCTCGAATTTAGTTATAATGCAACCCTGGATAACAAAATCAAAACAATCGATACGCTTCTTTTTACTTCCGAGGTTTTTAAGAATATGCAAAGCGGTTTTAAACATACCATGCCGTTGAGTATCAATTTTAAACCTATGAAGAATATGAATATCTCCCCGCGGATTCAATACACAGGGATGCTTTATACCAAAATGATAGAAAAGTATTACCGCTACGACCTGGATACGTTAAATATGACTTATAATTCAACGCTGGTTGAAGATACCATCCATGGGTTCAAATATGCACATGCGATTACGCCGTCGGTGAGTATTTCGTTGAATCCGAAGATTTACGGGATGTTTATTTTTACTTCTCCGAATTCACGTATTGAGGCCATCCGCCATGTAATGTCTCCGACCATCAGTTTTTCGTATGTTCCGGATGTTACCGGGATTATGCCACAATATTATCGTACGATAACCGATACCATCTCTGGCAGGGAAACCCGCTATAGTATTTTTGAACGTGAAATGTATGGAACCCCAACTTTGCCCGGAAAATCGGGAGTGGTGAATTTTTCTCTGAATAATACCCTCGAAATGAAAGTACGCTCAACCAAAGATACGGTGAATGATGTCAAGAAAGTTAAATTGCTGGAAAGCCTGAATTTCGGTACCAATTACAACATATTTAAGGATTCATTAAGATGGGCACCGGTCTCTTTCAGTGGCCGTTCATCCATCTTTAACAATAAAGTTCATATGACTTTCAGCGGTTCTCTTGATCCCTATGCGCTGAATGATTCAGGCACCGTAATTAACCAGGCGGCATGGAATGTAAATCACCAGCTGGCCAGGCTTACACGGTTTAATGTTTCTTTAGACTTCAGTATTAAAGGAGGAAAGGGGGGCGGCAGTAAAAGTGAGTCGCAGACTGCGCAACGGAATCTGGGTATGGGGAGTATGAGCGGAATCCCGCCTGAAGCCGGAGGTAATGTGGCTGCACAACCGGCCATGGAGGAAAATGATTTTTCTTACTTTCATGTCCCCTGGGACTTGCGTATCAGGTATAATTTTAATTACAGCAAACCCAGGTTTGAGTCAAAGGTTACCCAGACACTGAATTTTAGTGGTAATGTCAGGCTTACGGATAAATGGCGTATCGGGGGAAACTCGGGATGGGACTTTCTTAAAAAGTCCCTGACCTATACATCCCTGAATATCTCCCGCGACTTGCATTGCTGGGAGATGCGCATTAGCTGGATCCCTATCGGATACCATCAGAGCTATACATTCCTGATTAATGTTAAAGCTTCGATACTGAAAGACCTGAAATATCAAAAACGGAAAAGCTGGTATGACCGGTAACTTTCATATAAAAAAATCTTTTGATACGGCCTTTCTTTCATATTTATTTTGTTTAATTTTAGGTCTGTGTCAGTAAGAGGAACAGTGTTTATATAACCATCTATAACCCAGCCAATAATGAAAAAAATTATTCAGACTTCGAAAGCGCCCAAAGCAATGGGCCCTTATTCCCAGGCTGTCGAAGCCGGCGGCATGCTTTTTATTTCGGGCCAGATACCTATGGACCCTGATACGGGTGAAATTATTCCCGGTGATATACAAACACAGACACAACAGGTGTTAAAAAATGTTGAAATTATTCTCAATGCTGCCGGTTATTCCAGATCGGATGTGGTAAAATCTACGGTTTTTCTGAAAAATATGGATGATTTTAAGGCTATGAATGAGGTATATGCATCCTTTTACGATGAGAATCCGCCTGCCAGAGCTGCCGTTGAAGTGTGCCGGTTACCGCTAAATGTACTTGTCGAAATTGAAACCATTGCGGTAAGGTAAGATGATAATTTCTATTTTGATACCTCGTAGATCTGTTGCGAGGAGGTTCATTTAAAAAAAAAAGCTGTGGTAAAAACCACAGCTTTTTTGATATAGGATTGTAACTTATTCTGAGACAACTTCAAAAGGAATTTCTACGTTTACTTCCCGGTGAAGTTTGATCAGTGCCGTATATTTTCCAACTTCCTTAATGTTCTCTTCCTTAAATGAAATGTTTTTCCGGTCGATATCAAATCCTTTTTCGGCAAGGGCTTCGGCGATCTGGATGTTATTGATCGAACCGAAAATTTTACCCGTTGAACTGGTCTTTGCCCCGAGAGTTAAAGAAACTTTTTCAAGTCTGGCAGCCAGCTCCCGGGCTTCATTTATTATCTTTTCCTCCTTATGGGCCCGTTGTCTGACAAGCTCTTCATGCATCTTACGGGCTGATGGTGTGGCATTGATCGCCATACCCCTGGGGATAAGATAATTTCTTGCATATCCGTCTTTGACCGTGATAATATCATTCTTGTGTCCGAGATTCTGGATATCCTCTTTTAATATAATTTCCATGTTCCGTTCCTCCTTTATTTAAGCATATCCGTGACATAAGGCAGTAAAGCCAGATGGCGGGCACGTTTCACAGCCTGCGCAACCTTACGCTGATATTTTAATGAGGTTCCGGTAATTCTCCGGGGAAGGACCTTTCCCTGTTCGTTCAGGAATTTCTTGAGAAACTCAGGATCTTTATAATCAATATATTTTATCCGGTTTTTCTTGAAGCGACAGTATTTATCTTTCTTGATCTCGACTGTCAGCGGTGTCAGGTATCTGATTTCTGAATCGTTCTGTGCCATGATCTATTCCTCCACTTTGTTTTCGTCCTTTATTTCTTTTTTCAGGCGCCTTTTCTTTTCGGCATATTCAATGGCATATTTATCCATCCGGAACGTCAGAAACCGGATAATCCGCTCGTCTCGCCTGAACTCGGTTTCGAGTTTTTCAATCAGCGATCCTTCTGCCTTGAATTCGACCAGGTAGTAAAACCCTGTGGATTTTTTCTGGATGGGGTAAGCCAGCTTTCGCAAACCCCAGTTCTCCTCGTGTACAATCTTACCACCCTGCCCGGTGATAACAGATTTGAACTTTTTAACCGTTTCCTTCATCTGGGCTTCAGACAAAACGGGAGTTGCAATGAAAACGGTTTCGTACTGGTTTAACATAAAGTTTCTTGTTTAAGTTAAGTATTTAAATTATTGGGGTGCAAAAATAGAATATTTTTTATGGTTGTCAAAATTAATCGGTGATAAAAGATTATCTTTGTCAGAAGATACAAATGGCTGTTCCAATGATATAATCCCGGAATGTGTATGAATAATTTTGTCGTATCCGCCAGAAAATACAGACCATCTAAATTTAACGAAGTTACCGGCCAGGCAGCGATTACAAAAACCTTGCAGAATGCCGTGGTTTCCGGACATATTGCACAGGCATACCTCTTTTGTGGTCCTCGCGGAGTGGGAAAAACTACCGTGGCAAGAATACTGGCAAAAGCCATCAACTGCAGCCATTCCGGCCCGGATGGTGAACCATGCAACCGGTGTGAATCATGTATCTCTTTTAATGAAAACAGAGCATTCAATATTCATGAACTCGATGCCGCTTCGAACAACAAGGTTGAAGATATAAAAAGTCTGATCGACCAGGTCAGGATACCACCCCAGATAGGCCGGTATAGTGTCTATATTATTGATGAGGTTCATATGCTTTCCGCTTCGGCATTTAACGCTTTTCTGAAAACCCTGGAAGAACCCCCGGATTATGCCGTTTTTATCATGGCAACCACGGAAAAGCAGAAAATTATTCCGACGATACTTTCCAGGTGCCAGATATATGATTTTCAGCGTATAAGAGTGGATGATATTGTAAACTACCTGCAATTTGTTGCTAAATCGGAGAACGTTGAAGCAGAAACCGGTTCCCTGAATATTATTGCACAGAAAGCTGACGGAGCCCTCAGGGATGCATTATCAACATTTGACCAGTTGGTAAGCTTTGCGGGAAACCAGCTGACTTACGAAACGGTTATCCAGAATCTCAATGTCCTGGATTACGATTATTATTTCAAACTAACCGACCTGCTGCATGATGGAAATTTCGGGGTATCCGTTCAGCTGCTTGATGAAATCCTGATCAAGGGTTTTGATATCCGTGATATCATCGGAGGGCTGGCACGGCACTTTCGTGAACTCCTCATGGCTAAAGATGAGAAAACGGTAGTTTTAATGGAGGTTGGAAAAACAATCCGGGAACGTTACCTGGAACAGGCTGCTGCCATTCCCGCAACTTTTCTGACCGAAGCTATTGAAATTTGTTACCAGTCGGATGTTACTTACAGGACAAGTAAAAATCCTCGGCTTCATGCCGAAATCATGATTTTGCAAATTTGCGGCTTAAAAAAAAAGCCCGTAACTGATCATCAGGCCCTGAAACCGGACATACCGGAACCGAAAACGGTAAAACCGCCGAAAAAAACCAGTGAACACCCGTCTGAACCGGTAGCCGTAAATAAAACGGAATCCGCAACAGCAAAAAAAACGGATGTTGAATCCGTTTCCCCACCGCCGGGTACGATCACTGATAAAGAGATTTCCGTTGAAACGGATGTCTCTCCGGAAAAAAATGCGGGCAATCAAAAGAAAAATGAAGTTAAACCGGATAGTGTTGCCGGGATTGCTGATACCGGACCGGTTGATAACAGGTCCGTTTCCATTAAAGGCGTTCTTAACGGATTGCAAAATGGTTCGGGGAATGACAATAATGCCGGATCAACTAAAGTAGCCGAAAATGCTTCGGAATATATTGACGGTGAAGATAAGGAAATAACACCCGAAAGATTAACAAAAGAATGGCTGAATTATGCCGATACCATACAGCAGGATAAACCGAGATTTGCTTCCGCACTGCGTACTCATCTGCCCCGGCTTGAACCACCGGCCACCATCTCTCTGATTTTCGACAATAAAAATCTCCGGGAGGATTTTGACCGTAACCTGAAAAACGATCTTCAGGATTACCTGGTATCCAGCCTGCATAATCGAATGATCACTTTTGATATCCAGGTGGAAAAACAGGATGCGGCAAAAAAGAAACCGTATACCGCAGAAGAGAAATATAAGCAGATGAAAGCCAAAAATCCGGGGATCGAAGTGCTGAAACGGCAATTTAATCTTGATTTCGAATAGGTTGTAAGACATATTCCCGGGTTTTGTGAACGATGGCGGATTGTATATTTTTGTCCTCGCAACTTAAGTCTCACAGTGAATTTCTAACAAACAATAAATTGAATAATTAGTACATTATGGAAGGAGAAAAAATTACAATTCAAAACGGAAAATTACAAGTTCCGGATTTTCCGGTGATCCCTTTTATCGAAGGTGATGGTACCGGTCCCGATATCTGGGCTGCCGCGGTAAGGGTTTTCGATGCTGCCGTGGAAAAGGCATATCAGGGTAAACGGAAAATTGCCTGGAAAGAAGTTTTCGCCGGGGAAAAAGCATTTAACCGTTCCGGTGAATGGCTTCCCGAGCAAACCCTGGATACCATTCGTGAATACCTGATCGCCATCAAAGGTCCGCTCACTACCCCTGTTGGCGGGGGTATCCGTTCGCTGAACGTAGCCCTTCGCCAGAAACTGGATCTCTATGTTTGCCTGCGTCCGGTAAAATATTACCATGGCGTCCCTTCTCCGGTGAAGGACCCGACAAAAACGGATATGGTGATCTTCAGGGAAAATACGGAGGATATTTATGCCGGGATTGAATGGTTGCATGGTACCCCGGAGAATGAAAAAGTTAAAAAATTCCTGATCAATGAAATGGGCGTGACCAAAATACGGTTTCCCGAAACATCATCTATCGGCATCAAACCCGTATCCAGGCAGGGTACCGAACGCCTGGTCAGGGCAGCGATCGAGTATGCCATCCGTGAAAATCGTCCTTCTGTTACTATTGTCCATAAGGGGAATATAATGAAGTTTACCGAAGGACAGTTTAAACTTTGGGGATATGCTCTGGCAGAACGGGAATTCGGAGATAAAACATTTACATGGCAACAATATGACCGCATTAAGGAAAAAGAGAGTGTTGATGCCGCCAATAAGGCACAGGATGAAGCCCTGAAGTCCGGAAAAATTTTGATAAAAGATGTTATTGCCGATGCTTTCCTGCAGCAGATATTGACACGTCCTGCCGAATATTCCGTTATTGCAACCCTGAACCTGAATGGTGACTATATTTCTGATGCCCTGGCCGCTATCGTGGGAGGTATCGGTATCGCTCCGGGAGCAAATATCAATTATGAAACCGGACATGCCATTTTTGAAGCAACCCATGGTACGGCACCGAAATACGCCGGAATGGACAAGGTTAATCCCGGTTCCCTGATCCTTTCAGGCGTGTTAATGCTCGAATATATGGGATGGCGCGAAGCCGGCAAACTGATTGTCAGGGGAATTAAAGGTGCTATTGCCAAAAAACGGGTTACCTATGATTTTGAACGCCTGATGGAAGGTGCTACTAAACTTAAATGCTCCGGATTTGGTGATGAGATTATAAAAAATATGGATGAATCCTGAAAACCTTAAATCATGATTACAGAAAAAGTTGAAAACATACTGAACCGGCAGGTAAATCGTGAAGCCTATTCTTCCCTGCTTTACCTGTCTATGGCTTCGTGGGCCGAAACACACGGTTATCCTGGTGTCGCCGGATGGCTTTATGCCCAGGCCGAAGAAGAAAAAGACCATATGCTCCGCTTTGTCCATTATATCAATGACCGGGGTGGTAAAGCCGGAATCGAAGGTATTGAGCAACCTCCCCGGGAGTTTGAAGGCATCAAACCCCTTTTCGAACAGGTGCTTAAACACGAACAATTTATAACCCGGTCCATCAATGAGATCGTTACCGTATGTATTGAAGAACAGGATCATACAACAAACAACTGGGTACAATGGTTTGTTTCCGAGCAGATTGAAGAGGAATCCAATGTGCAGGAAATCCTGGACAGACTGAATCTGGTAGGCGAACATAACCTTTATATGTTCGACCGGGATATCCTTTCTTTACGGGGACCCGGATCATCTGAATCAGGAAGTGAATAAAATGAAAACCCGTAAAAGGAAGCCCGGTATAACCCGGGCTTTTTTTATGCTTTTGTTTTTTCTCCTGGATTTGAAGATGACCGTTTCAGACGGTTATATGATCAATGGACGTATGATTCCCTGAATAATCTCTCCGGTTTCGTAATTGAATTGCGATCCGAAAAGACTGTGAGGGACAGAGTATACCAGTAATAAAACAACAGATGCAGCAATTACCCAGCCATATCCTTTATCCCGGCGGCTCATGAAAACGGCAACAATCCACATTACCAGGGCGATCAGGGTTTTGTTATCCGTAAGGTCCCAGCCGAACGGAATGCCGGTCCATAAGTCTCCGAAGGCATGTTTTTGTACAAGCGGTCCGAGAATCCCGCCGCCGACAATCAGAAAAATGAGTGTAAGCCATGCATAAAGCTTGAACCGGGGTTTCTTCCATACGGCCATCAGGCCTGCAACACTTGAAAGCAGCATAGCGAAAAACATGACAAAAATATGGGGAACGAGAACGGATGCGGGAACATGTCCTTTAAACCTGATCACTACCGGTTCGTCTGCAGGCAAAATAACCTGCCGGTCTTTATCTGTCAGCAGGATTTGATAAGCCAGTTTCCCGGCAGGAGGTTGGGCAGGTAAACCGGCTTCCAGGGTGTCACCATGCCGGTTCATTATCAAAGTGTCCCAGGGCTTGACAGACGGGTAGGGACGGTAAATGATTTTTCCCGAAACAGAATGATCCGGAATATTTAATATGACAGGGCAATTTTCATCTGTTTCATGACTGCGGGGCAGGGTTATCCCTGATGTCCGTCCCGCAAAGTCCGAGGTAATTTTTCTGGGATAGGTCGGACCCGTTCGACGTTGGTAATAAGCTGCTGAAATAGTGATAAGTATTGCCAGTATCCAGATGATGTAATTTTTCATGTGTTTTGTTAATTTAAAGTTGCACGATAAGTATCATGGTAGTATCGCCCCTTAAAATCTCAACATTCACCCTGTCTCCCGGATGTAACTTGACCAGTCTGTACATATAGTCGTATATGTTCTTCACCGGCTGGCCGTTCATCGCCGTAATAATGTCCCCGTTCTGCATACCTGCTGCCGAAGCAGGCCGGCCGGGAATCACCAGGTCGACACGTAACCCGTTTTTGTATTCGCCGGCGTAATCGGGCATGATACCCAGCGTTACCTTGAATCCGCGACGGTTAAACCCTGAGCCTTCTTTTGGCCCGGCTTTCGTAAATACCGGAGGATTTTCAAGATTCGCAAGTTCGATGGCCAAATCATCAATGTAGTCTCCGATCAGTTTCAGACCGGGATAATTGATCTTGTCCGGTGTGTCGGAAGGTGTGTGATAATCCAGATGTGTTCCGGTGGAAAGGAAGAAAACCGGAATATCCTGCGCGTAGAAGGAGGCATGATCCGAGGGACCGTATCCTTCGGTTGAGAGAACCAGCTTAAAGCTGTCCGCCAGCGGAATGGCTTTCAGCAGACTGTCGGCGACAGGAGTAGTTCCGGTTCCGCCAATTTCAAGTTTATGTTCTTCATTTAAACGACCTACCATGTCGGCATTGATCATGGCAACAATATGATGCATATCTGCCAGCGTGTCTTTGGTGAAATATTTACTGCCCAGCAGCCCCATCTCTTCGGCACTGAATGCAATAAAGATAATGCTTCTGCGCAGGGAGTCTTGTTGTGATGCAAGTTTTCCGGCAAGCTCCATGACCAGGGAAGTACCGGATGCATTATCATCTGCGCCATAATGTACGGCTATCGTATCCGGGCGCCGGCTTCCGGTATTGGGACCGCCCATACCCAGGTGATCATAATGGGCTCCGATCACAACAATCTGATCCCTGAGCACAGGATCATGTCCTTCCAGTAAACCGACAACATTATAAGTGGTTTTTTTATCCGTTTTGATATCGGTAGTGGCTTCGACGGTAACGGGCAAAGCAAAACTGGCCGGTTTCCCGGTCTTGTTCAGTTTGGCTTCAAGCTGTTCGATCGTCGAAGGAGCCAGAAGCCGGTCTGCAACCTTACGGGTGATCTGGATAACCGGAATGCCTGCCGAATATTCAATCTTCCTGAGGCTTTCCAGTTCGTCACGTTCATCAAATTCCTTGCCTGAGACAAGAAGGATCCCACCGGCTCCATGGTCCATGGCCGCCATGGCTTTATCCCTGTCTCTGCTGTACCGGGCAAAAGGACTGTCCAAAACATCCGGTTCGGGATCTCCGCGCAGAATGATTACCCATTTTCCTGCTATATCCACCCCGGAAAAATCATTCCATTTCAATGAATCTTCATTGATATCGAATCCGTAACCGGTAAAAACAACACCGGCTTTCAACGTAGATGATGATGAAAAGGACATCGGGGCAAAACCGGCTCCAAGGGTCTGTTCTTCCCCGTTAAAAGCAAAATGATTGTTTTCCCCTTCATGGATACTGGTAACAACTTCGAAAGGTTCAAAACCGTGATCTCCAAGCAGCTTTAACCCTGCACGTTTGAAATCGTCCCGGATATAAGCAGCAGCGATATTGATTTCCCTGGTTCCCGGAAAACGCCCTTTAAGTGAATCCGAAGCAAGAAAGAATTCGTGTGATTTTAACTCCTGAGTGGTGATCTCAGGTTGTGTCCTGTTGGTTGTGCAGGAAAAGATTGTGGAAAGTAAAATGATTCCTCCGAAAAAAAATATCTTTATTTTCATAATAAAACTTATTGAAATTTATACCGGCACCAAAAATAATGAAAAACTTCAAAGAGTTTACTGCAATTCCCGATTTTGACAAATCGGGATGATCAGGTATCGGATAAAATGAAAAATTTTTATTGAAAATTTTTTGTTTTTAAAAATTGTTTATATATTTGACCAGTTGGTTAAACCATTTAGTTAAACCAATTAGTTAAACCATATGGTTAAAACATTACAAACGGAAGACAGGATACTCATCACGGCGCGTGAAGTATTTATTGCAGAAGGATATGACGGCGCACGGATGCAGCATATTGCCGATAAGGCAGGAATAAATAAATCACTGTTACATTATTATTACAGGACAAAGGAGAATCTGTTTACAGCGGTCTTTGAGCGTGTTTTCAATGAGATTATGTCCAGGATTTTTTCCCTCGTCGAATCTGAAGAATCACTGGAAAACCTGATCAGAATATTTTTCAGGGAGCATATCGGATTTCTTTTAGAACAGCCCCGGCTGCCTGCATTTTTCATAAGCGAATCATCTTTGCATCCCGGGTTATTATCCTCCGTATTTAAAAAATTCGGCACGCGCGGGATTAAAAAATTCAGCGATTTGGTGGACATGGAAAAGAAGGCGGGAAAAATTGATGATAATCTGGATCCAAGGCAATTACTGATCAACATTCTTTCGTTGAGTATTTTTCCCATTGCCATACGGCCTATCTTTAAAGATGTATTTAGTTTATCTGATGCCGAAACGGAAGATTTGCTCAGGCGGCGGATGGAACTTCTGCCCGTGATGGTTCTGGCATCTTTATATAATAAGTAAATAAAGATCTGATGATTGTTTCAAATGAAAAGCTTAAAAAGATGAAATCTGGCAAAAAGATATTTTTTCTTTTCCTGTTTTCGGGATTCGCCGTTCAGGGAATGATGGCACAAAATGCGGATACGCTTACCCTGCCGGCATGTTTGCGTCTGGCCGGTGAGAAGTATCCGCGGGCAGCCGAAAAACAGTTGTTACGTGACCGGATGGCTTTGGAAAATGAGAATCTGTTACGTTCCTTTTATCCCGAGTTAAATTTAAAAGCACAGGCAGTCTATTATTCGGACGTGGTTACCATTGATGCTCCGGCAGCCATTCCCGGGTTACAATTTCCCCAGCCTCCCAATGATCAGTATTCGGTTGCCCTGGATGTCCGGCAGTTGATTTATGACGGAGGCCTTACGAAAAGACGAAAACAATTGGAGACAGAGAAAACCGGCTTAGCACAACAGGATATTGAAGTGAAAATTTATTCTTTCAAGCAGCAGCTGTCAAATCTCTTTTTTTCCGCCCTTTTTCTGGATGATAATTATAAAATCCTGGATCAGAACCTGCACCAGCTTGAAACGACTCTTACCGAGGCAAAAACGGCACGTGATCATGGCGTGATCCTTGCCGGAGATATGGATGTCCTTCTGGCAGCGAAACTCGATATCCGGCAGAAAATGACAGCAAACCGTCACGACCGTGAAGCGGTTATCGGTGTACTGTCATATTATCTTGATACGGTTTTTGCAAAGGATATTGTTCTGACCGTACCTCTGCCGGTAAGTGCATCTGCAGCTTTTTCCAGGCCCGAATTCCGGTTTTTTTCATTACAATCTTCTCTCCTGGATATCAATAAGCAATTACAGGATGCCATGAGGCGGCCCAGGGTATATGGTTTCGGACAGGTCGGTTATGGTCGTCCGGGCCTGAATCTGCTTAGTGAAAATTTTAATACCTATTATCTTTTTGGCGCCAGGCTTTCATGGAATATCTGGGACTGGAATCAATCCGGGAGGAAAAAGAAGATCCTGACCCTGCGGCAGGAACAAATAAAAAAACAGGAAGATACGTTCCGGCAACAGGTAGAAGCATCACTGATCCGGATTAACGAGGAGATCAGGAAACTGGACGAACTGATTGTCCTGGATGAAGAAAAGGTAAAATTACGAAAACAAATCACCGGGGAATTTGAACGGAAACTTGCCGGAGGAACCATTACACCCGCTGAATATGAACAGCAGCTTACGGCATTCCAAAATGCCAGGATTCAGTTAAACCTGCATCAGAAACAAAAACTTGAAAAACAAATAGATTATTTAGTCACCAACGGAAATTTAACGGATTATGAAAACAGTTATAAATAGAGGTACTTTTCTTTTTCTTGTCATATGGTTTCCGGGCGTTTTTTTTGGTTGTTCGCACCGGAATGACCTGTCGGATGCCTATGGGAACTTTGAAGCAACGGATCGTATGATTTCATCGCAGGCTGCCGGAAAATTGTGGTGGTTTACGGCAGCGGAGGGAGATAAACTTGCCATGGGAGATACGGTTGGCCTGGTCGACACGATAGCACTTTCCCTGAAAAAAGCTTCATTAACGGTAAACATGGAAAGGGTCCGGGCTAACGCAGCCGGATTGACAGCAAAGAAAGAAGTTTTGTTACAGCAATTGCAGAATCTGAAGGTGGAACAAAACCGTGTGGCTGACCTGTTTGCCGGTAAAGCTGCCACACAGAAACAACTGGATGAGATCAACGGAAAAGTAAAAGTAACTGAACTTCAAATCAGGGAGATCAATGTTCAGCGTCAGTCAGTGCTAAAAGAACTGGATGTGATCCGGGCCGAAATGGCAACCCTGGATGAGCAGATTGCAAAATGTTTCGTGGTTAATCCTGCAGCAGGAACCGTCCTGGAAAAGTATGCCGAAGACGGCGAAATCGTAATACCCGGAAAAACCCTGTATAAACTTGCCGACCTGACAACCATGTTTCTGCGTGTTTATGTTGACGAAACGATGCTCTCTGATCTGAGGACTGGTGGCGCTGCGGAGGTGCTGATCGATAAGCCGCACGGGATG
Organism: Chlorobiota bacterium; assembly: GCA_013152085.1. Lineage (GTDB taxonomy): Bacteria > Bacteroidota > Bacteroidia > Bacteroidales > VadinHA17 > JAADHC01. The sequence continues at coordinate 38,890 of JAADHC010000003.1, forward strand.
ATGGATACCCTGGCCGGAAAAATCTCGTGGATCTCTGACGAAGCCGAATTTACACCTAAAATTATCCAGACGCGCAAAGAACGCGTGAATCTGGTCTATGCGGTAAAAATCCGCGTTGAAAATGACGGCCGCCTGAAAATCGGAATGCCCGGAGAGGCAAATTTCAGATAATAAACAAAAATTATGATCCATATCCGGAAAGTTTATAAATCATTTGGTGAGGTAAATGCCCTTTCAGAGGTATCCCTGGATATTCAAGACGGTGAACTGTTCGTTCTGATCGGCCCCGACGGTGCGGGAAAAACCACCCTGTTCAGAATGCTGGTAACACTCCTTGTGCCTGACTACGGATCCATTGAAGTGAATGGACTGGATGTGGTAGAGAATTTCAGGCAGCTAAGAACAAAAATGGGTTATATGCCGGGAACCTTTTCATTATATCCGGATCTGACGGTGGAAGAGAATCTTGAATTTTATGCCAGTATATTCGGGACGACCATTAGAAAAAATTATGACCTGATACGGGACATTTACAAACACATCGAACCTTTTAAAAAACGGCCTGCAGGCAAACTTTCGGGAGGGATGAAGCAGAAACTTGCACTTTCCTGTGCCCTGATACACCGTCCGGAGGTACTGGTGCTGGATGAACCTACAACAGGTGTGGATGCTGCCTCGCGGAAAGAGTTCTGGATAATGTTGAAGAAAATTCAGCAGGAAGGAATGACCATTATCGCTTCCACGGCATATATGGATGAGGCCGTACGGGGGGACCGCAGCGGCTTCCTTCATCAGGGAAAACTGCTTATGGCAGATACACCCGGGAAAATCCGGGAAGAATATCCTTATCCCATGTATTCCTGCCGGTCGGAAAACAACTATGCACTCCTGCAGGCCATCCGGGCCGAATCATCTACGGCAACAGCGTTGCTTTTCGGCAAAACCATCCATTACAGCCCGGTTAAGGAGGATTTTCCCGTGGAGGAGCTGATGTCAGGGCTGGAAGCAACCGGGAAATATGGTAGGATTACCTGTGAAAAAACGAAACCTGAACTTGAGGATAGTTTTTCTTATCTCAGCAAAGGGATCGAAAGGTCAGAAACGCAAAGCGGGATGACAGAATGAGCGTAGACAGACAAAACAGCGTCGCCGGGAGTGATCCCGTTGTGCAGGTCCGGAACCTTACCAAACGGTTCGGACATTTTACCGCAGTGAACAACCTTTCTTTTGAAATAGCAAAGGGAGAAATATTCGGACTACTCGGGGCAAACGGAGCGGGAAAAACCACGCTGATTAAAATGCTGTGCGGATTATCCAGGCCAACGGCAGGCATGGCAAACGTAGCCGGTTATAATCTTATCACCCAACCGGAAATGATAAAACGCCGGATTGGTTACATGAGTCAGAAATTTTCATTATATGAAGACCTGACCGTCCAGGAAAACATTCGTTTTTTTGGCGGCATCTACGGCCTCTCTAAACGTGAAGCCATTGATGCCGGTAATATAATGATCGGACGCCTGGGACTCGAAAAGATGAAAAACCGCCTGATCGGTTCGTTACCGCTGGGTTGGAAACAAAAAATCGCATTTTCCGTAGCCATCCTGCATCATCCCGGCCTGATCTTCCTCGATGAGCCAACCAGTGGTGTAGACCCTGTGACCCGCCGGCAGTTCTGGGAAATGATCCTCGAAACGGCAGGCCGGGGATACACGATTATTGTTACCACACACTATATGGACGAAGCCGAATATTGTAACAGGGTGGCTGTTATGGTTGAGGGAAATATTGCCGCACTGGACAGCCCGGAAAATCTTCAGCGGCATTATCATGTCGCGAATATGGAAGATCTGTTCTGGAAACTGACCAGGGAAATAAACGGAAGTGTCACCAAAAGCATTCAGCCATGAGGCGGTTTCTGGCATTTGCTAAAAAAGAATTCAGGCATATCATGAGGGATCCCAGGACCCTCCTGATTCTGTTTGGCATACCGGTAATCCAGATCATTATTTTTGGTTATGTGGTAACCAACGAGATCAAACATGTTCCCATCGTAATCATAGACCGCTCTCATGACGAGACCACCCGGTTGATAACCGACCGGATTTTGGCTTCCCCTTATTTTGAAACAGTGACAAATACAAATACCGGTAAAAATATTCATCAATGGTTTAAAAAAGGGAATGTGCGGCTTACTGTGGTTTTTGACAGGCAGTTCGGTAAGAAGCTGATAAAATCAGGGGTGGCACAGGTACAGGTCATTGCCGACGGTTCGGACCCTAATGCGGCAAGACTGATGGTCGGTTATCTTTCAGGAATACTTGCCCAGGCACAACAGGAGATAAATAAACAATACGGGATGGTAAATCCGGTAGGAATTGAATCACGCATGGAATTTAATCCGGAGTTAAAAGGTGCGTTTATGTTTGTTCCGGGTACGATTGCATTGATCATGATGCTGATTTCGGCCATGATGACTTCGATTTCCATTGCCAGGGAGAAGGAAATGGGAACCATGGAAGCCATGCTGGTTTCCCCGCTTCATCCTTTGCAGATCGTACTGGGGAAGGTGGTCCCTTATGTAGCTATAGCATTCCTCGATGCTGTGATCATCCTGGCCCTGGGCCAGGTGATCTTCGGTGTTCCTGTAAAGGGAAACCTGGTCCTGCTCCTGGGTGAAGTTATCCTCTATATTATTCTGTCGCTTTCCCTGGGTATCATGATTTCCACCATGAGCCCGACGCAAATGGTTGCCATGTTTATCAGTCTGTTTGTCCTGATGATGCCGACAATATTGTTGTCGGGATTTATTTTCCCCATCGAAAATATGCCTGAAGCTTTGCAATGGCTGAGCCTGGTGATGCCGCCACGCTGGTTTATTATTATCATTAAGGCGATTATGCTCAAAGGTGCCGGGTTGATGTTTGTCTGGAAAGAAACCCTTGTCCTTATTGCGATGACATTTGCTTTTCTGTTGATCAGTATTAAAAGGTTTACCATACGGCTTGAATAAAAAACACATTTGCAGTGCGCACGATCTTAATCATCATAAGAAAAGAATTTAAGCAGATCTTCCGCAACCGGATGATGTTGCCCATTATTTTTATTGCCCCGATTGTAGAAATGCTGGTTCTGGTTTATGCCGCAACCATGGAGGTAAAACATATCGACCTGTTGGTGGTGGATAGTGACCAGAGTGTTTATTCTCGTCAGTTGATCTCTAAACTTGCGGGATTAAAGATGTATCATGTTTCGGTTATCCCTGTTGCCGGACGTGAAGCAGATGCACGGCTTTTAGGCAATAAGGCTGATGCCGTCTTGGAAATCCCCCCGAAATTCGAACAAAGTCTTGTCCGCGGATTGAATCCGGTATTACAATTAAGGCTGGATGCCGTAAATGGTATGGCTGCCGGGATCATCAACGGATATACCCGCCGTATTGTTATGGATTTTCAGCGAAAATGGCAAATGAATTTTACCGCAACAGATACTCACGGGAAAATAATGCGGATTTCCGTTGTCCCCCGGTACTGGTATAATTCGGAATTGAACTATAAACATTATATGCTTCCCGGAATTCTGGTTATCCTGGTTACCATAATGGGGATGTTCCTCTCGGCAATAAACCTGGTCAGGGAAAAAGAAATCGGGACCATCGAGCAGATCAATGTTACACCCATACGCCGGTATCATTTTATTCCCGGAAAGCTGATCCCCTTCTGGATCATTGCCCTGGGGGAACTCGCTTTCGGGCTAACCATCGGCTGGATTCTGTTCCGGGTGCCGGTGCGGGGAAGCCTGTTGTTGCTTTTCGGGTTTACATCCGTCTACCTTTTGTCCGTCATGGGCATCGGCCTGTTCCTTGCTACCATTGCACGTACACAACAGCAACTGATGTTTATGTTTTTTTTCTTTATGCTCACTTTTCTCCTGATGAGCGGATTGTTTACACCGGTAGAGAGCATGCCTGCCTGGGCACAGATGGTAAACAGGATCAATCCATTTGCTTACTTTATGAGGGTAATCCGCATGATCTTACTGAAAGGCTCCGGTTTTCGCGATATTCTCCCGGAATTTACCTCCATAAGTGTCTATGCCGTAATTATGTTTTCTCTTGCTGTATGGCGATACAGGAAAACAACCTGATGTTTTCTTTATTATAATCAGCAAGCTTTGGAAATCATTATCTTCGTTGATGCAAACCATAATTCCATTGATCATGGACTATAAAGATTTTAATCCTGCTGCAGCACTCCATAGTGCAATGAAACCGGGTGAGCTGGATGGGGTAAATCCTCCTGTATCAGACTCGGCTACTTTTAAATTTTCCACCGCTGATATTATGTCCGAGACTTTCGAGGGGAAGACCGAAGGATGTTTTTTGTACAGCCGCCACTGGAATCCTACCAACCACCGGCTGGCAGATGCCATTGCTGCTATGGAAGGGGCTGAGGCCGGCTGGGTAACCGCCTCAGGAATGGCAGCCATTACCACTACTATTTTACAATTGTGTTGCAGTGGCGATCATATTGTATCGAGCATGACCACCTATGGTGGGACTTTCGCTTTTTTCAGAAACTTTCTGCCAAAATTTAATATCGAAGTTACCTTTGTTGATATTACCGACCCGGAGGCGGTAAAAGATGCTGTCCGGGATAATACACGGCTTATCTATACCGAAACGGTGACCAATCCCCTGTTGCAGGTTTCGGATATTTCCTTACTGGCCGGTTTGGCACGGAAATATAATCTCAAACTGGTAGTGGACAATACTTTTACACCGATGATTGTCTCCCCGCTGCTCCTGGGGGCGGATATTGTTGTTTATTCCATGACCAAGTTTATTAATGGTAAAAATGACAGTATCTCAGGCGCTATCTGCGGACCCCGGGAGTTTATTGATTCACTGATCGATGTAAATAACGGCACGGCCATGCTGCTCGGACCGGTACTTGACCCCCTGCGGGCTTCAAGTATTCTAAAAAATATTTATTCTCTCCATATCAGGATGAAAAAGCATAGTGAAAATGCCTTGTTCCTGGCTGAGCAACTGGACAAACACGGGTTGAAGGTAAGACACCCGGGACTGCCGGACCATCCCGGCCACGGGGTGATGAAGGAAATGATGCATACTCAGTTTGGGTTTGGCGGGTTACTCACCCTCGATGCAGGCGACACGGAAACCGCCGGCAAACTGATGTTGTCCTTACAGGAAAAAGATGTGGGATATCTCGCAGTGAGCCTGGGTTATTTCAAAACCCTGTTCTCCAATTCAGGGACTTCCACATCCTCCGAAGTACCCATGGATGTTCAGAAAAAAATGGGATTGTCACCCGGATTGATCCGCTTTTCCATAGGTCTGGATCCGGACATCCGGGATACCTGGCAGCGTATGAAAGAAAGCCTGCAGGAAACCGGGATGATCTGAAGAACAAATGTCAGGGAGCGGTTGATAAATCAGTTGCGGATAAAATTTCCTGATAAACTTATATTATAGGTGTTGTAGAACAATTACGTTGATACTCACTTCCGTCCAATATATTTATTTTGAACAGCATATTGATATTTTTCCTGTCGGGAATACCTGTAACAGACGGAATGCAGGGTGACTTGTATATGATTTCTCTTTTTTCTTTTACTTTGTGCTTTTCTTTATCGAAAGCTCATGTACGGAATAAAAGATTTGTTTTCTGAAAAAGCGGCTACGGAATCTCCGGATGCCAGGCTCAGCCCGAAGATCAGGCTGGGCGTACAGTTATTTTTCCTTGTGATTACCCTCTTTACGGCCTGGCGTTTTATCCGTTTTATACGGTTTTTGCAGGAGGGCGGGCCGGCGGTATCCCGTCCGCCCGGGGTTGAGGCTTTCCTGCCTATAAGTTCCCTGATGAGCCTGAAATACTGGATTCTTTCAGGGGATTTCAATACGATTCATCCGGCCGGACTGGTTCTTTTTATGGCATTTGTGCTGATGGCGCTGGTGCTGAAAAGAACATTCTGTTCATGGGTATGTCCGGTTGGATTGCTGTCGGAATACCTGTGGAAAGGCGGCCGGGGCATTTTCAGCAAAAACCTGAAATTGCCACGCTGGCTCGACTATCCTCTCCGCAGCCTGAAATACCTGTTACTGCTCTTTTTTGCCTGGGGGATACTCGTTGAGATGAATGTGATTGATCTGCGGAATTTTATTTACAGTCCGTATAACCGGGTGGCCGATATCAAGATGCTGCTCTTTTTTGCGCATATCTCTGCTTTTTCACTGGGCGTGATCATTGTGCTGGCTTTGTTATCGTTGGTTATTAAAAACTTCTGGTGCCGTTATTTATGCCCTTACGGAGCGTTAACGGGTTTCGTGGGTTTGTTCAGCCCGGTGAAGATCACACGAAATCCGGATACCTGTACCGATTGCAGGATGTGTACGGAGGCTTGTCCCGCAAATATAGAGGTACACAAAAAAATACGCGTTCGCAGTGACGAATGTACGGCCTGCCTGACCTGCACATCAGTTTGCCCCGAACCGGATACCCTTTCCCTGAATCTATATAAGCAAAGAAAACCGGTATCTGCAAGGTCGGTTGCTGTGCTGGTTATTCTGATATTCCTTTTATTCGTTGGAACTGCCCGGCTGACCGGACATTGGCAAAATAAAATCTCTGCAGACGAATACAGGTACCGCCTTGAACATATTGACGAACCGGTTTATCAACATACCGGAGAATAAGGGAAACAGGGGTGCTGGGCGCTGGATTGACAATTGGTTCCGGGTGCAGAAAAAAAGTGTGAAGTGTGAAAGGTGGCGTTTGAATTCGGTATAGGGTATTTCATAAATAGCTGCCAGCGGCAGCAAATTGCCGAAAATTAACAAATCCGTCAAGTTATTAACTGCAGCCGGATTTGTGCTCATTTTCGAGCATCCACGAAAAACAACAAAAATCGAAGATTTTCTGTTTTTCGGGACTAAGAACCGGAAACCAATTCATCCAGCATTTTCATGATCTTCCGTGCATTCCATTTGCTGGCACCTTTATGTGTCAGGGCAATACCGCCATCCCTGTCAATAATGAAGGTAGTGGGAATGGTCCGGCTGACAAACTGTGAAGGCGTTTCGTAGGCCTGAAAATAAACCGGGAATGTATATCCCTTTTCGTTCAGAAATTTACTGACTGTCTGCGGGTCTTCCTGTGTAACCAGGACAAAATGAATTTTTTCTTTATAGTCATTATACAATTTCTGTATTCCGGGCATCTCGGCGCGGCAGGGAGGGCACCAGGTAGCCCAGAAGTTCAGAAAAATGACCTCCCCCTGAAAACGGCTCAGGTAAACGGGATTCCCGTCCTCATCCTTTAGCGGCCAGCGATAATCCTCTGCGGAGAGCATAACCCGTTCGGAAGGTACTATGCTGATCGGGGCATGCAGGAACGTACGGATAAATACCGGCGCTACCTTTTTGCGGGTGCCGGGAATGAGCAGCAAAAGGATCAGCAGGTAGAAAATAAGATCAAATACAATGGAAAGCGTTTTCCGCTTTTTGAAGTAGTTCCTGATACGTTCCTGTAGCTTCATATTTTTTCTCGGTCCGGAAATTTCGGGCAAAGATAACCATTTTGAGTGTATGGTCAGCGGCCGTGGCCAGGCCTTACCGTTTGTTCGACCTGCCAGCGTTTCAAGAACCTGACAGCCTGCCTGACGGCAGTCAGGTGTTGAGAACTCAGCCACCCTGACACTGACAGGATCCCGGCAGGCCGGGAACGCTGTCAGGTCAGGGATTCAGCTCAACCAGACCCTGACAGGATCCCAGCCTGCCGGGAACGCTGTCAGGTCAGCATAAAACTCAACCTGTCAGAGTTCGAAGAACCTGACAGTGTTGAGAGGAATGACTAAATATCCATTATACCGTTACTATAATTTTGATCCTGCGTGTGGACAAAAGAGAAGTTCTCCAAATCTCCAAACCATTTTATGGTGTCTGCCAAAAAGATGATTTGATTTGTCCCATCCAAAAATGCCTTGTAAGATGACCATGGATACATTCCTGGATCAGAAACAATGTTATGATGGACCGGGTTAGTATGAATATAAACTACAAGCTGTTTAAAATACAATTCTGAATCAATTACCTTTCTTCTAAATGTTAAATCAAAGAGAGGTCCCGTTCTCCCTGTTTTAAAATTAAACCATTTTGCATATGCGTTAAAGAGATGCGAAAGTTGTCTTGATGGATTATATTTTTTCGATTTGGCTAAAAATTCAATTTCTTTTGTATCCTTAACCCTGACTAGGAAATGAAAATGATTCTTCATTAAACAATAAGCAAAGGTATCTGCAACTTTTGGGATATATTTTTGAAATAAATTTAAAAATTGAATATAATCTTCTCGTTCGGAAAATATTGGCATACTGTTGATACCTCTATTAAAAATATGATAATACTTTCCTAACAGTATGGGCATCATAGTACTCATGAACCAAAATTAATAAAAACTTACTAAATCAACCTGACACTGACAGGTTCCTGCGGGACGCTGTCAGGTCAGGGATTCAGCTCAACCAGACACTGACAGGATCCCGGCAGGCCGGGAACGCTGTCAGGTCAGGCATACTCCTGCCAACGGTAACAAAGATCAAAATGAGTAAAAAGATGAAGATACAGGTTGTTTTTCTCATAGTGAATGGTTTTGGATTCTGTGAAATGTCAATTCCATAGCGTTTCTGCTTAACTCCCGACGTTTTCCGCCGATAAAATCATAACAACTTATATTTTTCAGTGAGACGTTGATTCTCAGAGCTGTTTATTTCCTGCAGGATTTCATTTTATGATAATTAGCATGTTAAAATCGTAACATTTGTTACAGTTTCTTACGGTACTCTTTCAGTTACTTTGTAAAAGTAAAAATCAAAAAAAATAACATAATATAATATGGGGGTTAATTATGGAAAAAGTTGCAAAAGGATTTGACAAAGAGAAAATTTTCAGGTTTCCCGGAATGATTCAATATTCCGATGGTGGAATCGTCAGCAGGCAGGTCATCAAAACGGAGCATGGGAACGTCTCTCTTTTTTCTTTCGATGCGGGGGAAGGGTTGAGTGAACATTCCGCACCTTTTGATGCCCTGGTCCAGGTTATCGAAGGAACTGCCGGGATCACTATCGGAGGGAAGATGCATACCCTTGATGAAGGAGACTCCATAATCATGCCGGCTTCGGTGCCACATGCTGTACATGCACCGCGAAAATTCAAAATGATCCTTACGATGATTAAGTAAAAGATAATGTGGAATGACCTATCTTTTCAAAAAACGCAGGGAGCGGGAACAGATTACCGTACATACCATGATCAGAATGTACTGCAGGGCGCATCATGGCGGCAGGGTGTTATGTAATTCCTGCAGCGAGCTGGCCGATTATACCCGGATCCGGAATATAAAATGTGTTTTCGGGGATATCAAACCGGTGTGTAATAAGTGCAGGATCCATTGTTATAAACCCGATTATCGTGAAAGGATCAAAGAAATAATGCGTTTTTCGGGTCCCAGGATGATCATTTCCCATCCCCTGATGGCGCTTGATCATCTCATCATGAAACTTAAGCCGCATCCGGATGTGGTTCTTGTAAAAAAAAAACATATCCACCTTTTATAATAAATCGGAAATAATGAAAAGAATTATTTTCTGCTACTGGCCCCTGACTATCGTCTTTCTGCTTCTTTTCACTTCGGGCACCCTATACGGACAATTCTCCCTTTCCGGCGAACTTCGTCCCCGGACCGAATACCGGCATGGATACAAATCATTAACTGACGCGGATCAGGATCCCGCTTTCTTTGTCTCTCAGCGTTCCAGGATAAATTTCAATTACCTTTCTGAGAAATACCGGGTATTATTCAGTTTTCAGGATGTGAGGACATGGGGAAGCACATCCCAGTTAAACGTTTCGGATGACTTTCTTTCGATACATCAGGCCTGGGGCGAAGTCTTTTTAACTCCCGTGCTTAGTCTGAAAGTCGGTCGCCAGGAGCTGGTGTATGATAATCACAGGATATTCGGGAATGTCGGATGGACACAACAGGCGCGCAGCCATGATCTGGTGTTGTTTAAATACAATAAACCTGAAAGGTTGCAGGTGCACCTGGGTCTGGCATTTAATCAGAATAAGGAGCAGTTGGCTTCAACATTTTATACGGTTCCCAAAAACTATAAATCCATGCAGTTTCTTTGGGTAAGAACTGAAGGAAACAGTGTTGGGGCCAGTTTCCTGTTCCTGAACAATGGTATGCAGTTTACCGATACCCTTGACCGGTCATCAGTTAATTATTCACAGACGCTCGGCACCTACCTTAATGTAAAGCTCGGAACCTTTAAACTGAATCTTACCGGCTATTACCAGGGCGGAAAGGATCCCTCGGGAAATGAATTGTCCGCTACCTACTTTGCCGCCGGGATTATCAAACCACTGGATTTCGGCCTGGCTCCGGCTTTCGGTTTTGAACGCCTTTCGGGTACCGGACAGGATGCATCCCCGGGGTCTGCGAACCACTCCTTTACTCCGCTTTATGGTACGAACCACAAGTTTAACGGGCATATGGATTATTTTTATGTGGGAAACCATATCAATTCTGTCGGTTTACTGGATTTATATCTCAATATATCGTATATTAAGGGAAAATTCAGACCTGCAGTTGCCCTGCATTATTTCAGCTCGGCGGCAAATGTTCTGGATAACGGTTCTCCCGGAAATTATCTTAATCGCTTTCTGGGCGTGGAATCAGATATATCAGCAGGGTATAAACTTGCGGATGAAGTTTTAATCAAAGCCGGTTATTCCCAGATGTTCGGCAGTCCCACACTGGAAGCATTAAGAGGCGGTGACCATTCCCTGCCAACCAACTGGGGATGGCTTATGATTTCCTTTACACCTGATTTTTTATAGAAAAAAATAACATACATTACTTTAACCACCAAATATAAACCTTATGCATGCAATAATATTTACACGTAAGCATACCACCTTACTTTTAACGGTCGGTATGGTTTTTTTCTCATTCTTTTTACTTTCCGCCTGGAGATCAGGTGACGAAAAGAAACAGAATCATGATCAGCATCCTGAAATTGATGCTGAAACAGCACAATGTATTGCCTGCCACGGGCAACATGGCAGGGGTAAGTCTATTACGGAGCAGTGGAAATTAAGCAAACATGCTCAAGCGGGTGTGGGATGCCTTGCATGCCACCAGGCCGATACGGAAGATGTCGACGGTTTTAAACATGAAGGCTATCTGATCGCAACCATTGTTACACCGAAGGATTGCGGACAATGCCATACTCAGGAAGTCGAGGAATTTACCCACAGTCATCATGCCGATGCAGGATTAATTATGGGATCACTGGATAATGTCCTCGCCGAAGTTGTGGAGGGTCATACGGATTTTAATAACGGGGCCAACCCGGCAGCAGCCAGCGGTTGCTGGCAATGTCATGGTTCCAGGGTTGCCATTCAACGCGACAAAGACGGCCAGCCGCAATATGATGAACATGGCGTTCTCATTCTTGATCCGAAAACATGGCCCAATACCGGTATAGGCAGAGTTAACCTGGATGGATCAAAAGGATCGTGTTCGGCATGTCATAACAGGCACCGGTTTTCCGTGAACCAGGTTCGTCAGCCTGAAAACTGCGGGAAATGTCATCTTGGCCCCGACCACCCGCAACTTGAAATTTATCAGGAATCAAAACACGGGATCAATTTTTACGCTCACAAAGCGGAAATGAACCTTGATGCCCAACCCTGGGTAGTGGGAGAGGATTATTTTGCAGCGCCTACCTGTGCAACCTGTCACATGAGTGCAACTCCTGACCAGCCGGTAACACATGATGTCGGCGACAGGATCAGCTGGACTTTGCGGCCAAAAGTTTCGGAAAAAATTGATGCCGGCGCGATTGCCCAGGCTAAAGCTTCCGGGAATTCCCTGCCTGCAGACTTTTTAACCTGGGAGCAGCGCAGGAGCAATATGCAAAATGTTTGCCACCAGTGCCATTCCAAAGGGTATGTCGAAAGTTTTTACAGCCAGTATGATAACCAGGTTGAGTTATACAATGAAAAATTCGGAAAACCGGCCCTGCAACTCATCACTGAACTTCGGAAAAACGGTCTGCTGACACCTGCCAGTTTTGATGAGAAAATTGAGTGGACCTATTTTTATTTATGGCACCACGAAGGCCGCAGGGCAAGAATGGGTGCTGCAATGATGGGTCCGGATTATACCCAATGGCATGGGAACTTTGAAGTCGCCGAAAGATTCTATATGGAGCTGGTGCCCGAGATACAGGAACTGATTCACAAGACCAGAGCTGAGGGAAAAACTGATGCTGCCGGTAAGGTACAGGCACGCCTTGATGAGATTCTGAACAGTGATTTGCATAAATGGTTTATCGGTAAAATGAGCCCGGAAGAAATAAAGAGAAGAAAAGAGGCTGCCGAACAATTCAGGAAACGTTATTCCCGGTAACAAATCAAACACAGGAATTTAAGGGGGGACTGACTTTCCCCCTTTTCCGTTTTGTGCAACCGAAAGAAGATGTAATCCTGACGTCTTTTTTTCGTAAACTTTTAGAAAACGGCAGTGGCGCAGTACGATGGGTTATTCTTCAAACTTAACCCAACGGCCGGTTTCCGCACTTTTAAAAACCGCATCTATGGTTTTCATGTTATTCAGGGCATCATCAAGAGGAGTGGGGACAGGCATATCTTCCAGAACTGAGAGGGAAAATGCATCCGTCATTAACATGTACTGATCTACCGGTTCAATATCAATGGTTTTTGTTCCCTTGGCATTTTCGTATATAATGGTTGCCGGTTTTTCAGGCAGGGGGTTGAACGGCAGTGTAAGTTTGATTTGGCCGGATGTGCCGGTTATCGTAACGTATTGGTCAGGGAAAAGTTGTGTGGCACAGGTAAAGACAGATGTCCCGCGCCCGAATGTTAAGAGTGCCGAAGCAAGGCGGTCAACATGAAAATCCGGGTCTTCCTCGATGTTTCCGCTAACTTCCAGGGGTTCTTTCCCGAAAAGATAGCGGGCGACAGAAATACAATAGCAGCCGATATCCAACAATCCGCCGCCTCCATATTCCCGGACGTTGCGATAATTATCGGGATTGTCATTGAAATAGGAAAAAGAGGAGGTTATGGTGCGCAGTTCACCGATACGTCCTTCCGAGATCATTTGCTTTATTCTGTCCCACTGGGGATGAAACCGGTACATAAAAGCTTCCATGACCTTTATCTCAGGATGTTTTGCAGCGATCCCGATTAATTGCCGTGCCCCCTCGGCGTTGGGGGCAACAGGCTTTTCACACAGGACATGCTTCCCGGAAAGGACGGCCTTTCCCGACCAGGGAAGGTGGAGGTGGTTTGGAAGCGGATTATATATTGCATCCACATCCGGATCTTCCAGTAACGCCTCATATGTCCCATACGATTTGGGGATTCCAAACTGTTCAGCCGCCAGGCGGGCCTTTTCACCATTCCGCGAAGCAATGGCAACAACTTCACTATATTTTCCCGCCTGTAGTGCCGGAATTACATTGTTAATGCCAATCCGTGCTGTGCTCAGGATTCCCCAGCGAACCTTATCATTTGACATATTTAATATTTTTTACCAAGATATAAAATGTTCCTTTTGTTACCATGTGATTATAATGTTAAAAAAATATAAAATGAATAAAAATTAATATTATTCTTTTATTTTCAATAAATTATCGCTTAATTTTGCAGAGAAAAAGGAATTACTTTAACTAACAACATCGTACCATGAAAACAAAAATCTTATTATTTGCACTCTTCACTGCTGCCATAGCAGTGGCTTTCCAGTCCTGTAAACAGGGACAACAAAAGGTAAAGGAAGAAGAGGGAGAGGAACTTCAGGTTCCCGAAGCTGTTACAACCGCTTTCCGGGCAAAATTTGCAAATGCCGGGGAGACGGAGTGGGGGATGGAAGAAGATTCCTCCTATGAAGCTGAATTCAAGTTGAATGACAAGGAGATGTCGGCAAGTTTTGATAAGGCCGGTACCTGGCTCGAAACGGAATATTGCATTGCAGATTCATTGTTGCCTGCTGCCATTGTTGATTCCGTTAAAATACTGTTTGATAGTGCGGTTATAAAAAAAGCCGAAGTATCTGAAACCCCTCAGGGAAAATTCTATGAACTGGAACTGAAAACCGGAGAAAAAGAAACTGAAGCTGTCTTTGACGAAAACGGCTGGCTTAAGGTGTTGAAAAAAGAGCAGATGAAAGAAGAGGAAGAAGGAGAGGAAGGACATGCTGAGAAAGCAGAGCATGAGGAAAATGAAGAACATGAAGGAGGCGGTGAAAAATAGATTTCTCCGGCACTGGGATTATAAGAAAACGGCTCCGGACCATCGGGGCTGTTTTTTTTAGCGTAACCTGTCAGCATGGATGCCTGACGGTGTCGGGAAAATTTACAAAAGATAAAAGATAAAAGAAGACGGTATGACCGGCATGCGGTTTGCGTCCATGTCCGGATAGAAGTTGTAATTTGACTGTGAAACAAATAGAAAACAGTAATAAACAAGGGATGAAGTCTTCATGTTCGGTTAAATCTAATGACCCGTATCTTTCAACGCTTTGGTCTCTTCGATTTTTCGACCCCTTTGACCTCCCCGGCTTTAGTCTCGATTATCCTCCCAGTCAGGCAAACGCTGTTCTCCTTCAAGCTTGTTTATCTCCGTAATGTCCTGGCTGACTTCGAGGGTGCCGCGGTACTGTCCGTTTTTATTCCTGACGGCGAAATACCGGATCAGGACGTAGCGGTCTTTCATATGAATCCGGAAATCAGCATGATCCTGTTTGCCTTTTTTAAAAGACTCAATGATCTTGTTAACAATATGTACGCTTTCGGGAGGATGGCAGTTCTGCACTTTACGTCCGATAACGGCTTGTGAACGGTGGAAGATCCGCTGGCGACCATGGGAGAAGTACCGGACTTCGTCGTTTTCATCAACAAAGGTTATTTCGACCGGCAGTGTCTCCATGATAAGTATGATCTGTTCGACAGACAACCGGCCTGTTTCCAGATCGGCAAGATGATCCTTCAGGTTTTTTACAGGTTTTGAACCTGTCGCTGCTATTACCGGAGGATCAATATAGCAATAGCCGGTTTCCAAGGATTGCAGCAGCATTTCATCCCAGGCATGGGGAGGGATGGCCCTGATGACGACAGGAAATAAAATTTGTTCTTCCCTGAAAATAACAGGCAGTACAACGAAATAGAGTTTTCCGATCTCCTTGTTTAGGGCGTCACGGTCGGGAGTATCAGATGCGAGAATCTTTTCAAGAGACCGGATTGACCGTCTGAAATCATCATGTAACGACCACATGATCTGCAGACAACGGTATTGCGGAAAGGTCTTTTCTATGGTCGGAAACAGGATATTTTCTTTTTTTATATAATGAAGTTCATATTCTTTCAGCTGTGGAATAAACTTTTTCAGCTCCTGGTAAGATTTTGCAGCCTGACCGGGATTTCCCTTCAGGATCGTTGCCACCGGCTTTCTCATTTGCTGGAGGATTACCTTTACAGCATTATTTTCGGCCATCAGGTAGTAAAGAAAATGTCCTTCTCCCGGTTTGTTCCAATGATAAGCGTTCAGGGATTTGTAAAAAAGGTTGAGGATCTTCCCGGTATAATCTTTTACCTTTTGGAATGGAATTCCGGTAATCAGTAACTTGTCCAGAACCGTCATGGCTTCGTAGGGCGTTACCGTATAGATTATATCCTGGTATTTATCTACCAGGGGTTTTCCGGGTTTGCCGCTGATCAGGGCTTTACAGAATGTTGTCAGTGCTTCAAGCCGATTTTCCCGGTTGCGGATGTTTTCAGACATGTTTTACCTGGTTTGGTAAGGCAAAGTTAATAATCTCAGGATTGGTTTTATCAATTATTTCCCTCTGAAGCCATAAAAATCTCAAGAATAACCCGACAAAAGGATACTGCTGTTTATACAAGCCTTAAAAAATTTGATATAGCAAATGATATTAATCCCGGAGTATTAAAAGATGAAAGGATCAGAATAGAGAAAGATGGTCAATCCATTGAATTAAAATATCAAAATACATCAAAAGGTTGTAAAAAAAGATTAATTTCACGAGAATTAACGGAAAACAAAAAACAGAAAATCTTTAATTTTTTTAATCATCATAAACAAAAACCATGAAAAAATATAAAAGTGTAATTATTGCTTTGGTTGTTATCGTTGCGATACTATACCTGTTTAGTTTATTTATGGATTATTATGGTGACTGGCTCTGGTTTAAAAACATGGAATACGGTTTGGTATTTGATACGATCCTTCTGGCAAAGATTATCTCTTTTCTTCTGTTTAGTCTCATTTTTATTTTGTTTTCGGGCCTGCACATTCGTTTTGCCTATCGCAGGGGAAAGGCAGGCAGGGCTCGTATTTCTTTCCCGGCGGATGATCCGAGGCAGCAGTTATTACCTTTGTACCAGGGCAAAGCGCTTGTCTGGTTATGGTCTGTGGTACTCCTGTTTTTTGCCTTTGTTATGGGTTCCTACGCATTGAGCCACTGGAACGATTTCCTGAAGTTTATTCACGCTTCCTCCTTTGGTCTGAAAGAGCCTGTTTTTGGAATAGACGCCGGGTTCTATGTTTTTAAACTTCCTGTTTACCAATTTCTTAGCAGTTGGTATCTTCTGATGGTTGTCATTACTTTTCTTGCTGTCCTGTTATCTTCTTACCTCGATAATGATCTAATGATTAAAGAGAACAAAATTCACTTTTCCAAGCAGGCAAAAAGCCATTTGATCCGGTTAACCGCCTTTTTTGTTTTGGGAATTTCAGCACTTTATGTCATAAAACTTTATAATATTTTGTTTTCTACCCATGGCGTTGCTTACGGCCCCTCTTATATGGATATACATGCCAAAATTCCCGCCTACTGGACCATGCTTGTTATTAGTTTGATCATTACGCTGGTTTTATTTATATATCCTGTTTTTAAGAAAAGGAAAGTCATTGTATATGCTTTGGCCGTATGGGTTTTTGTATGGGTGACATTCGTGTGGGCTTACCCACGTATTATCGAGCAATTTGTCGTAAAACCGAATGAGTTGAAAAAAGAGTCTCCTTATATTTTGAATAATATAAAATTTACCAGGGAGGCATTCGGATTAAACAAAATCAAGGTTAAGCCTTTCCCTGTGGATCAGACCTTAACATATAACGATATTTTAGAAAACCATCATACCATTGAAAACATTCGTTTATGGGATCGCCGGCCTTTGATACAAACCTATAAACAATTACAGGAGATACGTTTGTATTATAATTTTAAAAATGTACAGGTAGATCGCTACCATTTTAAGAAATATACCGAAGTGGCACTGGGGGCCAGGGAATTGCCTGTTTCCCAAATACCTGTCCAGGCACAAACCTGGTTAAACGAGCATTTGTTTTATACCCATGGATACGGTATCGTAATGAGCCCTGTCAATGAGGTTACACCCAACGGAATGCCCAGGCTGATAGTTAAGGATATTCCACCAACCACCACGGTTCCCTTAAATCTTAAGCAAATGGCTGTTTATTACGGGGAAGAAACCGATCAATATGTATTGGTAAACACGAAAGTCAAAGAGTTTAATTATCCCAAAGGAAATGAGAACGTTTATGCCAACTATGAGGGAATGGGAGGGGTGCATATATCTTCTGTGTTCAGGCGTTTGGTTTACGCCTGGAAATTTTCCGATATAAAAATTCTCATCACCGGTTACCTTACTGACAAAAGCCGCATCATGTTTTTCAGGAACATCATGCAGCGTGATAAAACCCTTGCTCCTTTTCTTTCGTTCGACGGCCAGTCTTATCCGGTCGTCGGGAAAGACGGAAAACTGTATTGGATTCACGATGCCTATACAACCAGCAATCTATTCCCTTATTCGACCCCTGTATATCAAAATCTCACTGGCAAAGAGACGAATTATATTAACAATTCTGTTAAAGTGGTCATAGATGCCTACAACGGAGATGTTTCCTTTTATGTAATCAATCCGGATGATCCTTTGATTCAAACCTATCAGAAAATTTATCCCAAACTTTTCAAGCCTTTTAGTGCTATGCCCGATTTTCTGAAAGAACACATTCGGTACCCTACTGATTTGTTTAGCATTCAGGTTAAAATGTACAATGTTTACCACATGACAGATCCTAAGGTGTTTTATAATCAGGAAGACTATTGGCAAATCCCCAAGGAAATTTACAATTCCGGACAGCAGGAAATGTTTCCCTATTACATTATTATGCGCTTACCCGGAACACAAAAGGAAGAGTTTATTCTGATGCTGCCGTTTACTCCTTCCCACAAGGATAACATGATCGCCTGGATGTGTGCCCGCTGTGATGCTCCCAATTATGGGGATCTGATTGTTTATTCGCTCCCAAAGGATAAGCTGATATACGGTCCGATGCAAATTGAAGCCAGGATCAATCAGAAACCGGATATTTCATCCGAGTTAACCCTTTGGGGTCAGCAGGGATCTCAGGTTATTAAAGGCAATCAGTTGGTCATTCCTATAAAGAATTCGTTTATCTATGTGGAGCCGGTTTATTTGCAGTCGGAAGAAGGCCAGATTCCCCAGCTGAAACGGGTTATTGTTGCTTATAAAGAGAAAATTGAGATGAAGAAAACCCTGGATGAAGCGTTACAGGCCGTCTTTAATGTGGCAACCGGTTCTGCAATCACCCCCCGGGAAACATTGACCGGAAACGAGATTGCTTTTCCTCTGTTCCGGCAGGCCCGGGAAGCGCTCAATCATTATAATAATGCCCTTAATTATTTAAAACAAGCTGATTGGAACCATTACGGAGATGAGTTAAAACAAATGCAATCCATTTTAAACCAGATGGTTCAAACAAAACCAAAGGGTGATAATAAAAACAAATAACGAAAAAGACTGTGGAGTAAGGTGTGATATCGCCGGAAATATATTCTTCTCATACTTTCTTTCTTAAAAAGTAATAACCTTCCGGCTATCGACAGTAAGGGTCGCCAGTTCGGCCATAGTACTCAGGGTTGTCCCTTCAATCAGCGTTGCGTTGTCCAGTCCCCTGGCTTCTGCACAGGCAGTACATATTTTTACCGACCCTCCTTTCCTGATAACAGATTTTATAAATCGCCCGATATTGTAATAACCATCCGGTGTTTTCTGGTTTTCCAGTGCACAACCTGCAGCATCAGCCATGAGGAAAACAGTTAATTCTATCCCTTTATGATCACGAAGGATCTGGTTGGCCAATCGAAGCGCGTTATAGGCTTTTTCCGTTCCATAGGGTCCGTCATTGATAATAATGAGTATTTTCATATTAATTGCTTTATTATTTGTAAATAATGTCCGGTTTCGAAACATAATGGACGAACTGATTTCCCTTTTATTTTTTCCTTTTACCGGTCATCTCGTCTATATCCAGCCTGAATACTGTGGTTTTATTAAGCATGGGTTCTTCAAAAATAAAATCACTGTGTCCGGTATAATGTTTCATAATGACATTAAGGCCGTGGATTTTTTCTTCCCTGTCCTGAACAATGGTTATTTTCCCGCTACCCGTTACCGACCGGTACAGCATAGTGAAATCACATGCTTCTTCGGCGGTTACCAGCTTATGGTCGGTATCAACCTGGAAAAAAGCACTTGGATTCCTGTCGATGATATCCAGTTTTCTCCCTTTTCCGGCTCCGTGGAACCATAGACGTGGCTGTCCGTTGTTTTCATAGCCGAAATTCAGGGCTACAACATAGGGCTTGTCCCGGTCAACCAGTCCCACGCTGCATACCTCTGCTTTTTCGAGGATCGATTCGATTTCATGCAGGTCAGTAATTTCCCGGTCGTGTCTGCGCATTTTCTTCATGATATTTCCTGTCGTTAACCGGGAGCCAAAATAATGAAAATTGTAATACAAGATGAAATCAGGAATTATGCTGCTCCGGGAACCGTATCAACGGGTTTGGCGAAATACAGAACCGGGAACTTCATTCTTCCCCGTGTTGTTCCCAAACATGATTTTTACCATTCTTCCACCCTGAAAAGTTTTTTACCTTTGGGCATCAATGAAAAATGTTTGGTATGGCAGATGAAAAAATATTTCTCCTGGGAGATGAAGCGGTTGCCCAGGGGGCCCTGGATGGGGGGATGTCTGGTTGTTATGCCTATCCCGGAACCCCTTCAACGGAAATCATGGAATATGTGCAGGCCAGTAAAGAGGCTGCTGACAGGAATGTGCAGCGGGAATGGTCAGCCAATGAAAAAACAGCTATGGAAGCGGCCCTGGGGATGTCCTATGCAGGCAAACGGGCAATGGTCTGCATGAAACACGTGGGCCTGAACGTGGCTGCCGATCCGTTCATGAATGCTGCAATTACCGGTGTAAACGGTGGCCTGCTGGTGGTTGTCGCTGACGATCCTTCCATGCATTCCTCACAAAATGAACAGGATTCCCGTTTCTATGGAAAATTTGCCCGGATCCCCGTACTCGAACCTTCCGGCCAGCAGGAGGCTTACGATATGGCCCGTAACGGCCTGGCGATGTCTGAAAAGTTTGGTGTGCCGGTTATGTTACGCCTGGTTACCCGCCTGGCTCACTCACGGACCGCTGTCAAAAGATCTTCGGTAGTTAAAGAAAACGGGTTGCAACTCCCGTCTGACCTGCACCAGTTTATCCTGCTGCCATCCATGGCCCGGAAAAGAAATAAATTGCTCCTGTCAGGACAAGCGGCATTTGCGGAAGCTGCAGAGAAATCGCCGGATAATAAACTGGTGATATCTCCCGGAGCGGACAGAGGTATTATCGCCTGCGGCCTCGCTTACAATTATGTGATGGAAGTACTGGGAGGGAATGCCGGCGGTAATAACCTGCTTAAAATCTCGCAATACCCGGCCCCTGTGGAAAAGATAAGGAAAATCCTTGACCATTCTGAAACGGTTTACCTTTTTGAAGAAGGATACCCGATGCTGGAGGAACAGCTTCGCGGCCTGCCTCCTGAGCATATACATATCCGTGGCAGGATGGACGGAACACTCCCGGCCGACGGGGAACTGAATCCGAATCTTGTAGCACAGGTACTGGGTAAACCCTATCCTAAAGGAATGACTATTCCGTCGATTGTTACCGGCAGGCCACCGTCATTTTGCCCCGGTTGCAGTCATATTGATGTTTACAAAGCGCTTAAGGTAGCCCTTGCCGGTTATGGACACGGCCGTGTCTTTTCAGATATCGGATGTTATACCCTGGGGGCACTGCCACCCTATGATACCATTAACTCCTGTGTGGATATGGGTGCCAGCATAACCATGGCTGTAGGTGCGGCTGATGCCGGACTTATACCGGCTGTAGCTGTTATCGGAGATTCTACCTTTACACATTCCGGAATGACCGGCCTTTTAGATGCTGTCGACAAGAACTCAAATATACTTGTGATCATTTCCGACAATTCCGCTACTGCCATGACCGGAGGTCAGAAACCGGCAGGCCTGGACAAAATTGAACAAATATGTATCGGTCTTGGGGTTAAACCCGGGCATGTACGTACCCTCATCCCCTTACGGAAAAATCATGAGGATAATGTAAAGGTGATGGAGGAAGAACTCAGCCATGAAGGGGTATCTGTGATCGTTGCACGGAGGGAATGTGTCCGTGTGACTGCCAAAAGAAAAAGACTGGAGAAACAATCCAAATGAGTTTTCATCAACCGCAAATCAATATAAAGTGAAAAAAGATATTATTCTCTCCGGTGTCGGAGGACAGGGAATCCTTTCCATAGCGGCAGTCATCGGCCTGGCTGCAGTAAAAGAAGATTTATTTATAAAACAGTCCGAAGTCCATGGTATGAGCCAGCAGGGAGGTGAAGTTTATTCCCATCTGCGCCTTTCTTCAAATCCGATCTGGTCCGATCTTATTCCCGAAGGGATCGCGGATATGATTCTGGCTGTCGAACCTTTGGAAGCGCTCAGGTACGTAAACTATCTCAACCCGGAGGGGTGGCTGATCACCAGTACGGAACCTTTGATAAATATCCCGGATTACCCCGGACCGCTATCCATTACATCAGCAATTACCGGTATACAAAACCATATTCTTGTAGATGCCGTGAAAACAGCACGTGATGCAGGCACCACCAAAGCAGCGAATATGGTGATGCTCGGTGCCGCATCTCCGTTTCTGGACATTCGTGAAGATTCGTTAATAAATGCTATTCAAAAACGCTTCACCGGAAAAGGAGAAGCCATTGTCGAAATAAATACCGAAGCATTTCGTGCCGGCAGAAATATAGCGATTCAAAAAAAATAACTTTATGAAATGGCTGCCCAAAGACCTTGATCAATTCAATCGAAAAGGTATTCCACCCTTAAAAATAGAGGAACAGCTGGCCCGTTTTGAATCCGGCTTTCAACACACAAATGTCATCCGGCCTGCTATACCGGGTGATGGAATTATTCGGCTTTCTTCTCAGGATCAGGAAAAATATAAACAACGGTTTGAAGAACAGGGGAAAAGCGTGAACATGATGCGTTTTATCCCTGCATCGGGAGCCGCAACGCGTATGTTTAAGGAACTTTTTAACGCAAGGGAACAATTGTCCGGAAACCACCCTTATGAGCTCTCGGAAGAAGCACAGCGTTTTTTTGATCGCCTGGAAAATTTCCCCTTTTACCGGTATCTCGCTGAAGTGATGGAAAAAAACGGAACCCCGCTGAAAAAAGAACGGAATAAAAAAGCCTGTCTGTCCATTCTTGAATTTGTGCTGGATGAAAAGGGTCTCAATTATGGGCAAAAACCCAAAGGACAGATACTTTTTCATCATTATCCTGATGGTAATCGCACGGCTTTCGAGGAACATCTGGTCGAATCAACAGGATATGCCCGGCAGGAAAATGAATTGGTATTCAATCATTTTACGGTATCCCCTCAGCACAGGAGCGGATTTGAACAAATTCTGTCCGCAGTAAAAGAAAAACTGGAAAAACAGTATGGTGTCCTTTACCATACATCCTTTTCTGTGCAGAAATCTTCAACGGATACCATTGCTGTCGATCCTGACCATAAGCCGTTCCGCCTGGATGACGGCTCGATCCTCTTCAGGCCGGGTGGACATGGGGCATTGATTGAAAATCTGAACGATCTGGATACCAACCTTGTTTTTATCAAGAATATTGACAATGTCGCACCAGACTATCTGAAAAAGGACACTGTAAACTGGAAGAAAATTCTGGGGGGTATTCTTTTGTCTCTTCTCGGCAGAATCTATGGGTTTCAGCAAATGTTGGAACAGAACCCTCTGTCAGATATTGATTTGAAACAAATGATTGATTTTGCCAGAAAGGAATTGTGTGTTTATATAAATCAGGAAGTGAAAGGAGTTGAAGAACTGCGTGAGATGTTTTTCAGGCCCGTAAGAGTTTGTGGCATGGTACGTAACGAAGGCGAGTCCGGAGGCGGGCCTTTCTGGGTGAGGGATAATGATGGTAAGGTTTCCCTGCAAATTGTTGAAAGTGCACAGATTGACATGAATGATCCTGAAAAATATGAAATTGTCTCCGGTTCCACCCATTTTAACCCGGTAGATATCGTCTGTTCTGTACGGGATTTCGCCGGCCGTAAATATGATCTTCGGGATTTTGTCAATCATGATTCCGGTTTCATCTCTCAAAAGTCTTTTGGCGGAAGAGACCTGAAAGCCCTCGAACTTCCCGGCCTGTGGAATGGCGCCATGGCAGGATGGATTACATTGTTTGTCGAAGTCCCGCCGTCAACTTTTACTCCGGTCAAAACCGTTAATGATTTACTCCGCAAAGAACATCAACCGGAAGTCTGAAAATCAGCCTGAGCCGGCGGCTTCCGTGAATGGTAACCGGAAATACCTGTTTTGATTTTCCTCAGAATACTCAATCGCACATGTTACTATTCAGAATCTTTTTCTGTACTTACCGAGCTGGTAAATCCATCATTATAAATGACGAAATCGCGATGTGCCTTAAGAATATTGATCAGGAAGAGCAAAAGGTTTTTGGATTCATTCAACAATTCAAAAAATAAGGCGCTGGTACGGGTTTTAACTTCATTCGTGCGGATTAACTTGATTTGTTTCTTCCTGAGTTTTTTTATCTCGCTAAGGATTTCCTGCTGTTTATTAACCACTTCATCAATATCTTCATACCGGTCTGATTTGATGGTTTGAATGACATGATTAAAGATGTCTGAGATGTCTTCCGACAATTTCAATACACTGTTCATTAACTCTTCCTGAAAAACAGGATGATTATTATCCACATGTTTAAAAAGCGGATGTATAATATATTCCAGACAATGGGTTGTTTCCCGTAAATAATCTAACTCCTGAACATAGAAATGTCCGGTTTCAATCGAATCTTCCTCAAGTTTTTGAAGCATGAAATAGACATTATCCTTGGACGTTTTGGTATATTTGTTCAAACGGGCAATGTGTTTCATGGTCTCTTTTAATTTACGCCTGTTTTCCTCGCTGAAATATTTTATGGTAAGAAAATATTGTTTCGAAACCTCCAGCAATGTTTTAATCGTCTCTTCTTTGCACTCTTTTAAGACGCCGGCTCTTTGAATGGTTTCCCTTCCGGTAGTAAGATGCTCCTGCTCTTCCTTTTCTTCTTCGCGTTTTCCATGAGTCATCTTGTTTTTGGCAAGCAGGTACACGGCCAGCAGTATCAGCACAGATATTGCATAGATTTTACCGTAAAAGAGGATCACGGCAATGATAAAAGCAATCGTAAAAGCTACCAGAGCCGTTACAAACCAACCTGTAATAACCACAATAACACCATTTACGCGGTACACAGCACTTTCACGCCCCCAGGCCCGGTCGGCCAGTGATGTCCCCATAGCCACCATGAAGGTTACGTATGTTGTGGATAAAGGCAGTTTCATGGATGTACCCAAAGCAATTAATATACTTGCAACCACCAGATTTACCGAAGCACGTACCAGATCGAAAGAAACGCCTTTTTCATTTTTTAAACGGTTGTATGCTGTACGGTCAAATTGTTTGTCGGCAAATCTCCTGAATGAATCAGGGGTAAGATATTTTATCACTCTGCTCACTCCAACGGTTTGACGAACGATAGCTCTTGCCAGAAACGATGATTCAAAGCGCTCGCTTCCCTCTTCCTGGCGGCTTAGGTTTATGGTTGTTGCAGTGACTGTTCGGGCTTTTTTGGATAACCACAATGTGAGCACCATGATCGCCCCGGCAATAAGCAGATAAAGCGTAGGTGTTTTTACCGGACCGGCCAGGGCACTCATCAGAAATCCGTTCGGATCGGTTACGCCGGCATGAGTGAAATCGAGGTAGGAGGCCAGCCCTGCCAGGGGTACCCCGATGAAGTTAACCAGGTCGTTTCCGGCAAAAGCCATAGCCAGGCCAAAGGTTCCCACCAATACGATCCCTTTTAAAATATTCAGCTTGAACAGGGATAACAACAGTTGTAAAAGAATAGTCCATCCAATAAAACTGACCGATAATATGATCATGGTATGTGTTTTGATCCATTCCAGTGTCTCGGGTGTAATAACAGACGAACCCTTGGCTCCTTTAATCAGAATAAAATAGGTGATTGCCGTAAAAGAAAATCCGCCCCAGAGGGCGCCGAAATATTTGAAATTCTTTTCAAAGTTGAACGAGAATACAAGTCGTACCAGGTATTGAATAATGGCGCCGACAAGAAATGCAATGGCTACCGATACCAGAATCCCGGAGATAATGGCCAATGCTTTGGCCGAATTAATATAATCTATCACCTGATGCCCGGCCTCCGGATGACGGAGCACTTTCAGCATGGCCACAGCCACAGCAGAACCCAATAACTCAAATACAATGGATACGGTTGTAGAAGTCGGCAGTCCGTATGTATTGAAAAAATCCAGCAACAGGATATCGGTCATCATTACGGCCAGAAAAAGGATCATGATCTCTGAAAAGGAAAACATGTCGGGATGGAATATCCCTTTCCGGGCCACCTCCATCATACCGCTCGAAAAAGTGGCACCGACCAGCACACCAAGGGCGGCAACCAGAATGATCGTACCCAAAGGGGCCACTTTAGAACCAATGGCTGAATTCAGAAAATTAACGGCATCATTACTTACACCGACAATCAGGTCGGTGACGGCCAGCGCGATAAGAAGGATGATGATTAATAAAAAATATCCGGTCATGAGCTGTGATTTTTGTGCAAAGTAAAAATAATAAAAAGCACTTTCCCTGATCCGATTGTTAATTTATTGTTAATTTTTTATCATCATGGTCCGGATAACCGGAAAAAGAAAGACCGGTTTCCCTGGGGACCCCGGCCGTTCGAGACAAGCTGAACTTTTGCTGATTGGCTTCGGACATTAATTCAGCAATTCCCTTACTGTCGTTAACAACTCATTAATATTTACAGGTTTTGAAATAAAACTTACCGCACCCATGTTTTTGGTTTGTTCTTTATTTTCCCGGGTGCCGACGGCTGATACAATGACAACGGGAATATCTTTCATGTGATCCGTACCTTTGATCTCTTCCAGAAACTCAAAACCACTGGTAACCGGCATCAACAGGTCCAGCAGGATCAGGTCGGGTTTCTTCTTTTCCAGATAACGGTGCGCTTCACGCACATTTAATGCCGTCGATACCCGGAACCCATATTGTTCCAAAACGGCATTCAGTAACACCACATTCGTGGATGAATCGTCTACAACCAATATCTCTCTCATGATAAACCTCCGCTTTTTGTCGTTTAACTTTTCAAAAATACAGTGAAAATTAATTTAAAAAAACAAAATCTGATGATTTATCTCACCAAAAACGGGAGATATATATCATCATATTTTCTTTTTTTATAACTTTATCATCTAAAATCAATATTTTGGATCACTTAGCAGAAATTCAACATGTCCTGAATAAAGCTCAACTTTTTCATAGCCTGTCGGAAAAGGAAAAACGCCATTTGGCAGAAAACAGTACACTGGTGAAATATGGAAACCGGGAACACCTGTTCAAACAGAAATCCCGGATTTCTCATGTGCTTTATGTCCTTAATGGCCTTGTAAAGGTGTTTAAAGAAAACCATCATGGACGCGTGGTTAGTCTGAAGGTCATATCCGGTGGCCATTTTGCCGGCCTGGATACCTTTTTCGGTCAATCCGAATACAAGTATTCGGCATCCTCTGTCGGGGATACCGAAGCGTTGATGATTGATTTTGCAACCCTGGTTAATCAGGTTGTGGACAACGGGAAATTCGCCCTGACGCTGATTCGTGAAATCAGCATGGATGCACTGTTTATTTTCGACCGCCTCAACAGCCAGTCCACAAAGCAACTTCCCGGAAGAGTAGCTGATGTCCTGCTCTATTTCGCAGAACAGATTTACCACAGTTACAGTTTTACATTCCCTTTGCCCAGGTATGAACTGGCGGAACTGGCCGGATCAACCAAAGAAAGTTTTATTCGTACCCTCAATGAATTTAAACATGATAAGATTATTGATCTGGATGGGAGAGAGGTAAAGATCATCAGCCTTGAACTGGTAAAAATATTATGTGAATTAGGTTAAACCTGTTAAAATAGATATTATGGCTGATTTAAGCACAACGTATATGGGACTTCAACTCAGAAATCCTATCCTTGCTGCAAGTTCGGGTCTTACCAATGACATACACGATATTCTTGAACTGGAAAAATTCGGTGCAGGTGCCATTGTCCTGAAATCCATTTTTGAGGAGGAAATCCGGATTGAAATGGAAAAAGACATGGCACAAATGAACAAAGCAACGTTCCTTTATCCTGAGACCATGGATTTTTATGATAATTTCAACCAGGTCGATGACGAACTGACCAAATACCTGACACTGATCAGTGACGCGAAGCAAAAAACTTCGATCCCGGTTGTTGCGAGCATCAATTGCGTAACGGCAGAAAAATGGCCTTACTATGCCAGTATCCTGCAGGATGCCGGTGCAGATGCACTGGAGCTGAATGTATTTACGTTACCCACTAATTTTGAGGCTAAAGCAGAGGAAACGGAAAAACTCTATTTTGATATTGTAACGGAAGTGAAAAAACATGTGAATATACCGGTGTCCCTGAAGATCAGCTTTTATTCTACCAACCTGGGAGCGCTGATTAAAAAACTTTCCGCTACAGGTATCCGTGGCCTGGTACTCTTCAACCGCTATTATAATCCCGATATTGATACCGACAATTTCAGTGTGATCTCCTCACATGTGTTAAGTACTCCCGAGGAATTGCCATTGTCCCTCCGCTGGATTGCCATCATGTCGCATCGCGTTGAGTGTGACCTTGCTGCCACTACCGGTATTCATAGCGGAAAAGCAGTGATCAAACAGTTGCTTGCCGGCGCCTCTGCCGTACAGATTGCATCGGTACTTTATAAAAAAGGTAAAAAGTATCTTGAAGTTATGCTTAAAGATATCAGTACCTGGATGGATGAAAAAGGGTATAAAACGATAGACGAATTCAAAGGTAAAGTCAGCCAGTCTGCAATTCATGATCCCGCAGCTTACGAAAGGGTACAATTTATGCGCTATTTCGCTGGGAAAGGCGTATGAAGTGATCAGTAATAGATATAAAGACGGGTGAAAGTAATCTGTCAGTATCGGGAGGATGGGGACGTAAATCCATCTCAACCCTCTCAGGTTCTTAGAACGCTGACAGGTTGGATACCGGAAGGCAAAAAAAGATTAAAGATTAAAGGAAAAAGAAAAAAGCAGATTGTACCCACTTTAATCTTTTGCCTTTTTTTTTATCTTATTTCCTGGAAACCCGAACTTCCTTTATTCCGGTATCTTCAGAAACGGTACCCTGGCATCCAGCAGCATCCTGTTTAAGGCAGGAATTCCTTCGGATTTTATCTTATGGTATTTTGCCAGCTGCAAACCGGTCAGTTTGAATAACTCATCCTTAACGGCATATGCCTGGTCGGTAGGCCGGTTATCGCCCATGGCTATCGTAAAGGCGAGGGCTGCCAGCCTGTTATTCAGACGGATCGGGAAATTGAGCGGATCCTGGTTGCTGCGGTTTTTGGTCTGGTACAAGGCTTTCTCAATTTCCGAAAGCTGTCCGGATATCTCTTTTACCTTTTTTACTAATGAGCTATCTTTCTCTTTATCCAGGCTTTTACCGATCTCTGCCAGCCGTTTGTCCCAGTCACGGATTGTAATAATGGCCGTATGTGCTTCCGTGATTTTATCCCGGATCTCAATCAGGAGGTTGAACTGTGCTTTCAGATCCGCCTGTGTTGCTGATGACCGGGGATCTTTGACTATTGTAAAGGTTGTTAATGCCGAATCATTCCCTGCCTTCAGAACGGCTGTGTAATTACCGGGCAGTGCCAGCGGGCCGCGTGTACTGCCACCCCAGAGGATCATCCCCGGGAAGGTTTTTGCACCGGGATACTGCATATTCCATACCATCCGGTTTATTCCTTTACTTATTTTCAGCGGAAGGGTTACGGCATCATTTCCCGGACGGGTATTTTTTTCTTTTGAGGAAAAAATACGGACGATTTTTCCGTTGTCATCCTTTATGGTGAGCGTTACCGGCTGAACTCCGGAAGTATCCTTTAAAAAGAAATTCAATACCGGTCCGGAAGGTGGATTTTCTCCGGTATCCCGGCCGCCACCGCCGGTCCTGATCCTGTAAGCCGGTTCGGGTGTAAACAGGTATGCCGGTTTTTCCAGTACGGAAGGATCCAGCTGATGCAGGTAGGTAAGGTCATCCAGTATCCAGATACCGCGCCCCTGGGTGGTCAGGATCAGGTCGTTATTCTTAAGGGTAATGTCAGTAACCGGAACAACAGGCAGATTTAATTGGAACGGTTGCCACAGCTTTCCGCCGTCAAACGAGATATACATCCCGCTTTCCGTACCGGCAAACAATAATCCATTTCTTCCGGGATCGGCGCGGATCACCCGGGTGAAATGTTGCGGATCGATACCGCGGGTGATCTTTTTCCATGTCTTCCCGTAGTCTGACGTTCTGAATAAATAAGGTGTAAAATTATCGAGTTTATAAGCTGTAGCCGCCACATAACAACCGCCGGGGTTGAACGGATCGGCTTCGAGGCTGTTGATCATCGTCCATTCGGGCATAAGCGAAACCGGTGGGGTAACATTCTGCCAGGTTTTTCCATTATCCCGGGTAATATGGATCAGCCCGTCATCCGATCCGGTCCAGATCACGCCCTTTTCGGATGCCGATTCAGCTATGGTAAAAATGGTTGCATAATATTCCACGCCGGTATTGTCTTTGGTAATGGGACCGCCTGAAGCAACCAGCCTGGTGGTATCATTACGCGTAAGATCCGGGCTGATCGCTTCCCAGCTCTGGCCTCCGTTGTCTGACCTGAAAAGTACCTGTGCAGCCGCATATAAAATTTCCGGGTTATGGCGTGAAAAAAGTATGGGATAATTCCACTGAAAACGGTATTTGATATCTTTGGCGCCCCAGCCCATCGGATTGTCCGGCCAGACGTTTACTGCCCGTCTTTCACCGGTACGGTGGTTGATCTTTACAAGATAGCCGCCGTAAGATCCTCCATACACGATATCCGGGTTTTTGGGATCGGGAGCAATCCAGCCGCTTTCACCGCCTGCCGTCGGTTCCCAGTCATTTTCCGAGATCCCGCCATAACCGGTGGAGCGCGAAGAAATACGAACCGTCGAATTATCCTGCTGGGCAGCGTAGATACGGTATGGAAAATAATTGTCCGTAGTTACGCGGTAAAATTGTCCGGTGGGCTGGTTATTATAGTTGGTCCACTGTTGTCCGCCATCGAAGGTTACCTGGGCACCACCGTCGTCGGCTACGATCATAATATTATGATTATCAGGGTTAATCCAGAGGTCATGATGATCACCGTGGGGCGTACGTATCCGCGAAAATGTTTTCCCTCCGTCTTTGGAAACATGAAAGGAAACATTCAGAACATACACTTTATCGATATCGGTCGGATCGGCATAGATACGGCTGTAATACCATGCGCGCTGGCGCAGGCTGCGGTCACTGTTGATCCGCTGCCAGCTTTTCCCGCCATCCTCCGAACGGAATATCCCGCCTTCATGAGCTTCGACCACGGCCCAAACCCGGTTATGATCAACCGGGGAAACTGTGACACCGATAATCCCGGCAGGGCTTTCGGGCATTCCTTTATTTTCCGAAAGATTGATCCAATGATCCCCGCCGTCGTTGGATTTCCACAGGGCCGATCCCGGCCCGCCACTGGAAAATCCCCACGGTGTACGGCGAACTTCCCAGGTTGATGCATAGAGAATACGTGGATTTGACGGATCAAGGATCAGGTCACAACCCCCGGCATTATTGCTGACAAACAATATCTTTTCCCAACTTTCTCCGCCATCCCTGCTGCGATAAATGCCACGCTCGGCATTGGGGCCAAAGATATGGCCCAATACGGTTGCATAGACAATGTCCGGGTTGACGGGATGAATGCGTAGCCGCGGAATATATTGTCCCTCTTTCAGGCCGCAATATTTCCAGCTCTCACCGGCATCGGTGCTTTTCCAAATACCATATCCGTGAGAAACATTCCCACGGACCGTTACCTCACCACCGGCGGCAAAAATAATATTAGGATCTGATTCACTGACGGCTACCGCACCAATGGTTCCTCCAAAGTAACCATCTGAAATGTTTTTCCAAGAACTGCCCCCGTCTTCACTCTTCCAGACGCCGCCTCCCGCTGAACCCATATAGAAAAGCTCCGGCTGCCCGGGTACTCCGGTAACAGCAGCAGACCTTCCACCCCTGTACGGGCCGATGTTCCTGTAATGAAGCGTGCTGAAGAATGTGGTATCAACCGGTGCGGGCACCGGACTCTTTTTCTTAGCACCGTTTGCCGGGCTAAATGCTGATGTAAAAAGGAAAGCGGACAGAACGATTGCCGCTTTATTCATAAGAAATTTCATGATAATGGAGATTTAGGGATTAAAACAGTGAACCTTGAATTTGTTTAAAAACAGGTTATAAATGTATATATAAAATCATATGTTTGTAAAATATTTTTATGTTCATTTTAAAACCCGGTACTTTTTTTATCTCATTGAACTCATCTGAATTATGAAAAATCTGACAACCACAATTATTCTTATTACAGGTATTTTTATGGCTTCCTGCAAGCCTGCTCCCGAGCAAACACGTACAACCGGCCTGATTGCTGAAAACGGCATGGTGGTTTCGGCGCATCCTGAAGCATCAAATATCGGAGTAAAAATCTTAAAACAAGGCGGAAATGCCGTTGATGCTGCTGTGGCGACCGGTTTCGCCCTGGCTGTCAGCTACCCGGCTGCAGGAAATATCGGCGGGGGCGGATTTATGGTAATCCGCTTTCCCGATGGCAGGGCGGTTACCCTGGATTACCGGGAAAAAGCACCGGCAGGTGCTTCCGAAAACATGTTTCAGGATAAGAATGGCAATGTGATTAAAGGTTTGTCCCGGACAAGTTTTCTTGCAAGCGGTGTGCCGGGTTCCGTTGACGGGCTGATTACCGCCCATGGGAAATACGGTAAACTTCCTTTTGATAAAGTGATCCGGCCGGCTATAGACCTGGCCCGGAACGGGTTTCCGTTAACCGAAAAACAGGCCCGCAGCTTAAATCGTGTTAAGGAACAACTCCTGGAAGTCAATGACGGGGTGCCTGCATTCATTGCTGACAGTGTGTGGCATGAAGGAGATACCCTGCGGCAACCTGAGCTTGCCCATACCCTTGAACTGATCCGCGATCAGGGCCGTGACGGCTTTTATGCCGGGGAAACAGCCGGCAAGATCATGGCTGAGATGCATCGTGGTAACGGCCTCATAACGATGACCGACCTGGAAAATTATCATTCGGTCTGGCGCAAACCGGTCACGGACTCCTTTAAATTATACAAAATAATTTCCATGCCTCCGCCCTCAAGCGGTGGCGTGGCATTGATACAGTTACTGCACATGACCGAACCATACCCGGTTGCCGGTTGGGGATGGCATGACCCGAAAACGATCCAGGTAATGGTTGAAGCCGAAAAAAGAGTCTATGCCGACCGGGCTGAATACCTGGGTGACCCGGATTTTGTCAAAATCCCTGTGAAAGGCCTGATCAGCAGGGAGTATTGCCGCGATCGCATGTCAGATTTTACACCCGGCCATGCCACACCGGTTGACAGCATCTCTGCCGGAAATCCGGCTCCTTACGAAAGTGAAGAAACCACTCACTACTCAGTCATGGATAACCAGGGTACTGCCGTGGCTGTGACAACCACCTTAAACGGTGGTTACGGAATTAAGGTAGTCGTAAAAGGCGCCGGATTCCTGCTGAACAATGAAATGGATGATTTCAGTATAAAACCCGGATATCCCAATATGTTTGGTCTGATCGGTGGTCAGGCCAATGCCATAGAACCCGGCAAAAGAATGCTGAGTTCCATGACGCCGACCATTGTTGAAAAAGACGGAAAACCGCTGATGATTGTCGGTTCACCGGGCGGATCAACCATTATTACCTCTGTCTATCAGACCATACTTAATGTCGTTGAGCATGAGATGACTATGCAGGAAGCGGTCAGTGCAGGAAGATTTCATCATCAATGGAAACCCGATTATATTTCTTATGAAAAAGGCAAACTTGATTCACTCACGATCCGGTCTCTGGAAAATATGGGTTACAAGTTTCATGCACGAGGCTCTATCGGCAGGGTAGATGCCATCCTGGTCAGGCCGGACGGAAAATTGGAAGGTGGTGCCGATCCCAGGGCTGATGATACCGCTGCAGGATATTGATAAGTTTGATAAAAAATGAATTAATCCGGGAGATTTCATGGTCTTTGTGATCCATTTTTAATTATTATTATTTTTATATTAAAGATAAATAACTACGTAGATAAAATTATTTAACTACGTAGATAAATATTTATAACTACGTAGTTAATAACGCATTGCAATGCATGATGTTATTACATCACAGTAACTTTGATGCCAGGAGGGAAAAAATTACAGGGGGGAAGCCATTTTATTAAACGCTATTCGGAACTTTGATCATTTTAAATAACAAAATGAGAAAAAAATGCTAAAATTTTTTATCTAAAATTATTTTCATACTTTTAAGTTTGTATTTTTGTCGCTAGACAACGATTTTTAACTAAATAACAACTTCTTATGAACCGGTCATTTCGAGGTTTTTTCATCTTCCTTTTAATCCTATCGATTCTTCCCGCATACAGTTTATTTAAATGGATGGTTCAGCCGAAAAGAAGTCTGGATATCCTGATCCTGGACAAAACGGTGCCCAGCCTGGAGCGGAACAAGCACAGATCGTTTAATTGGATCCTTACGCATAATAAGTATGTAAAATCGGACAACCACAGGTATGCATATACTAAGGATTATTATGGTTTTTTCCCGCTTAAACCCCTGCGGAGTAAAAAATATGATACAAGAAGGATCCGGCTTACCCAGATTCTTGAGCTGGCAGATTCAATTGATATGGCTTATTATACAGATACCTATGGGGTTTATTTTAACGATTGGTATAAAGGTATTAGTAAAGCACGGCGGTCTCGCATGATCTATGGCGGGCTGAACAATAATGACCGCTTGTTGCTCAAGGAGATGAAAGACCGGAAGAAACTGATCATCGGAGAATATAATATTCTTGCCTATCCGACGGCACCGCTTGACAGAGCGAATACGGAAGAAATTTTCAATATAAAATGGACCGAGTGGTTAGGGGCTTATTTTAGCACCCTGGATACCATACAGGATACTCAATTTCCGAAATGGATTCTACAAAATTATCGTGACCAGTATCACAAATCATGGGATTTTAAGAATGCCGGGGTGGTTTTTGTCAATTATAACAGCCGTGTAGTTGTATTGGAAAGCGGAACACATCTCGATTTTGATATGCCATACATTTACACTTCGAAATACGGCCGCGAAAAATACGGACTGCCTCACAGGATAGCTTTCCCTTACTGGTTTGAGGTTCTCGAACCCGGTAATAACCGGGTTGTTTCCACGTTTAAAATTCATACCAATACCGTTGGTGATTCTGTGCTGGATGCTCACTTCCTGCCCAATGAATTTCCGGCAGTTATTGAAAGCACCGGCGATGCGCCTTATTATTATTTTGCCGGCGATTTCGCGAATAATCCCGAGCATATGAGGACCTCATATTTTTATCATGTTGAAAAACTCAACAACATGATTAAACCCCCATTCCTTAGTAAACGGCGTCATTTTTTCTGGCATTTCTACTATCCCCTGATGACCAATATTCTTGACCAGTATTATTACGATACCATGGAAAAGAAGGATCAGACAAAAGAGAAGTAATTCAGGTACTACTGACTAACTATTTTGGAATGATTAAAATTTTCTTGTGAGAGCGACGCAGGAGCGCCTTCCTGCCGCAGGCAGGGTTGCGTGCCGTGCGAAATTTTTTTGCTAATTATCTCATGCAGAAAATTTTATACGTATGGAACTTAATATAACATGCATCCAGCCTGATGTGGTTTGGGAGGACCGGGAAGCAAATTTTCATCATTTGTCAGACCTCTTAAAGCCGTTGGCCGGAAAAACCGACCTGGTAATCCTGCCAGAAATGTTTTCAACCGGTTTTACCATGCAGCCTGAAAAGATCACGGATATCGGCGATGACGGCGATCTGCAATGGATGATCAGGCAGTCCGGGAAACTTGATGCGGCCGTAACGGGAAGTTTTATCGCCCCTGTGGAAGGCAGTTACAGGAACAGACTGGCATTCGTTACACCGGATGGTCAGACATCTTTCTACGATAAAAGGCATCTTTTCAGAATGGGGGAGGAAAACCAACACTATACTCCCGGTAACAAAATCGTTGATGTTTCATGGAAATCATGGCAGATAAAACCCCTTATCTGTTACGATCTGCGTTTTCCGGTTTGGATTCGCAGTGGTACCCGGCCTGATCTGCTGATCTTTATTGCGAACTGGCCTGCATCAAGACGGGAAGTCTGGCTCACTCTTCTTAAAGCAAGGGCTATTGAAAACCAGGTTTACACCATAGGGGTAAACAGGGTAGGTACGGATGGCAGGAAGATCAGCTATTCCGGGGATACAACGGTACTGGATCCTAAAGGAAATATTCTGAAATCAGCGCCATCCGGACAGGAATCTGTTCTCCGTGTGTTACTGGACAAAACAGAACAGGATCTTTTCAGGGAGAAGTTCCCTGTACATTTGGATGCTGACCGTTTTCAGATTTTTACCTGAGGTTTATGCTTAAGGGCATCATAAAGGATATCTACGGGATGGTAAGCGTCCCGGGAAGTACCGTCTTTGATCTGATGCCTGCAACTTGTGCCCGGTGCGGCAATAACCACTCCGTGAGCAGTCTGCCTGATGGCCGGAAATAGTACCAGTTCACCGATATCCATGGATAATTTGTAATGTTCCTTTTCATATCCGAAAGCGCCGGCCATTCCACAGCATCCGGAAGGTATCTCTTCGACCGTATAGTTTTCCGGGAAAGAAAGCATTTTAACCGTATACTGTGTCGAACTCAGTGCTTTCTGGTGACAATGTCCGTGAACTTTAACGGAAAGCGGTTTGTCCGTAAAAGCAGCGGACGTAATTTTTCCCGCATCCATTTCACCGGACAAAAACTCATCCAGGAGAAATGTATTCCGGGCGATCTCATCAGCTTTTTTACGAAGATCAGTACCGGCCAGGTCCGGATATTCGTCCCGGAAACTCAGGATGGCAGAAGGCTCAAGACCGATAAGAGGCCTGTGATCACCGGTTATTTCATGTATCTTCCTTATATTCCTGCGAATAATTTTCACAGCTTTTTTCACCAGCCCTTTGGAAAGAAATGTCCGGCCACTGACAATACCGGTAATGGGTATAATATTATAATGTAAGGCGTGTAATAACCATACGGCCTTTTTTCCGGTTTCAACATCTTCATAGTGCGTAAATTCATCAATAAACAAACAAACCGTGGATTTTGCATCCGGATCGGACAACCATTGCCTGTTTTTCCTTAACCAGCCGGAGAAAGTTTGGCGGGCAAGGAGGGGAAGGGTTCTTTCACGGGAAAAGCCTGTAGCTTTTTTTATCAAACCCGAGAAAAACCGATTCGAAGCAAAAAAATTATAAAAGGAGGGCCACAGGGATCCGGTCTTTTCAATTGAGGGAAACCATGCTACCAGGCGGGTCCGTAAAGGAATGCCTTTTGCATTATAATAATGCTGCAGAAACTCAGCTTTCAGGCGTGTCATGTCCACACTGGAGGGACATTCCGATTTACATCCTTTACATGAAAGGCACAGGTCCAGGATTTTGTACAACCCGGGATCATCAAATGGATTTTTTTGCTGACTGTTGGTAATGGTTTCACGAAGTATGTTGGCACGGGCACGGGTCGTTTTATCTTCGTCGCGGGTAGCCATATAGCTTGGACACATCAGACCACCGATAACGGATGATTTACGGCAATCTCCGGAACCGTTACATTTTTCTGCCGCCCCTAAGAATCCGTTGCTTTCCGAAAAGTCAAAATAGGTTTTAACCTTAGGGATATGTTGTCCCGGTTGAAACCGAAGATATGTATTCATTACGGGGGTGTCGGTAATTTTTCCGGGGTTAAACAAATCATGCGGATCCCAGGTGTGTTTTACCTGCCTGAAAAGATCATAAATATGATCTCCGTACATTATCGGAATAAATTCTCCCCTCAGTCGCCCGTCGCCATGTTCACCGCTTAACGATCCGTGATATTTTTTAACCAGGCGGGCTACTTCCAGCCCCAGGGTATGAAACAGCTCCACATCTTCGGGATCCTTAAGATTCAGTACAGGCCTTAAATGCAATTCTCCGGTACCGATATGCGCATAATATACACAGGATTTGTTGTGCCGTTCAAGGATTTTCCTGAAATCTTCCATATAGGCAGGCAGGTCTTCAACCCTGACAGCCGTATCTTCGATCACGGGAACCGGTTTGGCATCTCCTTTCATATTGGCAAGTACCCCCAGTCCGGCTTTTCGCAGGTCCCAAACCTTATTCACATCACTGCCATAAAGTACAGGGAAATGATAGCCGTAATCCGCTGCACGCATATCCTTTACCAGTGCCCGGGAAATTTGCTCGATTTCCTGCCGGGTTTCGCGTGCGAACTCCACAAGTAAAAGTGCCCCGGGATCACCTTTTATGAAAAACCGGTTTTTACGCTGTGTGATATTGTCTTTCGTCAGATCCAGAACCGTCTTGTCCATCATTTCCACAGCCCCCGGAAGGTGTTTCAAAGCAATCAGATTCGCCTTAAAAGCATCTTCGGGTTTTTCAAGGTGGACACAAACCAGCCCTTTCACCGGAGGAGGTACCGGTACCAGATTCAGTTTTAATCCCGTAGTAAAAGCCAGTGTTCCTTCAGACCCGGCAAGTATCCGGCATAGGTTAAAAGGTTTTCCATTACCGGTAAAAGGGTCTGTATCCAGAAGGTAGTCAAGAGCATAGCCGGTATTTCTCCTGTGAATATCAGGATGGGGATATTGGTTTTTGATTTCTTCCTGGTTGGCAGGATCGGAAAGAAGGGCATAAAGATGCCTGTAAATATCTCCTTCGAGGCTTTTTTCTTTAAGTTTCTGCTCAAATTCATTTTTGTCGAGCGCCCTGAATACTACGTCGCTGCCATCACTTAAAATCGCTTCCACTTCAAGAAGATGGTCACGCGTGCTTCCGTAAAGAATGGAGTGTGAGCCGCAGGAATTATTTCCCACCATACCGGCCATCATACATCGGTTGGATGTCGAGGTTTCCGGTCCGAAAAAAAGGCCGTGCGGTGCCAGGAACATATTCAGTTCATCCAATACAACTCCCGGCTCAATGCGGACCCAGTGTTCTTTTGTATTAAGTTCCAGAATACGGTTCATGTGCCGGGAGATATCCACAACGACACCACGGCCGACAACCTGTCCGGCGAGTGAGGTTCCGGCTGCCCTCGGTATAACAGACAATTCATGTTCCCGTACAAAGTTGATAATATGCCGTATATCCTGCTTATTGACCGGGAGAATCACGCCAAGTGGTACTTCCCGGTAAGCAGATGCATCCGTTGCATATAACAACCGCATGGTGTTGTCCGAAAATATTTCCCCGCGGATACGGTCTTTCAATATTTTCAGCAATGCCGGCGTCATATTTTCTTATTTATGTTCTGCCCAAAGTTAATAGAAATCCTTTCCTTCGTTTTTTTATCTGCATCCTGAATCCGGCAATGCGTATGTTGACGAATATATTTCCGTTATGACAATAGTCATACGCATTTATAGGGATTTGTTCCAAATTTAACTAATTTTGCACAACGAAATCGGATAATGATAATATACTGATACACAATGAACTTCATTCAACAAGTTAAAGAAAAAGCAAAAGCATCCAGGCAAAGGATTGTTTTGCCTGAAGCCTGGGAAGAACGGACACTGAGGGCTGCCAATCAACTCGTCAGGGAAGAGTTAGCTACGGTTATTCTATTGGGTGACCCTGATGATATCAGGTCAAATGCCGCGAAATGGAAGCTCGACCATATAAACAACTGTACACTGATTAATCCGTTGGATCATCCGAAGAAGCAGGAATATATCGATCTGATGGTCTCCCTGCGCAGGGAAAAAGGCCTCACGTCCGGAGAGGCCGGAAAACTTGTTGAAGACCCGCTCTATCTGGGCCCTGTCATGATCAAAGCCGGTAATGCTGACGGCGAAGTGGCCGGAGCCAATAATCCTACCGGGAATGTACTCCGGCCTGCTTTTCAGTTTGTTCGTACATTACCTGGGATCAGCGTAGTATCGGGTGCTTTTTTTATGATTCTTCAGGATGCTGAGTTTGGTGAAGAGGGGATACTGGTATTTGCGGATTGTGCCGTAAATCCGGACCCCGACGCATCTCAACTTGCGGAAATTGCCGTAACCACCGCCCGTACGGCCAGGCATATCGGCGGGATTTCTCCCAGGGTGGCTATGCTGAGTTTTTCTACAAAGGGAAGTGCTGCTCATGAGCTTGTTGATAAAGTAACCGCTGCTACGGAAAAAGCGAAAACCCTGGATCCCGGACTCGAAATTGACGGAGAGTTGCAGGCCGATGCGGCCATTATTGAATCCATCGGCAGGAAAAAAGCGCCGGAAAGTAAAATCGCCGGAAAAGCCAATGTGCTTGTATTCCCGGATCTGAATGCCGGAAATATTGCTTATAAACTGGTACAGCGGCTTGCCCATGCTGAAGCTATAGGTCCTGTACTTCAGGGGATGGCGGCACCCATCAACGACCTTTCACGCGGTTGTAGCGTGGACGATATCGTTACCCTGGCTGCGATTACTGCCATTCAGGCTGCAGGAATGAAAAAATAAGATGCTTAACCGGACGATTTATTATAAATCTGGATATAAATGATTCTGAAAACTGAAAACCATGATTGAAACAATAGAAGACTATGCTCTGGGCAAGCAGGTGAAAAAGAAAGGAAGCCTGCAAAAGGTGGGACTGATAGGATGTGGGAATATGGGACAGGAGATCGCTCATCTTGTGGCTGCATGTGGTATTGAAGTAATGTTTATCGACCTTACCCTTGAAAGGATTGCCGAAGTGTTTATTGAACTGAACCAGCGCCTCGATGACATTATTGATAAATGGGGACTAACGGTGAGTGAGAAAAAAGCCATCCTCTCCAGGGTTCATGGTACTATAGATTACAACGATATTAAGGATTGTGACCTGGTCATTGAGACCATAAATACGCGGAAACCGGGTACCAGTATTGATTTCCGTAAGGAAGTCTTCCGTAAAATTGAAGCTGTGGTTCGTGAAGACACCATCATTGCTTCCAACACTTCAACGCTGGTGATATCTGACCTGGCATCAGTCCTCAAACATCCGGAAAGAGCCGTGGGTATCCATTTTATTACCCCTGCAACAACCGTCGGTGTTATGGAAGTCGTCCGGGGAATGTATACCAGTGAAGATGCACTGAAATTCGTGGAGAAATTTGCAAGGACCATTGATAAAAAAGTGGTAGTCCTGACCGAATCTCCCGGAAATATAAGCACACGGCTGATCGTGACCCTGATCAATGAAGCTTGTGAGGTTTTGATGGAAGGTGTTGCGACCGCACGAAACATAGACGATACGATGAAAATGGGATTCGGTCTTCAATTCGGCCCCCTTGAAATGGCTGACCGTATCGGGCTCGATAAAGTGATCAAATGGATGAATAATCTGTACCAGGAATTCGGCGAACGCAAATTCAAACCAAACCCGATCCTTAAAAGACTTTACAGATTGGGGAAACACGGTAAAAGATCGGGTACCGGTTTTTATATTTATGAAAACGGGGAAATTACCGGAGAATCCATTGCCTGTCCCGAAATATTTAAAGATTAATATGCAAATGCAAATTTCCGACGAATGAAAATCATTGTTCTCAATTGCGGCAGTTCTTCGATAAAATATCAGCTTTTTGATATGGAGAAAACACATGTCCTTGCCAAAGGCCTTGTGGATAAAATAGGTATTCATGGATCCTATCTCAGAAACCGGCGGGATGATGGAGATGAGGTTAAACTGGAAGGAGAGATTTATGACCATCAGCAGGGGATTGAGTACATCCTTGGCGTACTGACCAGTAAGAAACACGGAAGCCTGAAGCGTTTTGAAGATATTAATGCTGTGGGACACCGGGTCGTTCACGGTGGAGAAAAATTTAACGACAGTGTGTTGATTACTCCGGAATTGGTTGCCAAGTTGGAAGAACTGATCGATCTGGCGCCGCTTCACAATCCACCCAACCTGAAAGGAATTTATGCTATGCAGGCCATTCTTCCCAACGTACCCCAGGTTGGTGTTTTTGATACGGCATTCCATCAAACCATGCCTGACTATGCCTATATGTATGCCATTCCTTATTCATTATATAAAAAATATGGCATTCGCCGGTATGGTTTTCATGGTACAAGTCATCGATATGTTTTCCGGAGAGCCTGCGAATTTCTGGGATATGAATTCAGGGATAAAAAGATCATTACCTGCCATCTGGGTAACGGAGCCTCAATGGCTGCCATAAAAAATGGAAAATCGATGGATACTTCCATGGGATTAACTCCTGTGGAGGGCCTTATTATGGGTACCCGTTCAGGTGACCTTGACCTGGGCGTGCTTACTTATATTATGCGTAAAGAAGAAATCGGAATTCGTACAGCCAATACATTGATAAACAAATTTAGTGGCGTACTGGGGGTTTCAGGTGTTTCTTCGGATATGAGAGACATTAAAGAAGCGGCACAAAATGGCAATAATCGTGCTGCACTCGCACGGAAAATGTATGCCTACCGGTTAAGAAAATATATCGGTGCCTATGCCGCAGCCATGGAAGGTGTGGATATCCTTGTCTTTACAGGCGGAATAGGCGAAAATGACGTCGCTATTCGTGAAGCTGCCTGCGAAGGATTGTCTTTTCTCGGGATAGAAATAGATGCTAAAATCAATGCTGTTGTCTTAGGGACAGAAGCTTTGATCTCTCCCGAAAATGCCCGGGTGAAGACCGTAGTGATTCCGACAAATGAAGAACTGGTTATTGCGATGGATACCCTGAAAATTATTCAGGAAAAACAGTCATAAAAACCATAGATCATGATTCGACGACTGAAAGATATGTTCTCTGTATTGAAATCATCACCCGGCAGGCAGCTGGTGGTAGCTTATGCCCATGATGCCCACACCCTGGCTGCTGTACGGGAAGCTGTGTCCATGGGTATCGTTAAGGCTACCCTTACCGGTGATGAGCAGTCCATCAGGGAAATCTGTAAAATGGAAAAAATCGACCCGGGAATCTTTGATTTTGCCTCTGCCGCCGATGAGCAACAGGCAGCCTCTCTGGCAGTATCGCTGGTAAAATCAGGACAGGGTGACCTGATTATGAAGGGTACCGTAAGTACCGACAGGTATATGCGTGCCATTTTAAGTAAGGAACACGGTATCCTGCCTCCCGGAGCCCTCCTGACTCATGTTTCCGTACTCGATCCGGTAAAATATAAGAAATTGCTGATCATAGGTGATGTGGCCATTATTCCGCTTCCGGGGCTTAAGGAGAAACAGGTCATCCTTAACGCCCTGATCAGTACCGCACATTCCCTGGGCATTCAAAACCCAAAGGTCGCCGTAATTGCAGCTACCGAACAGGCTTTACCGGGGATGCCGGCTTGTATTGACGCAGCCGTTTTATCCAAGATGGCTGAGCGCGGTCAGTTCAAAAATGCCATTGTCGAAGGCCCTGTGGCTCTTGATGTTGCCCTGGATACTGAAAGTGCAAAAATCAAAAAAATAAATACCCCGGTTGCCGGAGATGCAGATTGTTTGTT
This sequence comes from Chlorobiota bacterium, assembly GCA_013152085.1. Taxonomy (GTDB): domain Bacteria; phylum Bacteroidota; class Bacteroidia; order Bacteroidales; family VadinHA17; genus JAADHC01. The sequence continues at coordinate 82,389 of JAADHC010000003.1, forward strand.
GTTTCCGAATATCGAGTCGGGAAATGTATTCTATAAATGCCATACCAAACTATTGGAAGGAGACGTTGCTGCCATCGTCTGCGGGGCATCGGTACCGGCTGTTCTCTCCTCACGGGGGGACAGCATCCGGACTAAACTTTTTTCTATTGCACTGGCGGCTATGATGACGCTGTAACCGGAAAAAAGTATGAATCAGATAAAGACACCGGATCATCCTGTAACCTGTGTGAAACGGAATTGCCGGACTAAAACGCTGACTGCGGCGGATGTATTTCATAAAGGGTTAGCGAATTTTGCCGGCGCTGAACTTAACGGGCTTCTGCAGGGAAGGTTGAAACCCGTGATCGTCATGTCCGGAAGTGAAAGTATTATCTCAAAGTTTTATTGCATTGCCTTGTCAGTATTTATAGCTGATCATTCGATATAACAGGAACAGGATGCCGGAAATGGACGTACATAGGATATTGGTGATCAATCCCGGTTCTACGTCAACAAAAATTGCCGTTTACAGGGAAACCCGCCCGCGACTGATTAAAACAATCCGTCATTCTGTAGAAGAATTATCCCGGTTCAGGAAAATAACCGATCAGTATATTTTCAGGAAGGAGATCATTATGAATGAACTCCGGAAAGCAGAAACCAAGATTGATGAAATTACCGCGGTGATAGGCAGGGGGGGAATGCTGAAACCGATAGAATCCGGAGTCTATGTCGTTAACGAAGCCATGAAACGTGATCTGAAAATTGGTGTAATGGGAGAACACGCCAGTAACCTGGGAGGGCTGATTGCCGATGATATAGCAAAAATGATTCCCGGTGCACGCGCTTACATTGCCGATCCTGTTGTCGTGGATGAACTCCGGGATATTGCCCGTGTTGCAGGTCATCCTCTTTTTAAACGAAAATCAATATTTCATGCACTGAATCACAAGGCTATTGCACACCTCTATGCCCAACATATTAACAGGCCATACGAAGACCTGAACCTGATCGTTGCACATCTGGGCGGCGGAATATCTGTGGGCGCTCATCAGAAAGGCCGTGTCGTAGATGTGAATCAGGCTCTGGACGGCGAAGGACCGTTCGCTCCGGAACGTTCGGGAACACTTCCTGCTCACGACCTGGTCAGGCTTTGCTTTTCGGGTGAATATTCCTATGATGAGATAAAGAAAATGATTGTGGGAAGAGGAGGGCTGATGGCCTATCTCAACACCAATGATGCCTATCGCATTGGACTAATGGCTGAAGAAGGGAACCGAAAAGCAGCATTTCTGCTCAATGCCATGGCTTATCAGGTCGGAAAAGAGATCGGTGCCCTGGGAGCTGTATTGAAAGGTGAAGTGGATGCTATTTTGCTTACCGGTGGATTGGCCAATAATATGCAGGTGGTGGATTACATCAAGGCTATGGTTGCCCATATCGCACGGGTAAAGGTCTATCCGGGAGAGGATGAAATGAAATCACTTGCCATGAATGCCCTGGCAGTATTGCGTGGCGAAAAGGAGTGCAAAACCTATCACTGATCTCCCGCCGGATGCTCATGACATCGGATTTTTCCGGAGATCATCTATGTGTGTATTTGGTCTCTCAGGGCGCCGAAAGAGATAACGGGATCACTTTCCCATTCATAAACCGGTATGCAGTCATGCTGAAGTCACGAATATACCTGCCCATATCTTCCGCTGACACAGGTGTACGGTACCCGGGAAAGGTCTCTGTCAGCATCTCTGTTTGTACGGCGCCCAAAGCCAGGCAATTAAAACGTATTCCTTTTTCACGGTATTCAGTTGCCAGGCTTTCCGTCAGATTGGACAGGGCGGCTTTTGAGGCACTGTAAAGTGTTAATCCCGGGAAACGGATACTGCCCTGGAAACCGCCCATGCTCCCTATATTAACAACATGTCTGGTCTCCGATTTCTCAAGAAACGGAAGCAATGCCCGGATCAGCAATGCCGGCGAAAAGAAATTCAGATTGAATACCTTTGTGTAATCCCGGTAATCAAGCTCTTCGAAAGGTTTATGTAACATCATCCCTGCATTGTTAATGAGTATGTCAACCTGAGAAAAATGTTCCCGGATCCGGCCGGTAATTTTCCCGACAGATGCGATATTTTTTTCCAGATCAAAAGGCAAAGGGATCAGTTCCCGGTCGTTTTTAACATGCATTGCTGCAAATTCAGTAAGTTTTGCTTTGTTGCGGGCAATGATTCCAAGCCGCAAATGCGGGATGCCCAGGAAGGCACGGGCTGTTTCCAGACCTATTCCCCTGCTGGCTCCGGTTATGATCACATTCATATTTGTATCATTTAATGGTATGTTTACTAACTTTGCAAGATATCAAAACTTGTGGAGGAAACCATGATAAATACAGGATACATCCGTCTGTCAGCGATAGTAAAACACCTGGCAACGGTTCTGGTCATTTTCTTTCTGGCCGGTTCGTATATGTTAAATGCCCAAACTTTGACGGACAACGATTTGTCAAACAAATCCCCTAAAGACAAAATATCAGGAAAAAAGAGGGGAGACAGAACGGACAACCCGCAAAAGCGTTTTTTCTTTGGCGGAATGGTTGGCCTTCGTTTCGGAACCATAACCGATATACAATTGGCTCCTGTGGCCGGCTGCCGGCTGACACCCAGACTGGAGTTCGGTGTTGGATTCAAATACCAGTACTATAGCGAACGAAATCCGCTGTTTAAGTATAATACAAATATTTACGGACCCCGTGTCTTTACACGTTACCTGTTTCTGAAAAACTTTTCAAAAATCTTTCCGATAAAATATAATGGCGGTTTATTCTTTGATGCCGAATATGAGACCCTGAGTATGGAGAAAAAATATTTTGACTTTCCTGCATTTAACCCTGAAGGCCGTTTCTGGCTTAAATCCTACCTTGTAGGGATCGGGCTCCGCCAACCGGTAGACCGTAACAGGGCCTTAAACCTGATCCTGCTTTATAATCTGAATGATGTGCAATACACACCTTATTCAAATCCCATGTTCAGAATAGAATTCACTTTTTAAAAACGTAAAAAAATGATAGCAGCACAAGGGGAAGAGATCGCTTTTAAATCAGGATATTAAAAAAACACTGTCCCTCCGGTCAGTGTTTTTTTTTAATATACATTGTTTCTCTGACCTTTTTTTTTCAAATTTGGCTCTTTATTTAATCAAGAACTTAAAGAGCTATGTGGAAAAAATTGCCGCTTATCTGGAAAATCCTTATCGGAATGGTGCTTGGAATGGTGTGGGGTATTGTTGCCGTAGCACTGGGGTGGGATAGTTTTACGATAAGATGGATCAAACCCTGGGGTACTATTTTTCTTAACATGCTGAAACTCGTGGCTGTTCCCCTGATCTTCGTATCCCTGGTTAGCGGAATTGCCAGTATTACAGATATTTCCAAGCTCTCCAGAATAGGCTGGAAAACCATTGTTCTTTATATACTGACCACGTTATTTGCCATTACGGTAGGCCTGGTCCTCGTCAATATTGTTAAACCCGGGAATACATTCCCCGAAGAAAAAAAAATCGAGATACAGCAAAAATTTTCACATTCGGTAACTGCAAAGCAGAAAACCGCCGAAGAACAAATGAGCCGTTCTCCACTCCAGTTTGTCGTGGATATGGTTCCCGAGAATGTTGTTCAGGCAGCTTCGGACAACTCAAAAATGCTACAGGTAATATTCTTTGCTATTGTGTTTGGCATCGCCATTGTTCTGTTACCCTCCAAGAACGTTGCCACGGTAAAGAGTTTTATTGACGGGCTCAATGATATCATCCTGAAGATTATTGATTTTTTTATGGGATTCGCCCCATATGGTGTTTTTGCCCTTCTGGCAGCTCTTGTCGTGGATTTTAGCGGCGATATCGCGCTTTTTAAAGCGCTGGGCCTCTATTTTATCACTGTGGTAGCAGGACTCTTCCTCCTGATTTTATTCTTTTATCCTACCTTGATGGCATTGTTTGCCGGGGTTAGTCCGTTAAAATTTCTGAAAGCCATATTACCTACGCAATTGGTTGCCTTCTCCACCAGTTCCAGTGCAGCAACTTTGCCGGTTACAAAAAGACAGGTTGAGAATGAATTGTATGTTCAGTCGGAAATTTCAAACTTTGTCCTGCCTATCGGAGTTACCATCAATATGGACGGCACAAGCTGTTACCAGGCCATTGCCGCCATTTTTATCGCGGAAGTATTTGGTATTGACCTGACATTTGGCCAGATACTTATCATCCTGCTTACAGCCCTGCTCGCATCTATCGGGTCACCCGGAGTACCGGGTGGGAGTATCGTTATGCTGATCATCGTTCTTACATCCGTAGGACTACCTGTAGAAGGTCTGGCCCTTATCCTGGGCGTTGACAGGCCGCTGGATATGCTTCGCACGGCAGTGAACGTGACAGGCGACTCTACGGTGGCTTCACTGGTGGCAAAAAGTGAGGGAGCTATGCGGTATCCGTGGAAAAAAAATAATAAAGCACGAAAGAAATCCTGATCCCTGACTAACCTTTTTGAGGGGTTTTTGTTGTGCCCGACAGGATTTTATTTCTGCGTTAAAAAATATATATTAATAAGTGTAATTTTCTCGGGGGATAACGCAACCTTCTTACCGTTTTAATCGTCTAATTATAAAAGAGCTACACAAAATGCTCCGTGTAACTTTTATATTTTATTTTTTAACCGTTTAAACCCATGTGAGATGAAGATTTTATTCCGCAAAAGTGCAAAATCAAAAAAACATTCTACCAAGGATGTTATTATCGACTACCTGCGGAGTCACGGCAATTCTTCTTTGGGTGAAATTGTAATGAATTTATCCCTGTCATACACCGAAGGGTTAAATAACATCCTCGAATTAAAACAGGATGGCGTCATTGAGAATCAATCACCTTTTAAGTACCGCCTTGCCGGCTCCTGATGTAAACCTGTCGGGTTATTCACCCAGTGTGTTCCGGACGAAACCGGACAGGAAAAAAAGAGTGACCGAAAGGTCATTTTTTTTTGAATCCTGCTAAAATATTGGCTTTATCAGTCTCGCAGGCTTGTTTTTCCATAACCCGCGACGGGATAAGCAGGTATAAATAATAAATAATCAAAGTTTTTGAGCTGTTACAAACGTGGTGAAACAGGCATTTTCCGGATCCATGGGATTTGGTTAAAAGGCGTGGGCTTTTCACGTTTATCATTACCCCCTGATAATTATTTTTCGGTAATTCATTTTTATTATCTTCGAGGCCAAATAATCAAGCGTTGATGATATGGCACACATTGCAGGAATAGACTGGATCATTATTATTGTTTATTTGATTATCAGCCTGGGTATTGGCTTTTTAATGTCGAAAAAGGCCGGAAAAAGTACCAGCTCTTTCTTTTTAAGCGGAAGAAATCTTCCCTGGTACATTGCAGGTACCAGCATGGTTGCAACCACTTTTGCGGCAGATACCCCGTTGGCCGTTACCGAACTGGTGGCAAAGAATGGTATTGCCGGGAACTGGTTATGGTGGAATATGGTTTTCGGTGGAATTCTGACTGTTTTCTTCTTTTCCCGCTTATGGCGACGTGCAGGGATCATTACGGATACTGAGTTTGTGGATATCCGCTATTCCGGCTGGCCAGCCAGATTTCTCCGTGGTTTCAGGGCAATATATATAGGAATCTTTATGAATGTCATTGTTATTGCCTGGGTGAATCTTGCAATGGTAAAGATACTTACCGTAATGTTCCCGGATGTAACTTTTTTCGGATTGAAAGAAATTTCATTCCTGGGTTTCCACTTTTCGGCACAGTTGATGTATGTTTTCCTTATAATGCTTTTTGTGGCAACCTATTCTTCCCTGGCCGGTCTGATGGGATCGGCATTAACAGACACTTTCCAGTTTTTTATCGCCATTACCGGGACCATCATCCTGGCTGTTGTTGCGGTTCGTGCTCCCGAGATTGGCGGTATCGCCGGTCTTAAAGAAAAACTCCCGGACTGGGCTTTTAGATTTGCACCGGAATTGGGTCATGCAGGAGCTGCAGGAGCAGTGGGAGGTGCCATGAAAATGACGGTTCTCGCATTTTTTACTTATGTCGGGGTTCAATGGTGGTCGAGCTGGTATCCCGGTGCCGAACCGGGTGGTGGCGGTTATGTCGCCCAGAGAATGATGTCAGCAAAAGATGAAAAAAATTCGCTGCTGGCAACCCTTTGGTTTCAGGTTGCCCATTTTGCCGTTCGTCCCTGGCCATGGATCCTCGTCGGCCTGGTAGCTTTGGTTATCTATCCTGATCTTCCCCCGGATCAGAAAGGAAACGGATATGTAATGATTATCCGCGATATGCTTCCGGCCGGATTGCTGGGCCTGTTGCTGGCTGCATTCCTGGCTGCATATATGTCTACCATTGCTTCTCAAACCAATTGGGGTACCTCTTATATCATTAATGACCTTTTCAGACCTTTTATTAAAAAAGGCGGTGATGAAAAATATTATGTGAAAATTGCCAGAATCACCACTTTCCTGCTGATTATTTTCTCACTTTTTATTACCTCGAAAATTGACCGGATCAGTGATGCCTGGATCTTTATATTAAATGCCAGTGCAGGCGTCGGACTTGTCCTGATTTTTCGCTGGTTCTGGTGGCGTATCAATGCCTGGTCCGAAATTACAGCCATTATCGCCCCTTTCTTTATCCTGCCTTTTATTTATAACAAAGTCGAATTTCCCTATACACTGCTTATTATTGTTGGATGGACGACAATCTGGTGGTTAATGGTTACTTTCCTTACCAAACCGGAATCAGATGAAACATTACGAAGTTTCTATAAGAAGGTACATCCCGGCGGAGCAGGATGGCGAAGAATCGCTGTTCAAATGCCTGAAGTACAAGGTGATTCGGGATTCAAATATCTTTTCCTGAATTGGTTCCTGGGACTGATGCTCGTACTGTTCAGCCTTTTTGGTACCGGTAAAATCATTTTCGGCGATTACCTTACAGGAGGTGTCTATTTTGTTATTGCCATTCTGTCCGGTTATATTATCTCACGTAACTTCGATAAACTGAAGTGGGCTGAATAACTGATGATTTTTTCTTCGGCGGATTATTCACATCTTTGCAGGGAAAATGAAAGAATTGTTGCATGTCGGTAAGACACACCGCCACAGACGAATTAAACCGGCAGGTCAAAAACAAATATAGAAGTTTTCTCCACCTGCTACGTACCTATTACAACGAGGTTGACCAGAAGAAGGTTCGCCGGGCCTTGCGTAATGTAATGGCCAATTCCGGGGAAATCTCCGGGCAAACAGGTGAACCGTATATTTTTCATGCGCTGAATGTTTCCCGTATTGTAATCGAGCAAATTGGCCTTGGACCAACATCAGCTATAGCTGCCGTTTATCATGATCTGACGGAAACCGGATCGATTAAAGACGAATGGCTGAAACAGGATGGTGCATCACAGGTAATGGAGTTACTTGAAGGTCTGGGAAAAATTTCCGGAATTAAGATAACGAGGGTAGCTGATGCATCTGAGAATTTCCGCCGTTTAATCCTGAACCTTGCCGGTGATGTCAGGGTAGTTCTCATCAGGCTTGCCGAGCAACTGGAACTTATGCGGCATCTCGATTTTCAAAAACCTGAAGACCAGGTTGCCATGGCTACGGATTCTTATTATCTCTACGCTCCACTGGCACACCGTCTTGGATTATACAATATCAAATCCGAACTGGAGGATCTCTCTTTGAAATACCTGGAGCCGGATGTTTACCGGGATTTACAGAAAAAAATATCAGAAACAAAAAGAAAACGTAACCGGTATATCCGTGAATTTATTGATCCCCTGAAAGAAAAGCTGACAGCTGACGGGTTCCGTTATCAAATTAAAAGCCGGCTGAAGTCTGTCCATTCGATCTGGGAAAAAATTCAGGTCCAGGGCATCAGTTTCGAAGAGATATATGATCTGTTTGCCGTCCGCATCATTATTGAAAGCCCGCCGGAAAAAGAGAAAGAAAATTGTTGGCGGGTTTACAGTATTGTTACGGATGTATATATGCCCAATCCAAGCAGATTGCGCGACTGGATATCCATTCCCAAGTCAAATGGATATGAATCACTCCATACGACTGTCGTGGGTCCGGGAGGCCACTGGGTGGAAGTGCAGATACGAACCAAGCGGATGGATGAAATTGCCGAACAGGGTTTCGCTGCCCACTGGAAATATAAAGGAGGGAGGGAAGACGAAGGCCTGGATCAGTGGTTGAAAAATGTGCGGGAAATTCTGGAAGATACCGATGCTGCCTCCGATGATGTTATTGATCAGGTGAAGCTGAATTTGTATTCGAACGAGATCTTTGTCTTTACACCCAGGGGGGATGTGATCCGTCTCCCTGAAAATGCCACACTGCTTGATTTTGCCTTTGCCATTCATTCTGATGTAGGCTTGCGTTGTACCGGCGGCAGGGTGAATGATAAGGCTGTCCCGTTGCATCATCGTCTCCAAACCGGTGACCGCGTCGAAGTAACCACCGCAAAGAATCAAAAACCTGCAACAGGATGGTTGCGGTATGTGGTTACTTCCAAGGCTAAATCCAAAATAAAACAATCCCTTGACGAAGAAAAAACAAAAGCCGCCCGCGAAGGCCGTGAATTGCTGATGCGTCGGATCAGAAACTGGAAAATTCCTTTTTCCGATGAAAGCCTGAAAAAGATTATGCGACATTTTAAGCTCAAAGCGGCTAAGGATCTTTATGCACTGGTCTTTGACGGGAAAATCGATCCCCTTGAGATCAAGGAAATCCTGACCAATAAACCGGAAGACCTTAAGGAACGTACCGGGCCCGTTGAAGGGAAAAAACTGTTTTCCCTTGAGGAGATTGCCCGTAACGAGGATTTTCTGATCATTGATAAGAAAATGAAAAGTGTGGATTACAAACTGGCCCGTTGTTGTAATCCCATCTTTGGAGACCCTGTCTTCGGTTTTGTGACCATCCGCGAAGGCATAAAAATACACCGTAAAGATTGTCCCAACGCCAAATCACTGATGTCACGCTACCCTTACCGGATTGTCCCGGCAAAATGGACAGATATCCGCGGTAATCTTTCTTTCGAAGCAGCTATACGGGTTTCAGGTGAAGATGACATGGGTATCGTGAACAGAATTACCGAACTGATTTCAAACGATCTGCGCGTAAACATGCGATCGATCCGCTTTCAGACCGGGAAAGGCGTATATGAGGGGGTCATTAAACTTTTTGTCACCAATGCAAACCATCTCGAAATTATCATCCGGAAGATTCGGAAAATAAAAGGGGTACACAAAGTCAGCCGTTTTTACGACCTGGGAGACGGGGAATAAATCACGGAAAGAAAAATGATACAGCCGGGAAATTGACGGTAAGGTGTATGAATTTTCCGTTAAGTATATTACTGTTGAAAACCGCCCGCCTTCTAACACACAATCCTTAAATGGTCATACTAAGGCTAACTCATTGCGTTGTTTCAAATATTTGCCGTTAATGGTCAGCACAACTTTATTTTTATAACAAGTATAACTATCGTGCAGGTAGTTTTTCTGCTCGAAAAATTGTATAAACAAGTTTTAATTGAATCCCAAAGTTTCTTTTACCTTAATAAAAAATTTCTCTTTCAACTCTTTATCGTCTAAAAATAATTCAATCAGTATTATATCAAAGTTTTGAGCTATGTTGATCACCACCTACTTTATCAGTTCACCGTTGTCAGTTATAAAGTTGGGTTCTTTTTTAAGCTGCTTTTCTAACGTTTCGTACAGTTTCATTTATATAAATTCCTTTTCAGTTAAAAGTTATTTTTCAGTCGAACGTTGACTAATATATGACTGGTTCTATTGGCTTACGTACAACATTCGAAAGTGTGGTTTATTCCGAAATTATGCCGTTTTGACTTGAAAATTAATATTTCTTAGTCAAACAACAGCATTGATTCTGAAAACCCGGTTAGCAACGTTATCTATGCATCATTAATATCCCCAATTCTTATTGCATTCATTTTGACGTTCCCATTCCATAGCGGCTTCTCTCGTTGTAATATTTCCTTCTTGAACAATATGACCATCCCTCCAGTATTATCGTCTCCCAATAAAAGTTGAATAACGGCCAGAGTTTCTATGTTCAGATTCTCGTCTTTGAA
>JAADHC010000015.1 GCA_013152085.1 Chlorobiota bacterium
GACGGCACGGCCGTTTATACCGAAACATTTAACCCTGTTACGAATGATTTCGGCCTCTTTACCCTCGAAATCGGTAACGGAACGGTTGTCAGCGGTAACTTTGCTGCCATTGACTGGACAGCAGGGCCTTATTTCCTGAAAGTGGAGATGGATGCGGCTGGGGGAACGGATTATACGGACATGGGAACTACACAGCTCCTGAGTGTCCCGTATGCCCTGCATGCGAAAACCGCCGGAAGCGTGACCGGAACCATTACGGAAACCGATCCGGTATTTACGTCAAGCCAGGCAGCAAACATCACGGCCGGTGATATTACTAACCTCGGTAATCTTTCGGGTGTCAATACCGGCGATCAGGATTTAAGCACCTATGCAACACACCTGATGCTGACAGATACAGCTGCGATCCTCAGATCTCAATTCCCCGATGTGAGCGGGTTTATTACTGCCGAAACCGATCCGGTTTTTGCAACTTCTCCATCCAATAGTATTACAGGCACGGAAATTACCAACTGGAACACTGCATACGGTTGGGGGAACCATGCCGGCGCAGGTTACGATACCTCTTCCGATAGCTGGGCTGGGGATTCAACAACCTACACCATGTGGAATACCGGAATTAAAACGGTACCTTCACTGATCAATTTGCAGGTAGGAAAAAACTATGCACCTTTTTTCGATCATTCCTTTCAGGATATAGACACTTCCAAAGACAGGACTTTTATGATTTCGGGATTATGGGATACCCACAGTCATTCGAAAGGGATGGTTTATCTGGCAGGAAACTGGGTTGACCATGACTCGGTTACAGGAAGCATTACGTTTGTTTCCGGCGCATGGGAGAATGCAGCGATTCAGGGAAGGGAAGGAAACAACACCGACTGGTCAGGCGATCTTGTCTTCCTCACCCGTCACGATGAGAACCCCTTGACGGAACAGATGCGGATCACGGAAGATGGCAATGTAGGGATCGGGATTCAAAGCCCGGCAGAAAAACTTGATGTGAACGGGAATGCCCATATTGCCGGTGACCTTATCGTAGATGGCATCCTGACGGCAAATATTCATATTGACACGGTGGATGTCTCTCAGATTACAGGATTGCTGGGGCAAGGTTATACGCTTGCTTTTCCGGATATCGTAGATAATTACACATCTATCAATATCGGCAATATAGGTAGTAGTAACGCAGTTATCCTGCATGGTCCGGGTTATGATATTGAAAGAATAGAAAGTTATAACCTGGCCGGAGAACGTGATGATCTTCCCGGATTATCTATGGAACATCCTATAATATTTGAAGTCGATAACTCAAACCCGGCATTCTTAAACAGCCTGATCTCATGGTTTGACGAGAGTAATCCCGCACCCGACAGTGTTACCATCATAATAAAAAATAATGGAGGCGAAGAATCTATTCACTGGAATTCATATAACTTCAGACCGGACGGATATGTACAAGGTGTTGATGACCGGATAAGATTTACTCTTGTAAATGCTTCTCTTCCCGATCATCTTGCCGATCATACGCTGGCAGGCGATCCTTTTGGAACGCAGGCTTCGATTAATCCCGAGACGGATAAGGGTGAAATTCTTTTCGATGGTGAAAAACTTCAATATCCTGCTTTTAGTGAGGACACAGCCAGTCATTTCATTACGCTTACATGGGATTTTATCGAAGCACATAACGTATGGCCTTATTTCCTGAAATATGTGGTAGGATATGATCACAAATTCCAGGTTATTGTTGCATTTGTTAATGATCATGGAGGTGTAACGCAATGGACTTATGATGGTTGTTTCCCTGTCAAAATGGAGCAGACTACCGGCTTTGGCCTGGATCTTAAGACAAAAATAAGTGTGAAAATATGGTATGTCAGGAAAAGAATAGCTTAAAAAATGGAAAATATACAGATATTAATATTTTTCTCTTTTCTACGACAGACAAAAACCATAAAACCAAACCAGTCTCTCCGGGATAGCACCATGCCACCGCGATGTAAATCCAGGATAAAATTATGGAATACCAGAAAGTGATGTTATCCGTTTAAGAGATGTTACTATTTTTGTCCGGTATGAAAACCCGTTTCTTTAGCTTCTGCCTGACTTTTCTTTTCTTACTACCCTTGTCTGCACAGGAATATACCGTCAGCGGCTACGTGCAGGATACAGGAACCGGTGAAAAACTGATCGGTGCCAATGTGTTTTGTCCCGGAATCCTGTCAGGAACAACAACGAACAGTTACGGCTTTTACAGCATCACCCTGCCTGCCGGAGAGTATAAAATCACATACAGTTTTATCGGTTATCAGTCTTCCGTGCAAAAGGTTTCGCTAAGTAAGGATGTCCGGCTGGATATCAATCTGGAACCTTCCCTGGAACTCGATGAAGTTACTGTTACGGCAGAACGGAACCGGGCCGTGGAATCCACCCAGATGAGCACCATCCACATCCCGGTAAAACAGATCAAAAAGATCCCCGCCCTGCTTGGTGAGGTGGACCTGATCAAAGCCATTCAGTTGCTCCCCGGGGTGCAGTCCGGTACCGAAGGCGCCAGCGGACTGTATGTCAGGGGGGGAGGACCCGACCAGAACCTGATACTGCTCGACGGAACACCGGTCTATAATGTTTCTCACCTTTTTGGCTTCTTTTCCGTGTTTAATACCGATGCCGTTAACAATATCGAACTGATCAAGGGTGGGTTCCCGGCCCGGTATGGCGGCAGATTATCTTCTGTTCTCGATATCAGCCTGAAGGAAGGGAATATGAAAAAGATCAAAGGAACAGGATCCCTCGGTATCATCTCGGCAAAGTTTACCATTGAAGGGCCGGTGGTCAAAGACAAGACATCTTTTATCGTCTCTGCCCGGAGGACATACCTCGACTACCTTGTACAACCCTTTATCCGTACCCTTGGAGATGAAGACCCCAATACCTCGCAAGGATACTTCTTTTATGACCTGAATGCGAAAATCAATCATAAGTTTTCGTTCAAAGACCGTCTCTATTTGAGTGTTTATACCGGTACGGACAAATTCTACCGTCGCCGGAAACCCTATACCTATCTTTATGACGGTGTTTATTATACCGATGAGTCCAAATCCGACCTGGGCTGGGGAAATATCACCGCTGCACTCCGCTGGAATCACCAGTTCACCGGTAAATTGTTCAGTAATACAACCTTTACATACAGCCATTATGATTTTCATGTTAAGGAATTTTCGAAGAATATTGTTCGAAACGGCGATTCCACAACCAATGAAATTAATTCGTTATCGTTTCTTTCCGGCATAGATGACTTTACGGCAAAGGTGGATTTTGATTTTCTGCCCTCTCCGGATCATTTTGTCCGTTTCGGGATGAACCACACCTATCATATCTTCAGACCCGGGGCATCGGTATTTAAAATTGCCGGTAAGAAACAGGCAACCGAAGCCGTATAACAAAGTAATAGATGAAAAAATTAATTATGTTCATAATAATCCTGTTGATGAAGGCCTGGTTGTAAGGCCTGAAGATTATACTTACAGCAGTGCCAGAGATTACAGTGGAGAGAAAGGATTATTGGAAAATGTAGTTGTGGTAAAGTAGTAGTACCCACGCGAAGGGATTCGCGCGGTAGCAGAGAAAAACAACGAAAATCGAAGATTTTCTGTTTTTCGGGACCGGGAACTACTTCAACCTTGCCAGCGAATCGAGTTGCAGGAACGGAAAAGCAGAAGAGGTGATGTGTTCTTTCAGCATGATCTTCTTCATCTTCTTTACAATATCCGGGTGGTCAGACGCTACATCACGGGTCTCTCCGGGATCTTCTGCCAGGTTATAGAGATGGATCTGCAGGCTGTCTTTGAAAATGTTTCTCCGGATTCCTTTCCAGTTGTCCATGCGAACCATCTGTTGACCGCCATAGCTTGAAAACTCCATATAAAGATAAGGATGTTCCTGTTGTTCTCCTTTGCCCAAAAGGGTCGGAGTAAAAGATATCCCGTCAATATCCGGAGGAACCCTGTTTTTGTTACCTGTTATCTCAAGCAGGGTAGGCATCACATCCTGAAATGCGCCGATGTGATCCGAAACCATGCGTGCAATGATCTTCCCGGGCCAGCGAACCACCAGCGGAACCCGGATTCCACCTTCATAAACACTGCCTTTCCTTCCCCTGAAAGGACCTGAACTATGAAAGAAATCGGAATCCGATCCCCCAAGGCGGTTGTAAGTAGGGCCATTATCCGATGTAAAAAATATAACCGTGTTATGATCAAGGCCCAAACTGTCCACCAGGTGTAAAAGCTGACCGATTCCTTCGTCCATGTGGGTGATCATGGCAGCATAACCTGCATGCGGGTATGGGTGTTGCAGATAATGATGGTGTTCATACGGAGTCTCCGGAATCTGTCCTTTGTATTTTTCCAGAGATGAATCCGGTACCTGGATGGAGAGGTGGGGGATAATAAACGGCAGGTAAAGGAAAAAGGGCTTGTCATGGTTCTGACGGATAAAGGATTCGGCTTCGCGGATAAACAGATCCTGTGCGTATTGTTTCCCTGTCAGACTTCGGGTATTCCCTTCCAGCCGGACGGTATCCTGGTTGCGGATCAGGAAGCGGGGGTAATGATTGTGGGCATGCCGCTGGCAGTTGTACCCGAAAAAGAGGTCAAATCCCTGCCGGTTCGGATCTCCGGAGGATCCCATACGGCCCAGTCCCCATTTCCCTATGGCTGCCGTGGCGTATCCTGCTTTTTTAAGCAATTCCGCAACGGTGACAATACTGTCCGGCAAAGGCATCTGCCCGAGAAAACCATCCCCGCCTTTCACTTCGTAATTATCCCTGACATAGGTATGCCCCGTGTGCATGCCGGTCATCAGCACACTGCGTGAGGGAGCACAAACGGGCGACCCGGAATAAAATTGGGTGAACTTTATTCCCTCCTCTGCCATCCGGTCAATGTTCGGAGTTCTGATGATCTTCTGCCCATAGCAGCCTAGTTCGCCATATCCCAGATCATCGGCCATGATAAAGATAATGTTTGGTTTTGCCCGTTCTTTCACTTTTTCCTTACAGCCTGTGAAGAAAAACAGAAGTAAGAAGAGAAAGAAAAATGGAGTCACTCTTTTCATACGTTTAAAATTTTATTCATTTTATTCATAAGATCGCTTCGCTCAGTTCATGTTCGTTTCGTATTTTGAGAATTAAATTGCCCGGTTCAGTATCCATTCATTTAATACCGGAGTGCCTCCGTCCGGGCCGGTAATGATCAAACGGAAATACCGTCCGGTGACAGGTTCGAAACGTTGTGAATGACCGGTTCCTTTGGTCTTCCCTTTGATAACCGTTGCCCATTGATCTCCTTGTTTAACCTGTAATTCAAATTGTTGATATTTATGATCCCAGGGATGCCATGGTTCGGCAATGGCAAAATGACCTATTTGTACCGGTTCACCGAGGTCAACTTCTACCCATGCATTATTCTTTCCGGATGCCGGCATCCACTTATTTTTCGGGTCTCCGTCAAAGAGATTTGCTATACGGGTACCCGGACCGGTGGAGGAAGCAGTACCTGTTTTACCTGCCGAAGGAACTGGCAGTACATCGGGTTCCCCTTCAAACACAAGGGTAACGACAGATATGACGGAGTCGGGAGCTTCGGCGGGTACGGAAACTTCTATATACCCCTTTGTATCTGTAACTTTGAGCTTTTTGTCAGGATCAGTCAGCAAATACGCTTTGTTCACTTTGTTTCTCACAGGTACCTTTAACTTCCCATCCTGCGGCCAGTCATAAACATGCAGATATATCTTTTGTCCCTGTCGTGTGGCCCTTCCCCAGGGCAGGTATGGAAAAGGACTGGCTGTGGTACTGTAAATAGCCTCTCCGTTTATTTTCATCCATCGTCCGATATACTTCAGGCGGTCAATACTGGGTTGTGGTATTAAGCCTTCTGATGTAGGGCCGACATTCAGCAGAAAATTTCCTCCTTTGGATACAATCTCCGAGAGTTTCAGCAGCAGGTCTTTACCGGATTTCCAGTCGTTATCCCAGGATTTATAACCCCATGTATCATTCATGGTCATGCATACTTCCCAGTTTCGTCCGGGAAATCCGGTAGCCGGAATAAATTGTTCCGGGGTTTCCAGATCCCCTTTGACTCCTCCTCCTAACCGGTTGTTGGTGATCAGGTTCGGGTATTTGGCAATAACAGGTAGAAACTTCGCTGCACGTTCTTCTGTCATATTTTTGGGTGTATCCCACCACAGAATATCAATGGGGCCATAATCGGACAAAATTTCCTTTATCTGGGGAACGGCAATTTCGTCGAGGTATTTATCAAAATCTCCCAGTTGAGCCGGGTCCCAATGTCCGTCATGTTCAGCTGTATATTTATCAATTCGGGCCGAATCCGGATTATCCCATCCGTCACGTGCAGGGACCCGGTAAGCTGCCCCCCCTGGATGGCTCCAGTCCTGGGCCTGAGAATAGTAAAATCCTATATGCATTCCTTTCTTCCGGCAAGCCCTGACCAAAGGAGCCAACACATCTTTCCCGTAAGGGGTTGCATCTGTAATATCCCAGTCTGTCACCTTCGAATCGAACATGGCAAATCCGTCATGATGCTTCGAGGTGATCACCATATATTCCATGCCCGCTTCCCCGGCCAGTTTAACCCAGGCTTCCGGATCGTACTTCTCCGGATTAAATGATCTGGCATATTCTTTATATTCTGCCACGGGAATCTTGGCGCGGTTCATTATCCACTCCCCGATACCGTTAACTTTATGACCTTTATAAATGCCTGCAGGTACCGAATAGACTCCCCAGTGGATAAACATACCAAACTTGGCATCTTTCCACCATTGCATATGGTCAGCTTGTTGAGATGCCTGTTGTGTTCCTTCCGGTGTTTTCTTTTTTTCGGGACCAGCACAAAACGGAAGAATCATCAGACCGGCAACAATCAGAAATAAAAAGTTGGTTTTTTTCATGACTTTACGGATATTTTACCTGGAAAAACATATAATTATTAGTTTAATTATCTACGTAGTTAACTACGTAGTTAACTACGTAGATAATCCTCTAAAACCTTGATGTGATCAGTCATCCATTATAAAATTCAACAAATTAAACGTTACATTATTTCATCTCCTCAATACCTGATTTCCCCACGGGTTCGATCATAAATTTGTATTTCCCGGCAACCGGTTGAATGCGGTACTGTTCATGCGGCCAGGCACCCCAGGAATTATCGCCGCCAACACCCATTTGCTTATCGTCAATATCCAGGGAGATAAAATTCCGTTCCGTAAGATCGGTAGGATGCATGGTACCACGTGACTTCTGCGTGAGGTTTTCCTGGGTATAACAGAGTGCCGACCAGCTCAGCAGCGGGTCACCGGTAAATTTCAATCCATAACCCTCATTTCCGGTAAATTTGATCCAGCGGGTATCCGTCCGGTTACCATTTTCCTGTGGACTGATATATGGAAAATAAAGTTTACGGACAGGCATCTTGTAAACATCGACAAATGCAGCGGTGAAGCGGTCCTGGTAGTTTTCCCAGGGTCCGCGTCCGTACCACTCAACCCGGTTAAGGATTTTTGGGATTCTCATTCTCATGCCAAATCTTGGCATCACCGGTAACTTTTTATCGCCCGGAATAAAAAGCCCTTCTACCATAACGGCTCCATCCCCGTATATCGAATAGGTTGTTTTCCATCGGGAGGATGTTTCTTTGATGGAATAAGCGGCTGTGAGTATGATCTCCCGTTCCGTTTTAGCCGTGACCTCAAATGAGGTTAACATCCGTTCCGGTCCGGCTTTTTCCCAAACGCTAAGTTTTTCAGGCATATTGAAACCGAAATCATTATCGGTAGGAGCGCGCCAGAAATTAGGTTCCGGTCCGGAAACAATCAGGTCTTTATTTTGAAATTTATATGCTGTCAGCAGTCCTGTTTTCTTGCTGAAGGCAATCTGGAATCCATCACCGATAACAGCAATCCAGGTATTGCTTTCCTGAAGGTTCAGCGGTTCTTTTCCGTTATGTGATTTCACGGTTTCAGTTGTTTTAACCGGAAGAGCCAACTGCTCAGAAGCGATTTCATAACCTGCAGGCAGGAGTAGAGTGGCCTTGGCAAGGTTTACATGAAGATTGAGAAAGGTTTCTTTCCCGGAATTCGTGATTTCCTGTGACAACGGAATGGTAAACTCCCTGTTTTCCCGGGGAGGGATATTTGTTCCCGGTAGCGTTCCGGAGGCGATTACCTTTCCTTCGGATTTTATTTCCCAGTTGAAAGCCAGATTTTCCGTACCGGTAAAAAAGTTTTTGTTGCTAATCCGGATCTTTCCTGAAGATAAGTCTGTTCCCTTTATGCCGATATTTTGATAAACTTTTTTGACTTCATGGAGGCCGGGATGTCCCGTACGGTCAGGATTTACCAGTCCGTTAATGCAGAAATTGTTGTCACTGGGTGTTCCCTCTGGCCCGAAATCCCCGCCATATGCCCAAAAGGTATGTCCGTTTTTGTCTTTTTTTACCAGTCCCTGGTCAACCCAGTCCCAGATCGAACCTCCCTGAAGCGCAGGATACTTTTCTATAACATCCCAGTAGTCCTGAAGGTTTCCGGTACTGTTCCCCATCGAATGGGCGTATTCACACATGATCAGGGGCTTTTTCGGATTACTTTTTGCATATTCTTCAAGATGTTCGATACGTGGATACATCGGACAATAAATATCCGAATTGGGTCCCGTTTCTGCACGTTCATAATGAACCGGACGTGAAGCATCCCGGTTATGAATCCATTTGATACCGGCGGTAAAGTTTATCCCGTTACCGGCTTCATTACCCATCGACCAGATGATTACCGACGGATGGTTTTTATCCCGTTCAACCATACGTTTTATACGGTCAATATGGGCATCCATCCATTCCGGGTCCTTGGCCAGGCTTTTCGGTCCGTATCCCATCCCGTGCGATTCAATATTTGCCTCATCAATCACGTAGATACCATATTCATCACACAGTTCGTACCAGTAAGGATCATTGGGATAATGGCTCGTGCGTACGGTATTTATATTGTTTTCTTTAAAAAGTTTTATATCCTTCAGCATCAGTTCCCTCGAAACCACATGTCCGTTATACTGGTCATGTTCGTGGCGGTCTACGCCTTTGAAGAGAACAGGCCGGCCATTGATCAGCAGCTGCCCGTTTTTGATTTCCGATGTACGGAATCCGATCTTAGTTCCGGTGGCTTCAACCAGGTTCCCTTTTTTATCTTTAATCTGCAGTATCAGCCAGTATAGATTGGGTGTCTCTGCGGTCCATTTTTCAGGATTCTCGATGGTTCCTTTAAATTGCATATTCCCTGTGGTTTTTTCGTACAACGCAGCAGGTTTTGTCAGGGTAAGAACCGGAGTTTTTCCGTCTTTTTCATAGATATCCAGTTGAACTGAATACCCTTTTGCTTTTAACCCGGGCCGGTCATTTTTGATTTCCACATCGACGGTAAGCAACCCTTTGGTATAGGTATCATCGAGAGCAGGATGGGCAAAAAAATCACGAATGTGGACCGTGGGTGTAACATACAGGTAAACATCCCTCTGGATACCACTAATGCGCCAGAAATCCTGGCACTCCAGATATGAACCATCCGACCAACGGAAAACCTGTGCGGCAACGGTGTTTTCCCCCGGCCTGACATATTTGGTAATATCCCATTCTGCGGGCGTTTTGGAACCCTGGCTGTAACCTGCTTTCTGCCCGTTGATCCAGAGGAACATGGCAGATTTAACCGCACCGAAATGAATAAATACCTTTCTGCCTTTCCATGTCCTGGGAAGATTGAACGTGCGGCGATAGGAGCCTACAGGATTGTATTTATGCGGGACATGTGGCGGGTTGGGTTTTCCGTTCATTTCCGTAAATCCGGGACTTCTCGGATCAGCAAATTCATAAGGGATATTTACATAAACCGGTATGCCGTAACCCTGAAGTTCCCAGTTCGAGGGTACGGGAATCGTATCCCATCCGGAAACATCAAAATCGGGATTGTAAAAGCCTGCGGGCCTGTCTGCAGGATTCTTTACCCAGTTGAATTTCCAGGTACCGTTCAGTAACATAAACCATGGCGATGCTTCCCGCTTGTTCCGCATTACTGCGTCAACATTATCATAATGAATAAATGTGGCATGCGGATCTTCCTTATTCTGATCGAATATTTTCTGATTTTCCAGTTCTGCAGGAAAGGGTTGCTGCCCGAGTATAAATGAAAAAGATGTCAGCAGGAACAGAATAAAAAATACTTTGGGTTTCATAGATCGGTTTTGTTTTAAATGATCAGGTGAAATTAACAAATCTGTCTGATTTTACCAGTTCTGTCCGGGATACTTTAGGTATTTTTTTCATGTGTAAGGTAACGGTGGAATATCCTGACGATCCGGTGTTTTTTTCTTAACGTCATTCCAACATCTTGCATTTATGCCCATTTCCCATCCGGCCGAGTCCATTTCGTCTCTGTCTCAATCATCCCGGGTTCAAAATATATCTCAGAATCCGGTCAAAAGGTTAATGAGTTTTTTCCCTTCTTCTATTCTTTTTTGCTCAGCGGCTGATTCCGGGTTCCCACGGATATTTTCCAGAAGATCTTTCAGCTTCTTAAATTGTTTCAGTTGATCAGTATTTTCGGAAGATTTCATAATTTCTTCAAGGATCCTGATCTTCTCGTAATCCTGAATTCCTTCGCGCAGTTTTTCAAATCGTATGGATGATAAAGGACCGGGATAGATCAGGTAGGTATCACCGGCAGGCCAGGTGATGAAACGGGAGTCGGTAAGCGGGGTTTCGGGCCATGAGTTATATGCCCAACGCAGGAAACCGTCAAACCCGTATGCGGCTGCAACCCATCCGGGAAATGTCGCTTCGGACGGAGGTGAAAAAGTAAAAGTATTCGGGTATGGAATACCACAGGCAACATAGAAAGTGGTCTTTTTACCGTTATTGCGCCGTTTGGCAAGCATTTCGGAATTTGCCTGATCAATCAGTCGCCAGTTGAAGCTGAAATCATGAACCGCAGGCATCAGGTCCGGATAATAATGGCCGGCAAGCGTAACTTTGAATTCGGGTGCGGTTTCTTTCAGAAAAGCGAGCTGGGCAGCCATCTGCTTATGGTTGCGCTCGTCCATGGCAATGGTTGTTTTGTCGAGCCATTCCCGTTCGCGAAGGTGTTCACGAAAATCCCATAAAAAAGGACGCCACAGATCTTCATATTCCTGACTGCCGGGTTGTAATACCCTCGTAATGTATCCGGAAGAGTCCTCTTCAAACCAGCTAAACCGGTTGCCACCGGGGACCATCGTATAACAGTTGATTTGTGCCGTTATCCCGGCATCCATAGCCGTCTCGATATACTGGTCAAAAATGGCGTAGTCATAATCCCATTCCCCGGAAGAACTATGCAGCCAGGTGATCATCGATCCGAAAGGATCATACGTCTGGCCATGCCACGGATGATCTATGATGGATGTGGTTATGCATTTCTGACCCGCATCTGCTAATAAAACCAGGTATTTTCTGATCAGTTGCCAGTGTTCTTCCGACCAGAGGGGTACTTTATGAAACCGTGCGATGGCAAAAGGATTCTGCCACAGATCAAGATGAAAAGACCAGTCGGAGGGGGGAGGCAGCATTAAGCCCTGCACGGTTATGTTATAGGTCAGGCTGGTAGAATCATTCAGAGCAGTGATGAATATATTTCCGGTATACTTGCCGGCAGGTGCATCGACGGGGATATTTACGGACACCCATACCGGCCTTGCGGTACGGCCGGGAATATTGAATGTGCGATTGTGATGGAGGATATCTGCAGCCAGGTGCGAGGCGATTGTATCCTTGTCCCGGTGACTGCATCCGTTGAGAAAAGCATCCGTAATGACATATCCCACCGGTGAAAGGACGACGGCAGGGGTGTCTATTTTATTTCCCCTGTCGTCAGTGAGGTTGCCTGCAGAAACTTTTACTGAGATAACATCTTCAGAACTCCAGAGAACAACCTGCGTATAAATTCTTTCCCCTTTCCATCCTGTGGCAGCCCACGAAGCCGATAACCCGTTTTCGGGCATTACCGTTCTGGCATACCGTATGTCTGTACTGCCAAATGCAGCATTCAGGCCTGCAGAGCAGTTTCCCCAGGTAGTGGCATATTGCAAACTATCCGGATCAGAAAGTTCCGTAAATCCGGAAACCAAAGCCCCTTTTGGCCGGCAACCGGAAAACAGGGATGAGACAATAAACAGGTAAAGAAATATTTTTTTCATGGTTAAAAGGGTTCATTAATGTCAGTTCTAAAAATAATGATTTTTTGAGGTTGAGATGTTTTTAACCTTTGTTTTTTAAAATTTAGTAGGCAGATCGTTTTTTTTTGTTTATTTTTGCATCATGATCAAATGGGAAAAAATGAACTGTTGTTGCTGTTTCTGTTATCACTTAACAGAAAGGGTACTATTTTTCCATTGTTGATAAAGCCATTACATATTTAAGTTATTAACAAAGCCCTTTCGAAAACCGGAAGGGCTTTTTAAATGTTGTAAAAATGAAAGAAAAAATCTCTATTCCCCACCGGGGGCAGTTTAAAGAATTTGTCAGGGGAAAAGTTCCGGAGAAAATAAAAGTCTTTGCATTTGTACATGCGATGATCGAATATCTTTTCCCCGTACTCAGTGAGGAAATAAACCGCCAGAGTGACGAATATAAATATTCGTCCATCGAAAAGTTGTTAAAAGAAATATTGTCCTCTTATGATACCGGACTAAACGATATTCAGTCAGTGATTCATGATTTTTTCATCACGGTTCCTGAACTTTATAATCGTCTGGTATCCGATGCCAGGGCAATTTATGAAGGGGATCCGGCTGCCGGTTCCGTCGAAGAAGTGATGATCAGTTATCCCGGTTTTTATGCCATTCTTATTTACAGGATTGCACACGCCCTCAGTGCCGTATCCGTTCCGGTAATGCCACGAATGCTGACAGAATATGCCCATGGCAAAACAGGGATCGATATTCATCCGAAAGCCCGGATAGGCCGGTCTTTTTGTATCGATCACGGTACAGGAATTGTCATCGGCGAAACAACGGAAATTGGTGACCATGTAAAGATTTACCAGGGGGTGACATTAGGAGCCATCAGTGTATCCAAAGAAAAAGCCAGTATGAAAAGACATCCTACGATAGAAGATTATGTCACGATATATTCAGGAGCCACAATCCTGGGAGGAAAAACCATCATCGGAAATCATTCTGTAATCGGAGGAAATGTTTGGTTAACTCATTCCATAGCACCCTGGTCGATGGTGTTGAATAAAAATGAAGTGATTTTGAAAAAAAATGGCAATGAAGATTTTGAATCTATTGATTATATTATTTAACATATATTGAAATGAAAGTAGGAAATGTACTTGAACTTATTGGCCATACACCGGTGGTTCACGTAAACAGGTTGTTCCCGGAATCACTTGAGATATGGATAAAACTTGAAAAACAAAATCCCGGTGGCAGTATTAAGGACCGTATTGCCCTGGCAATGATTGAAGATGCAGAAAAGAAAGACCTGATAGGGCAAGGTTCAGTAATTATTGAACCAACTTCCGGCAATACCGGCATCGGACTTGCACTGGTGTCTTCGATCAAGGGTTACAGGTTGATTCTGGTAATGCCCGAATCCATGTCAGTTGAACGAAGGAAGCAGATGCAGGCATATGGCGCTGAGATTATCCTTACGCCAAAAGAAAAAGGAATGAAAGGTGCTATTGAAAAGGCCTTCTCTTTACAAAAGAAATTGAAGGGATGGATGCCTATGCAATTTGAAAATAAAGCCAATCCTGAAATACATCGTAAAACAACAGCCGTTGAAATTTTGGATGATTTTCCTGATGGCCTTGACTATATTTTTGCCGGTGTCGGTACGGGAGGACACCTGACAGGTGTGGCCCGGGTACTGAAAAAATCCTGGACTTCGCTGAAAGTTATAGCCGTTGAACCTGCAGACTCCCCGGTCATCAGTGGCGGTGCTCCGGGACCTCATCCGATACAAGGCATTGGGGCCGGCTTTATTCCCGATAATCTCGATGACCGTATGATTGATGATGTGGTTCGTGTCTCAAAAGCTGAGGCTTATACATTTACTACCCTCGCCGCAGCGAAAGAAGGCCTTTTTATCGGTATCTCCTCGGGAGCATCTCTTGCCGCGGTGGCACAACGGCAATTTACCCTGAAGGGGAAGAGAATACTGACTTTTGCTTACGATACAGGTGAAAGATATTTGTCTGTGAATGATTTGTTTTAACCCTGATTGTTTTTTATGCTTTTGGGAACAGAACAATATATTTATCACTAATTTTGAAGATGTAGAAAAACAGACATTTTTTAAACATCTTTATCATGAAAAAATATTCCATTCTTGCATTTGCTTTCACAGGGATCTTCCTGATGTTTAACAACGGTTGTAACAGTAACCATACACCGCAATTAGGGCAGGACCCTGTAAAAAAAGTGGTTTCGGCCATGACCCTGAAGGAAAAAACGGAACTGGTGGTCGGTACCGGTATGCACTTTGAAGTTCCTGATTCTGTTTTACCGATGATCCCCGAGCAGGTTCGCCGGATGTTTAACCGGCCTGTCGAATGGGGTGATTCCGTTTATAAGGCCATGGTAAAACGTATCAGCCGGCTTGTGCCGGGAGCGGCCGGACATACTGCTGCCTTCGACCGGCTGGGAATTACAACGACCGTTCTGACTGACGGCCCGGCCGGCCTTCGTATCCAGCCACAACGACCCGGTGATTCTGCAACCTACTATTGTACGGCATTCCCGATTGCTACGCTGCTGGCTTCCAGTTGGGACATCGGACTTGTTGAAAATGTTGGAAAGGCTATGGGAAATGAAGTGCTGGAATATGGTTCGGATGTACTTTTAGCCCCTGCCCTGAATATTCAACGAAATCCGCTTTGTGGCAGAAATTTTGAATATTATTCCGAAGATCCGCTGATTGCCGGAAAGATGGCTGCTGCCATGGTCAGGGGTATCCAATCACAGGGTGTGGGAACTTCCATTAAGCATTTTGACGCCAATAACCAGGAAACACACAGGATGAGCGTGAATACCATCGTCAGTCAGCGGGCTTTGCGTGAGATCTACCTCAAAGGATTTCGTATTGCTGTACAGGAGGGGCATCCCTGGACCGTCATGTCATCATACAATAAAATCAACGGCACTTATGCTTCGGAAAGCCATGACCTGCTGACAAAAATCCTGCGTGATGACTGGGGTTTTAATGGGTATGTGATGACCGATTGGGGAGCCGGAACCGATCCTGTAGCCCAGATGAAAGCAGGAAACGACTTATTGATGCCAGGGACTCCTTTACAGATTGAGGCTGTCATGAATGCGGTAAAGAACGGCATACTTGATTCAACCTTTCTCGATACCAATGTCGAAAGAATCCTGAATATTATCCTGAGGTCTCCCAGATTCAATGGATATGCCTGTTCTAACCGTCCCGATCTGAAAGCCCATGCTGCGGTTGCCCGCCGGGCTGCAGCCGGTGGTATGATCCTGTTAAAGAATGATGCTGATGTGCTGCCCATAACCGGCGAAGGAGTTAAGGTGGCACTGTTTGGAAACAGTTCGTATGAAACCATTATCGGAGGTACGGGAAGCGGCGATGTAAATGAAGCTTACAGCATTTCCATTGTAGATGGCCTTTCTTCTGCCGGTATGAATGTAAGTGCGTCCTTGCAGGAAACATATCTTAATTATATCAAAGAAACCCGGAAGAAAATCGGTCCGTCGAAAAACTGGCTGGCCAACATTATGGGAGCCAAAATGCCTGTTCCCGAAATGACGGTAAACCGGAAGATGGCTTCACAGGCTACCGGATCAGCAGATGTCGCGTTAATCACTATCGGCCGGAACGCCGGTGAAGGTGCGGACAGGGAGATTGAAGGTGATTTTATTCTCTCCAAAACCGAACAAAACCTTATTAAAAATGTGACATCGGCTTTTCATGATGCGGGTAAGAAAGTAGTTGTTGTTCTGAATATCGACGGTGTCATTGAAACCGTTTCGTGGCGTGAATTGCCTGATGCCATCCTGCTGGCGTGGCAGCCGGGACAGGAAGCCGGAAATGCTATCGCCGATGTACTGACCGGGAAAGTAAATCCTTCCGGAAAATTGGCCATTACGTTCCCTGTAAAATATGAAGATGAACCTTCTGCTCCTAATTTTCCCGGAGTAACCCTGGAAGGAACTGAAACTGGTACGGAAGAAACCGGGGCTTCATTTATGCGAAGAGTTCCTGCCGAGGTGGTCTATAAAGAAGATATCTTTGTAGGATATCGTTACTTTTCAACCTTTGATGTACCGGTAGCTTATCCGTTTGGTTACGGACTTTCCTATACTACATTTGATTATTCCAGTCTGAAACCGGGAGGAGATTATTTTGAAGGCAGTAGTTATACGGTTTCTGTGGATATTACCAATAGCGGAAATATTCCCGGTAAGGAGGTTGTACAGCTCTACCTGCATGCTCCGGCAAAAACCTTGACCAAACCGGAAGAGGAGCTACGTGCTTTTGCCAAAACCGTACTGCTTAAACCCGGTGAATCAGAGACCGTATCCTTTACTTTGACTCCGGAGGATCTGGCTTCGTTTGATGAAAGCCGTTCGGCCTGGGTGGCTGAAAAGGGAACCTATGAGGTGCGTATCGGGGCTTCATCCCGGGATATTAAATTTACCACAACGTTTGACGTGAACGATGAAAGGGTTGTACGTGAGGTAAGCAATGCCCTGGCGCCCCACAGAGAATTCAAGAGATTACAGGAATAACTTTGTGATAATCCGGAAAAATCCCCGGTGATGATCATCACCGGGGATTTTCTTTGCAAAGTGTTTATTCCTTTACCGCCTGGCAAAGACATGCACCGTTGCTCTCCGGCCTGCTACATTTTTTGTATCATACCAGAAAGTGATATTTCGAATGATGCGCCTGCCGCCCTGTAAATCAATCACTCGTGAACCGCTACGGCGTGTGAAAGTGTGACGTAAAGGTATCTTATCCTTAGTGCCATTTCCGTACTCCACAACCATGCGGTGCATATTCAGGCTTCCGCCTGTAACTACAACTTTCAGCTTGGTAAAACCACCTTCCTTTAAACCTACATGTATAATGTCATGATCCAGGGTATAATTGACTTTCCGGCTGCCCAATCTGACCCAGGTTGCTGCCTGAGCAAGCGCTGGAGTTGTTTGCATTTCAAAAACGGAAAATGCCAGGAAAAACATACTCCCCAATAATAATGTTGTAATTTTTGTTCTCATAGGATATTCATTTTTGTTTGACCATTAGATAATAAAAGGTACACATGGTTTAATCAATTATCGCCTCTGCAGGTAGCAAAGATAATATTCTTTGATTTACCTCCAAATAAAAGGAAGTCAGATACTTCAATGATGATACCTGTACGGATATCCCGTTTTGTAAAATTATCCCGGATGATCTCTTCTTTTTTCACGATAATGGTTTTGTTGCTTTTATTTCTTTGTAAAGTTTATTTCTGTAGTGACTACCGGTTTTGCAAATTGTCTGACAATTCATACCTTAGAGTGCATTATCATACGCAGACAGGTGAAAAAAATAATAATCCTGCTTACCACTTTTCTTCTTTTTACTGTCGTATATTGTCAGGAAGAAGATGTTTATGTGGATGATTTCAGTGACCTTGCCATACGTAAAAACAGCATCTATGCCGAAGGGCTGGGTAACGGGATATACGGATCCCTGAATTATGAACGCCTTTTCTTTAAAGTTCCGCAGCGGGTTGTTACATTTCGTGCGGGACTGTCTGTTGTGGTTAATCACGGAAACTTTCATCTGCTCATACCATTGGAAATGACTGCAATTTTTGGTAAACGTCATTGTTTTGAAACCGGACCGGGACTCACTCTTGCACCCGGCAGTGAAGAAAGATACCTCTTCTTTTACAGGGCGGGTTACAGGCTTCGGGCAGAAAATGGCATCATGTTCAGAGTGGCCCCTGTGTTTATGTTTGTTCCGGGTTCGTATTCCGGTCCTTCCGCAGCTGTCAGCCTGGGTTATTCCTTCTGAAGGATATAAGCTTCCCAGAGTAAAATAGGGTCGTGGTTAAATAAATTTAAACTTTCATCAAAAAAAAACTTTAAGAGTATCAATAATTACTTTTTTTTATATCATTGTGTGATAGTTTTATGTCAAGGCGGTTGGCAGGAACATTTTTGAGAACGATAGATAACCTTGGTGCTGAAGAAATGATTACTGTCCGTTCTCCTGATAAAAGCTGAAAAAATAAATTTGTACAATTATCTATGAGTCAGCAAAAAATGAGAGTGATCAGGGATTACGACAAACTGGATAAAGCCATCCAGGAACAGATAAAACTTGTCTACCCGGAAGGTTTCAGTCAGCATCTGATCACATTCCTGAATAAGGACGGGAAGTATGTAAGTGCCCTCCCGTTTGAAACAGATGAAAAATATTACCTGGTAAGGATGACGGAAGCTGAAGCTGATTTGATCATCAGTGAAGACGATGATTATAACGATGCCGGCAACCTCAAGGATAAGGTGAAGGAGGAATTCGTGGATAAATATGCCGAATTGGAATATTTATCCGAGAATATGCCCGATGACGGGGAACCGGAAGATGAAGAGGATTGACCTCCGGTTTTTTCCGTATTTTTTCAAGATGATTGCAGCAGGATCACCGTGTATCTTTACTTATCTCAATTCGATATAAGAATTACATCTTAAACATTGATATACAGGGTTATTGTTATGTAATACTTAGTGATGCCCTTATATCCTGAATTTTTGGTGGCATATTTCTGTAATTCCTGACAGCTATACAAAAGAACCCGGCTATTAACCGGGTTCTTTGTATTGAAAAGTAACTGTTTTATCCCTTTAAATCTCTGGGTTTTTTCCCCTGCCGCCAGTGCTCTTCGATTTTTTCCAAAGAAATTCCTTTGGTTTCAGGCAGGTAAAAATAGCCCCAGATCAGTCCTAAAATGCCAATAACGGTATAAAACCAAAAAGCACCGGCAGGATTCCCATTATCTACAGCCTTTGTTACAAAAGAATTCGTAGCTGGATTATACAGATTTTCATGGGTAATGATTCCGGTTCCGGCAGCAGTAAACAGCTTCACGATCTTGAAAAAGGTAAAAGCAACAATGCCATTAAAGAGCCAGTTGGAAAGAGATCCGATGGATGAACCAATACCCCGTACACGAAGTGGGAAGATCTCGGAAATAATCAACCAACCCAAAGGCCCCAGGCTGATGGCGAAGAAAGCGATATAAATCCAGACGAAACCAATGGCCAGCCATTTTCCCATATCTCCGAGACTTGTGTGAAAAGCAAAAACAAGGCCTAATGAAAAAAGTGAAAAGATGATTCCGCTAAGTCCGATAAAATACAGCTTTCGTCTTCCAAGTTTATCAATTAAAAACAAAGACAGAATAGTAAAAGCCACATTGACGACACCGACACTTACCGATCCCCAGATTCCCGCACGGGCACCTTCAAACCCTACAATCATAAATATTTTCGGACTGTAGTATATCACTGTGTTGATGCCTACAAACTGTTGGATAAACATGATCCCGACAGCAATGATCAGCGCATTTCGCAACCAGGGACGGAATACTTCCCTGAAATCCGGGCGATGTTTATCCTTTTCTATTTCTTGTTTGATCTGGGCAATGGAACCCTCAACCAAATCAGGTTCTTCGATCCTTTTTAGGATTTTACGGCTTTCTTCCTCACGTCCTTTACTCATCAACCAACGGGGTGTTTCCGGAAGGAAAATGATCCCGACCAACAGGATCAATCCCGGGATAATTCCGGCATATAACATCGGACGCCATGATTCCACATCACTGTTATCTGCAAAGGCCAGGTCACTGAGGTATGATACCAGGATACCCACAGTAATGAGGAGTTGAAAAAGAGAAACCAGCCGGCCTCTCATTTTGGAAGGAGATATTTCGGCGATATATAAAGGAACGGAAAAGGATGATATTCCTATTGCCAGGCCGATAAATAAACGGGCAAACATGAGATTATGCGCATTGGGTGCCCATCCCGACCATGCGGCACCGACAACAAAGATAATGGCCGCTGTCAATATGGTCTTTTTCCGGCCAAAAATATCGGATAATCGTCCCGTGAGTACAGCACCAATCACAGCTCCAAGCAATCCGGCTGTGGTGATGTTCTCAATCATACTGTTATCCAGTTGAAAATTCTGCTGTAAGAATGGAATAGCTCCGGAAATCACACCGGTATCAAATCCAAACAGCAGACCACCTGTAGCCGCAACGGCAGCGATGATGACTACCAGGTTTTTGTTGTACGTTCCTTTTTTTGACATCTTGCTTCAGTTTTGTAGGTGAAAATAATTACTTCAATTTGTTTACA
The DNA here is from genome assembly GCA_013152085.1 of Chlorobiota bacterium. Classification (GTDB taxonomy): domain Bacteria; phylum Bacteroidota; class Bacteroidia; order Bacteroidales; family VadinHA17; genus JAADHC01. The sequence continues at coordinate 20,504 of JAADHC010000015.1, forward strand.
AAAAGTTCAAATATAAAAATAAATCTATTGTGCCGGATGATCTTAGCGAAAAAGCATTTGAAAAAATCAGGTTGTTTCGTATGATTCACCTGAAATGTTACGGCTTTCATCTTGTTTTACACGAACCCGACACGGAAGATCCCATTTTTCCGTAAGCCGGGCTGAAGATGAAATGCCCGTGACGAACAGCTATAAAGAGATCAGAAATGTACAAAGAGTGGATTTAAATGTAACAGCTGTTATTAGGTTAATCATTTTACATCCAAATATAAAGTTATTTTTTTATTTTTGCTCCTTTCCGGATGGGATGGTTTAAGGTTATGAACTATTCATACTGATGATGATTTTAAACCTGGCCTGTTCATCGGATGCAAGAGGTGAGGTAATAAAATATATATATGCTGACAAACACCGATCTTTTTCACCTGGTTAACGGCTATACCTATTTTGGTATCGCTTTCTATTACATCATTTTTGATTTTGTATCACCGGTCTCTGATGAAATGTCGCTCATTACCATTGCCTATCTGGCTAAAAATGGTATTGTCAATATTTACGGTGGCGCATTGATGTCTTTCCTGGCATTATATTTCAGAAATATTATCCTGTTTTATCTGGCCCGGAACCGGACCGGCATCATCAGTAAACTTACAGACAGATACCCTGATTTTATGGAAAATTACAAAAACAGGATGTCAAAGCATCTTTTTACGACAGTACTGATCATGTCTTTTATTCCCAAGATCAGGATTCTGGTTCCGCTGGCTGCCGGTTTCGGGCGGGTTTCCCAAACGAGATTCTTTTTGTTTCAGGGCATTGCCCTGACTCTTTTTATCATTCTGTTTTATCCGCTGGGCATATTCTTTTATGCTGCATTCCGGTCAATTGCAGATAAAATAGGTTCATTCAATCATTATTATCTTCTGGCCGGGCTTCTGCTTTTTACCATCCTGATCAGTTTCGTTGGTGGCAGGTACCTGATTCGCAAGATGAAACAAAATTAGGATTCACCGGTAATTGAGCACCTGACCGCTTTGCTATTGAAGCAAATACATTTGCATCATTTATCCCTTAAAAAATCTTAAAAAAAGATAAATAATAATGAAATATACTTAATTTTAAGGTGTTGATCAATAAATGAACAGATAACATTGTTTTTAAGTATAATTTAAAATGGTAAGAAAATGAAAAAAGTAAATTTAAAACGATTCCTTTTGGGATCGATGTTGTTCGCATCTGTGATGTTTGTTGGTTATGCCGGCATAAATCCGGATCAATCCACCGGCAAACAAGATACGAAAGGCGAATGGAGGCAACTTTTTAATGGCAAGGATCTTACAGGCTGGAAGCATGTTGGTCCCGGATACATGACCGTTGAAAATGGCCTTATCAGAGGGCATGGTGGGATGGGCCTGTTATACTGGACCGGTGAGAAGCTTGGAAATTGTACAATCCGGGTGGTATATAAAATGCGTGATGAAAATGATAACTCCGGGGTTTTTATCCGTATCCCGATCAAACCCCGTGAAGCCTGGATGCCGGTATTTTATGGTTATGAGGTTCAGATTGATAATCGCCCTGACCTCTCTAATGAAGATGACTATCATTACACCGGCACACTGTATTCCCTGACAAAACCTCTGGCAAAAACGGGAAAACCGGGGCCTGAATGGAATACTATGGAAATTACTTTAAAAGGATCCAGAACCATTGTTTATTTGAACGGGGTAAAAGTGACGGATTATACCGAAGGTGATCCGGTTCCGGCCCGTAAGTTTGATTTCGAACCCTATCGTGGGCCCCGTCCTGATTTCGGTTATATTGGTTTACAAAACCATAGCGATAAGGATGTCGTGTTTTTTAAAGAAGTTTCCGTTAAATCTCTCAAATAAAAGTTACAGGGAATAAGCAAATCTTTGAATCCATTAAACATGATAAAAAAAATATTATGGAGAAGACAGATCATAATAAGAATGAATCGCCGGGTATTTCCCGGAGGAAGTTTGTTGGAATGACGGCATCCGGGGCAACGGCTCTTACTGTCGTTCCAAGTTTTGCAGTTAGCGGGCTGGGGCATGTTGCCCCGAGTGATAAGTTGCATATAGCTGCTGTCGGTTGTGGGGGTGAAGCAGCAGCAGATATCCATACTTTTATAAAAACGCCTAAGAAAAACGTCGTCATATCCCACCTTTGCGATGTGGATGACCGGCAGGCGGCACCCATGCGTAAAGAATTTCCTAAAGCACCCTTTTATCATGACTGGCGTGAGATGTTCGATAAGGAGCACGAAAATTTTGATGCGGTGACTGTCGCCATTCCCGATCATAACCACGCTCTTGTCGGCCTTAGTGCTATGCAACTTCACAAACATTTATATCTTCAGAAACCTTTAACGCATGATATCTATGAAGCCAGGATTTTAACGGAGGCTGCGAAAAAATACAAAGTAGTTACCCAGATGGGTGATCAGGGTGCATCATGCGATGGAATGCGCACTTTACGGGAATGGCTGGAAGCAGATATCCTCGGTGACATTGAGAAAGTTTATTGCTGGACAGACCGGCCGGTTTGGCCGCAGGGAATTCCCTGGCCTGATAAACATCCCCAGGTTCCCAAAGAGCTTAACTGGGATCTTTGGCTGGGCACAGCGAAAGAAACGGAGTATATTGACAATATGGTTCCTTTTAACTGGCGCGGCTGGTGGGAGTTTGGTACCGGAGCCCTTGGCGATATGGGATGCCACATTATGGGTCCACCTTTCAAATTACTGGAACTTGGCTATCCTACAGAGGTGTCGGGTAGTGCCAGTACGGTTTATGACGGTATTTTCTCAGAAGCACAATATCCTGAAAGCGGGCCTGTTTCCAGTTCAATCCGTTTTAAATACAATTTAAAAAACGGAAAAACCCTTGATCTTTACTGGATGGACGGAGGAATTACCCCTGAGCGACCCGAAGAATTAGATACTGATAAGAATATGAATGAGATACTCGGAGACTGGCCGGGGTTGAATGACTATGAAGGCAGTACCTTGTTTATCGGGACCAAAGGAAAAGCAGCATGTGGCTGGGGTGGCCGTAATCCGATATTGTTGCCACTTTCGTTGAATAAAGACCTTCATGTACCTGAAAAATATCCACGGGTAGCAGGTGGGATGGATGGACATTACTGGCAATTTGTGGATGCCTGTATTGCGGGATATGGAAATGCCGAAGTGGATTCTCCATTCGAAGGTTATGCCGGTCCGCTTACCGAAACCGTACTGATGGGAAATTTATTGTTACGCAGTTTTAATATACGTGAAAAAATAAAAAGAAAAGATCCCGTATATGGCAACCTGGAAGGATTTGTGTATCCCGGTCGTTATATTAACTATAAATGGGACGGAGAAAACATGCGGATAACCAACTTTGAACTGGCAAATCAATTTGTGAAAAGAGAATACCGGGAGGGGTGGGGAACCCTGAAACTGTAATTTCAGAGCAGTATGGATCTGTTATTCCCGGTGATTAGCCGGACAAAAAGAAAAGTGGTACTTGAATATTTTCTCCTGGTGAAACTTGGTACTTTTGTGACTTTGTGGTTAAGGAAATACCACGAGGTCACAAACACAAAGGTACCACAATGATTTCTGTTATTTTTCATCCGCCATTGCGGAATGTAAAGATGGATTAATAATGCGGTGGGTATGAAAATTGAAATTTTGGATAATTATGATGAATTAAGTAACAAAGCAAAGGATATCCTTGTGCAGGAAATCCGGAAAAACAAGCGTTTGTTACTTTGTGCCGCCACCGGAGGGAGTCCTGCCGGGATGTACTTTCAGATTGCCGTGGAATATCAGAAACAACGCGGACTTTTTTCACAAATCCGAGTTATCAAACTTGATGAATGGGGCGGTCTTTCCATGGATGAACCGGCAACCTGCGAGGCCTATCTGCAGGAACACCTGGTAAAACCGCTGGAGATCCCCACTTCCCGTTATACCGGTTTTCAGAGCAATCCGGATGACCCGGAACAGGAATGCCGGAGGATACAATCATTTCTTCAAACTGATGGTCCGGTAGATGTATGTATCCTGGGACTTGGCATGAACGGCCATCTTGCGTTAAATGAACCTGCTGACTTTTTACACCCTTACTGCCATGTGAATACACTGACCGATATGTCACTAGGTCATTCCATGCTTTCAGGATTAAAAAAGAAACCTGCATATGGTCTTACTCTCGGGATGGCTGATATCCTGCATGCGCGCAAAATCATCTTCCTGGTCAGCGGAAAAAAGAAACGTCAGGTTTTTGAACAGTTTCTGACGAAGAAGATCACGACCTTCCTTCCGGCTTCACTTCTGTGGCTGCATCCGGATGTTACCTGTCTGGCTGACAGGGAAGTTGCCGGCAATATGGATATCCCTGACCTGTCTGTCCCCTGATAATCACTAAAAACCCAATCAGTATGCGAAAAAGAAGTGTATTTATTGTTTTCCTGATCCTCTGTATCTGGTTTTATATCTCATTTGTAACCAATATCCTCGGCCCGCTTATTCCTGTGATCATTGATAATTTCCGGCTGAGCCTGACCCTTGCCGGATTTCTTCCTTTTTCTTTTTTCCTGGCCTATGGAGTGATGTCAATCCCGGCAGGAATGTTTACCGAACGTTATGGAGAAAAAACGGCCATGCTGGTGGCATTCGGTTTTACCTTTACAGGTGCACTTTTCTTTGCTTTATTCCCGGTTTACCGGATCGCATTGGTTTCTCTCTTCACCATCGGCATCGGGATGGCGATCCTGCAGGTCGTAATCAATCCCCTTATGCGTGTAGCGGGAGGAGAGGAGCATTTTGCATTCAATTCGGTACTGGGTCAACTGGTTTTCGGGGCAGGCTCGTTTGTCAGCCCGTTTGTCTTTTCCTATATGATGCAGAATGTTCCTGTTCGTCCCGGTGAAGGAAACGTACTGACAACCACTTTATCTTCCCTTGTTCCGCATGAACTTCCATGGGTTTCACTTTACTGGATTTTTGTGATCGGAGGCATACTTATGTTTGTCATTATGGCGTCTGTGCACCTTCCGAGGGTCGAGCTTAAGGAAGATGAAAAAACAGGTGCTGTCCGCGGTTATCTGCAACTGCTGGGACAAAAAAAAATTATTCTCTTTTTCCTGGGGATATTTGCCTATGTTGGCACGGAACAAACACTTGCCAACTGGATGAGCAAATTTCTGAAAACATATCACGGTTTTGATCCTGTGGTTCAGGGAGCAACTGCCGTAGCCTGGTTCTGGGGACTGATGTCAATAGGCTGCCTGGTCGGACTTGTGATCCTGAAACTTGTCGATTCCAAAAAAGTATTGCGAATTTTCAGTTTACTGGCTATGGCGGATGTAGCCCTGGCATTGTTTGGCCCTGCCCGCCTTTCCCTGTTGGCTTTTCCCGCTGCCGGTTTCTTTATCTCCGTGATGTATTCCGTGATCGTTTCGCTGGCTCTCAATTCCGTGGATAAGCATCATGGGACATTCTCGGGTATCCTTTGTACGGGAATCCTCGGCGGTGCAGTTATCCCCCTGATCGTCGGATGGCTTGGCGACCACCTCGGACTGCGCACGGGCATGTTGTTTGTATATATCACGCTTGGATATATTCTTTTCATATCCGTCTGGGCAAAGCCGCTCATAAACAATAAGACAGTATCTTTAGCAGCTTTGTTCGGAAAAAAACAAACAGGATGATTTTTATAGCTATTCTGTTGAATACGGGAAACAGATATTAACTTTATCCATACTGAAAACAATACATACATTATGAAAATCATCGGGATGGACATCGGAGGTACCAAGATCAGTGCCGCATTGATTGACGGAAACCGCATCGTAAAAAAAGAATCCGTTCCGACACCCTATGATCAGCCCAAAGAGATTGTATTAAACACAGTTACTGTTATTCTGGAGCATCTTTTTGATCGCGATATTACCGGAATCGGTATCGGTGTTCCGGGGCTGGTTGACCTCGAAAAGAACCTGGTACTGGATGTACTCAATATCCCATCCTGGGAGACCGTATCGTTGAAAGCCATCCTGGAAGATCATTTTCACAAACCGGTATTTGTAAACAATGATGCCAATTGTTTTGCCCTTGGGGAGAAATATTTCGGTAAAGGGAAAAAATACAGGAATTTTGTAGGCGTATCTCTCGGCACTGGCCTGGGTACAGGGATTATCATTAATGACCATCTCTATTCAGGACGTTATTGCGGTGCGGGCGAATTCGGTCTGCTTATCTATAAAGACAAATGTCTGGAGGCCTATGCAAGCGGACAGTTTTTCAAAGACCAGGGTCTTTCCGGAGCTGACCTGGCCAAACAGGCCGGACAGGGCGGAGCGGAAGCGATTCGCCTCTTCAGAACTTTAGGTGAGCATCTGGGCAGGGCGATGATAGATATCCTTTTTGCCCTGGCTCCCGAAGCGGTGATCCTGGGCGGATCGGTTAGCCGTTCTTATCATCTCTTTGAGGAAAGTATGCGGTCCGTACTCGAGAAAGAATTCCCCTATCAGCGGCTTTACCGTGCCTTGAATATCGAAATCTCCGATCTGAAAGACAGCGCAATCTTCGGTGCTTCATCCCTGGTGCTGGAAAATATGGGCATCTGACATTTTATTGTATTCTGCTGATTTATAAACCCTTTATCCAATAATGACTCTTCAGGGAGACTATTTCAGTTTTTCAAGGTATTACCTGTTTGTTATTGACCCCTTTCAGGGATCGTGATTGATATTGTCTTATAACCGTCCTTTGCAAGGACGGTTATTTACATTTAGCCACTTCGTGGCAAATTTTAAAATATCTTTGTATATTTTCACGGGTGCTTTGTATGAAATTAAGGATTATCTTCTATTAAATTATTCAAGCCCTGTAAGGGCTGAACATGAATCATGAATTACCGCTGATGCAATCGGCGGTAAATAATACCCCCTTCATCATCCCCGAAGGGGGTGAATAATATCCTGTGTAAATTAGTAAATACCAGTATTTCCCGGACCCGGTGCCGGTTATTCAGGCGTATTTGTGGCAACGGCAATTTTTGAATCGGCTGTTCCGTAGTAGAGATACCAGGTCCCGTTAAAATGGGCAAGTCCTTCCACAAAACATACATTATTGACCTGTCCGGTGATCTCGTATGGTTTTTCAGGTTTGAAGAAATAATTATCAGTACGATCCTGAAGCTTTTCAGGATTTGCCGCATCATATAAAGCCTGCCCGGCAGCGTATGTTCCGTCGGGAAGGGTTGTATCACCGTATTCCTTACTATTCTTGCTGTTATAGATGAGTAAAATCCCCTTGCCGGTAAGCATGGCAGGAGGTCCGGGTTCAACGAGCTCACTGTCGAATTTCCCTTTTCTGGGTTGCAGTACAGGCAGGAGATCTTCACGGTAGTCACGCCGGTCATCCGGTATTGACGAATGATCTGTATTTTGCTTTTCTACCGGGGTCCAGTTGATCAGATCTTCAGAATAAGCCAGGAAAAGATCCGTATCACCGAAATACATCCAGTATTTTCCTTTGATTTTCGTGGCAACAAGTCTGTTATCTTTGAGTTTGCAAACAATTGAACCGGACTTGGAGTGGATCCTGACATATTTTCCGTCAAAGGCTTTGGTAAACACAGAGCCATGCTTTTCCCAGGTAAAGAGGTCATTTGAGGAGGCAACAAAAAGCCTCGGTTTATCTCCATTCCAGGCCGTATAAGTCATAAAATAGGTACCGCTGTCATTTTCAACGATACGGGGATCCTCACATCCGCCTTCCCATTCAAATTCTTTAAAAGCATCATTGTCAGGATACAGTACGGGTTCAGGATTCCTTTTGAAGTTTAATCCGTTTTCACTTTCGGCGATGCCGATCCGGGAGGTTCCCAGTAGTTTTCCGATCTTGTCTTCGGCCCTGTATAAAAGGTATATTTTCCCGTTTCGAACCACCGCGGCAGGATTAAAAACATCTTTGGCTTCCCAATGTACCAGGGTGTCACGTACAGGACATAAAAAGACCGTGCTGTCCAGGGGCCCAAGTATCGGGTTCACATCATCAACTTTTACAAACGGACCCAGCATCCAATCATTGTCTGAAGAAGGCCCGGGTTGATAACAACCCGTTATGAACAGCCCTGCAGTAAAAATAAGTAAAACAGTTTTCATTAAATAGTTTTTCATCACTTACAATATATTTATGAGTTATGCTAAGGTTTGGATTTTATGGATTCTGTGACAAAAATGCAATATTTTGAGGATATAACATAATTCCGGATTTTTATTCCTCCGGGCATATCCTGTTTTACTTTTTAATTGTAGGACTTTTAAAATATTATCATAGGTATTAACACCTTTTGTTGAAGTTCTAAAAATCTGAAGTACGAATTGATTCAATTCAATTCATTGAACAATTTCTTTTACTATTTTCTTACTTTTCTTTCAAAATGTACAACGGGTTAATGGTTTTTCAATTAAGATATACGGTCAACGTCACTGGAGGGATCCCTTCTAATTATTTTATTAAATTGCACCCTATAAGATAATGAAGTGTTGTTATGATCAGACTGTTGAATATTACTGTTTTAAGACTACCCATATTGAGTATATTATTGTTTAATCCAACTCTAATTTATGCTCAACAGTCTACAACGATCTCAAAACCGGAACTTGTTTTCAGAAATGACACTCTCATTATTAAATACAATTTTGATCATTGCAAAAACGAAGAGCTATATAATGTTTGGATTGAGGCTGCAACCATGGATGGGAAGAAACTTTCTGCTCAATCGTTAACCGGAGACATTGGAAATGAAATTATCTGTGATACCGATAAAATTATTTACTGGGATCTGATCGGTGATTCTCTTTTTTTGGATGATGTAATATCAGTAAAAGTAAAGGCAACAGCAAGTGATCAAAGGCATGCACAAAAAAATAAAGATCCGAGTTACATTCTTTCTTCATTGATTTTCCCTGGTAGTGGATTAGTATTATTAAAGCAGAACAATAAACCCTATTGGATTATGGGAATCGTTGGATATATGGGTATTGCTTCTACACTTCATTTTTATCAGGCAGCTAAAAATGATTATCAAGATTTCCAACAAGAAGAGGATTTGGTTCAACAGCAGCAGTTTTTTGAATCATATAAGAATAATCAAAAAATAATGCGTATTTCCGCCATATCAACAGGATCTCTTTGGCTGACAAATCTTATATGGACCATTACCTCACCAAGGCATAAATCAATGAATATTGCTTTTAAGAATAATAGTGTAAGAATTGGAGCTGTAACCATGCCCGGTTCTTTTACTTCCGGAATAATTATAAAATATGAATTTTGAAATAAGTTTTTATTAAATCATTTATACAGAAAATCATTATGGTAAAAATAAGAAAGAAGAATTCGGCCATGTTTTGCAACAAAGTTTTTTTATATTATCATATTTAATAAAATAGATTTACATGAAAAAGTTTTTTGTAAAAGATAAGGAGTTATTATTTGTATAAAATTTATAAAATTCTTAACTCCCTTATTTCCTTCCATCTAACAAACCTTAAATTCGGTTTCACACGAAACTTCCTTAGGAGAAAATCCGGAAGAAAGATATAATATGCACATATACAGTTAGTTATGCATGGCTATATAGCGCATGTACATTCATCAACGAATTCAATGTTTTTGTCAAAATAATTTTATCTTTCTGAGAAAAAGTCATAAATTACGTAAGACAAGTTGAATTGATCACGTACAATGAATATACGATGATTTAAAATTATTGTAATTTTTTTCCCCTTAGGAATTCAATAAATTTCTTATTGAAGTGAAAAAGTATTGCAATATAATTAAGATATAGATATAATGAGAGACTTTTTACTTGATGTACAAAACAAGATCAGTAATAATCCTACTTTAATTAAGGATAAAAATCCATTTTACTATCATCAGGAAAGTCGAAGTAAAGAACAGGAAGTCTGTAAAGTTATCCCATCCGTAGAAATTATCAGAAAATTTGTTCCTGATAATAAAAAGTCACAAAGTTTTGAACATGAAATAATCAGAGGGTCTAGCTTTGCTGTTTTGAAATATATTTTAAGTCATCTTGACCTGAAGAGAATTAATAAGATTTTACTTACGTCTACACATGAACTTAATGCCAAGAACATTCTTAATAGTGTTAAATATCTTGCCAAAATTAATAACATAAGGGCTATTGTCAATCTCAACCAGGTTAATTATTCAAGGTTTATTAATAAATATTTTGAAAGTATTAATAAAATTCTTCCTGATACAGGAATTTACATAGGTTGTGTTGAAACGGTCAGACAGCGGAATAAACATCTCTTTTATCGTTATAAAAGGAGGTTTATTGCCAGCCTGATTATATTCTTCGAATTTCTATTTCACAGAGTTTTTCCAAAAATCAATTTCTTAAAAGGACTTTATTTTGGGATAACCAAAGGTAAATACCGGTTTTTAACTATTGCCGAAACACTTGGCAGACTTATATCATGCGGGTTTGAAATCATAGAATACAAGCAGATCAGAAACTTAGTCTATTTTGTAGTTATTAAAACACGTGAACCATATTATGACACAAATCCATCTTATGGGCCTGTTGTGAAGATAAAGAAAACTGATAAAGATGGAAAAGTTTATTATAGATACAAATTTAGACTGCATCACCCTTATTCAGAATACATTCCCGATCATGTTCTTATGTTGAATGCCACTTCAAGACCGTCATCAACCAGTGGAGATTTAAGATATACTTTCTTGGGAAAAACAATATATGAAATTTTCTTGCCTTCAATCGGGAATTATTTTCGTCGAATTACGTTAAAACTAAACTCTATCTATGAAAGAGTTCCTAAAGTTAGAATATTTCCTAAATATACAATAGAAGACTTTTTTTATATAAAAAGGAGTCTGGGGAAGGGGGGCAAATCAATCAAAATCTACAAGTTCAGAACAATGGTTAAAAATGCGGACCAATTGGATCATATGTTAACTGAGTTTAATAGCTATGGTAATCCTGTGAATGACACACGGGTTACATCATTTGGTAAATTCATGAGAAAGGTATGGATTGATGAACTACCTCAAATATATAGTCTGATTAAAGGTGATATTAAATTAGTCGGTATAAGACCGATGAGAGAGTGTGATTGGCAAAGATATCCTACCGGTTTAAAGGAAGAGGCGCTTAAACAAAAACCTGGTTTAATGGGCATTCAATATGGTTCACCTTATCGTGATAATTACGATGATCATCTGAGCTATTTTCAGGAATATATTGAGCAATGGAAAAAATATCCGTTAAAAACGGATATCCATTATTTTATTAGAATTTGGTACAATATTATTTTCAAAGGTGTTAGAAGCACTTAAGGCTAATGATATCATCATAGTGCTGAATCTGTATATTAACAGATTTTTATCAACTTTGTCACAAAGACAGATACGGTTATAATGTAAATAACCCTTTATTAATGACGAAACACTTTAGGATCAGTGATACGTAAATCATTTTTGAATGCAGCGACAAATGCTTGCTTGTATCCGGCTTTTCGGCATAAGGTATTAAATACTAATGCTTTTTTAATCGAATCAAATTCTCCGACAGTATAACGATATGCCCCTTTATAAAAATATTCGAAGGCAGTATATTCCTTGTTGTTTATTGTGACGATAAAGTTACCTTTAGGTTTTGTGCTTGACAGAAATTGAATCCGAAATACGACAGGAGATACCTTTTCTTTTGATGGAATGATCTTTTCCCGGGGAGGAATATTCTCTTCTTGCTGCTTAGCAGGAACCTTTGCCACTTTTTTGTTTATAATGACAGAAGTATCAGGATTTTCTGGTTTCAAAGGTGTTTCCACCACCGTTTTACTAGTTGGTTTCTTAACAGCTTTTATTCTAGCAGGAATGTTTACCTTAAAAAAATGTGTTTGCACATTCTCAGGATCATGGATTGATACAAGTACTGCCAGCGTATCGTCCCGGCTAAGTTTAAACATCATTTCATCATATCCGGAGTTTATTTCAGACCCAAGGTTAACCGGAACATCCCAATCTTCTCCGTTATATTTTGACATATATATATCATATCCGCCATATCCGTTTTCCTTGTTCGAAGAAAAAAATAAATTATTATATATATCAAGAAAAGGAAAAATTTCATTTCCATCTGAGTTAATCTTGTTCCCCAGGTTATTAGGATTTGTCCAACCTGAAGAATTATGAGTTACTACGAACAAATTTGCTCCATTATTCTTTGAAGGCATATCTGAGGAAAAAATTAAAATCTGTCCATTAAGAGAAACAGCAGGATGCATATATGAATACTCTTTTTTACAAAAAGTCAAAACTTCAAGTTCCTTTGACCAGCCAGTATTTTTTTTCCCCGTTGAGTTTGTTTCAACCGTCTGGTAAATCTGAGACTTTCTTTCGTTCTTCTCATTAAGTTCACTTTTTGTAAAATACATTGTATGGTAATCTCCTGTAAACGAAAGGGCTCCTGGGGAATAGGGAAATGGGAAATTATTACAGAAATAATCATACTGTTTTAATTGATAACTTTTCAATGGAGCATAATAGGTATCATATCTTCCAAAAGAAATATAATCAGCCAATCCATTGTAATTGTTTTTTGTATTCATTATAAAAATAATCCCATCCTTATAAAATTGTATTCCCTGAGAACTATTTACAGCATCAATTGTAAATGAATCTTTATAAAAATGAATTGCTTCTTCAGCAGAATCCAAAGCAACAATGGAACTGGAGTGATCCTTTGTTAGCTCGGAAATATACTTGCCTGCACAATATACAGGAATTTGAGTCATTGAGAAACCAATCAGGAGGAATATTAAATAAATAAGTAATAGTTTCTTCATATCCATGTTATTACAACCATTTAATCATTTACCAATTACGGTTATATATAGCTTTACTTTCCTTTCTGCCAATATTCAGTCCGAGAGTGAATTCAACAGTTATTCTCCTATCACTCCATAGAATATTATCGTGATAAGGAAATTCCACATAAGTTCCAACAAATATTCGGGGAAACTGAAGATGCATTAGAAATGATAACTTATTTATGTCATTTAGATAAGTTCCAAAAAAAGAATTTTTATAATAAAGTTTAAGACCAGGGTGAATATTTTTCTGAAACATATTGAGATTCTGATT
>JAADHC010000023.1 GCA_013152085.1 Chlorobiota bacterium
GGCGCTTTCACCGGACTATCCGCCGGAAATTATGATGTGGCCGTCAGAGACAACAACGGATGTATTCAATACGGCAGTACCTTAACCTTAACCGAACCTGCAGCCATCACAATTACCGGAACCTCAAGTACCGACATTACATGTAATGGCGCAAACGACGGAACCATTACCGTTACAGCTTCAGGCGGGACGGGTGTTTTGCAATACACCCTCAACCCGGTAGGGACCATTAATACTACAGGCAACTTCACCAACCTGGCTGCTAATACATACACCGTAGAAGTTACGGATGCTAACAATTGTGGCCCGGTTACCACAACTAACATTACCATCAATGAGCCGCCGGCAATCTCCATTACCGGAACTTCAAGTTCCGACATTACATGTAATGGTGCAAACGACGGAACCATTACCGTTACAGCTTCAGGTGGAACCGGTGCGTTACAATACACCCTGAACCCGGGTGGCACCACCAATGGCACAGGAAACTTTACAAACCTCGCTGCCAACACTTACACCGTAGATGTTACGGATGCCAATGGGTGCGGTCCCGTTTCCACAGGGAATATTACTATTAATGAACCTACGGTTATCAGTATCGACTCTGAAACCAAAACCGATGTTACCTGTAACGGTGGAAATGACGGAACGATCACTATTGCCGCCTCGGGGGGATCTCCCCCGTACCGGTATTCCGTTGACGGGGGCGTTACATTTGTAATCAACGGTGGCGTATTTACCGGTTTAACCGCCGGAATTTATAATGTAGCCGTTGCGGACAATAATGGTTGTACACAAACCGGAAGCACGTTAACCGTTTCCGAACCCACGGCCGTCAGCATTGATGCCGAAAGCAAAACCGATGTTGCCTGCAACGGCGGAAATGACGGGGCCATTACCATTTCTGTTTCAGGAGGGACCCCTCCATACAGGTTTTCTATTGATGGCGGGATTACATTTGTAAACAACGGCGGATTATTTACAGGACTGGTTGCCGGAAGTTATGATATTGCGGTCAGAGACAATTCCGGTTGCATACAAAACGGATCCACGCTCACGATTATTGAACCTGCAGCCATAAGTATTGATTCAGAAACCAAAACCGATATTTCCTGTAACGGTCTCACTGACGGAACGATTACCATCACAACCTCCGGCGGTACACCTCCATATGAATACTCGGTAGACGGGGGAACAACCTATACCGGCAATGGAGGACTATTTACAGGACTTGCATCCGGTAATTATGATATAGCGGTAAGGGATACCAACGGTTGTACTCAAAACGGCAGCACACTGACCATAACCGAACCTCCGGTATTGTTGGTAGATTCCGTATCCCATGATAATGTTCTTTGTTTTGGCGACAATACGGGAACAATATCCATTTATGCATCAGGGGGAACCGGCGCCATTGAATACTCTGTCAACGGGGGGATTTCCTTTGCACAAAATGGCGGTGCTTTCACCGGTCTTATTGCAAACAATTACAACACCAGGGTACGTGATATAAACGGTTGCTTTACTGACGGACCGGTAGTTACCATAACCGAACCTTCAGCCATTTCGGCTACCATTGATACGATCAAAGCTTCCTGCAGCAGAAACACTTTTGATGGTGAGATCATCCTCACCGCTACAGGTGGAACAAGTCCCTTTTCCTATTCCATAGATGGCGGTACAACATTTACAGACTCTGGTCATTTTGTTAATCTCGAAGGGGGTATTTACTCAATCGTTGTTTCTGACAGTAATCAATGCCGGTGGACCGGATCAACAGAACTGGAAGGAAAACTTGTTGTTATTGCCGAAGCAGGAGCGGATACAGCCGTTTGCCCGGGAGAAAGTATTCAGCTTAATGGTTCGGGTGGCACTACCTTCCTTTGGGCTCCTGTATCCTGGCTCGATGACCCAAATATCCGACAGCCGGTAGCAACACCCGACAGCACCTTATGGTATTATGTAACCGTATCCTCAGGGTTTTGTTTTGATAAGGACTCTGTTCATGTAACGGTCTATCCTGTTTATGGCCTCGATGCGGGAAAGGATACTACTATTTTCACCGGTTCCGAAATCACCCTGCAGGCAACAGGCAGCGGCTTCACAGCATACACCTGGACTCCGCCGGACGGTTTGTCATCCACTACCGGGGCAACTGTTCAGGCATCCCCGGATAAAAATATCCTCTATTATGTAATTGCCGAAACTCCCGAAGGATGTTTTGAAACCGATTCGGTCTTTATCTCCCTGATCCAGGAAGTTATGATTCCTTCAGGATTTACACCAAACGGGGATGGAGTAAATGATACCTGGCATATCAGCAGCGCCGAATATTATCCGGAAATGATTGTTGAGGTATTCGACAGGTGGGGTCAGCGAATTTTTTATAGCAAAGGCTACGGCGGCACTAAAGAATGGGATGGTACGTATAATGGGAAGCAGGTTGCCAGTGGAACCTACTATTTTGTAATCAGACTGTATGATCCTAAAAATACAGCTCCATTTACCGGGCCGGTAACCATTATCAGATAAATAATGAAAAGAACAGCATATATTCTTTTTCTTTTGATTCCGATTCTTGCACCGGGAAAGCTGCCGGCACAGCAACTCCCCAATTTCAGCCAGTTTATGTTTAATGATTTTGTTTTGAACCCGGCCATTGCAGGAACGAGACCTTATTACGAAATCCGGTCGAACAGCCGGTTCCAATGGGCCGGTGTGGTGGATGCTCCCCAAACCATGAGCCTGAGCATGTATGGCCCGCACAGCAAAAAAAACATGGGCTTCGGCGGATACTTATTTAACGATATTACCGGACCTACAAGCCGTACCGGCCTCTATGGCAGCTACGCTTATAATGTTGAAGTACGCGATGGTATTCGCTTATCCATGGGCCTTTCAGGCGGAATTCTCCAAAACAAAGTGGATGGAACCCGTATTACCCTTTTTGAACCCAATGATCAGGCATTAAAAGATGCGATATATTCAAATTATTCACCGGATGCCTCTGTGGGATTGTATGCATACGGAGAAAATTGGTTTGCCGGATTTTCAGCATTCCAGCTTTTTGCCAACTCGCTCAAATATTACGATGTAAAAACCGGGTTAAATAAACTTAAAACACACTATTACCTGATGGGCGGATACCGGTATGAGATCAACAGTGATTTTCAGGTCGAAGGGTCAGCCCTGATCAAGAAAGTGACACCGGTACCCTTCCAGTTTGAATTCAATGTTAAAAGCACCTACATGGATAAATTCTGGCTTGGACTATCTTATCGTAGCAGCGATGCCTTGTCGGTTTTAATCGGATACATCCACATGGAAAAGTATTATTTCGGATATGCCTATGATATCGGTCTTTCTGATTTCAGAAAATACAATTCGGGATCACACGAAATTATGATTGGCGTACGTTTTAACAAGATCAAGAACCAGTAAAGTATGAAAAAAATATTGCGGAGGTCATCAGGGATACTGCTCTTGTTAATCCTGATTCCATTGGGATGTTCCAGGGAAAGTAAAAAAATCCGGGAAAAAGACATCATCCCTCCCGATGATCTGGTGCCTATCCTGGTAGATTTACATATAGGAAACTCCATGTTCTCCTTATCTTCACTACGAAATAAATATCCCGGCTCCGATTCAATTAGTAATTACCAGGAAATTATCGGTCAGCATGGATATACTGTTGAAGATTTTGAAAAAACGTTAACTTATTACGAAGACCACCTGGAGGATTATCTCTCCATCTATGACAGGGTGTTGAAAAAACTGAACGATATAGAACGTGATGTTCTCGCAAATGAGGCCCCCAAACATTATGAGCCCGGAACCTACCGCGATACCCTTTGGAATACCCGGACCGAGTGGCATCTGCCCAGGGAAGGCCGGAGAAATAAAATCCCGTTTTCAATACCCGTAGAAAAAAAAGGCGTCTATACACTTTCTGCAAGAATCCGGCTTCATCGTGACGATCAGTCAAAACACCCCACCATCACTGCTTTTTTCTGGTATGCTAACGGGTCAAAAGATGGCATGCGGATTCCAATGAAAAAGCAAAACCTTGTTAAAGATAACCAGGTACATCTATATATTGTATCCGGCACACTGAAGGACAACAAAATTACCCACCTGAAAGGATTTCTTCTTGACCATGAAAACCCGGATACCAATTTTGTCAAGCATGCGGATGTGTTTGATGTACGTGTTGATTTCAAACCCCTGCAGGGAATACACAAATAAGTTGTTTTCATTATGGCTGGTCCTCATAAAATCTCAGCCAACTATATTTTTACCGGAAACGGGAGATTGCTGAAAAACGGTATTATTGTCCTGGATGAGAACCTTGAAATCAGCGAGGTCATTGATACATCTGGGAACCTTAATGAATCTGCCGGACTTGAGTTTTACAACGGGCTTATCATCCCCGGATGGACACCTGTTTTTCATGGCGATACCACTCAGGATAAGCCATGTCCGGTAAAAACGGTTGATCAGGGAATGCTTGTTTTGTCCGGCTGCCAGACATTGATTTCACTGTACGAAGATGATATCAACATCATTAACCCACCCGAAAATCCGGGACTTTTCCGGGTTATATTTCATAAAACACCCATTCCTTTCAACCATGGGAAAAAAGAAAATACCCGGACCGGGAAAATGCCCGTTAAAGCATCACTTTATACGGGAGTTACAGGGAACATCCTGTTGATCAGTGTTACAGAAGACATGAAAGAAAATGTTTTTCACCGTATATCCGAACTTTCTACTATTTATCGTGCCGGGATTGTATATTCAGGTAGCCCGGAAACACTGCATCGGATCGCCAAAACAGATATTTTACCCAGGGGATATTTTCTCATCCCCGTTGAAAGCTTGTGCTTTGAAAATAAATATTCCCTCCTTAATAAAATTCATAAACATCGTATATGTGTGTGTTTCCGGCAAGAATCATTTCCAAAAACCGGGAAACTTACAGAAGGTTTAATGTCCATTCTGGCCAAGATGCCCGGTCTCTCATTTACGGATATTTTATACTGGTTAACCATAAATCCCGTGCGGGCTTTTCGCATAAAAACAAAAACAGGAATGATTTTCCCCGGTTATAAACCCGGACTGACCCTGATCCGTCCTTTCGATTTTGCAAAGATGACGATACTGCCGGAAAGCCGGTTTTATAAAATACTTTAACCTGGAAATGAATATTGAACAGATTATTTTATATTGAATTCAGGGTTCTTCAGGGAAGTCCTTTTTCTTTCAGGAAACCGGAAACTTCACGGTCATATTGTAAAATATGTTCATTAAACCAGTTGATCAGAAAAGCATACATCTCCTCGCAGATAACAGGATCATCAGAAACGTGATTTTGCTGGAATGACTTAATTTTTTCAATAAACCGGGAATGTTTTTCCTTATGTTGTGAAAGATTAGGATATTCCAGGTCTTTAAACAATATTTCTTCACGGATCAGATAATGCTCGGCATAATGGATAAGACTGTAGAAAACCTCCGTATGTTCATGTAAATAAGACCGGTTATTCATCATTTCCACAAAATGGTTAACCATTTCCACAAATTTGCGATGATTTTCATCGATTACCTGAACACCAACCTCGTATTCGGGTTTCCATTCCAGCATTTTAATTTCTTTTCCCATATTTTTATGTCTGTGCAGCAAAAAATCGGCAAGACAAAAGTAACTTATCCTGAGAGCGATACAATGATAAAAATCAGTAAGGTGTCAAAGATTCCTGTTATACCTGGCCCGGGGTAATGACAAAAAATATTATCAGGGCAACAGGGCGTATCTTCTGCCATTCTTAAAAATATCCCTGCACACCTTTACAAGCAACCATTCTCTTTTTATCTTTGTCTATGAATAAAGTTGGTACCCCCGTACGGACGAAAGCATGAAATATTATCTCCGGCAAAATCTTTTCTTTATTTTCCTCGACATTCTTTTTGTTGCGGCAGCGTTTGTTATTATGGTTATCATTAAGCCGGGGGGAACGCCTTCTTATTTTCTTAAATACTTTAATGCATTCTTTCTTTTCCTGGGTATATGGTTATTATTTACCCTGTCATTCCGCAAGTTTGATTTTGCCACAAACCCTTCCTTCTTCTCCATAACAAAAGCCATTATCCTGTGCAATGTGCTCATCCTGCTTACCATTACTTTCCTTATGTATCTTTTCAGAACCGTATATTTTTCAAGATTTATTGTTTTTGGGACCATCGGAATTACTACGCTCCTTGAACTGCTCAGCGGCGGGATGTTTTCTTTTTTTATCAAACCGGAAACCCGCCTGGATGTTCCCGGGCTGGACTATCCCTTTTTGTCCGAAGGATTTTCTTCCGTAAACACCCGGGCATATTCCAAAGTTATTCATTCCCCTGCCCGTAAAAACGGAAGCCCGGATAAATTTACAAAAGAAATTATCCATCAAAAAGCCGGCAATGAAGTATTTAATTTCTGTGATGACCTTGCAGATTTGTCAAACCGGAAAAAAACTTTACTCATAGACACTTCCAGTGCATTTAATATTGAATCAGCACATCGTAACAGTTATTCAACCATTATTAATTTCAAAAAGATCAATGATACACCCCATATTGACAGTCTCTTCAAGGCTGTGAATACAAAACTGGAAAATGGCGGGATTTTTATCGGTTGTGTTGAGACAAAAAATCAGCGTAAGGTTCGTATCTTGCGTAAATATCCATGGGGATTTAATTTTCTGTATTATTATTTTATTGACTTCCCGGTCAAACGTGTTTTCCCGAAATTTGAGTTAACCCGCTGGATATTCTATATTCTCACCCGTGGCCAAAACAGGGTAATATCTCGTGCCGAGGCACTGGGGCGACTCTCTTCGGCCGGATTCATAGTTGCAGGTGAAAAATTTACACCGGAGATGTTCTTCTTTGCCGGGATTAAAACCGGAAGTCCCATTCTCAACGGATACAATCCATCCTATGGTTTGTTTATCCGCCTGGCCCGTGTGGGAAAAGACGGTAAAGAAATCCGTGTGATCAAATTCCGGACCATGCACCCGTATGCAGAGTTTCTTCAGGATTATATTTATGAACATCATCATCTCGAAGAAGGGGGAAAATTTAAG
This sequence comes from Chlorobiota bacterium, assembly GCA_013152085.1. Classification (GTDB taxonomy): domain Bacteria; phylum Bacteroidota; class Bacteroidia; order Bacteroidales; family VadinHA17; genus JAADHC01. The sequence continues at coordinate 7,128 of JAADHC010000023.1, forward strand.
AATGATTTTCGTATTTCCACCCAGGGAAAACTCATGAGAAAAATATGGGTTGATGAGTTGCCAATGTTGCTCAACTGGATTAAGGGAGACCTTAAAATGGTAGGCGTCAGGCCTTTAAGTAAACATTATTTCAATCTCTATGCCGAAGATCTCAAAAAGAAGCGCATCAAGTATAAACCGGGATTGATTCCGCCGTTTTATGCTGATATGCCCAAAACGCTCGAAGAGATACAGAGATCCGAGCGTAACTACCTGATTTCATATGAAAAAAGCCCGTTTCGAACCGATTGGGTTTACTTTTGGAAAGCTGTTTATAATATTCTTTTTCGCAAAGCCAGAAGCAGGTAACATCTATACGGTCACGCTGAAGATTGTTAAATCCGGGTTCCTGCGTATTTTAAGTTTTATCTTTATCTTTAGGGACGTTAAGTAAATCCCATTTGTTATTGTGGGTTCGATGAACAAAGCATTCGGGTTTAAGATGAAAAATTTTCTTCATGGAATTAATGAATTAAAAAAACTTTGCAGCCTGAGTCTGTTTTTTGTACTGTTTACCTGCCTGAGTGCACTGTCCTTGCCCTCTTTTACACAGGAAGTTCCTGTCCACATTTCCAATACTTCCATTTATTCTTTTCTGGAGGAAATGGCCGAAGAACAACTTATCCGGATATCAACGGTTACCAAACCATGGTCCAGGTTGTACATTGCCGGGAAACTTGACGAATTACAAAAGGTCCGTGAAGAACTTAATCCCCGTCAGCTAAAAGAACTCGATTTCTACTTAAGAGATTATAATAAGGAGTTGCTTCCCGGAAAAAATTATCAGAAAAGGCCTGATCTCTTCTACTACAAAGACAGTTTGTTCACATTCTCGGTAAATCCCATCGGAGGCATCCGGTACTGGAGTAATGGCAACGGCACGGTACATCATCGCTGGAACGGAGCCGAAGCCTTCGCCTACATTGGAAAGTGGGGATTTTATGCCAGCCTTCGTGACAATCATGAATCCCAACCAATATCCGGAAAAACCTATATTACACAGCGCATGGGGGGAAATTACAAAGGGGATAACGATTACAGTGAAATGCGTGGAGGGATCACGTACGACTGGAAATGGGGAACCCTCGGTTTGGTTAAAGATCATTTTATATGGGGAAATAACGTACACGGAGCAAATATTTTTTCAGGCCGGACACCTTCCTTTGCACATCTTGATCTGTTTCTGAATCCTGTCCCGTGGTTCGAATTCCATTTTACCGAAGGATGGCTGGTCTCTGAGGTCGTGGACAGTTCACGCAGCTATTGGGTATCCGGCAGCTATGGTGTGGACTATCGTGAAGTTTATTTTCCCAAACACCTGTCGGCTAATCTGTTCACTTTCAAACCCTGGCAGCATACATCCTTCTCCTTCGGAAATTCAATTGTCTTTGCTGATGTGGGCCTCAATCCGGGATATCTGATCCCGTTTTTTTTCTTCAAGTCGGTTGATCATACCTTAAACGCCCACATCGACAATCAAAACTCCCAGATGTTTTTCGATTTCAGCACACGGGTTATCAGGCACACACATTTTTATGCAACTTTTTTCCTGGACGAAATCGCTACAACCAGGATGTTCGATCCTGACCGTCACTCAAACTTTTTCAGTTATAAGGCGGGAGCCGAAGTGAGTAATTTCCCTTTACAAAATGCCGGAATACAGGCTGAATTTACCCGCACCAACCCTCTTGCTTTCCGTCATTATGTTCCCACCCTGACCTTTGCTTCAAACCGCTATAACCTGGGTAATTACCTTTTGGATAACAGCCGTGAATATTATCTCGCTCTATGGTTCAGGCCGGTTCGCGGATTACTGATCCGTACCGATTATAATCTTGCACAAAAAGGTCCGGATTATACAGCGCTCGGAACAGACCGGCTTGGTTTGCCTTTTATGGAAACCGTTGAGTGGGAAAATCGTGAGGCCGGGATCTTTGTCAGGTATCAGATCATAAACGACGGATTTATTTTTGCAGGATTCAGGTACCGGAAAGTTAGCGGTCCTCCCGAATATACACCGGAAATTTTCAGGGGGAAAACCTCAACTTTCTCGGGTGGCATTAACTTCGGGTTTTAAGAAAAATACTTTCACGATTCCGCTCCAATAATCATTCTTTTATAAAAATCTGCCGTGTTTTCTATAGCTTCCTTAACTGGAATAAAGCGGTATTTCAAAACATCCCGTATTTTGGATGTTTCATAATATACATTCCTTTGGCTTGCCTGTATGGAATAACGTGTCACTTCATGTGGTTTCCGTGTAAGGGCGCTCATCATCCGGTCTGCCCGCCATGCTATTCCCCCCATGAACGGCGAGACACTTACTCCGGGTGGTTTTTGACCCATGGCTCCGGCCATCAGGGTAAACACTTTCTTAAAAGTCATGTTTTCCGATGAGAGGAGGAACCGTTCTCCGGTAATATTTTTTTCTGCAAGGCCCATCATAATACCCGACACATCCCGTACATCCACAAAACCTGTCGAGCCGGTGGGATAAAAAGGTATTCCTTTACTGAAACGCCGGAACAAGGTTCCGCTACCCCTTCGCCAGTCACCCGGACCCAGGATAACCGTTGGATTTACAACGGCTACCGGCAACCCTTCTTCACCGGCACGCCAGACCTCCATTTCGGCATAGAATTTCGAAACTGCATAGACCGGCTTATCCCCGGAATTTTTCCACTCTTCAGTCTCAGTTACATAATATCCGCCATCCCTGAACTGTGATCCCAGGGCAGCCACAGAACTTACAAAACAAAAAAACCTGACATTATTTTCCAGGGCCAGGTTAACCATATTCCTGGTACCATCACGGTTTACGCGCATTATCTGCTTCCTGTCCCGTGGATTAAAAGAGACGATTGCCGCAGCATGAAAAACCCGGTCGATCCCGGTAAAAGCCTCTTCAAGTGCGTAATAATCGGTGATGTCTGCATCTACCCACATGATCCGATCGAAAAATGCTTCTCCCTTTTCAGGTTCGTAAAACTCAAATACTTTTCGTATCCAGCTCAGATCACTTTGTTTCCGTTTCAACGCCCGTACCTGTCTGCCCGATCTGAGCAGCTCCAGGATTAAATGTGTTCCAACAAGGCCGGTCCCCCCCGTAACCAAATTCATTTGCAATGATTTATTATCCGAAACGAAAATACAATAAAAACCTTTCGTCACATCTAAAAAAAAGTTTTTACAGCAATATGACCAGGCGTACAACCCCCTATGCATTTTGAATTGGTATTTTGGCAATACTTGAATAGTTACTACTTTCGCAAAAAATCGATACTATGTTTTCAGGAATTGTTGAAGAAACCGGAAAGGTTGTCAGGCTTGAAAAGGACCGGGAAAACCTCCACATAACGTTGCAATGTTCCTTTGCCCGCCAACTTTCGACAGACCAGAGTGTTGCTCACAACGGTGTCTGCCTTACCGTAGTCCGGCAGGAAGAGGACACCTATACCGTAACGGCCATCCGCGAAACGCTTGAAAAATCAAATCTCGGTCTTCTCAACGAAGGGGATGAGGTAAACCTTGAGCGCAGTATGAAAATGGACAGTTTCCTTGACGGACATCTCGTTCAGGGGCATGTTGATCAAACAGCTGAATGTGTCAGGGTGGAAGAAGCCGAAGGAAGCTGGTATTATACTTTTGCCTACGAACCGGCACAGGAGGATTATATAATTGTCGAAAAAGGATCCATTTCGGTAAACGGAGTCAGCCTTACTGTTGTTAATGCCCGTGAAAATACATTTCAGGTTGCCATTATTCCCTATACCTGGGAGGTTACAAACTTTCATGCCATCAGGATAGGAACCATGGTAAATCTTGAATTTGATGTGATCGGCAAATATATCTCAAGGATCGTACGGCAACAACTCGCCGGAATGACAAAAGGACTGAAGGATAAATAATCCATTCCGTTAAACCAGCCTGATGTTTAAAAAATTTTCACCCGGATTTTTTTCTTTTTTTATTACCCTGACCGGATTGGTGCTTTTCGGGATTGCTGTTATTCCTGCGTTTCTTATTACAAACAAGCTGTTATATCTGGCCTTTTCACTGCCGGTACTGATCATTTTCTTCTTTATTATGGTAAGATACCTGACCAACCGGATAGTGTTTAATAAACTTGAAACAATATACAGAACCATTCACCACCAACCGGTTACTACCCGGCAATTTAAAGAAGAATTCTCAGAAAGAGATATGATCGGAAAGATTCAGGAAGATGTTCAGCATTGGGCAGAAGAAAAAACACTGGAGATCAGCCAGCTTAAGCAAATGGAAAAATACCGGCGTGAATTTCTCGGTAATGTTTCTCATGAATTAAAAACCCCGATTTTTAATATCCAGGGATACATCCTGACGCTCCTTGAAGGAGGAATAGACGATTCGAATATTAATAAACTTTATTTGCAACGTGCCGAAAAGAGTATAAACAGAATGATTTCTATTGTCGAAGACCTGGAATCCATCTCTCGTCTCGAATCCGGAACCTTTAAACTGGATTTTACCCGTTTTGATCTTGTCCGTCTTGTAGAAGAAGTTTTTGAGAACCTGGAAATGTACGCCAGAAAAAAAAACATATCCCTGCATATCAAAAGATCTTCATTGGGTTCTGCTCTTTGGGTGAAAGCAGATAAAAAAAGAATCTTCGAAGTCATCTCAAATCTTGTGATCAACAGCATTAATTACGGAAAAGAGAGTGGAAAAACCATTGTGTCTTTCAAAGACGGTGCTGATCATATTACTGTTTTTGTTACTGATAATGGTATCGGCATTCCGCAAAAGGATATGCCAAGAATTTTTGAGCGTTTTTATCGTGTAGATCAGAGCCGTTCCCGTAACCTGGGAGGGACCGGCCTGGGGTTGGCCATTGTAAAACATGTTATTGAAGCCCATAACGGGACACTACGGGTAAATAGCCGCTGGCATGAAGGTTCGGAGTTTTCTTTCACCCTCGAGAAAGGCTGATCCGCTTCTGTATCCTCTGTTTATTAACAACGCCGTTTTCTTCCATACAAAGGTTTTGATATTTATATTCAGAAATCTATCTTTGTGAACTATTTTCGTAAAGTTAATCTCTTGCTAATCAGAAAAAAGAATGAAGGGCAGATTTCCTGAGTATGATAATTTTGATCTTTCTCAGATCAACAAAGAAGTTCTGGAGAAGTGGAAGAAGGATAAAACATTTGAGAAAAGTCTGGAAAACCGCAAGGGAAGTCCGGATTTTATCTTTTACGAAGGCCCTCCGTCCGCTAATGGTATGCCGGGTATTCATCATGTTATATCCAGAACCATCAAGGATATTTTCTGCCGTTTCAAAACAATGACAGGTTTTTACGTGGAACGCAAAGCAGGATGGGACACCCATGGACTTCCGGTTGAATTGAGTGTGGAGAAAAGTCTGGGCATTACCAAAGAAGACATAGGCAGGAAAATATCCGTTGAAGCATATAATAATGCCTGTCGCAGGGATGTTATGCGTTATACCGACGTATGGGAAGAATTAACCCAGAAAATGGGATACTGGATTAATATGGATGATCCTTACATTACCTATGATAACCGGTACATTGAAACGCTTTGGTTCCTGCTGAAAAAACTTTATGAGAAAGGTCTTTTATACAAAGGCTTTTCGATTCAGCCTTACTCTCCTGCCGCCGGGACAGGTCTGAGCACTCATGAGTTGAATCAGCCCGGGGCATACAGGGATGTGAAAGACACTACATGTGTTGCCCTGTTTAAAGTAATAAGGAATAAAGAATCCGAATTTCTTTTTAAGCATACGGACACCGATCTCTGTTTTCTGGCCTGGACCACCACGCCATGGACCCTGCCTTCAAATACGGCTCTTGCTGTGGGCAAAAAAATCGTATACGTAAAAGTGCGTACGTTTAATCCCTATTCGGGAAAACCGGTAACCGTTATTCTTGCCAGAGACCTTCTTGGCACATATTTCCCCGAACAGCATGCTGATCTCGACTTCAATTCCTATAAACCCGGGGATAAAACAATCCCCTATAAAGTCGCAGGGGAATACCCCGGAAGCAAACTGACAGGTATCCGGTATGAACAACTCCTGCCCTGGATCAATCCCGGAGGGGATGCTTTCCGGGTAATTTCCGGAGATTTTGTTACCACTGAAGAAGGAACCGGGATCGTACACATTGCACCTACTTTTGGTGCCGACGATTACCGTGCCGGCTTAGCCAACAACATCCCTCCGCTCACCATCGTTGACAGGGACGGAAACCGCCAACCCCTTGTGGACAAAAAAGGTCGCTTTTATGCACTGGAAGACTTGGACCCCGGTTTTGTCACGCAGAACATCAATACTGATTTATATAAACCTTTTGCCGGCAGGTATGTGAAAAATGAATATGACGAAACACTTCCGGCAGACACCGACAGTATCGATGTAGAGATTGCTGTCCGCCTGAAAAAAGAAGACAAGGTTTTCCGTATTGAAAAATATATCCATAATTATCCGCATTGCTGGCGTACAGATAAGCCGATACTCTATTACCCGCTTGATTCCTGGTTTATCAAAACCACAGCATTAAAGGAGCGGATGATTGAATTGAACAATAAGATCAACTGGAAACCTCCGGCCACCGGTTTCGGACGGTTTGGAAAATGGCTCGAAAATCTTGTCGACTGGAACCTCTCACGATCCAGGTTTTGGGGCACGCCTCTACCTATCTGGGTTTCCGTAGACCGCAAAGAACAGGTCTGTATCGGTTCCGTCGCCGAAATGAAAAAGGAAATTGATAAATCGGTAACTGCCGGATTTATGAAGGAAAACCCGCTTGCTAACTACCGCGAAGGGGATCTTTCAAAAGAGAACTACGAACAATTTGACTTACACCGTCCGTTTGTAGATGAAATCATCCTGGTTTCGGAATCGGGGAAAAAGATGTTCCGCGAACCCGGCCTGATTGATGTATGGTTTGACAGCGGGGCAATGCCGTATGCACAGGTTCATTATCCGTTTGCTATCAAAAACAAAGACTTTCACCATAAATTCCCTGCTGATTTTATTGCCGAAGGTGTTGACCAGACACGGGGTTGGTTTTTTACCCTACATGCTTTGGCAGTAATGTTGTTCGATTCTGTTGCCTATAAGAATATTGTATCTAACGGCCTGGTATTGGATAAGAACGGCAACAAGATGTCCAAACGCCTTGGAAATGCCGTGGATCCCTTTGAAACCATTGAAAAATTCGGTAGTGATCCCCTGCGCTGGTATATGATCACCAATGCACAACCCTGGGACAATCTGAAATTTGACGTCAATGGCCTGGAAGAGGTAAAACGTAAATTTTTCGGGACACTTTATAACACATATTCGTTTTTCGCTCTTTATGCCAACATCGACGGCTTTACATTTTCAGATGATGAAATTCCCCTTTCCGAACGGCCTGAAATTGACCGTTGGATACTCTCTTTGCTGAATACGCTGATAGAGGAGACGACCAAATTTTTTGAAGATTATGAACCGACCCGTGCTGCCCGCCTGATTCAGGACTTTGTCATTGAAAACCTGAGTAATTGGTATGTCCGCCTGAACCGGAAAAGATATTGGGGCGGGGAATATTCACCGGATAAAGTGGCTGCTTACCAAACCCTTTATACCTGTCTTGAAACCGTTGCTGCATTAATGGCTCCTGTTGCTCCGTTTTTTGCCGACAAACTCTTCACCGACCTGAACAGTATTACCGGCAAACATTCGGACACATCGGTACATCTGACCGATTTCCCGAAGCACAAATCCGAATATATTGACAAAGAACTGGAAGAGCGCATGTCCGTTGCCCAGAAAATATCTTCCATGGTATTGGGTCTGAGGCGTAAAGTGAATATCAAAGTACGTCAACCGCTCAACAGGATCATGATCCCCGTTTTGGACAAATCTTTTGAAACACAGGTTGAAGCGGTAAAAAGGCTGATCCTTACCGAAGTAAATGTTAAAAAAATTGAATATCTTAAAGACACATCCGGAATCCTGGTGAAAAAAATCAAACCCGATTTCAAGGTTCTGGGGCCGAAGTATGGGAAGAAAATGAAGCCCATTGCCGCAGCCATTGCTGCAATGTCACAGGAAGACATCCGTTCCCTTGAAAAAAATAACCGCTTTATCCTTACCGTCGATGGCAAAGAGACGGTGATTACCACGGATGAAGTGGATCTCCTTTCCGAAGATATTCCGGGCTGGCTGGTGGCCACCGACGGGAACCTGACGGTTGCGCTGGACATTACGATCTCCCTGGAACTCAAAGAGGAAGGGATTGCCCGGGAACTGGTTAACAGAATACAAAATATCCGGAAAGAAAGCGGGTTAAATGTTACCGATAAGATTGCCATTACCATTGAAAAAAATGATGCCATTAACGAAGCTGTGAAACACTTCATGGATTACATCAGTACGCAAACCCTGGCACGTGACATTTCCCTGGTAGACAAATTGGAGCAGGGAAAAGTTCATAAAATTGAACTGGACGAAACGACAATAACGAATATTGCCATAGATAAAATATCAAATGGATAGAAATATTATCTTTGTGCTCTCAGCATTTTAAACAATTTTTCTTATTTTTATAAAAAACTGTGCGTTATGGAAGAGAAAGTGAAGACCCGGTATTCTGACGAAGAACTCTCTGAATTCAAAGAGCTTATTCTTCAAAAACTGGAAAAGGCACGGAAAGATTATGCCCTGCTAAGAAACGCCATTACTCACAAAGAGAGTAATGATACAGAAGATACATCTCCGACTTTCAAGGTTCTGGAAGAAGGCGCTACAACGCTGTCTAAAGAAGAGGCCGGCCGGTTGGCCCAACGTCAGTATAAATTTATCCAGCATCTCGAAGCCGCTCTGATACGCATTGAAAACAAAACCTATGGCATTTGCCGCGAAACGGGAAAACTGATTTCCAAAGAACGCCTGCGCGCCGTACCTCATGCCACACTGAGTTACGAAGCCAAAAGCAAACAACGTTAACCTTATTTATACACTGACCGCGACTTCCCCTCCCGGAGCAAAACCTTTATATGTCAAAAACTACCAAATCAATATTGGTTATCCTGATCGTATTGCTTATTGACCAGACATTCAAAATCTGGGTAAAAACCCATATGGTCATCGGTCAGGAAATTCACGTAGCTGGCAATTGGTTTGTTATTCATTTTATTGAAAACAACGGAATGGCTTTCGGTCTGGAATTTGCCGGGAAAGTCGGAAAAATCATTTTAAGCCTTTTCCGCATTATAGCTGTGGTTGCCATTGGATGGTATATTGCCTATCTGATCAGGGAGGATGCCCCGACAGGCCTGGTGATCGCCGTTTCTTTCATTTTTGCAGGAGCCACAGGAAACATTATCGACAGTGCTTTTTACGGAATGATATTTAATGACAGTTATTTCCAGGTGGCCAGACTCTTCCCCAAAGGTGGCGGCTATTCATCCTTCCTCCACGGGAAGGTGGTAGACATGTTATATTTTCCGGTGCTAAAAGGGTACTATCCTGACTGGTTCCCGTTGAGGAGACATCAGGAATTCATATTTTTTCGACCTGTTTTCAACATAGCCGATTCTTCCATTACCGTTGGTGTTTCCCTGATCCTTCTTTTCTACCGTAAGTTTTTTATCAGGAAGGAAGGGTAGCCTACTTATAAGCTTCCTTTAAATCTTAATCTTTATTTGTCTGCATTACAGGGTGTTGCCACATCCTTCCAGAAGAATTAGGTAATTAATAACCTATTTAAATACCTAATTCTTTTAAGATTTTCCCGGTTTCAGGTATTTTTCAATTGCTTTGACATATTGTTCAAACTTTACCTGTCCCCTTCCGGTGATTCTGCAAAGCGTTTCCGGATAATTTTTTTTAAAACGTTTCCTCACATCGATATAACCTGCGTCTTTTAACTTCTTGATTTGAACGCTTAGGTTCCCTGCTGTAGCACCGGTTTTTTCCTTAATAAAAGAAAACCTTGCTTCCTTTACATTCATTAAAAGGGATACTATTGCCAGGCGTAGCTGGGAATGCAAAACGGGATCAAGGTCCTTATATGTTTTCATCATCCTTCTTATTTTTAAGCATATAGCCGGGTATCAGGTAACCACATAACACAGCAAATGCTTCAACTATCAGTGCATATTCATTGTGAATAAAAAAAGCTGTTATTCCAAGCGTCCACATAAATAAAGCACCAATTATCAGAGGTTTGAATTTAATGATAATGCCGGACAGAAGTGTTGCATAGCCCGCAAGCAAAAGAATTACCGGACCTATTAATGTGTAGGCCTTATCGTAAATAATTATAAATATCAGTCCTGCTACAACAATTAAGAACCCCAACCAAACCCACATGTATATGTTCCCGGTATAGGTGGTGAATTTTTCCTTTTTCTCTTTCTTATACCCATAAATACCAGAAACAATAACTCCAACAAATGTAAGAGACCATAATACTTCTGAATTCATCATATTGGTAAATTTCTCCAGGGAAAAAACACCCAGACTGATTAAAATTATGAGCCATCCCCAAAAAAGAAAGTAAAAACTCCCTCCCTTGATATTTACTTTTGCCGTAAAGATCATTTTATTAATAATCTCCAGGCTTTCTTCAATATTTGAAATATTTTTTTCTGTTTCCATGATAATTAATTTATATAAATATATTGCAAATATAAAGTTGTTTATTATATAAACCTAATATTTTTAAAAATATTTTAATCTCCTGATAATTTTCTAATGTAAAACTGAAAGCAAAAAAATCACTGACAAAAAACAGTAAGGTTCCGTTTTATTGAGCTTTTGTCCAGATGGTTTTGCGACCTATAAATTTCATCCCCAGCACATATCCCTTGATGTTAAGGGCGTTGGGACTCTCCATCCACATGTAACAATCGTATGTTTTGCCTGACTTCGGATCATAAATGATGCCGTTGTTCCACTGTTGTTTGTCTCGGTCATACACAAAATTCTGTAACAGTGTAAGTCCCATAATCGGACGATTCTGCAATTTCGGATCGGGATTATCATCATCCACCTTTGGTTTGCCGTTTTCGTAAGGTTCTTTCAACCATACGATTTTCCCGTGATATTTATTCCCCTGCTTGTAAATTTCAATAATGGTTTCTTTGTCATCGGTATACCATTTCCCGACAACTTTGTCTGCAACGCCCTGCGCCCAGACCTGCATTCCCAACAAAAGGAAAAACGTGGCAAAAATGTATTTCATGGTTATTCTGTTTTATAATGAGCAACGGTAAAAATAATAAACTTTGGGAAAATCAAGTAGTAACAGAAACTTTTTCAGGCAATCTTCCGGTTATTTCCCGGTATCCGGCGTTGGTTGTATGCGGCGTACCAACCCATAGAAGAGAAGATGGATCATATTGTCGACGTGCGTATCGGCAAATGCCTGCTTTTTCTTCCAGAACAGCGGAATTTCCAATCCTTTCATAGCTGTACATATGGCCGTGGCTGCCAATGATGGATTCCGGACATGAAATACACCTGCCTGCACGCCTTCTTCGAGGATCTTCCTTATGGTGTTATGTTCTTCCCGGTCATATTTTCTCCGTATTTGCTCTATGAAGTCATAATGGATAAGGTCATCATCATAGATTACACTATACCGCCGTGAAATTTCCCGTAAGGTTTCCATGCGACGGATGATATAGTGTCTTAACCGGGATCTCGGATCCTCGTGTTGTTCCAATGTATGTACCAATTGATACCTTACTTTGTTTGCTTCATACTCGACAACCCGCTGAAAGATCTCATCCTTACCTCCGAAATAGTAGTATAATGAACTTTTCCGCATATGCAGCTGTCCGGCAATATCTTCAATCGTGGTTTTCTTATAACCGAAACGTGAAAAAACAAACGAAGCTGCTTCAATGATCTCCTGCTTTCTCCTTGTCTTATCTTTCATGATGAACCTCCGGAATTTTCTTCGTCAACCAACAACAAGTCAAGTTGTCTCTTTGGCAGGTTTACACGCCGGACCTCAACCCACACTTTGTCTCCCAATTGATACTGCTTACGGTGATGACGTCCGGTAATCAGGAAATTTTCTTCATCATATTCGTAAAAATCATCATCGAGATCCCGTACACTTACCATTCCCTCACATTTATTTTCAGTAATTTCCACATAGAGGCCCCACTCAGTCACCCCGGTAATAATCCCGCCATATATTGTTCCGATCTTGTCAGCGAGAAACTCAACCTGTTTGTATTTAATGGAGGCCCGTTCGGCATCTATCGCCCGGCGTTCCATTTCGGAAACATGCATACAATCCGATTCCAGTTGATCTTCCCTGGCAGCATTCTTTCCTGCCAGGTAGGCTTCCAGCAAACGGTGGACCATGATATCCGGATAACGGCGAATGGGAGAGGTAAAATGAGTATAAAAATCAAATGCCAGCCCGTAATGCCCGATATTCTTTGTTGAATACACAGCCTTGGCCATCGCCCGCAGCGCCAGGGTCTCCACCAGATTCTGTTCTGCTTTCCCCTGTACTTCTTTTAAAAGCCGGTTCAGCGATTGAGTAATTGCTTTTCTTCCCGAAGTGTTCAGCTTGTATCCCAGACGGGCCACGATCCTGCCTGCATTTTCCAGCTTATCCTGTTTGGGTTTGTCGTGGATACGATAAACAAATGTTTTCGGTTTACGGGTGTTACGCACCGGTTCCGGAAGCTGATTCTTTCCAATCATCTCCGCCACAGATTTATTGGCCAGGAGCATAAACTCCTCAATAAGCTGGTTTGACGCTTTATTTTCCTTAAAAAACACACCCAGCGGGGTTCCCTTTTCGTCAATATCAAATTTCACCTCTATTCTTTCAATATCAAAAGACCCTGTTGCCAGTCGTTCTTTCCGGTATTGCTGTGCCAACTTGTTCAGTTGTATGATTTCTTCGGCATATTCTCCCGTGCCGGTTTCAATAATTTCCTGTACCTCTTCGTAAGTAAACCGGCGATCGGAATTAATCACTGTCTTCCCAATCCATCTGGCGGTAATCTCCCCCATATTATTTATGATCAGCACAACCGAAAAACAGAGCTTGTCTTCATGGGGGTTTAGCGAACAAATACCATTTGAAAGTCTCTCGGGCAGCATAGGCACAACACGGTCTACCAGATACACTGAAGTTGCTCTCTCGAATGCTTCCCTGTCGAGTATGGTACCCGGCTTTACATAATGACTAACATCGGCAATGTGTATTCCAACTTCGAGCCGGCCATTATCAAGTGCCCTGACAGAAATGGCGTCATCAAAATCTTTGGCATCACACGGATCGATGGTAAATGTCAGAATGTCCCTGAAATCCCGTCGTTTTTGATATTCTCCTGCAGGGATTTTTTCAGATATTTTTTCAGCATTTTTCTCAACTTTCCCAGGGAACTCATCCGGAAGCTCAAATTCAGCCAGGATGGCATGCATTTCCACTTCGTGCACACCCGGATCTCCAAGCACACGGATAATTTCACCCATCGGATTTTTCACTTTCTCCGGCCATTCCGTTATCCGGGCAACTGCTTTTTGTCCGTGTTTTGCCCCTTTGAGTTGTTCCGGGGGAATAAAAATATCATAGGGCATCTGCTTGAATTCCGGAAGAAGGAAAGCAATGTTTCCGGTTCTCTCGACAATGCCCACGAAAGTTTTCCGGCTTCTTTCGAGGATTTCAACAACCTCGCCTTCCGGTCGTCTGTTTTTGCGACGGGCAAAAAGATACACCCTTACGGTATCTCCATGCAAAGCATGATGCAGATTATGCTGGGTAACGAAAACATCCTCCCCTGATTCTTCGCTGACAATATAAGCACTTCCGTTTGCCGTCATGTCCACCTTCCCGGTAATGTATCCTTCCCGGCTTTTCAACCGGTACTTCCCCTGGATGATCTCCTCAATCCTTTCCTCTTTCTTTAATCGCAACAATACAGCCTGTATCGTTTTTCGGGTTTCTTTATCCGCCGCAGACAACTGGCCGGCAATTTGTTTGTAGTTAAAACTTCTGGAGGGAAACCGGGTAAAAACACCATAAACTTTTTCCCACATCTGATCCGGATTATTTTTCTTTTTCTTCCGGTGAGACTTTGCAACCATGAAATGATAAAATTTTTGTATCTTGATAAAGTCGTGAAGTTAAGGAAAACACCGGACATTCTCCTGAGTAATCAATCACTAAAAAATCACGAATATGAGCAAATATAATACCGGCCTGATTCTTAGTGGTGGCGGGGCACGAGGATTTGCCCACCTGGGTGCGATCAAGGCGCTGGAAGAGCATCAGATTATTCCGGGCATTGTTTCCGGGGTCAGTGCGGGAGCTATTGTCGGGGCTTTTTATGCCGACGGGTATTCTCCTGAGGAAATCCTGGAAATGTTTGTCGAAAAGAGAATCTTCAGCCTGATCCGGTTTTCAGTCCCAAGAAACGGATTCCTGAAAATGCCCGGAATCCGGGAGTTAATTCAGCACTATCTTCGGGCAAAAACTTTTAAAGAACTCTCAAAACCCCTTGTAATTACGGTCAGCAACCTGAACCTGGGAAAAGTTGAATATCTTACCAGCGGGAAGCTGCAGGATGCCATTATTGCCTCCTCCAGTATACCGGTACTGTTCGAACCACACAGGATCGGCGAGTATGATTATATTGATGGCGGAGTATTTGATGTACTGCCGGTAAAACCGATACAGGAACAATGCCATAAGCTAATCGGTATCAATATCAATCCACACTATGATTACAAGAAAATTTCCGGGATTATCCGTGTGGCCGAATGGTCGTTTTATTTAAGGATTCTGGCCAGTGTGGATGAAAGCCTGTCGGATTGTGACATGGCCATTGAACCTCGTAAACTTGACGGTTATGGTATTTTTGACGTCGGTAAAGCCCGTGAAATGTTTGACATAGGCTATGAGGAAACCATAAAAGTGCTGGAAAACCAGCCTGTATTAACATCGACTCTTGTCGCATCCGGAAAGTAATCGTTCCTGATCCGGCCGAGTTGGGTTGTTAGTACATTAACCATGGTATAATTTTTGTGTTACTTAATATAATAAAAATCCTTATGAAGCAATTCCTTATACTATTTACAGGCCTTGTTCTTTCTGTTTCCGTATTGGCACAGAATAAGGTTGTCCGCGGGAAACTGACCGTATTCAAAACCTATCCGGTTCAGCACGTATTGGTAACTGCAAAAAAGGCCAAAACTTCTGTAACAACCGACTCTCTCGGACAATTTTCTATTGTATGCTTTGATAATGATGTCATTAAAATAAAACCAAAGACCTTTCAACCGGTCAGCAAAAGAGTCGGGCCGGATACAGACTCACTCACGATCAACCTGATTTTTATAGATAACCCAACAAACAGGAAACGGGCTGTGGGATATGGTTACATCAACAAAGATAACCTGCTCTATGCCGTTGATCATCTTGATCAGGAGAATAATGATTTTTGTAACTACACGGACATTTTTGATCTGATCAAAGGACGGTTTTCAGGGGTTATCGTTGCAAGCGGAAAAGTTTATATCAGGGGGAGTAATTCGTTCAGCGGGCAATCCCAGGCTATCTATATTGTTAACGGAGTGGAAACACAAACGATTGACTGGATCTCTCCCTGCCAAATCAAAACGATTGATGTCCTGAAAGACAGTAATGCCGCAATTTACGGATCGCGGGGAGGTAATGGCGTGATAATCATACAAACAAAAAAACGTTGATCCGTTTACTCTTCTCATCAGGAAATTCAACATGCTTCTTCAAACGCAACCGGGGATTCTCCGATGACCCCACATAATAACGACCCGTCTTTAAACTCCTGATAACATAGGTGAAACAATTCATTGCAGAAGAAAATGCTGCCCGGTAATCATATTAAAAGATCTCCTTGTAGTATCGGGTATATTAACTTCGTTGTGGGCCCAGCAGGGCTCGAACCTGCGACCCCCTGATTATGAGTCAGGTGCTCTAACCAGCTGAGCTATGGGCCCTGAAAAACTCCAATATATATTGAAAAGTTCCTTCCCTTTTCTCTTTTTCCTGGCCTGACTCAGTCATGGTCTCTCTGTCCGAACTTGTCGTATGACATGAACAGGAACCGGCTGAGTTCCGAAATTGCAGAAATCAAAGATTTCTAAGCAATTTCGAGAATGCTCGAAAAACTAATGAAATCTGAGATTTCATGTTTTTCGGCACTATGGGCCCTGAAAAACTATGCAAAAATAAAATATTTCTTCAATATATGTTCCGATGAAACAGGAGAAGTCTAATTCTCCTGTCAGATGACCGGAATCGCTTCAAGCAACAGGTTGATGACATGGTGAACATTTTCTTCAAAAACCCTGAGCACATCCTTCCACGCAACGGCGTCTTCATCCTCCCGCCAACTGTCATAATCGGTACTCATGGCAACCACTGCATACGGAATTCCTGCTTCGTTGGCCAGAGCTGCTTCCGGAGCAATAGACATATTAATAATGTCCGCGCCCCAGTTACGGAACATCTTTGACTCTGCCCGTGTGGAAAAACGGGGGCCTTCGATGGTTATGATGGTTCCATGATCATGACAGGAAAGGCCCAGTTGCCCCGCTGTTTTAACAAGCATTTCCCGTAGATACCGGTCAAAAGGATCAGCCATGGGAAAATGCTTTAAATCACCGTGTTCAAAATGATCATAAAAAGTGTTCACACGGTGCCGTGTAAAATCAATAAACTGGTCGGCAATCACCAGGTCACCCCGGTGGATATCCTCCCGGAGACTGCCACAAGCCGTGGTAGCCAGAAGATGAGAACAGCCCATCTCTTTCAGTGCAAAGATATTGGCCCGGTTGTTCACCTGTGTAGGTGGAATTTCATGTTGTCTGCCATGGCGCGACAACAAAATAGCCTCAACACCCTTGATCTCCCCGGCCAATAATGTCGAACTGGGAAAGCCGTAAGGTGTTTCCAGATATATCTCCTCTTTCCTGTTAAAAAGCTGTGGGTCTTCAAGCCCCGAACCTCCGATAATGCCGATTTTTTTCTTCATAACGATTCGATGTGGTTTATATAAGCCAGCAAAACAGCGCCTGCTTCATCCAAATCCTTACCAAAGGTAATGATCCCGTCGGGATGTCCCCCCATAACAATCGTCTTTTTTTCATGAACTTCCGTTTCGCGAAATAACCGGAAAATCTCCTCTGCCATTTCAGGCGTCCCGTAGGTAATATCTTCCGCCGTAGCCGGAACCTGTCCCATCAAAGCCTGCCAATATTTCCGGTGATGAACATGGATCACAGCATGAACATCCGGGTCAGCCTCATATATGGCAGCATGTGTAAGGGTTTCCGCTGAGGCTTTCACCTGCCCCGAACAGAATACGTTGTTTTCAACAAAGCTATACCCGTCAACCCGTGAAATATGCTTACCTGTAATTTCCGGAAAAATTCCTGTAGCCGAACCTGTAATATAAAATATTTTCTTCCCCGGCTCTCCGGCAGAAATATTTCCGAATCCGATACCCGAATTATCCGCCCCGATCAGATCCAGACGGAAACAGACATTTCGCCACTCCACAATTCCCGTCAACAATTTTTCAGGGATCTCCACAGGCAGCTTTGACCACCGGCAATCAAATTTTATATATCCTTCCGTCATATTACTTCATTAAATCCGGAAAAAGACTTTTCAGTCCCTTCTCCGAAGCTTCACATATTCCCCTTTCTGTAATCAGTCCCGTAACCAAACGTGCCGGGGTAACATCAAAGCCATAATTTGCTGCACGGGCATTTTCCGGAGCAATCCTTACTGATATATCTTCTTTCCCCGAAAGACCTCTTATACTCAGCACTTCTTCAGGTGAACGCTCTTCTACCGGAATGTCTTTGATGCCATCGGAAATGTCAAAGTCAATCGTACTGGAAGGCAACGCCACATAAAAGGGAATCCGGTTATCAAGGGCAGCCAGCGCTTTCAGATAGGTGCCAATTTTATTGGCTACATCACCTGTACGAGTTGTTCGGTCACTTCCCACCAGCACCAGGTCCACCATTCCGTGTTGCATCAGATGGCCACCGGTATTGTCGGCAATCAGTGTACAGGGAATTCCGGCCTTTTGCAGTTCCCACATAGTGAGCAGGGCACCCTGGTTGCGTGGGCGGGTTTCATCGACCCAGACATGAACCGGGATGCCTTTTTCTGCCGCCAGATATACCGGCGCCAGTGCTGTGCCGTAATCAATACAGGCCAGCCATCCCGCATTACAATGAGTCAGGATATTTACCGACTGTCCCATTTTACCTTCCGCCGCTTTCTGTATGATTGGCAGTCCACTCATTCCTATGCTCCGGCAGGCTTCCACCTCCTGACCGGAATATATCCGGGCCCCGGTTTTTAACTGCGCTGTAATTTCTCCGGCAGACATGTTTCTGCTTATCCGGTTTATTTGAAAGGTTAAAGCAAATTTCAGGTTTACAGCTGTTGGCCTTGCTTTGGCAAGATAATCTGCCACCTGCTGCAGTTGCCCTGTCACAGACTTCCCGGAATTCATTGCCATTGATGCCAGATACAGCCCCCATGCTGCTGCAGCTCCGATCACGGGAGCACCGCGCACGACCATATTTCTTATTGCAAGAAAAACATCGTCTGCCGAGGTCAACTCCGTAATCAGAAATGAAAAGGGCAACCGTTGTTGGTCAATCACAAAGATCCTGTCCGGAAAATCCGGGTCAAACCAGAGCGACCTGTATTCTTTCCCGTTGACTTTCATAGATATTTGGTTTCACATCCTTTATTCTATAAAATTAACAACTTTCACTTTATCCCGGAGAATGTGTTTAAAAATATATTATAACGGAAAGATTCTTTTTCTTTGTAAACTGACAATAATCAATATGACAGCGTTACCCCGCAATACTAAAGCCATCATTTTTGACCTGGGTGGCGTTATCATGGACCTGGATATTGACCTGAGCAAAAAAGCGCTCGGTGAACTGGGTTTCAGGGAAAACATGTTTCATTTGCATGATACCGGGAATAATGTATTTCTTGAACTGGAAGTGGGAGGTGTCGACACCGACAGGTTTTATGACCGGTTACGTGATCTACTTGGAAAACCTGTTGAAAACCGGCTGCTTGAAGAGGCCTGGAATAAAATGATCTGTGGTTTCCGGGCAGAGAAGATTGATTTACTCAGGCAGCTAAGCAAAGATTATTCACTCTATCTTCTGAGTAACACCAATGAAATTCATATCCGGTACTGTAATCATATTTTACAGGAACAATACGGTATCTCCGGCCTGGAAGCATTGTTTACCGTAACATTTTATTCTCATATACTCAAATTACGGAAACCCCGGCCGGAAATATTTACCCGGGTTCTTCAACTGATTCCTTTCCCCCCGGAGGAAATCGTTTATTTTGATGATACCCGGGAGCATCTTGACGCCGCCGCATCATTTGGGATCAGAGGGATCCTGCATCCCAGAAATGCTCCGCTTCATATCAGACAGGCATAGACGTTTCAGGTTACGGGTCGGTCCAGTTTCCGTTTTCTTTAATGATGCGTATAAGTTCATCCACAGCCTGATGTGCCGGAATATTACGTTTTACCACTTTCCTGTTTTTGTAGAGTGTGATTTTGTGCGTACCGGAACCCACATACCCGTAATCAGCATCGGCCATTTCTCCGGGTCCGTTAACAATACAACCCATGATCCCGATTTTCAGTCCTTTAAGATGTGCCGTTCTTTTCCGTATTTCCGCACTGACCTTTTGTATGTCAAACAATGTCCTGCCACAGGAAGGACAGGAGATATATTCAGGTTGTGTAAACCGGACACGGCTTGCCTGTAAAATTGAAAAAGCAACTTCAACAGCAGATGAATCTTTCCCTTTGTCCTGCGATTCAATCCACAATCCATCGGCCAAACCATCCAGGAAAAGCGGACCTGTCAGTGCTGCAACGGAAATCGTCTTTTCTACCGTCATCTCTCCCTGGAGATAACAGCGCAGGATAACCGGAATTTTTGGAAATATGTTTTCAGTTCTAATGAGAAAAGAACGTATCGCAGCTATACTTTCATTGCCGGTTAGGTTTATCACAAACACATCGCCGGGGCCTGTTGATTTCAGTGTGATGTTTGTTTCGTAAGTTCCGTAGGGATCAACTTCCAAAAAACGTAGCGTTGCCTGAGGAAGATCTCTGCCGGAACTGGCATTTCGCCTGAAAAACGGGAAAACCCGCTGAGGATCCTCCGGGTTCCATGATTCATCATTCACAAGAATTTTCCTTTCCCCGGCAGAAAGGGAAGTCCGGCCCTCTGCATCTGCATACACCAGGTCAGGCATATTGCCGGTTACAGACGGATCATTATTTGGTTCCTGAAAAGCAGATACAACAATATGGGAAGTACCGAAAATTTCCTTCAGCCGGCCGTAAACTTCGCGTGTACTGTACGCAAACGGTGAGGGAATCTTTTCCATGGGTGTTGCAGGAACATCACTAAGCCTTAATCCTAAGACAAGAAAACGGGCTACAGGAATCTCATTTTCGGGCGGTTCCGTAAGGGAAACCCGGATGGTATCGCCGAAACCGTCTGCCAGTAATGCAACAATTCCTACTGTAGATTTTATTCTGCCGTATATCCCCTCGCCTGCTTCGGTGATGCCCAGATGAAGCGGATACAAGGCTCCTTCGGCTGCCATCGCTGCAATTAGCAACCGGTAGGCATACACCATTACCCGGGTATTACTTGACTTCATGGATAAAACAACCTGATGGAAATCCTCTTCACGACAAATCCTAAGGAATTCCATTGCTGATACGACCATTCCTTTGGGAGTATCTCCGTATTGTTCAACAATACGACCGGCCAGGGATCCATGGTTAACTCCAATACGCAATGCTGTTTTGTGTTTTTTACAAATCTCAAGCAGGGGAACCAGCCTTTCCCGGATCCGGTCCTGCACGGCCTGTTCCGAATCAGCTTCATGAAAACGAATAAAATTGCCGGGATTGATCCTGATTTTTTCAACCTGTGTGGCAGCTACCTCTGCAATGGAAGGGTTAAAATGAACATCCGCAATCAGGGGCGTATCAATCCCCCTTTTTCTGAGCTCACTGCGGATGCGTCCGAGATTTTCAGCCTCCCGGAGATTCTGTGCCGTCAGCCGGACAAAATCAGCCCCTGCCTCAATAATACGGATACATTGAGCTACGGAAGCCTCCGTATCCATTGTCGGAGTAGTCGTCATGGATTGAACACGCACCGGAAAATTCCCACCAAGAGGGACTTCCCCAACATGCACAACCCGCGTTGGTTTACGGCCACCAGTAGCAAGGATGTTCTTAAATATCTCTACCGTATTTTGATCTTCCATAAAAAGGCAATAACTTGTAAGGTCTTTTTTACAAAGATAGGGATTTCAGATAAGGCCTATACCGGATAAAACGGGAGAAAGGAAAAACAGGTATCGATTAATTCGCTATTTTTACAAAACAAAAGGCAGCATATAATGATCATAAAGTCTTTCTTCCGTAATCATTTTTCCTTTATCCTGATCACGCTGGCTATTTTTTGCAGCTCACATCCAAGAACCTGGAGCCGGAACCTGGATGATATCAAGAAAAGCGGCAAAATATATATTGCCTTTGAGCATGCTGATGTAAATACCATCAACTATCCCCTGGCTTATGAGTTTGCAAGATATCTGAACCTCGAGGTAGAAGAGGTGATTATCGACTGGGATGAAGCATTCAGTCAAAACGGTACCGTTCCTGAAGATATTGAAACGAATCCGAACTATCACTATACGCCCGATGCCCTGAAAAAGGCAGATATTGTCTGCAGTACTTTTTCGATCCTGGAGTGGCGCAAAAAGCTTTTTGATTTTGCCGAAACGCTGAAGTCGGCAGAATTACTTGTATTACGATCAGATAAACCGATGCCGGGAGATCTGGATGCTCTTTCCGGATTAAAAATCGCCCTGATGGACGGCACAAGCTTCGTCACACACCTGGCTTCAATCAACGATAAAATCGGTGGTGGTATTAAAATGATCAAAACAGCCACTACCGATGAATCTAAAAACATGGTGTTGGATGGGAAAGCCGACGGTGTTATCCTTGATGCCGATGAGGCACTCACTTTCCGGAAAGAACATCCCGGAAAAGTGACCATTGTATTTCCCATCAGCAAGATCACAAATTCAGCATGGGCAGTGGAGAAAGGGAATCCTCTAAAAAATGAAGTTGAAAATTTCTTCCGTACCATCTCCAACAATGGTATTCTGGATAAAATCTTTTATGAAAAGTTTGCCGAACGTTACTCTGTTTTCGTAGAAAGTATTAACCCACACACGCCCATACAACCCTATCACCGGGATCTGAATGAAATCCTGAAATCAAAAAAGATCATCGTCGGTTTGCGGGATCGTGATTTTGTCTATCATAAAGGGGAGAACAAACAATTTATGCATGCCCTTGCCGAGGAGTTTGCCGATTATCTGGGTGTCGAGATGGAATTTGTCCTGATACCGGAATTTGGAAAATACTGGGAAGACAGCCAGGGAGAAATTGTGAAGGATAGCGCTTACACCCCGGAGATATTTCACTACTTTGACATTGCCTGTGATATGATTTCCCCGCTTCCCTGGCGGGAGAAAAAGGTGAATCTTGTTCCGGTATATTCGACCGATTACTCCGTTCTGGCCCGACCGGAAACCAATATACGCAACATCTCCGACCTGAAAAAATACAAAGGGGTTACCGGGCGGGGAACCATCTACGAAGAGATTCTTTTTAAAAACGGGATCGACTCATTCTATTTTGCCCCGGTAAAAAACTTTATTTCTGATGTTGCGGACGGCAAGGCAGATTATACCCTGCTGGACAATGCTTTTCTTTACCCGCAACTGGAACCTAAAATTGCCCTTGGTTCGCAGGATGTATGCTGGGCGCTTCGAAAAGATCAACCTCAATTACTTGCCGAGGCACAACAGTTTCTCTCTGAATCTAAAACCAAAGGCCTTCTGAATGTTTTAAACAGGGCGCAAAGGGGAAATACTTTTCTCAATCCACAGGATTTCCTCCAAAGTTATTACGAACGCTTTCAAACAGGCAATGTCCCATACATTTTATTCAGTGTCGAGAACGGGTTGCCGCAGGAAGATGTAACGGCCATCCTGCAGGATCAAAAAGGGTATATGTGGTTTGGTACCAACTCGGGCGTTGTGCGTTATAATGGCCGCAAAATGGAGATTTTTGACGTAAGCAAAGGCCTCAGCGACAATGCCATTTCTGATATCAAGCAGGATGCCGGCGGATTGATCTATATCGCTACGTCAAAAGGAGTGTCTGTCATTTTTGAAGATTCCGTAATTTCCCGTATGCTTCAGAACAGGGCTTTTAACCATATCTATATTGCCAATGATCAAAGCAAATGGTTCTTAAGTAATGCGGGAATATTTATCGTTGATTCCATTGGCAATTTCCGTAAAGCCCAGGATGTTTTCAGCGGATTGCCGGTAAACATTAATGATATGGCAGAAGATACTTCCGGAACGGTAAGGTTTTTTGCTTCACACGACGGTTTATATATCCTCCGAAACAATGAAAAGGCAATTCGTGTGCTGAAAGATTACTGTTATTCCGTATTTGTTGATCAGACAAACCGCGTTTGGCTTTCCACACCGGAAGGCCTTTTCAGTCAACCTATTAATAATATTGAGCGTGGGATCAAGGGATCATCTTTAAATAAACAATTTGATATTCCCCTTACCATTATCAAACGAATCAGCCAGAGTCGTTCCGGATCAATCTGGTTTATGAATGATGCCCACCTTTACCAACTGGTATCCATGGATCAGAAGGCTGTGGTATATGCAACCGGAGGAGAGCTGATTAACAACACGTTGCTATCCTACTGCGAAGACAATGAAGGAAACCTGTGGATTGGCTTTTCCGGGGGGTTACAAAGAATCATCAACACCAAAAACCTGCGCAATTTCTTTCCGGACCAGATCAATAACTATATCTATTCCATCAGCCAGGATAAAGAGGGCAGAATCTGGATCGGTACCAACGACGGGGTTTATTATTATCAGGACGACCTTATCCCCTTTACATCGCATCTTCCTGCCTCTGCCGGAAAAACCATTACCGCTTTACTTCCCGACGGCAATATCCTTCTTGCCACTCCGGAAGGGCTTTTTGAGATAAACCGGATAAACCTTCATGTTGTAAAACAAAATAAAAGCCAGCTCCTTGTAGGACTGGAAAATGTGTATGTTGCAGACGACGGAAAAATATTTATCCTTACCGGGAAAAAGGGTCTGATTTACTATTTTCCTGATTTTAGCTCCCGTCCTGAAATTATTCAGGGGCGAGAAACTGCCAGCGTTTACCAGCTATCTTCCTTTAATGGCAGGATCATCGGAGGCAGCAATCTCGGCCTGATTGAATTTGACGGGAAGGGTTTTAAACCGTTCCTTCCGATGAATGCCACCGTCTGGTCTTTGTGTGAAAACGAAGGAGCGCTATGGATAGGTACAGAAAAAGGTCTTGAAATTTACAGGGACAATATCCTCAGTCCTGTTCCGCTGCGTGATAATCACGTAATCATAAAATCAATTATCCCGGCAAAAAACCGTAATTACCTCTGGATCGGGACGAATATCGGGTTTATGTATTTTAACAAAGAAACAAATAAAGAGGAGTTTCTAATCAACTCGAAAGAAGGCCTTTCCGGAGACGAAGTAACCAACGGCGGACTATTTCTTGATGCCAACGGGTTGTTATGGATTGGTACCTATCATGGCATTTCCAATTTTAACATTAAAGTAAAACGTGAAAATGAGTATTCACCCCGTTGTTATCTCGAACGGGTTCTGGTAAACGGAAATGAAATCGATAAAAAACCCGCCCGGAGATTCAGGTTTAATGAAAATAATTTTGTTTTTGAAGTTTCGGGCTTGTTCTATTCAGATGAACGATCTATAGAGTATGAATTTTACCTGCGCGGACAAAAGCGGAATTTCGATATGATCCGCCGGGGGAAAGAGTACCGGGCATATTATACCAACCTTGATCCCGGAAAGTATACTTTTGTATACCGTGCCAAGGGTAAAGACAATATATGGAGCTATACAGGAAGTTTTCCCTTTGAAATCAGAAAACCTTTCTGGGAAACCTGGTGGTTCAGGCTTCTTGTGGTAATTACTGTTGTCCTGATCATTTATGCATTGTATAAATGGCGCGTCAGTGCCATCGAACGACAAAAGGAAATCCTGGAAGAACAGGTGCGTGAACGTACACGCGAACTGGAACAGGCAAATGTCGAGATACAGGCACAACGGGACCTGGCCCGTGGACAACGGGATATGATTGCCGAACAGAAAAAGGAAATTACCGACAGTATTCTATATGCAGAACGGATACAGCGATCGCTTTTGCCTGGAACAGAAAAGATAAAATCCATGATTGACGATTTCTTTGTGCTGTTCAAGCCCAGAGACATTGTAAGCGGTGATTTTTACTGGACAGCCGAAACCGATCATAAAAGTATTATCGTTGCTGCCGATTGTACCGGTCATGGTGTCCCGGGGGCTTTTATGAGTATGTTGGGAATATCCTTCCTGAACGAAATTATAAGTGAAAATAAGATCCTGGAGGCATCAGAAATTCTGAACAGATTGCGAAACCAGGTCATTGAAGCATTGCAACAAAAAGGAACCCCGGGAGAAGCAAAAGACGGAATGGATATTGCCCTTTGTGTCATCGACAAACAGAAAGGAGAAATACAGTTTGCCGGTGCTAATAACCCGGTTTACTATATCCGCAATGACGAGCTCTTCGAAATAAAGGGAGATAAAATGCCTGTAGCCATTCACGTTAAGATGGACCCGTTTACCAATCATGTTATATCTTATCAGAACGGGGATGTATTCTATCTTTTCTCAGACGGCTATGCCGACCAGTTTGGCGGACCACTGGGTAAGAAGTTTAAATACCGGTCGCTGAAAGAGTTGCTTATCAGTATTCATGGTAAGAAAATGGAAGAACAGAAAACCATCCTTGACAACCGGTTCGAAGAATGGAAAGGGGAAAACGACCAGGTTGATGATGTGGTGATTATCGGCTTTAGAGTTTAAAATCTGACGTCAGGAGAAAATACCAATCTACTTTCTGAAAGACCATTCATAACCATCTTTTACATCCCTGACCTCAATTCCTGCTTTCAACAAGGCATTACGAATTTGATCGGAAAGTTCAAAGTTCTTGTTTTTCTTGGCTTCAAATCCGGGTATCGAGTAATATTTTAATTAAGGCTGTTGTCAACTCCATTCCTGCGGTTTGTCCGGACGGCCGGGTTAATCCGAGGATCTCCTCTGTAAAATCATGGTATGTTTTTTTCAGCAGGTCAAGATTTGCCTGATCAATGGTTTCTTTTCCTGATTCCACAGCCCGGACCAATTTTATTCCGTCAAAAAGATGGGCAATGAAAACCGGGGAGTTCATATCATCATCAAGCGCATCGAGGCCTTTCTGTTTAAAAGCAGCGGCATCAATCGTCCCGGAGGATGAAGGGGCAAGCCGGTCGAGCACAGCCATTCCCTCCCATAATCGTTCCAATCCTTTTTCCGAAGCCTGTATTGCCTGGTTTGAAAAGTCAAGAGGACTGCGGTAGTGTGCCTGAAGGATAAAAAAACGGACGGACATAGGATCATAAGCCTTTTCAAGTAATGGATGGCCTCCTGAAAAAATCTAATCTCATTTAATGAAATGGCATTTCCCAGGGACTTACCCATTTTCTGTCCATTAATGGTAATCAGGTTGTTGTGCATCCAGTATTTTACCGATTCTGTGCCCAGGGCAGCTGTTGACTGCGCAATTTCACACTCATGGTGAGGAAACAGCAGGTCCATTCCGCCTCCATGGATATCAAACTTTTCGCCCAGATAACGGGTGCTCATCACCGAACATTCAAGGTGCCATCCGGGATATCCCTCGCTCCACGGTGAAGGCCAGTGCATGATGTGTCCGGGGGTCATTTTTTTCCATAAGGCAAAATCATAAGGATTCTTCTTCTCTTTTTGCCCTTCCAGTTCCCGAGTATTGGTAATAAGATCTTCCAGTTTCCGGCCTGAAAGTTTACCGTAATGGTACTTCCTGTTATATTTTTCCACATCAAAATATACCGAGCCATTCATTTCATAGGCATATCCATTCTCCAGGATCTTTTTGGCAAACTGCTGCTGCTCGATGATATGCCCGGAAGCATGGGGCTCGATATCCGGACTCAACATACCCAGCTGCGCCATATTTGCATGGTAGTGATTGGTATACCGCTGAACAATCTCCATAGGTTCTATCTCTTCGAGCCGTGCCCGTTTCCCGATTTTGTCTTCGCCAGCATCGGCATCATTTTCCAGATGTCCGACATCTGTAATGTTCCGGACATAACGGACTTTATAACCGAGATATTTCAAATAACGGTACAGCAGATCAAAAGTGATCGCAGCCCGGGCATGGCCAAGGTGGGCATCACCGTATACGGTAGGACCACAGACATACATTCCCACATGTGAGGGATGGATCGGCTCGAAAATCTCCTTTTTCCGGGTGAGGGTATTGTAAATGCTTAACATAGTATCGGTTTCGCAGACATATTCAGGCAGGTAAAATTACAAATAATTCACGGGAATCTCAGCAATGACAATTGACGACTTAAATCCGTAAAAAAATACTACGTTACAGGTTGATTACTTTTACAACAAAAGAACTTTCCGTAATTTTAATTCTCACAAAGCCGCAGAGGAAAGACATAAAAAACAACTTTTAACTTATCTGAAACTTACAGGAATAAAACTAGGGTTATTAATAAATTTTAACGAGGCATTGATCAAAAACGGTATAACCAGAATTGTAAATAATCTTTAATAGTATGTCCTCTGTGGCTTTGCGTCTCTGCGAGAAAAACATAAGTTTGACCGGCTGCATTTCTCCTCCCGCTATTCAGCCCTTTTATCATTGTCTGCTGATTGCTCGTGCAGCTCCGCTACTCTCGCGATCTGGTGCGGGGGGCATCAAATCAACAATTATTCAAAATTAACTATTGATTATTTTTTCCTTTATCCAAAATTCAAACAAAGGATCAGCTAAATAATAATGATCCTTCCCTTTTATCAGGATCCCTGTTCCGGTAAGTCTTTTCAAAGCCCTGCCCAGATTCACTTTTCTTGTATCAATGTGTGAATACAAAGATTTTCTGTATTTGACCACTGCCATGATGGCCCGGACCTGTTCATTGCTTTTGCTGATATCTTCCCATTGCTTTTCCAGATAATTATTTTCTATAATCAGCAATTGTTTTAACAAATCTTTCAACGAAAAATCTTCCGTCACCCGCCCCACAGATTTATTCAATAAAAGCTGCTGTATGATTAGTTTTGTATAATAGGGGTGCCCTTTGGTAAAATCCAGAATCCGGTCAATCTGGTTTTCATGATATGTTATATTATATTCTCTGAAGATACCGGTTATGTATGTTTTAAAGTCCTGTCTGTCAATATACCCGAGAGGAATTATTCTTGCAAAACGGAAAAACGGGGAATTTTTCTTCACAAACAGGTTCTCCATTACTGATTCGTAACTTCCTGAAAAAAAATAAGTTGCATGTTTCTGCATTTGTATCTTCGACCGTATCATTTTAACAATGTGGTCCCCGTCATATTTCCTGATATCTCCAAATTCATCAAATGCACAAATAATCCTCCGGTCATATTTTGCCGGATAATTGTTTATAAAATCAATACTTTCAGAAAAAAGTTCCCAGATATTAGGTTCAGGGGTGCTGTATTTCAAAAGAAACTCAAAACTTTCAATGGTTTGTTTTAATTCAATGTTTCGGAATATTTCTCCGATATCTCCTGAAATCTTTTTGAAAACCTTACCTAATTTCCTGTTTTGCAAGACTTCTTCAGTAATTTTATGGGATACTGAGGTAAGATCAGGCGAAAGAAAGACATCTATAAAAGCTGTGTAAAAATCACGTCTTTTCAATCTATCCAGAATTTCAAGAACCAAAGAAGTTTTTCCAAACCTTCTGGGGGCTATAAGCACAACGCTTTGTCCTTGCAATAAAAGTTCACTGATTGTTAAAATTTCATCTTTTCGCCCAACAAACTGCTTCCCTCTTACCGGTTTCCCAGCCTGGATTTGTTTCATAATTTTCAGTTTTTTTAACAAAGATAATACAATTCTTGTATGATACAATATCTGTATTATAATTATACAACTATTTTCGTATGATACAGGTTTTGTATTATTTTCGTTTCAGCACATTCTTTAGCACGCCTGACCGTTCCGGTTTTTATATTTCATGTTTTCATTGTTCCGGATTGCTCGTGCAGTACCTGCACTCGCGATCCGGACGGGGGGGTCTTAAACCAACAAAGCCATTGCCTCCGGCAACTTCGCCTTTTCTTTTTTCCCGCCTTTGCCAAACAAGTTTGACCGGCTGCAAAAA
>JAADHC010000062.1:0-33381 GCA_013152085.1 Chlorobiota bacterium
TTCCCGGACCATTTCACTTATGCTTTTTGTACGAACAAGGGTCTGGTTAATCTTGGATAATGTTGCGTACAGGCGGTTTTGCCGCCTTATTTGTTTTTCAGTTATTTTTTGCCGGGAGATATCATGGAAACTCATTACCCGGCCGATTTTTTTCCGGTGCAAAAAGACAGGTTTTGAAAACCATTCAAATACCCATCCCTGTGTGTGATAAAGCGTTTCGAACAAAACATCATCCGATTTCATCAGATGCTTCGCTTTTTTTACGAAATGATCCTCTTTCCGGAAATATTTACCAATTTGTGTAATAACGGGTTCAGCATCAGAAGAACTCTTTTTAATCTGAAAAAGCTTGGAAAAACGCCGGTTGTAATAGTGTGGTTTTCCCAGGTTATCCAAAAAAACGATCGCATCGGCAATCACATTAAAAATACCGTCTCTGATCATTTTTTCCCCGGTGATATCCCTGAGGGTAACTATCAGGGCTGGCAGTTCCTCCCATACAAACGGGATGGCTTCTGTTTCTGCAATGGACAAACTTCCGTCAGTGTGGAGAATATCAATCTCCCTTAATCTTTCTTTACTGACCGGCCAGGAATATTTTTTATGGATGAGTTCTTGTTGTGTTTTGCTCAGAATTATTTCTGCCGCAGGATTCAGATAGCGAATTGTCCGGTTAAGGTCTAAAACCACCAATCCCACAGGGTTGTTCTCCAGCAGGGAAAGAAGGTTTATCTGTGTCTGTTCCCACCCGATATCAATTCCAGCATTATGGGGAATCTCTAAAAAAACGAACAGAGCCGAAGAAACGACATTCTCCCGGTCCGTCAATGGTGTGCCGGAAAATCTCACTTCTCCCACTCTGCCAGCGGGGAAGGTAAATAAGAGTCTCTTTTCAAAGGATAACCCTTTGAAAACCTGGGGTAATAATTCGATAATATCCCTGTTTGCAGTACGAAAAACATCTTTAATGCCGGAACCGATCAGTGTTTCCGGTGAAGGAATAAAATATTTCAGCCCCCTGCTGACAAATGTAATTTTAAGTTTTTTATCCGTTTCAAATGAACCTATGTGCATTTTAAAGTTTTTATTTTAAGCATTACGCACACAATAAATATGTACAGAGAAAAAATTAACAGTTATTAATGATGGTATTTGTGAGAAATTATTTGAGAAAAGAGAAATAATATGTGGTAAATCCGGGCAAACGGTATGGTGAAAGATTAATTGTTATAATGAAACGAGTGTGGTTGCATTTGTTTAATGTCATCGCCACAACGGAAATAAAAAGATAAAAAGCAACAATCCGGTTTATTATTTTACCTGATGCCGGTATTTGGGTACTATGATGCATAAATAAGAAAAAGAAAAATACTTTTTATAGTTATTTATCGTTTGACTTAAATTTTATGATTTGCATTAAAGATAATAAATATTGCTTGAATATATATTAATTTCCTTTATTTCAGGCTTCAGCTTATTTTTTATATCTTTGATCAGCACGGCAGCAAACGGCGTTTTCCTGACTTTCCCGGCAAAAAGAAAGTTGTACGGCAAGTCTCTTTAAATTGTTGACAAGATGGAAAACCGTAAAAAGCAAAATCTTACCATGATTACCGGGTTGCTTGAACGTACACGTGATATTGTGTATCGTTATGAAGTTTTCCCGGAGCGTGGATGCACTTACATCTCTCCAGCAGTTAAAAATCTCACAGGTTATACTGTAGAAGAGCATTACAAAGATCCCATGCTCTTTCAAAAACTTGTCCATCCTGAGGACATGGAAAAGGTTAAAAGTGCCGGAATAAGAGGAGCGGAGGGTCTCAAAGTACACAGGATCATTCATAAAGACGGTTCTGTTCGATGGATAGAACGGAACGATACTCCTGTAAAAGACAACAAAGGTAACCTGATTGCCTTAGAGGGAGTTATACGTGATGTAACCGAGAAGAAAAAATTTGAACAGACACTCCTTGAATCGGAGCAACGCTACCGTGAACTTACGGAGAATACTCTTGCAGGTGTTTATATTATTCAGGAGGGGAAGATTGCTTTTTGTAATCTCGGGTTTGCGCAACTTTTCGGCTACCCATATACAGATTTACTCCTTGGGAAACCCGTTATTGAACTTGTTGTTCCGAGATACCGCAAAAAAGTTACCCTGGAACTGGAGTTACGGGAAAGCGGACAGAAAAAGACCAGCCGTTATGAGTTGGAAGTGATAAAGTCTGACGGGAAATGGTTACCCGTTGAAGTGCTGGGAAGTCGTACCATATTCGGGGGAAAACCGGCCGTACAGGGGATCATCATAGATATTTCCGAGAGAAAGAAGGTCCTGGATGCGTTAAAAAAAAGTGAAGAGCGTTTCAGGTTAACCTTTCATACTTCGCCCGATTCGGTGAATATTAACCGGATGCG
Source organism: Chlorobiota bacterium (assembly GCA_013152085.1). Lineage (GTDB taxonomy): Bacteria > Bacteroidota > Bacteroidia > Bacteroidales > VadinHA17 > JAADHC01. The sequence continues at coordinate 2,416 of JAADHC010000062.1, forward strand.
TGACGGGATGTATGTGGATATCAATGAGGGCTTTACACAGATTACGGGTTATACCCGTGAAGATGTGATCGGGCATACTTCGCCGGAGATCAACATCTGGGCAGACCCGACCGACCGGGAAAAGCTGGTGGAAAGATTGAAGAAATCGGGAAAAGTGGAAAACATGGAAGCAAGGTTCAGGATGAAAAATGGTACTGTTGTTCATGGCCTGATGTCAGCTTCGGTGATCGAACTGGATGGAGAAACTCACATTATAAGTGTCACACGGAATATTGAAGAACAAGTACAGGCCGGGAAATATATGGAGTTGCAGCGGAGGCTTCAGTATGCCCTGGGAAAATATAGTAATTATCTGGTTTCTTCCCGAGAATATAATAGGCTGTTTCGCTATACGGTGGACATATGTAAAAAAATATTGGAAGTTGAAACCGTTGTCCTTATTGGCCGGAATCCTGTTACGGGAATTTTGTGCAAACGTGCTGCCGGAGGGTTGAAGCAGCCGTTATTTCCGCAAGCGGGCATTTCTACTGGAGAGGCATCCTGTTGGGAAAGTCTTCTGGAAGCATCCGGCCCGGTGTCGCTGCAGAGCCCGGAATGTAAATCTTCCGGTGGCAGGGCATTGATGAAAAGGCATCATCTGGCTACTGCCCTTGCTGTTCCTGTCCCGGGAACCGGGATGCCATGGGGATTACTGATTATCGGCACATTTACACCCCGTGAATATCATCCTGCGGAGAAGCAGTTTATGTCTTCCGTGGCCAATATCCTTGGTGAAGCCATAATCAGGAAGAAAACGGAACAGGAATTACATGAGAGTGAAGAAAGATACAGGGATTTATACAATAATGCTCCGAATGGTTATTTCTCCGTGAATGTTGACGGTCGTATTATCAGGTGCAACAAACGGGCCGGAGAATTATTGAAATACGGGATCAATGGGCTTATCGGAAGACCGGTAATGGATTTGTACGCGGATACTCCCGCCGGGAAAACCAAGGCAAAAAAGATCCTCCGGTATTTCCGGAAAGGCGGTTCTGTTCGAAATGAAGAGTTGCAGATGCGGCAATCGGATGGAAGTATTATATGGATCAGTTTGTCAGTAACCCCGGTTCTGGATATAAAGGGGAAAGTAGTTGAAAGCCGTTCGGTGGTTGTGGATATTTCCGGACGCAAGCAGGCAGAGGAAGCATTACGGGAATATAATGTACGCCTGCAGAAAGCCCAGCAGGTTGCGCGGATGGGATTTCTTGACTGGAATTTAAAAACCGATGAGATTGAGTTATCAAATCAGGTTGTAGATATGTACGGTCTCGATCACAATAAAAGATGGATTACACCGGAGTTTGTTGCCCGGGTTTGTCATCCGGATGACCGGGAATTTGTACAAAAGAACCTGGAGGCCGCGATACAGGGTGAGAAATCTTATAATATCGACCACAGGATTGTTCGTCCTGACGGGTCGATCCTTTGGGTACATGCCCAGGCCGAGCTATTGAAAGATGACCGGGGGTCCCCGCAACAATTGCTCGGAACTGTGGTAGATATCACCAGGCGAAAATCGGCTGAAAAGAGTCTGATCCGTCAAAGTCAATACCAGTCTTTACTGAATCAGTTAAACGAAGCGGCAAACAAGGGTGAGGAATTGCCCGTAATTGTTGAGATCCTGACCAAAGGTACACAGAAGCTTTTTAATTGCTTTGGTGCCACAATGTATATACTTAATGAAACGCATGATAAGCTGGTTATTCAGAATATGATACTGCCGGGGAAGATGATACGGAAAATCGAAAGTTTACTCTCTTTTAAAATTCCGCCTGTAATTGTTCCTGTAGATTCAATGAGTTTTTATCATGCGGTTTTTAAGGAGATGGATGTCATAAATATCACCAGCCCTGAGGAGATTAAAAGAACGATGCACGATTTTAAAAACATCATTTCTATAAAAAAGAATATGGCGTCTGAATTATCGAAGGAAGTAATACCCCGCGTTATAGACCTTTTTGATCTGAAAGGAATGCTTTTTGCCCCGCTGGGAATGGCTGATAACAGGATAGGAGTATTAGGGCTTTCCGCTGACAGGCAATTTTCCGATGAGGATGCATTACTGTTTGGGAACCTGGCCCGGCAAATAACCAGCTTATTGCTGCGTCTGCGTATCCGGATTGCCTTGCAGGAGAGTGAAGAGCGTTACCGTGCCGTAGTGGAAAATTCTCATGAAGGGATTCTTATTGTAGGAGAAGATTACCGGTTTGAATATGTAAATGAGACATTTTGCAAAATACTCGGATACAACAGAAAGGAGATTATCGGGCATGATTTCAGGGTGTATTTGCCTGAGAAGAGCAAACGGATTGTGGAAGAACGTTACAAAAAGCGACAGAGGGGGGAAAAAGTACCCTCAAGGTATGAATTTATTGTTTTGCGAAAAGACGGCGGGGAAAGACTGGTTGAAATAAGCTCAACGGTAGTAAAAGATTCCAAAGGTAAAAGGTGGACGATTGCTCAACTTCTCGATATTACCGAACGAAAAAAGGCGGAAAATGCCCTCCGCGAAAGCGAAGCAAAGTTCAGGATGTTATTTGACCACGCTCCGGACGGTTATTTTATATTGAATGCTGACGGGATATTCCTGGATGGCAATGCCGAGGCAGAACGAATTACAGGAGACAGAAAGAAGGCGTTCATCGGGGAAAATATATTTAATACAAATCTTATTCCTAAGGAAAAAAAGGCGTTAATAGAAGATCTGATGAAACAGGTGGCTGGTGGTAGGATTACCGGGCCTGTTGAATTGGACCTGCGCACTAAAACCGGAACATTAGTACCGGTTGAAGTCCGTTCTGCCCCGGTTGTAATTAAAGGGAAACAGTGTATTCTTGGCATTGCCCGGGACATATCAGAAAGAAAAAGAGTTGAAAAACAGCTACAGGTACAGTCTTCGGCCCTGGAAAATGCAGTAAATGGTGTGATCATTACCAATCCTGACGGAAAAATAGAATGGGTAAACCGGGCATTTACCAGGATTACGGGATATACCGGAAAGGAAGCTGTTGGACAAAATCCGCGTATCCTGAAGTCGGGAAAACACGACCGGGATTTTTATGAGAAGATGTGGGACGCTATTCTGAAAGGGAAAACATGGAGAAGTAAAATTATCAATAAACGGAAAGACGGTAAACTTTATACCGAGGAATTAACTATTGCCCCAATCTTTAACGAAGTCGGGGGAATCACTCACTTTGTAGGCATCCAACTGGATATTACCAAACAGGAAAAGGCGCTTCAGGAATTGAAAATTACCCTTGACCGGTTGCACAGATTATCAGGACACCTCAATGAGATGCTGGAGCAGGAGCGAAGGCAGATCTCCCGAAACCTGCATGATAATCTGGGCCAGATCCTGACTGCAGTGAAAATGGATATCTCCTGGCTTTCACGAAAACTTCCGGAAACGTCACCGATGATTACCGAACGGCTGGCTGAAACCAGAAATCTGGTTGATGAAGCTATGAAAGCAGTACAATGGATCACTACCGAACTCCGACCCAGTGTGCTGGATGAACTGGGGTTCTGGGATGCCCTCGAGTGGCTTTGCCATGAAATGTCCAAGCGATCGGGAATCGCAATTGTTGGGATTCTGCCAAGGGAGGTGGTATTACCTGACAATTTTACACTTCCGGTTTACCGGGTGGTACAGGAAGCCATTACCAATATCGTACGTCATTCCAAAGCAACCGTAGCCGTACTGCGTGTGGTCAGGTCGAAAAATAAAATCATCTTTTCGGTTTCAGATAACGGAAAAAGTATCCCGGAAGAAATATTAACTACACATGAAAATTTTGGCCTTATGGGAATGAAGGAGCGTATAGAGATACTCGGTGGTGAATTTAAGATATTGAAAAAGGAAAAAGGCACCGAAGTTTTGTTTAACTTGCCTTTGAAAAATCATAAAACACGATGATACGGATACTGATCATTGATGATCATCCTGTTGTTCGCATAGGGGTACGGCGCATCCTGGAGGAGGGAATCTCCTTCCTGGAAACCGATGAAGCCGGAGATGCCCGTGAAGCGATGAAAAGAATAAGGGGAAACACCTATAACCTCATTCTGCTGGATATCAACCTGCCCGGAAAAAGCGGAATGGTATTACTGGAAGACCTCAGGAATATGATTCCGGAACTGCCGGTGCTTATGCTGAGTATGTACCCCGAAAAAGATTATGCCCTGCGGGCTTTGAAACTCGGTGCTGCAGGATACCTGACCAAAAACAGTCTCGATGAAGAGTTGATCAAAGCTGTAAACCGGATTCTGGATGGTCACAAATATATTTCCGAATCCCTTGCCGAAGCATTGATTGATCATAGCGGAAACGACCAACCTCCCCATGCCAGGCTTTCGAACCGCGAATTTGAAATTATGATCAAAATTTCACAGGGGGAGAGCATGAAAGAGATAGCCGATATCCTGTCTATAAGTGAAAAGACGGTCAGTACTTATAAAACACGCATCCTTGAAAAACTGCAATGTACAACCACAGCCGACCTGATCAGGTATGCATTGAAAGCGGGGCTGGTTTGACGGAAGGATGAAAGGTAAAGTACGAAGGCAAAAATTCGAAGGGGGGTAAAGAGTCTATCGAAACGATCGAAAAGATTGTCGAGTAATGAACCGAAAAAGTTACTTCACAATTCATTGTTCGACTATCGGACTTCAAATCATGATTCCCGGTCCGTAGGCATACAGGTTGATTTTTTTAATAAGTTGTTCCCGGCTTACCGGCTTACTGATAAAATCCTGGACATTTAGTTCCCTGGCTTTGGCCCGGCCGGTCTCGGAATCATAAGCTGTCTGTATAATAATGGGGATATCATCGCGAATTTCTTTGATCCTTTCAATAGCCTGGAATCCATCCATTACCGGCATATTAAGATCCATGAGGATGAGGTCGCATGGTTTGTTCTCTTTGACGTGGGTTACGGCTTCCAGCCCGTTTTCGACATGTATGGGTTGTAACCCTATATCATTGATTACTTTTTTCAAAAGCAGGGCGCTTACCGGATTATCTTCTGCAATTAATACCGTTTTCTGTAGATCGGATTTCCTTGGGGAACGATTTCCTCCTCTCATTTGCGATTTTTTGGTTTGTGATAATATTGTAAAAGGAATTTCAACATAAAAAATGCTTCCCTGCGGTTTATTCTCTTCAACCCATATTTTTCCCTTTAATATTTCGGTTAATCGTTTTGCAAGGTAAAGACCGATACCAATTCCGCCATACTCCCGGGTGGTTCGTTCATCCAGTTGCCTGAACTTTTCAAAAATGATCTCCCTCTTATCTTCGGGGATGCCAATGCCGGTATCTTTTACAAAAAACCGGATCTTATTTGCTTCCAGACGGTATCCTGCCGTAATGTTCCCTGATGGTGTAAATTTTAAAGCATTGTCTACCAGGGAACGAAGGATATGCCCTGTTTTTCTGACATCGGTTTTGATGACTGTGATTTTATCATCTTTTGGGAGCAAAGTTTCAATTTTAATGTTTTCCGGGATTCCTTTTTGTTTAAATTGATCAATAATATCCATTACGAGTTTACGGGGCTCGGTATTCTCTTCTTCGATATTAAGATGTTGTCCGTCAATGGCCGACACATAAAAGATATTTTCAATAATGGTTAACAAGCGCTCTCCGCTTTCTGTGATGTAATGGGCAAACTGGTTTATTTCATCCATGTTATGGCTTGACTCCAGCAGCCGGGAGAAACCGAGTATGGCATTCAGCGGGGTCCGTAACTCATGAGACATGGTAGACATAAAAACCGTCTTGAGTTTTTCAGACTCTTCGGCTTTTACCTTTGCCCGGATCAGTTCCTGTCGTTGTTCTTTCTGTGTGATCAGCTTCCATACCGTGTCCATCAGAAGTTCAAGCTGGATCAGATCGGTCTGGTCATAAGGTTGTTCTTTATTCCCCACTCCGGCAACGGCAACAATTTTATCCAGGTAGAAGACAGGTATGGTCAGAAAGCGCCTGATAGGAACATGGCCTTTAGGTAATCCTTTCTTTAACGGGTCATCTTGAGAGTAGTCGTTAATAAGTACCGGCCGGCGCTGACGTACAGCCTCGCCCCAGATTCCGGTCTTTTCCAGCTGAAACTCGGTACGTATTTTTTCCACCCTGCATTGTTCCTTGACAGATTCCGACCAGTTGTGCAGGGTAAAGGTCCTGGTAGCTTCGTTATAGAAATAGACATATCCGATATCACTGTCTGTAAGATCAATGGACTTTTCCAGAGCCATATTCAGGATGGTTGCGGTATCGAGGTGTTCCATCAGGCTGATTTCCAGCAGTCCTTCCAGACGTCGCCGGCTTTTATGTAACTCCTGTTGGTTCAGTTCCAGGTCGGTTATATCCCTGCCAATACCGATGATTCCTTTTACCTTGCCATAACCATCCAATACAGGGATCTTACTGGTAAGCAGCCAGCGAATACTACCCTGATTATTGATTGTTTTCTCCTTGATATTCAACTTGGGCCGACCTGAACGGATTACCTGTTTTTCATTTTTCGTATATTCCTTTGCCAGATTTTCAGGATAAAGATCCATATCCGTTTTTCCGATCAGCTCTTCCTCCGAGGCAACACCAATGTGGTCGTTGTGTGCTTTATTGCTCAGCAGAAACCTGAGCTGGGTATCTTTGAAATAAATATGGTCCGGCAGGTTATCAATTAATGAACGAATCAACATTTTCTGTTCCAGAAGATCCAGTTCGGCCTTGTGTTGTTCACTGATGTCCCTGAGGATAAACAGGTAAAGTTTTTCTCCGTTAATTTCATTTACCGAAAGGCTTGTGTCTATATATTTTTCCCAGCCGCTTTTTGTTTGAATGGTAAGACGGAAACTTTTTTTGATCAATTGATTCTTTTCCCCTGATATAATCTGTCTGAATAAACGGTGCAGGCGAAACATATATTTATCTTTTTCAAGAAGATCAAAAAACAACCTGGATTGGAGTTCATCTGCGGTTATCTCAAACATTTCAAGGGAAGCCCTGTTGTGCAAAACAATATGCCCCGTATTGTTTATTCCGATAATGGCATCCCGTGCAGTAGCTATAAGGTTGCGCAGGATGGTTTCGTTTTTTTCAGCTTTCCGGCGGGCAATTACAGAATCCGAAATATCGCGGAACATGGTGATTGTATATTCTTTCCCTCCGTTGAGTTTTATCGGACCAATTGCAGGCTGGAAAAAGCGTCTGTTTCTTTCAACAAGTTTATTGATGTTGATAAAAGTGTTATTTTCGGCAGAAACTTCCTGGCACCATGGGCACGGGGTTTTCCGGTTGTAAATTATTGTATGGCAGGGGGCCTGGCGTTTGAATGGTCCGAAAGTTTCACGAAACGCATCATTGTGGAATACGATTTTTTTATCGGTATTGACCACAATCACGGGGTCAGCCATAGCTTCAAGTACTTTCCGGCTTTGCTGTTCCACAATCTCAATTTTTTGCCTTGCTTTCCTGAGTTTGTGCAGATTCCGGATTTCATTTACAGCCCGCTCGATCCGGTCGGGAACGGTATCGATAAATGCCCCTTCCTTCACCCAGTAATCGCGGGCACCCTTTTTCATCATCTTTACGGCAATCCGTTCATCACCGAAACCGGTGATGATAATAAATGGCGGGATTTTCGTTATTTTTTTTACCTCCTCTATGAGTAAATCGGCAGTGATATCGGTAAGTTTGTAATCGAGGAGCATGAGATCCCAGGGTTTTTCGCGCAACAGGTTCAAGGCTTCTTTCCCGTTGTAAGCACTGGTTGCCTGGTACCCAAGAGTGATAATATGAGTACATAGCAGCTTGTTCAGACCCTGATCGTCTTCCACAACCAGAATATTTATTTTAACTTTTTTCTTTTCCATGGTTTCGGATAATTACGACCGGCCCGGCCCGTGGTTATCGTTCATCTTCGGTATTTCAACAATCTGGAGGAATAATCCCAGCTTACGGATCACCTCCAGAAACTTTTCATAGGTTACCGGTTTGGTGATATACATATTACAGCCCAGCTCATGGCACCGGTTAATTTCACGGGGATCATCCGTTGTGGTAAGCATAATGACAGGTATTTTTTTCAGGAGCTTATCCCCTTTTATGGTTTCCAGCACATCAATACCTGAACGGCGAGGCATTTTGATATCCAGCAGCACCAGATATGATTTGTGCCCTATTCTGACTTTTCCGTTGTGATTTTGCAGGAATGTTTCAATCTCCTCACCATCGTGAAAATGGATAATTTCGTTTACCACGCCGGATTCATGCAGGCTTCTTCGGGTAAGCAGTGCATGTCCCGGATCGTCTTCGGCAAATAATATGACAACTTCTTTTTTCATATGCAGATTATTCTGCGGGAAGCATAACAATAAACCGTGTTCCTTTTCCCGGAACAGAATGTACAGAGATTTTTCCCCGGTGTTTGTTAATGATGGTTTTTACAATAGATAGTCCGATACCCACCCCTTCCTGCTCAGGATCCGACTGGTAAAATATGTCAAAGATCTTTTCCTGTTCTGATTCAGGGATGCCGATACCATTATCGGAAACACTGTATTCGTAAAAGCCGTTCCTTCGACGTGATGAAATACGAATCTTCCCCGGACGTTGAGGATCCAGATATTTTATGGCATTGCTCATCAGGTTGTCAAAAAGCTGCAGAATAAGCGCCCTGTCTCCCCTGCAGGGATATAAATGTGTATGGCTGATCTGTATTTTTTTCTCCCTGACGTCCCAGGAAATATTCGAGATAACTTCATCGACCAACGTATTCATGTCAATATCCGAAATAAGGAGGGCTGATCTGCCGGTACGGGAAACTGTAAGCAGCCCTCTGATAAGGACATCCATTTTGTGGATACTGTTTTGGATATATTTAAATGCCTCATGACATTCGGGATCTGTTTTTGTTTTAAACTGTTGCTGAAGTTCCTCAAGGCTTCCGGTATCCAGTATCATCTCACGCATTTGGGATAAAGACTTTTCAATGATATGAGAAAAACCCTCGATATTCAGCAAAGGAGTACGAAGATCGTGAGACGTAGTGTAGAGTACTTGTTCCAGTTCGCGATTCTTTTCCCCCAGTTCGGTACTTATAGTAATCAACTCCTTTTCAGTACGTTTTTCCCAGGTGATGTCACGACAAATACCGATGATCTGTTTAACCCGTCCGTCCTCCTTCCGTAAAAATGGCTTATCACGACACTTTAAAACTTTCCATTTCCCATCCTTCGTTTTCATCCGGTACTCGATTTCCATGGTACGGTTGATTTTTAAACTGCGCAGGCGGTTGTGGTGGGCAGTGATTTTCGCAAGATCATCGGGATGGGCAATTTCATTCATCGACCGGTCTCCCATTGCCTGAATGTCCTTAGCGGAATATCCGAGAAGGGAAATGATTTCATGTGTCGAAAAGACATTTTGCTTTTCTTCAAGATCGTAGATATAAATAAAATCTGGAATAACTTCAAGAATGGTATTCAGGAATTTGTTATTCTGGCTTATTTTGTCTTCGATTTGTTTCTGGTTAGAGATATCGAGGTGTGATCCGAACATACGAACTACCTCTCCCTTCTCATTTTTTATACAAGCCGACCGGTTTTGTATCCACCTGTAAGTTCCGTTTTTGTGTTTCAGCCGGAACACTGCCTCAAATATCCCTTTGGGATTAGAGAGGTAATCAGTTAATTCGCGATGCATTCTGTTATAATCGTCAGGATGAAGCAGGTTTTCCCAGGTGGAAAACCTGCCTGGCAGTTCATCCTCCGCATATCCAAGCTGCCGTTTCCACTCGGCAGAATAATAAACTTCATCAGAGTCCGTGTACCAGTCCCAGATACCTATGCCGGAAGCCTCTGTAGCCAGCTTAAGGCGGGTTTCAAGCGCAGCTAACCTCTCTGTATGATACCGGTGTTCAAGGTAAGTTCCTGTACGGCGTGCTACCATTTCCAGGAACACTTTTTCCTTTTCAGAAAATGTAGTGGTTTTATTTTTTGTGCCAACACCTGCTTCCAGATAGCCAAAATGTTCTTTTCTGCCACGAACTTCCGATTTTTTTAAAAACAACGGATCTTCTATTCCGTTTTTCATAAATTTTTTCCCGTGAATAACCAGTTTAACGGTAGTGTCATTATGAAATGAAAAAGCCTCGGAAACCAGGGAAGGAATTTGACTCAGAATGTTTGAGACAGGATCTTTATCTCCGGATAACAGGTCTTCAAGTTTCAGTACATAAAAGAGCAGTCTGTAGTACTTTTCCGGTTTGTTTTCCGGTGTATTGCCGGCAGTGAGTTCTTCAGCAATTTCAAGCCTGACCTTTTTCCCTTTATCCCATGGAATAGCTATGTCTGAGCATCTGTACCAGAGATGATTCTTTTTGTTTTGATGTGTCCAGATAAGGGGAGCGGAATATGATTCGTCAAAAAGATAAGGATTGGTGCAAAACTCACAGGGCTGTGCTTCATCCTGCAGGGTCTTATAGCAGATCCTGCCCGTAGGATCTTCCCCCAGAGCAAGTTCAAGGGCTTTGTTCACATAAAGAATTTTATAACTGACAGGATCAGAAATGTAAGCCGATGAATGAATGGAATCGAGCAGGGAAATGACCACATCTTTCAATGTTGTCGCAGCATCGTTGTTTTGCGTGTTTTTCACTGTATTGATGTGATTCATTATGAATCCCTTTCCAGCAGAAAAGAGCGTAGATGATCCGGTCCCTTTTCAACCAGTTCGTTTATATCCATATATTCGTTTAGCCCCGCCATAATTAATTTCTCCCGGATAAACCGGGAATAATTGTCCGTCAATCCAATCATAATCAACGACTTAAACCGATCGCAAAATTGCTGAATGGTACTGACAAGTCTGGGAGTTTGTACTGTGTTAAGCAATATAATATCGGGGGCAATATCACTCATCCGGACCATCAGGTCTTTACCCTCTTCTGTTTGTAATGTCGTTGTTTCCATGTTGTTTTCCCTGAGCCATTGTACGAGTCTTTTTTCTACCGGTCCGGAAAAATTCAGAAGAACTACTTTCATAGCTTGCCGAATTTTTAAGGTTAAACATCAGTACAACGAGAACGTTTTATTAAAAGCGTGGTCGTTTGCATTTAGTGACCTACAAATATAGCCCTACCCTATATTTAACCGGGGGAAGGATTATGGATGATTATACGTAGTTCTTGGCTTTAATTTGCATCAGAAAAATACGGGGAAATGAGTTATAAAAGCTGAAATGTTTGTAGGGGTTTTCCTACAAGGGTGAAAACAAAAAAGAAATATATATAATAATATATATAATGAAAGTTTACGGGAGGGAATAATGTGTTATTCCTGCAATTTCTTCCCTTCCAGGGGAGATGTTGCGAAGCGACAAACAAATGAGAATAGATTCAACTCATCATCTCAAACAGACAGGATCTTGAAGAATAACCGGAACGGCTTCGAAAAAGACTAAAATATCATTCGGGTGTTTCGATGATGCGGAAAGAGGAATTCATCAGTGATTTAAGAATTTCGCCGAGTTCATACATATCTTCATCGCCGGTTTCGTAATACCAGTTGATTTCTAAATCATCCGAAGAATGTTTTTTTTGTTTAATCGCTCTAAGCATCTCAAATACCCATTTGGTTGAGCTGGTATTAATATATTCGAATTTTAAATCGATACGTGTTGTACCGGGATTACCGGAGATGTATTTATCAACCCATAAAAACAGCGGCTGGAAAAAGGGTTTGGGATCATTCAGAACTGAGCGGCCTTCCATTTTAAGAGTACCTTTTTTCAGGCGTACCCCGGGTGAAAATCGGGTCTGGTCTATAGTTATTTCCTTGTCCATTTTTATTATTAACGATTCGGTTAACTTAAGTGCAAAAAGAGTGCCGAACACAATTCCTTTTACTTCCTGAATGAAAAAAGGTTACAAAATCAGGGAATCAGTTATGAACAGGCAGAAGAAATAATGAACAATTCCATCAGAAAAGACCATGGATTTCGGCGTCGATTTTATCTATAACCTCGCGTATGTGCTCGGGATTATCAGGGAAATCATAGTCATCTGCCTCAACAATCAGCTTCTTGCCAATGGTATAAGAGTCAATCCAGGCTTCATATCTTTCATTAAGACGTTGGAGATAATCCAGACGGATATTGTTTTCATATTTCCTGCCTCTTTTCTGTATCTGACTGACCAAAGTAGGGACGGAAGCACGCAGATACAGCAGAAGGTCTGGTGGCTGGACATAGGAACTCATGAGATTAAAAAGTGTAAAGTAGTTTTCAAAGTCACGGGTTGACATCAGCCCCATAGCATGGAGGTTGGGGGCAAAGATATAGGCATCCTCGTAAATAGTGCGGTCCTGAATTACGGTTTTTCCGGACTTCCTGATCTCAACGACCTGTGAAAAACGGCTGTTCAGAAAATAGATTTGCAGGTTAAATGACCATCGTTGCATATCCTCGTAGAAATCGTTGAGGTATGGATTTTCCTTTACGTCTTCATAACGGGCTTCCCAGTTATAATGTTTGGCCAGCAGACCGGTGAGTGTGGTTTTTCCTGAGCCGATATTCCCGGCAAGAGCAATGTGCATGGTAGAAAATTTTCTGTTGATGGAAAGCTAAAGTTAACAATATTCCCGCGATTGAAAAAAGGAATTTCGGCCCGGGTTATTTATTTTTTTGTAACCGGTTGTGGATTTGGAGAATCTCCTCCAAATATTTCCGGTCATTAGACAGACGGGGCATTTTATTCTGTCCCCCCAGTTTTTTATGATCATTAAACCAGTTATAAAAAGTACCTTTCAGGACTTTATGAACAAGAGGAGGGGCCAGAGTAATGTCTTTATATCTTTTGGCTTCATAGTCGGAGTTTACATCCATCAGGGATTTATCCAGGAGAGAAACGAAAGTATCTATATCAGCAGGTTCTGTTTCGAATTCAATACACCACTCATGGCGTGCCTGTTCGGTGTCGCTCATATATACCGGTGCGGCCGTATATTCGCTTATCTGAGCTCCGGTTTCACGGCAGGCGGTGGCGAGTGCCTTTTCTGCATTTTCAATGATTACTTCTTCTCCAAAGGCGTTGAGGAAATGCCGGGTACGACCTGTAATTCTGAACCGGTGGGGTCGGAGAGAAGTAAAACGGATGGTATCGCCGATAATGTAACGCCATAGGCCGCCATTAGTAGAAAGGACCAGGGCATAATTGTCCGTAGTGTTTACATCCCGAATCGTCAATACATCAGGATGGGTTTTGTTAAATTCCTGCATGGGAATAAATTCATAGAATATCCCATAGTCGAGCATCAGCAGCATATCGTCATGTGAGGGGTCGTCCTGTATTCCGAAAAAACCTTCAGAGGCATTATAGGTATCCATGTAATGCATATCAGGAGAAGGGATCAGTTTTTCGAATTGTTTCCGGTAAGGTTCAAAGTTAACGCCTCCGTGAACAAAAAGTTCGAGGTTGGGCCATACCTCAAGAAGGTGTTTTTTACCGGTATATTCCAGGATATAATTGATCAGTACCAGGTTCCAGGAAGGGACTCCGGCAAGGTTGGTGACATTTTCCTTTATCGTGGCGCGCGTAACTTCTTTAAGTTTTATATCCCACTGGTCGAGGAGGGCGATTTTGGATTCAGGTACCCTCAGGAATTCTGCCCAGAAAGGAATATTCTGTATCAGGATCGCAGATAGATCCCCATACAGGGAGTTATTATTGAAATTATTGATTTGATGGCTGCCACCAAGTGTTAGGCCTTTGCCGCTAAAAATCCTTGTGTTTGGATAATTATCCGTATAAATAGCCAGTACATCTTTCCCTCCCCTGAAATGACATTGTTCCAGGGCCTCACGTGTTACGGGAATAAATTTGCTTTTATCACTGGTTGTTCCCGATGACTTGGCAAACCATTTTACTTCACCCGGCCAAAGGAGGTTTTTTTCTCCTGCCCTGAGCCGGTTGACATACGTTTTAATATCGTCATAGGTTTGTAACGGAACGGATTTCTGGAAGTCTTCTACTGACTGAATTTTATCATACCGGTATTTTTGTCCCCAGCTGGTATATGCCGCCTTGGTGATCAGACGGATAAAAATTTCTTCCTGCACTTCGTTCGGATAGTTTCGAAACAGATCGATCTGGTGCAACCGTTTGATATTTATCCATTTGACCAGGGAGGTGAGTACAGGCATATTCTGTTTTTTTGCAAATGTAATGAATCATGGATGAAATCCGAATTATGTTTAGGACGTACCGCTATTCGTGTAGAACATGGTTGGTAAAATATTTTTTATAAAGTTTGAAAAAATCATGACCGGTATTAATCTTTGAATACATCTTTCAGCACGGTAAGAGATTTGATTTTTCCCATTCCCTCCATGTGAATGTAATAATAATCAAGAACCACTTCGAGTAGTTTGTCGGTCCGTTCCTTATTTTTAGGTATTATTATTTTTTCTCCCAGCGGTGTACGAAGATAAGCATTAAAAAGCGCTGTCAGTGGTTCGTTTAGAATATCCGGATGTAAAGGAAGGGTTGCTGTGAAGATCCCTTCGCGAAGGTCGAAGATCCTGTTTTGTAAGGAATAATTATTGTGCGGATGAAAACCCAGGTATCGACACAAACGGATCAGAAATGCCAGGTGGAAATCGGTAAAATTTTCTTCCATCTGGTCCAGTATCCGGAGGGATGCAAAGAGCCAGGAAAATAAAGGAGGATTATTTACTTCCTCGGAAAGTGTTTGTCGTAATACTTCGCTTAGAAAAAGAGCAATGGTGGATTTGCGGATATTGAACGGGATGGAATGATACGGATAATGAAACCGGACTTCTTTGATTTTTTGAAAATTCCGGCCGGGGATATAATATAAATCTGTTTCAAGAATATTTAAAGGCTGAAAATATGCAGGGAGTGTTCCTGTCTTTTTTCCGGATACCCCTTTTACCATAACTGACAGCCGTCCGTATTTTTCCGTATACAAATGCAGGATCAGCGAGGAGTCGCCGTATTTCAGCGTATAGAGAACAACACCTTTGGTTTTTACCAACATGATATCAAAATAGATCGTTAAATTTCAAAAAAATCAGTAATTTTCACAAAAAATTACTCTGAACCGATCTCATCATATGCATCGGCGACGTTGATTTGCAAATTTTCAGACAAGGTATAGATAAAAACTTTTATATATGAGTTTGTCCAAAGAAAAAGAGTTGGTAAAACGTATTGCCAAACTGGCTAAACAGAACCAGGAACTGGAAACCCAGATCAAGACCCTGCAAAAGCATAATGAAAAACTAATGCGGGAGAATGAGAAGCAAAAGGCGCTGCTGGAAAGCCTTTCTCCCGGGCTGGTGAAAAAAGGCATCCAGATCGAAAGCAAAATCCGGACGCTGCGTTTTGATATGGCAACGGTATTGTTTGCCGATATTCAGGGTTTTTCAAAACTGTCAGACGAGTCTGACTCGCAAGCCATCGTTGATAAGCTGGATGAAATTCTTTATGAGTTTGACCAGCTTGTCAAAAAGTATCATATCGAAAAAATAAAAACCATTGGAGATACCTATATGTGTGCCGGCGGAGTTCCGGTAAAGAATATTACCAACCCGGTCGATGTGGTTATGGCCGCCATAGAAATGCACTATTATATCAGTCAGGTGAAGAAGGAAAACAGGGAGAAGGGGGGACAGGTATGGGATCTTAAACTGGGGATACATACCGGACCGGTTACTGCCAGCATGGCCGGGAAGAAAAAGGTGTCCTATGAAATTAAAGGGGATACGGTAAATACAGCATCAAGGATTGAATCTGCTGCGGAAGAAGGATCCGTCATCATTTCGGTGATGACCTACGAGCTTGTAAAGGAGTTTTTCGTTTGTGAATATTACGGGAAAATGCCGGTGAAGTATAAGGGTGATCTGGATATGTATGTGGTCAGAGGTCTCAAACCGGAGTTTTCTGAGGATGGTGATGGCGTTACACCCAATAAAGCCTTTCGGATAAAATACGGCTTAATCCAGTTTACTGACTTACAGGAAATGATCCTGGACAAACTGGAAAAAGAGTTGCCAAAATACCTGTACTATCACAATGTAAAGCATACCGTGGATGTGGTTACCGAAGTAGAATTGATCGGATGGGCAGAAGGGGTTTCGGATGAAGAAATACTATTATTGAAAACTGCCGGTTTATTCCATGATGCAGGACATATTGTACAATATGACAATCATGAGTATTATGGTACGGTTATGGCCAGGGAAATGCTTCCGAAATATGGTTATACGCAGGACCAGATTGACCGGATTTGTGAGATAATCATGGCTACCAAGCTGCCTCCGCAGCCTAAAAACCTGTTGGAAGATATCATTTGTGACTCCGATCTGGATTACCTGGGGCGAACGGATTTTATCCCTGTGTCCAATACTTTATACAAAGAACTGCATGAGCAAAATAAGATCGGTACATTGAGTGAGTGGAATAAGCTGCAGGTAAAATTTATCTCGGGCCATCAGTATTTTACAAAAACAGCCCGAAGTTTACGAGAAGTAAACAAGCAAAAACAGATTGAACGGATTTCGAGTCTGATTACTGAAGACGAATAAAATTTTATTTTACAACCAGGATTTTTGTTACCTGTGTCTGAGATCCGTCATCATTTGAAATGAACACCAGGTAGATACCGGTATTGACCTCCCTGCCATCCATATTTTTCCTGTTCCAGAAAGCCTGCCCTCCCAGAGAACGGGTTTCAAAGACCAGGTTCCCGCTGATATCTGTAATTTTAACATTTACACCTTCGGATAATCCGGTTATGGTTACTTTACCCTGCCATCCTTCACGAACCGGATTAGGGAAAGCATAGACACTTTCAAGATTTTGTGCCGGTTTTGTAGCGGAACCACGATAAGAGATCACCCCTTTATCAGTGGCAAAAAAAACCTCCCCGTTTTCAGGTTCGATGGCGATGCTGTAGATGAGGTTTGAAGGCAGGGGACTGTTAGCGGTATTAAAGTTGAGAATTTTTTCGGTCCCATCGGGTGAAATCAGGAAAACACCGGCTTTTTCGGTACCAAACCATTTTCTGTCTGCCCCATCGATGGCAATAGTATTAATTTTTTCGGTACTAAGCAGGTAATCTGCCAGGCCGGATCCATCTTTCCTGGGTACCAGAATACGTTGGGCTGTTGCGCCGTTTTCCTCAAAAATCCGGCCGGGGTTAAAATATACCAGTGGTCCCTGCGAAGTTCCTACCCAAATATAGCCGGAACGGTCTTCAGCAAGACAATACACATCATTATGAGACTGACCTTCCTGGTCAATAACCGAGATTTTCTTAAAACGGTCATCATCGATATTCTTTGGGGTATTGTTGTCATCAAAAATAAAAAGTCCGTATCCTCTGGGCAGTTGTACCCATTTTGTTCCGTTTTGTGAGATAAGAATATTGCCAATGGTAGGAGCATTGATATAAGGTCCGTATGGAATGCTTATCCAGGAATCATCATCGGTTTTTACCGAAATGGGTTCATTAACGCCGGTATTGGTTACCCATAAACGGTGCTGGGAGTCAAAAGCCATTCCACCGATCCTTACAAAAGGACTACCGGGAATAATACTCTGGAGCGAAGAATTATCTTCATTCCAGGTTTTGATTAATTGCAGATCATTAAAAACCAGTATGCCATAACCCCAGGTAGCAGCATACATTCGCTGGTCATTTAACGGATCCGGGATCACCTGAACGATATCCCTGATATCCAAATTAATTATCGAGTGCCAAAACCCCTGTGAATACGTATAAAGCAAACCATTTCGAAAAATATTATTCCATGCGACATCTCTGCCTCCGCCTGCTACGGCAAGATGATCCTTCCAGGCACTGAGGGTAAAAGCGTCATCCGTATAGGGACCATTAGGATAACTGCTCTCAAATCCTGAGAAATCAGCCGATGAAATCAACCCTCCTTCGTGATTGGCGATACGCAGGATTCCTTCAGAATCGATAAGGGCATCCCGGATATGTGATGATGTAATGGTCAGATCATCAATTACATACTCTGAGTTAAGATACTGATCGTATATATGTAGTTTTTTCGAAGAGGATATCAGCAAATATCCGTTGATAAATTTTATTGAATGGTGCTTGAGCAACGGTTCGGCCAGAAACGGAACCCAGGTATTTCCATCATACAGGTAAAGCGTATCCTGAGCCATGGATTCATCTGAGCGGTTAGCCAGAAGATTATTTTGTACGGCGATAATATGGTTATATTTCCGGTTGGGGGAGGGAGCAGTGGTAAGATGTTCCCAGGCTTCGTAATAAACCAGGTTCTGACTCTCTTCCGGAGCACGGTAAATCCCATTGGCAGTGGCTGCATAAAAAAATGATCCGAACCGAATAAATCCGAAAATTTCCAGAGGATTGCCATTTTCACCGATATAATAAGTATCCTTGATCTCATTTTTCTTAAGATTAAGGACAATAACGCCAAACGAAGTTGAAAGATAGGCAAAGGATCCGACAACAGTAATATCATTAATTTTTTTAATGCCGGGAATTACTTTTCTGTAAATGTCATTGATGTTCTTGATTCCCGAATCATTTATCAGATCAATATTCGTGTTTTCGTAAGCCAGTATCAGGGTGTTTACCTCCGGGGCATAAGCCATGGCTGATATGCCGTGATCAGAAAGCCCCTGTACCCTGGAAAGGGTATGCATACCATTACTTTTTTTGTCCAGATAAAACAAGCCACCTTCTGTACTGCAATATATTTTTCCCGGTGTTTCCTCCACGCGCAGTGCATGGCTATATGAATAGTGATCCCGCCACGTTCCTACCGGAATTTGTGCATTAAGGCAGTGTGAAATAAAAACCGGAAGAATGATAAAAAAAGGAAAGAATTGTATGATTTGTTTCATCTGTAACCTAAAACATCAGATATTTATTTTTAGTATATAACATTGAATTCTGAAAACATACCGGAACTATTTCAGACAAAATGATTTTTCAGATACTCATCGAGTTTGGCAAAAGCATGTGCCCGGTGTGAGATTTTATTCTTAATGCTGAGCGGAAGCTGTGCAAAAGATTTGTCGTAACCATTGGGAATGAATACCGGGTCGTAGCCAAATCCGTGTTTTCCCCTGGGGACTGTATCAATCATTCCGTTTACCATTCCTTCGAACAGCATCTCTTTGTCTGTGTCCCACCGGAGTGCAATAATGGTCCGAAACCGGGCTTTACGGTTTTCAATATCTTTGAGTTCACGAAGGATTTTCCGGATATTTGCCTGGTCGTTCTGGTCATTTCCGGCATAACGAGCAGAAAATACGCCGGGTTTGTTATTCAGACTTTCAACCTCGAGGCCGGTGTCATCAGCAAAAGTTGGAATTCCGCATACTGCAAAGACAATCCGTGCTTTTTCCGAAGCATTTTCCTCAAGAGTGTTATGGTCTTCAGGGATTTCTTCATGGAAAGCAATATCTTTAAGGCTCAGCAATCGGAAAGGTCTGCCGATGAGTTTACGGATTTCTTTTAGTTTATGGTTGTTGTTGGTTGCAAAAACGATATCCATATCAGAAAAAAACAAGGACATGAATCCTTGTTCTATAGGTTAGAGTTTAGATTTTCAGAAATGATTATCCACCCATGGCAGAAAATCCCCCCATACGTCGTAATGAAGGATCAGGGTTAACACACATTACGGGGATTTTTTCACTGTTCGCAATGATGTGTTGCTCGTCGGCACCCAGGGCATAATCGGCAATGGAAATATCCCTCGTTGTCATCACCAGGATCATATCTGCTTTAGATTGTTTTGCATAATCAATAGTTTCCTGATAAAACTTCTTTTTCCCGGGAGCTGTATAGATTTCATATTTAATGTTTTTCCCTTCCATATACTTACGGGCGAAAACCAGGTTATTTTTCACCTTTGCTTTGAATATCCGGTCTTTAGGATCCTGTTTGATGATGAAAAACTTGGTTTTATAATAATTGTACAGGTAGTTGACCCATTGCATTTTTTCTTTGTTTTCGGTCCGAAAATCAATCGGGAAAACGATATTTTCAAATTTCTTTGCCTCCGGAGGATTCTGTACGATAATAAAAGGAACCGTAGAGTTTACAACGACTTTCAATGCCCAGCTACCGGTTAATTTTTGTATTCCTTTTCTGCCGTGAGTTCCCATGATAACCAGGTTGGCATCGACTTCGGAAGCAATTTCTCCAATATCCTTGAAGATACTTCCTTCACGGACAATATATTTTAGTTGGATGAAATGTTGTTTAAAAGTTTTCTCACAGATGTCCTGACATTTTAACTCGGCTGCAGGGATGTCTTTTGCATCCTTTGCAATATGCACAATGTAGATCGGGTTTTCCATAATTTTGGAAATAACCATCGCATGTTCAAGGGCATAATCCCCAATCTTCGTAAAATCATGCGGTACTACAATGGTTTTTTCACTTTCTGCCATGGCTTTCTTATTGTTGGTTAGAAATCAATAAATATAATTAATTTTGAGCATCAAGATCAATCCCTATTGTGTACCAAGTTATGAAATTTTCTTTTAACCGTATAAATCTTAAGAATATTTTTTTTGTTTTCCTTGTTCTGTTGATAACGGGATGGTCTGTAAAAAGTCAATCCGGTCAATTATTCAGGCCGGGAATAAAAATTTTTCGTATTGGTACAGATACGCTTATTTATCATTCTGAGGTAAACCGACAAAAGTATTATAACCCTGTTTTTTCATTTCGTTCAAGGGTGCTGTATTTTGAAATCGATACGTCATCTCAACCCAGGGATGCTGTTTATGAATATTTTCTGGAAGGTCTTAATCGGGGATTTCAGTCTCCTACCTATTATCCCGTAAAGGAATATACTAACCTTGCGTATGGGGAATACATCTTTCATGTAAGAGAAAATATTGACCATCAGATTATTGATGTACTGGATTATCCTTTCAGGATATTACCCCCTTTTTATCGCACATATCTGGCTTATGTTTTTTATTTACTTTTTATCGTTCTTTTATCATGGAGTGTGGCACGTAGCAGAAATTATCAATTTGCCAAACAGCGTTATCAACTCGAGCGACTGATCAATGAGCGGACTCATGAGCTTTTAAAGGAAAAAGATCGTACAGAAGATTTGTTGGCGAATGTCTTGCCGAAAGGGACAGCAGATGAGATAAAAACCACCGGGAGGGCTACAAAGAAAAAGTTTCAAATGGTTACGGTGTTGTTTTCGGACATTCAGGGATTTACAAAGATTGCAGAATCAATGAACCCGGAAATACTCATCGATGAACTGGATAAATTTTTCTTCCATTTTGATTCGGTTGCGGAAAAATACAATATTGAAAAAATCAAAACAATTGGAGATGCGTACATGTGTGCCGGAGGAATTCCTGAAAAAAACCGAACTAATCCTGTTGAGGTTGTATTGGCAGCACTGGAGATGCAGCAATATATGATCCGTCTTAAGCAGGAACTTTCCAACAAACATAATCAGGTATGGGATATCCGCATAGGAATACACACTGGCCCGGTAGTGGCAGGGGTGGTCGGACATAAAAAACTTTCTTATGATATTTGGGGAGATACGGTAAATACAGCCAGCCGGATGGAATCATCGGGAGAAGCCGGGAAAATAAATATTTCCGGATCAACTTATCAATTGGTTAAAGATTATTTCAATTGTGAATATCGCGGGAAAATGCCGGTAAAATATAAGGGTGAGATTGATATGTATTTTGTCAATGGTATCCGGCCTGAACTTTCGGGAGACAGTATGGTGGTCCCGGGTAAAAAGTTTATTACCCGGCTGCAGTTGTTACGCTTACAGGATCTTGAAGAATATGTCGTTACCAGGATGGAGGAAGAGATTCCACATAATCTGGCATTTCATAATATCAAACACACCATACAGGTTTATACAATAGTTGAACTTCTTGGGCGTGCCGAAGGTGTTAGTGATGAAGCAATGTTACTTTTGCGAACGGCAGCACTATTGTACGACCTGGGATATCTTACCAAACCGGACAATCATCTGGAAGCCAGTTGTGATTATGCTTTTGACTTATTACCTAAATATCAGTATGGCGAAGAACAAATCAAGGAAGTTTGCAAACTGATTTCATCCACAAAGCATCCTTACAACCCTGAAACCCTTTTACAGAAAATTATTTGTGACGCTAATTATAATTACCTGGGCCGTGTTGATTTTGCAGATGCTGCTGCCCTCTTATGGCAGGAGGAAAAAAGCAGAAACCAGGCGTTGACTTTTACGGAGTGGAAAAAGAAAATGCGGATACTTATTAATAAATATGAATATCATACCGAAACGGCAAGAAAGCTGCGTAATGTTGACAAATCCGAGCAACTTTCCCTGATACGGGACATGAAAGAGAACCATTGATTCTCTCAGGTAGAAAAAATGTAACAACTTGATGATGAAAAAACAAAAATCAGTGTGAATTTTATACTGAATACCATACTTTTGTCGCTAATGTTTAATCAATAAATAATTTTCGGATATGGATTGGCACAAATTACCATTTGGTTATCAAAAAACCAGCTATAATCTAAGAAGCATATATCAAAACGGAGTATGGAGTCCGCTTGAAGCGTATGATTCAGAGTATTTAACCTTACACATGGCAGCCACAAGCCTGCATTATGGTCAGGAAATATTTGAAGGGATGAAAGCCTTTAAAGGCAAGGATGATAAGATCAGGGTTTTCCGTTGGGAGGAAAATGCGAAGCGGTTTCAGCATTCTGCAAAGGGGGTACTTATGCCTGAAGTTTCGGTAGAATTGTTTCGTGAAGCCATCTTTAAAGTAATACTCCTGAATAAGGAATATGTTCCACCTTATGGAACGGGAGCATCCCTTTATATCCGGCCACTGATGATCGGAACAGGGGCAGAAGTTGGTGTTAAACCGGCTGATGAATATCTTTTTCTCGTTTTTGTAACACCGGTAGGTCCATATTTTAAAGAAGGGTTTAAACCTGTAAATATGATGATTAGCAGGGAGTATGACAGGGCTGCCCCTTTGGGTACGGGAACTTTTAAAACCGGCGGAAATTATGCGGGTGGCTTGCGGGCGATACGTAAAGCACATGAAATGGGTTATGCCAATGCCATTTTTCTGGATGCGAAAGAGAAGAAATTTATTGATGAGTGTGGGCCGGCAAACTTTTTCGGGATTAAACAGAATACATACGTAACTCCCGAATCAACTTCAATCCTCAACTCAATAACCAATAAAAGCCTGTTACAAATTGCACAGGATCTGGGTATGAATACCGAACGCCGAAAAGTGCCGGTAACCGAACTTGAAACATTTGAAGAAACAGGAGCTTGTGGTACAGCGGCTGTCATCAGTCCCATATATAAGATTTTTGATCCTGATACACAAAAAACATATACGTACGGAGACGGGGAACCGGGACCTGTATCATCCAGGCTTTATAAAAAACTTACGGCAATACAACAGGGGGATGAACCTGATCTGCATAACTGGACGACAGTCGTCGAATAAATAAAAACCTTGAAACAACAAACAGGTTTGAATAAAAACCGGCAACATACAACCAAACAGCGGCTGAGAAGTTCATATGTAACTTCCCTGATCAGCATTACACTGGTATTATTTGTGGTAGGGTTGCTTGGTCTGGTGATCGTATATGCTAAAAAAATATCCGAATTTGTTCGTGAGAGTATCAACATATCTCTGATTTTAAATGAAAATGCCAAAGATGTGGATGTCCGTCTTCTTCAGAAAACACTGGATGCCACAACGTATGTGAAATCGACTAGATTTGTATCAAAAGAGGAAGCGGCAACGCAACTTGAAGATGAACTTGGAGAAGATTTTCTCAGTGTATTGGGATATAATCCGCTTTCTTCATCTATTGATATTTATCTGCATTCGGCCTATACACAACAGGACAGTATGAAGAAAATAGAAAAAGAGTTAAAATCCAATCCGCTTGTAAAAGAAGTATATTACCGGAAATCCTTGTTAGAAGTAATTAACCGGAATCTGCAACATATAAGTATGATTATCTTTATATTCAGTATCCTGCTATTGGCTGTTGCCCTTGCATTAATTAATAACACAATACGCATTGCCATCTATGCGCGCCGGTTTCTGATACGTACGATGCAACTTATTGGGGCCAGTCGTTCGTTTATCCGTAAACCGTTTGTATTAAGAGGAATATTTATGGGATTGGTTGGCGGGATTCTTTCTGTGGGCATGCTGACCGGTTTGTTGTACTATGTGTATCGTGAATTTAACGATTTATATCTCATTAAAGACCCTCAGTTACTAGGCCTGCTTATGGTCGTTATTATTTTATTTGGTATTTTGCTGAACTGGATTTCAACATATCTGGCTGTAAACAGGTATCTGTCACTGGATGAAGACCAATTGTATTAAGTTATGGAAAAAAAGAAAATTGACGAGGAAAACAATTCACCCTTTGCATTGGGTAAGAAAAATTACTTATGGATTGCCATAGGATTATTTATTATCATGCTTGGCTTTTTACTGATGGCCGGAGGTAAATCAGATGATCCGAAAGTTTTCAATCCTGCTATTTTCAGTTTCAGAAGAATCACACTGGCTCCCCTGGTGGTTTTGTTTGGCTTCGTATTTGAGATTTGGGCCATCATGAAAAAATAGGATTGTTGTTCTGAACCTGAAAAATTTTGAATAATGCAGGAATTACAAGCTTTTTTACTGGGTTTATTGCAGGGTTTGACAGAGTTTTTGCCGGTAAGCAGTTCGGGACATCTTGAAATCGGCAAACATTTTATTTCCCCTGAGTGGGGTGAAAGTCTTTATTTTACAGTAGTTGTTCACGGAGCCACGGTACTCAGTATCCTGGTGGTGTTCTGGAAAGATATTATCAGGTTATTCAACGGATTTTTCCGGTTCAGAAAAAATGAAGAATCCGTCTATTTGTATAAATTGTTATTTTCAGCGATTCCGGTAGCCCTGTTGGGTGTACTTTTTAAAGACCGGATTGAGATATTATTTTCGGGAAATATACACCTGGTTGCCTGGGCATTGATGATTACGGCAATTTTTCTGACCATTGCTTCATTCGTAAAAAGTACCGGACGAAAAATTACCTGGTTGGATGCACTGATCATAGGTATGGCTCAGGCCATTGCTGTTGTTCCGGGAATTTCCAGATCAGGGTCAACCATTGCTACAGGCTTAATGCTTGGTAACCAACGGGAAGAGATCACCCGGTTCTCCTTTTTAATGGTTATTCTACCGGTAATCGGAGCCAATTTTCTGGAAATTGCCGGTGGAGACTTATCCGCTTCTTCTTCAGTGGGAATACCGGCATTGATTATAGGTTTTATTACAGCCTTTATTTCCGGGTTTTTTGCCTGTAAGTGGATGATTGCCATCGTAAATAGGGGGAAATTGTATTTCTTTGCGATTTATTGTTTGATTCTTGCCGTTAGCGTTCTTCTTTTCACCTGATATAAAAAACACACAATTTGAATTTTCATTTCGAAGAAGGGGAAATAATACTCATTGATAAGCCAAAAAACTGGACATCCTTCGATATTGTAAAAAAAATCAGGATTCTGCTACGGTATTACCGGGGAATCCAGAAAATAAAAGTCGGACATGCCGGAACGCTCGATCCTCTGGCAACAGGATTACTCATTTGTTGTACAGGAAAGGCAACCAGGAGGATTGTCGAATTTCAGGAAATGGATAAAGAGTATGTAGCAACAGTTGAATTGGGCAGGACAACCCCCTCCTTTGATCTCGAAACAGAAGCAAACAAAATCTATCCTGTAGATCATATCACGGAAGAGGTTGTCCGCGGGATCCTGACACAATTTATTGGAGAACAGGAACAGATGCCGCCGGCTTACTCGGCAAAAAACGTGAAAGGTAAGAGGGCATATCAACTGGCCAGAGCGGGAGAAATATTTGAACTGAAAGCTAAGCGGATTGAAATTAAGGAGATTAAACTATTAGATATCTCACTACCTGCTTTTAGCATAAAGGTGCGATGCTCCAGGGGAACATATGTTCGTTCCTTGGTCCGGGACATCGGTATTGCTCTACACAGCGGTGCGGTGATGACATCTTTAAAACGTACTGCAATAGGTGATTATAAAGTAGAAGACGCGTTGAGTCCGAAAAAACTTGAAAAATTTTTATCAGAAACAGAACAAATCTGATTTTCTTACGTATAAATGGTATCTTTTTTTGTGCATAAAAATTCGGATATATGGGAATGAAATTATCACAATTCAATTATGATTTACCGGAGAAACTCATTGCAAAATATCCGGCAAAAAACAGGGATGAATCGAGACTGTTGGTACTCCGCCGGAACAGCGGCAAGATGGAACATAAAACTTTCAAGGAAATCATTAGCTATTTTGATGATCAGGATGTAATGGTGTTTAATGACACCAGGGTTTTTCCGGCCAGGTTGTATGGCAACAAGGAAAAAACAGGTGCTGAAATTGAGGTGTTTTTGTTGCGGGAATTGAATCGCGAACAGCGGTTATGGGATGTGTTGGTTGATCCGGCACGTAAAATACGGATTGGCAACAAACTCTATTTCGGAGAAAATGATATGCTTGTTGCTGAAGTGATTGACAACACAACTTCCCGTGGAAGAACATTACGGTTTTTATATGATGGCCCTTATGAAGAGTTTAAGAAAACATTATATAAGCTGGGAGAGACACCACTGCCAAAATTCATTAACCGGCCTGTTGAACCGGAAGATGCAGAACGGTACCAAACGATTTTCGCCCGTCATGAAGGAGCCGTTGCAGCGCCCACCGCTGGTATGCACTATAGCAGGGAGCTTATGAAACGTCTTGAAATTAAAGGAGTGCAATTTGCTTATATTACCTTGCATGTGGGGTTGGGAAATTTCCGGTCGGTAGATGTCGAAGATCTGACCAAACACAAAATGGATTCGGAAAGGATTATTATTTCTGACGATGCTGTAAAAACGGTTAACCAGGCCAAGGATTGCAGGAAGAAGATTTGTGCGGTTGGAACAACGGTTTTGCGAACTCTGGAAAGTTCTGTTTCTACAGACGGGCATCTGAAACCTTATGATGGCTGGACGAACAAGTTTATTTTCCCTCCTTATGAAGTAAGAGTACCCAACGTAATGGTAACTAATTTTCACTTACCCTTTTCCACTTTGCTGATTATGGTATCTGCATTTGCCGGTTATGATCAGCTTTTCAAAGCTTATCAGGTGGCCATTAAGGAAAAATACCGGTTTGGCACTTACGGAGATGCCATGCTCATTCTATAGATAGATAGAAAAGGATTAGATATAGGGTGAAGTATGATCAGGGTTAACCAGTTCACGGTATTTGGCTACAACCTTTTTAAAATCTTCCCAGGTAGGCCTTTTCAGATTAGGATTCCTGAGCAATGCTGATGGATGAAATACCGGCATAACCCAGCGGTTGTGCCATTCTATCCAGGTTCCTCTAACCTGGGATATTCTTAGTTTCGGGTCAAGGAGCCCGTTCAGTGCCGTTGCTCCAAGCAGGATAATAATTTTTGGGTTGACAAATTCGACCTGTTGTAAGAGATAAGGAAGGCACATGGAGCGTTCTTCGGGAAGTGGTGCACGGTTGTTGGGAGGCCTGCATTTCACAATGTTACCGATAAAAACATGCTCCTTTCTGGTAAATCCGCATGCGGCCAGTATTTTATCCAGTAACTGACCCGAGCGGCCAACAAAGGGTCGTCCGGTAAGATCCTCATCACGTCCGGGACCTTCACCAATGCAAAAGATACCTGCGTGTAGGTTTCCTTCGCCAAAAACCGGATGGGTTCGGGTTTTACTTAATTGACATTTTGTACAATTTAAAACTTCTGTCTTTAGCACTTCAAATTCAGCGTTCATAATCAAGACTTTAAAAAAGAGTTCTCTTATTTTTCAGCATAAAATTAACTTTTAATGGAAATATCCGTAAAAAAACAGACGGATTTATATATTTTTATTTAAAAATTTATACTGCAACCTTTTGTACAACTTATGAGTCTTGTATATGATTAAATCAGAAAATTATAGTAATATAATTTTCAATAATCTGAATAAAGAATAACTTGTAACGAAATCCGGATTTATAAGTTTTGGATTAATTAGAAGAATAATGTAGGTTGATCTCCGGATAATTTATAACAGAGATTGAAAAAATTATATGCTCCGAAAGAGAAATAATATATATTTACTATTAAAGATTTTCTCGTTTCTAATAGTGGAGCTGTTTTTTTATTCTATTGTATTATCTCAAACAGGTCCGGGAGGTGTAGGGAATAGTTCTGATAATTTGTTGTGGCTTAAAGCTGATTCTATTCAGGGATTGATCAACAATGACCCGGTTGATACCTGGAGAGATATTTCCGGAAACAGCAATAATGTAACCCAGGCCACTGTAAATAATCAACCGACTTTTTTAACAAACTATCTAAACGGCTTCCCGGTAGTTTCTTTTAATCCGGTTAACAATGAATACCTGTCTGGAAATTTTGGGAGTGGTTTGTCTGCTCCATTTACAATTATTACTGTTGTTCGATTTGATAATACAAGTCAATATTCCTATGTCATTAATATCGGTGACGGAGGTGCAGATGCAAATGTGTCTGTTAGTCGGGATTACACAGCTCCTTATAATTCATATTACTGTTGGGCGGGTGGGGGCGAATATTATGATGCTCCTAAAGATTCTTTACAAGCGGGTGACCTGAAAATTATCAATGCTGTTCATACAGCAGCAGGAAATCATAATTTGTATTTTAACGGAATAAACCAAACGGTTACTCCTACAGGTTCTCCCGGGATTCTGAATCCGACCGGAACCTTAAACATTGGTAGAAGATGGAACGGTTCTTCAGGGAGTAATTATATGGAGGGTTATACTCCTGAAATAATAATATACAACAGGGAATTAAACTCAACCGAGCAAATTATAGTTGAAAACTATCTTTCCGCAAAATATGGGATATCGATTGCTGCATCAGGGAATGATTATTATAATTATGATGCAACACATTATTTTGATGTTGCCGGTATCGGGCGTAAAAGTCTGACTAGCGAGCATACTGTTGCAATGTCATCAGGAATTCTTCAAATAGGGCCGGCAACTGCTTTGGATGATGGAGAATTCTTGTTATTTGGACATCAAAATGGTTTATTAAGTAGTTGGACATCATCCGGTACACCAGCTGACACTATTCAAATTATTCCCAGAAATTGGAGGCTTGATGAAACAGGAAATGTTGGAAATGTTACAATTTTGGCAGATTACAATTTTTTACCGCCGGCGCCTGCAAGTTGTTCCAATCATTATATTTTAGTTGACGGTGATGGTGATTTTAGTGCTGGTGCAACAATCTATGAATTATCATTGGTGTCAGGTAGTCAATATGATGTTTCAAATGTAGTTATTAATAATGGAGATTACATTACTATAGGGATAGGATCTATGCCTGTAGCAGATGCAGGTTCCGGAGGAAATGAATGTGATCTGGATTTTGTTCTGGGAGCGACACCAAGTGTGGGTACGGGAACCTGGACAAAACAGAGTGGTCCCGGGACAGCTTCATTTGCTCCGGATGCAAATACTTCCAATGCAACGGTAACAGTTACGACTTATGGAACATATGTATTTCGGTGGACTGAGGTAAGCGGTAGTTGCAGTGACTTTGATGAAATCACGGTAAACTTTTATGAACAACCTGTAGCCAATGCCGGTAGCGGAGGGGATGAATGTGATCTGGATTTTGTCTTGGGAGCAACGCCAAGTGTGGGCACGGGAACCTGGACAAAACAGAGTGGTCCCGGTACAACCTTATTTACTCCGGATGCAAATACTCCCAATGCAACCGTCACGGTATCAGCATATGGAACATATGTTTTCCGGTGGACAGAAGTAAACGGGAGTTGTAGTGATTTTGCAGAGGTTACGGTAAGTTTTGCCGAAACGGCAGATGCCGGTCCCAACCAGGACTTGTGTGGAACGCTTGCTGCAAATCTTGCCGGAAACACTCCTTCTGCCGGAACAGGGACCTGGACAAAGGTTTCCGGTCCCGGTACAGTTGTCTTTTCAAATCCGAATCTTGCAACATCGACAGCTACGGTTAGCCTGTATGGGATATATGTATTCAGATGGACCATTGATAATAATGGCAGTTGTTCTACTTTTTCAGATGTAACCATCGACTTCAATGAAGATCCTACGGGACTGAGCGCAGGCGCCGATCAGGATCTATGCGGGACACTAACCACCAGCCTTACAGGCACAGCCCACACCTACCAGGTTGGGAGTGACCATACAGGGAGCACGGGCGTATGGACACAGGTCAGCGGAGTAGGTACGATCACATTCACTGACAATACTGACCCGACCACTTCGATTACGACCGATCTTTATGGCAGTTATACGCTCAGGTGGACCGAGACGAACGGAACCTGTACCCAGTTTGATGATGTGGTTATCGACTTCAATGAAGACCCGACAGGATTATCAGCCGGAGCCGATCAGGATCTTTGTGGCGTATTGACAACGAACTTAACAGGCACTGCCCACACCTACCAGGTTGGGAGTGACCATACGGGAAGCACAGGCGTATGGACACAGGTAAGCGGTGTAGGTACGATAACTTTCACGGACAACACCGACCCGACGACATTCATCACCGCCGATCTGTATGGCAGTTACACGCTCAGGTGGACCGAGACAAACGGGACCTGTACGCAGTTTGATGAGGTGGTAATAGATTTCAATGAAGATCCTACGGGATTGAGCGCAGGCGCCGATCAGGATCTATGCGGCGTATTGACAACGAACTTAACAGGCACTGCCCACACCTA
>JAADHC010000062.1:33472-33911 GCA_013152085.1 Chlorobiota bacterium
CCGACCCGACGACATCCGTTACAGCCGATCTTTATGGCAGTTACACGCTCAGGTGGACCGAGACAAACGGGACCTGTACCCAGTTTGATGATGTGGTAATCGACTTCAATGAAGATCCGACAGGATTATCAGCCGGAGCTGATCAGGATCTATGCGGCGTATTGACAACGAACTTAACAGGCACTGCCCACACCTACCAGGCCGGCAGCGACCATACGGGGAGCACAGGCGTATGGACACAGATAAGCGGTGTGGGCACGATAACTTTTACTGATAACACCGACCCGACGACATCCATTACCGCCGATCTTTATGGCAGTTACACGCTCAGGTGGACCGAGACAAACGGGACCTGTACACAGTTTGATGAAGTAGTAATCGACTTTAATGAAGATCCGACAGGACTGAGCGCAGGCGCCGATCAGGATCTTTGTGGCGT
>JAADHC010000030.1:0-9970 GCA_013152085.1 Chlorobiota bacterium
ACATCCTGCATTTATAAAAAAGAATAAGGGGTATAAAGTTATTACTTATGTAAATACGACTGCTGCAGTAAAAGCATTTACAGATATTACATGTACCTCTACAAATGCGCTGCAAATTATACAGTCGTTACCGGAAAAAGAAAAAATAATTTTTGCTCCTGATAAAAATCTGGGAAATTATATAATGCGTAAAACAGGTCGTGATATGATTGTTTGGGACTGGGCCTGTCATGTACATGAGGAGTTTTCAGTAGAAAGGATACTGGAAATTAAGAAAATACATCCTGAAGCTAAAATTATTGCACATCCTGAATGTAAAAAGCCGGTTCAGATTATTGCAGATTTTATAGGATCAACTTCTGCACTTTTGAAATATACTGAAAGAGGAAATGATATGGAATACATTGTGGCAACAGAACCAGGTATACTATATAAAATGAAAAAAATGAATCCGGAAAAAACATTTATACCGGCACCTCCGAAAGATTCAACTTGTGCATGTAGCGAATGTGAGTTCATGAAAATGATTACTTTAGAGAAAATATACAAAGCCTTAAAAAACGAATCGCCAGAAATAAAATTAAGTAAAAATATTATTGAGAAGGCAAAAAAACCAATCTTGGAAATGCTTGAAATCTCTGATAAATTGAAATTGTGAGGGAAAAATATTTTATGGGAAAAATATTGTATTTTTTAAATATCTTTCTGCTGACGGGTCAGGTTTTACTATCTCAGGAGGTAAAAGAAAACGGATATAAAAAGTTTTACTATCCTAATGGCCAGGTGTCAAGTGAAGGGACCATGAGAAATGGTAAACCTGACGGGTATTGGAAAACATATTATGTTACGGGCGTAAAAAAATCAGAAGGAAAAAGAATAAATTTTATATTGGACAGTACATGGGTGTTTTATAATCAGGCAGGAGACACTATTGAGAAAATAAATTATAAAAACGGAAGAAAAAACGGGTTTTATATTAAATATGGAAACTGTAAACATGGTATACAATATAGTGGATGTATAAAATCGAAAGAATTATATGTAAATGATAAAAGGGAAGGTAATGCAGAATACTATTATTCAACTGGAGAGTTAAAACAGGAAATTTTTTATAAAAAGGGTTATAAAGAAGGGATTGCTAAAGAATACAATAAAAATGGTGAAATTATTACAATTTTAGAGTATCATAATAATACTTTGGTGGATCGGCAACCTATTAACAGAAAGGATAAAGAAGGGAAAAAAACAGGGAAATGGATAACATTTTATCAAAACGGAAGAATAATGCGTGAAGAACAATATAAAAACGGATTGTTAAACGGATATATAAAAGAATATGATCAAAATGGAAATATAAGATTGATTCTCTTTTATAAAGATGGGAAGATTGTTTCTGATATAAATGATAATGATACATTGCAAATGCCTGTTGACATACGTAATACATACGATAAAAACGGAGATCTATTTGAAAACGGGCCATACAAGAAAAATATTCCCATTGGTATACACCGTTTTTATAAAGACGGTAAAATCATTAATAGTATTATCTATGATAATTACGGGGAAAAAATATCCGAAGGAATCATCAATGAAAAAGGACAAAAAGAAGGATCCTGGAAAAACTATTATTACGACGGTAAAGTACAATCGACAGGAAAATATATTAACAACCAAAGGAATGGGATCTGGAAATTTTATTATAAAAACGGAAAAATTGAACAGACAGGAAGTTTCAGAAGTGGTAAGGAGAACGGAGAATGGAAATGGTATTTTGAAAACGGCAGCTTACGAAGAGAAGAATCTTATTTTAATGGGAAAAGAGACGGACTCTATACAGAATATGACCGCGAGGGTAATATTATAGCAAATGGTCAGTATCTTGACGGTGAAAGAGATGGAGAATGGGAAATACAGGTGGGAGACCATAAAGAAACAGGTAAGTATATTTTGGGTTTGCGGGAAGGCATATGGAAGTATTATTACGGTAATGGAAAAATACAGTACGAGGGAAATTATAAGCGCGGTATGGCTGATGGAAGACATAAAATTTATTATGAAAACGGAGGACTGAAAGAAGAACAATTTTATGTTATGGGAAGCAGGGAAAAGACGTGGAAAAAATATGATGAATTCGGAAATCTTGTTATGACAATATCATACAAAAATGACCTTGAAAGAAGAATCAATGGTGTTAAAATAAAACTGGAAAAAGAAGTAAAAACTATAAAATAAAAATATACGAGAACGATTATCAGATTATGGAAGAAGGATTGAACGTAAGAAATCTTGCTGCTACTCCGGAGGATAGGGATTATGAAAATAAGCTAAGACCGGTTACCTTCGATGAGTTTAAGGGTCAAAGAAAAATTATTGAGAATATTTCCGTCTTTGTACAGGCAACACGCCAGCGAGGAGAAGCTCTGGATCATGTTTTGTTACATGGGCCCCCGGGTTTGGGAAAAACCACTTTAGCACGAATCGTTGCAAACGAATTGGATGTAAATATTAAAAGCACATCAGGTCCGGTATTGGATAAGCCCGGCGATTTGGCAGGATTACTTACCTCTTTGCAGCCCAATGATGTCTTATTTATCGATGAAATACACCGGTTATCGCCGGTAGTAGAGGAATATCTTTACTCAGCAATGGAAGACTATAAAATTGACATCATGATAGATAAAGGGCCCAGTGCACGAAGCGTACGCCTCACACTGAATCCATTTACGCTGGTAGGTGCAACAACACGTAGTGGTTTGTTGACAAGCCCACTTAGAGCAAGATTTGGCATTACCCTCCATCTGCAATATTACGATAAGAAAATTATAAAAAAGATAATACTTAGGTCAGCTGAAATACTTGATGTAAACATAAACAATGATGCTGCTGGTGAAATAGCTGGACGTAGCAGAGGAACCCCGCGGATTGCAAATGCTCTTTTAAGAAGAGTCCGGGATTTTGCCCAGGTAAAAGGGAGCGGTAGCATTGATCTGTCAATTACAAAATACGCCCTTAAGGCCCTGAATATTGATAGTTATGGATTGGATGAAATGGATAATAAGATTATCCGGACAATAATTGAAAAATTTAGTGGTGGTCCGGTAGGTTTAAATACTATAGCTACAGCTGTTAGCGAAGACCCGGGAACACTTGAGGAGGTTTATGAACCTTTTTTAATAAAAGAAGGATTTCTGAAGCGAACACCCAGGGGCAGAGAAGCTACTGAAATAGCATATAATCATATTGGGAAAGATTATTACAGGAAAACAAGCACCCTTTTTTAACATCCCGGAAAAGATGAAACATTTATTTTATATATTTGAAAAAAAAATAACATCCAAGAAAGCGCTATTATCATGAAAATGTTGTTAAAACAAAGCGGAATCATCATTATGTTTATTGGCATTATCATTTTATCATATGCCTTGTTTGCACATATTCAAAACAATGGAATCCTGATTTTGAGCTTAGGATTTATTTTGGTTGGACTGATTGCATATATTGCTGTAAATAGCTATATTGAATAAACAACACACGACAGAATTTTAAGAAAATGCATTACTGATGTGCTTAAGACCCTGTACATCAAGTAATAATATTTTTCTGCCCTGAAGATCAATAAGTCCGTTTTGCTTGAATTCGGATAATAAGCGTATTACAGATTCTGTGGCAGTCCCAACAATATTCGAAAGTTCCTCTCGGGTCAACACAATTTTCAAAGTGTTTTTGTCATCCAGACCGAAACTATCTGCAAGATGTAATAATATTTCGGCCAGACGCTCCTTAACAGATTTTTGTGCAAGGTCTGTAATATATTGATTGGCCTCACCCAACTCTTTACATGCCAGTTTCATCATTTCAAGGGAAAAAA
Source organism: Chlorobiota bacterium (assembly GCA_013152085.1). Lineage (GTDB taxonomy): Bacteria > Bacteroidota > Bacteroidia > Bacteroidales > VadinHA17 > JAADHC01. Next base: position 3,872 of record JAADHC010000030.1, read on the forward strand.
CAGCATTTTGTTTGATCAACCGGATGAGAACAGATGCAGGAATAAAACACAATTTAGATTCTTCAAGAATCTTTGAAGTTGTGCAGGCAAGTTCATTTGCGAGTACAGACCTGTATCCGATTATATCTCCCTTTTTTGCAAACATGATAATTTGTTCTTTACCATCAAAACCGGTTTTATAAATCTTAATAATACCGCTAAATACACAATAAGCACCGGTGATTTTACCCCCTTCATGATACAGGGTTTCCCCTTTTCCATAGGTTTTAGGGGTTACGATCTTTAATAAGTCTGATAGTTCTTCGGAAGAAAGATAATGAAAAACAGAATCACTGCTTTTGAAACATTGGAAACATTCAGACTGTAAAGTTGGTTCATCCGGAAACATCCAGGGTGAATATTTAATCGTTATACTGAAATGTTAAATTTCCGCAATTTACAATTTAAAAGTATATTTGGCACAATTTTATGAAAATTATACGATATGAAAAGTGAAGTTTTACTGAACTGGGTTGATGAGCTGGCATTTGAAACAAATGTTAATGGACATAAGATAATCCTGGATGCTGAAGATGGGGTCGGAGGTATGGACAGGGGTCCCCGGCCAAAACCTCTTTTATTGGTCTCCCTCGGAGGATGTACGGCAATGGATGTAATTTCAATTTTAAAAAAAATGAGGGTTAATGTTAAAAAATTTAATGTCAGGGTTGACAGTGAAATAACGGAAGAACACCCGAAACATTATTGTAAAATACATATTATTTATGAATTCTGGGGGAAAGACCTGCCTATGGATAAACTGGAAAAAGCGGTTAATCTGTCACAGGATAAATATTGTGGTGTAAGCTATTCTTTGAAAAAAGCCCTGGAGCTTACGTATGAAATAAAAGTATTCAACTAGCCGGAAAGAGCATACTTATATATGCGTGGCAAACTGCTCAAGAAAACGCAAATCATTTTCAAAATATAAGCGAAGATCATTAATCTGATACTTTAACATTGCTATTCGCTCCACGCCCATACCGAATGCAAAACCGGTAAAAATATTACTGTCAATTCCATTTGTTTCAAGGACATTTGGATCGACCATTCCACAGCCAAGAATCTCAAGCCAACCGGTATATTTACAAACATTACAACCTTTCCCGCCGCATAATAGACAACTGATATCCATTTCGGCAGAAGGTTCGGTAAAAGGGAAGAACGAAGGACGGAAACGAATGTCCGTACCGGAACCAAACATTTCCCGGGTAAAATAAAGCAAGGTTTGTTTAAGTTGTGCAAAGGAAACATCTATGTCAATATATAACCCTTCTACCTGATGGAAAATACAATGAGCACGGGCAGAAATAGCTTCATTTCGGAATACTCTACCAGGAGAGATCGTACGTATAGGTGGCTTTTGTTTTTCCATTACACGAACCTGTACAGAAGATGTGTGTGTTCGTAATAAAATGTCTTTCGTTACATTAACAGGGATGTTTTTTTCTATAAAAAAAGTATCCTGCATATCCCGGGCCGGATGATCAGGTGGAAAATTTAATTTGGTAAAAACATGGAGATCATCTTCAATTTCAGGACCCTCTGAGACAGAAAAACCAAGACGGAAAAAAATATTTATGATTTCATTACGTATGATTGAGACAGGGTGATGAGAACCTGAGAAAACCGGATCACCTGGAAGTGTAAGATCATCATTTCCATGAACCTGTTTATTTCCCGATAATTTTTTAAGCAATTGCCGGTGCCTTGATTGCACTAATTTTTTTAAGGTATTTATTTTCTGACCATACTGACGTCGTTGATCAGGCGGTAGATTTTTAAACTCAGCAAACAATTCGGCAATAATACCTTTTTTACCAAGAAACCGAATACGGAAGGATTCAATTTCATCATAACGTACTGATGAAAAAGAAGATGCATCTTTGGTAAAATCATCGAGCCGGGAAAGATATTCCATATACTATTATTTATGTAACACTTTCATTTTGAGTATTCTTACATCTTTTTTAGGTCTGTCCCTTTCATCGGTAGAGACACTGGAGATCTTATCGACAACATCCATTCCTTCTACGATTTCACCAAAGACGGTATAGCTGTTGTCGAGGAAAGGAGTTCCGCCTATTGTTTTATAGACTTCCCTGTGAGATGAAGGAAAATGAAATTCAGTATACTTAAAAAGAGAATCTCTGGTTAAACGGATAGCATTTTCCTGGATTGCTGCAGGATCCACTTCTTTACCTGTGGCCTCGGCTTTTTCACGCTCCCGCTTGTAAAATAAGTAAAAAATGGCTTGTTTATTCATGTCATTAATGCGGGTTTCCATGTTGTCCAGATCAGCATCCGTGTATTTTTTCCCTTCAACAATATAAAATTGAGAACCACTGGATGATTTTTCGGGATTAACCTGATCGGAAGTTCGTGCTGCAGCCAAAGCTCCTTTTTTATGATATAACGAAGTATCAAATTCGGCAGGGATCGTATATCCGGGACCACCATTGCCCAAAGCAACTCCAGGACTTGCTGTTTTGGAATCAGGATCGCCGGACTGAATCATAAAATCATTAATCACACGATGAAATAATACACCATTATAAAATCCTTCGTTAACAAGTTTTATAAAATTATCCCGATGTTGGGGCGTTTTATCATATAACCTGATTTTAATATTCCCCATAGTTGTTTCCATTAGCACAAAAGTTCCTTGATCGTTTTTCACGTTAGTGCAGTTTTGATAAGTTAATGTGATTAAAAAAAACGTTGCAATTAATATCAGTCTATTCATTTTTCCCGTTTTTATAAAATGAGTTGAAATAATTAAGAATATATTTTTTCATCTGATAATCATAGGTTTGATTGGAAGAGATTTTCGTACGTTTAATGTTTTCAGAAACGAAAGTATTGTCCTCTTCATCCTGTAAGTCGTAACGGGAGACAATTTCTTGACCCGTTAAAATCATCATGGTTTTTTCTTCTCGCGTGAAAGAACGAAAACCCTTTCCTGTTTCTTGTAAACCAATAAAAAACAAAATGGAATTTATATTCTCTGTAAGATGGTATTTCTTACGAAGAAAAAAAACCAATTGATTCCAGTCCCCATAATAATTTCCCATAAGAAATTTTCTACAAAAGTAAGATAAATTAGAATTTATTTGTATTCAAGAAAAAAAGAAAGAAAAGGGCATAAATAAATCATAAAAGAAAAAAAAATCATGATAAATATGATTGTGGAATTCAGGAACAAACCAAAATCTTATTTTTGTTGTATGAAAGTTTAAATCTCATACATGAAAATTAAGAAAAATGGAAACAAAGGTATTCTGATAGGGGTTATTTCTTTTATTGGGAATATACTTTTATTTTTTCTCAAATTCTGGGCGGCCACAGTTACAAATTCTATTGCCCTGATGGCTGATGCTTGGCACACGGTTTCGGATTCGATATCTACAATTATAGTAATTATAGGAATAAAAATATCTTCAAAACCTGCCGATGAAGAACATCCGTATGGTCACCAGAGAGCTGAGACAATTGCCGCGATGTTTATTGGGTTTTTTCTATTGGTTGTAGCCTTTGAGTTTGGAAAAGATGCTATAGTACGTTTTATCGATCATGTAAAGGTTAATTATGGTCTTACCGGGATTTGGGTAATGACGGTTTCAGTTGTGGTTAAAGAATTGATGGCAAGGATTACAATCCGAACGGGTAAGAAAAAAAGTTCGGAAGCCCTGATTGCCGATGGATGGCATCACAGATCTGACGCAATATCTTCATTTATCATACTGGTAGGTATATTATTTAACCGATATGTATGGTGGATGGATTCGTTTTTAACGTTAATATTGGCTATATATATTAGTTATATTGCTGTACGAATTGTTGGTAAGGCCATTAGTCCGTTGATGGGAAGTAGTGTTGAGAAAGAATTGCAACAAAAAATCATTAAAATCACGAATGAAATATATAAAGGAAAAATATATCCGCATCATTTTCATAAACACGTGTATGGAAATCATATTGAATTGACATTTCATATTATTTTACCCGAGAATATGACCTTAAAAGAATCGGCAACATTAACAAGAAATTTTTTTCGAAGAATTAAAGAAGAAACAGGGATCATCGCCACAATACATATAGACACAGAGAGCAAGTATGAGAATTACGGAGGTACAGTATCGTGAGAAAAGGACCGATAAGAATATTAGCTGAGCAAACCATGCTATACGGCCTGGGAACAATAGTTCCCCGTTTCATGAACTATGCCATTTTAACACCTTTTTACACCAGAATTCTCGGACTTTCCGAATATGGAATCGTATCGGAATTATATGCATATATGGCTGTTCTTCTGGTTTTATTGACTTATGGAATGGAAACCGCTTTTTTTCGATTTGCAAGTAATGATAAAAACCCGGAAAAAGTATTTCATGCTACCGTTACATCAATAGGATTTACATCTGTCATATTTCTTGGTCTTATTCTTCTGTTTCTGGAACCGGTTTCACAATTTATGGAATACGAGACACATAAAGAATACATTCTGTTTTTTACCGGTATCGTGGCCCTGGATGCTTTCACAGCGATTCCTTTTGCTAAGTTGCGGCTTGAGAACAAGGGTCTCAAGTTCGGATTAATTAAGCTGGCTAACGTAACGGTTATCATAGCTATAGTTTTTGTCTTTCTCTATTTATTACCGGAGATTGGACAAAAATCAGGTAATAATGGTATAATAAAAAAAATAAATGATGCGGATATAGGTGTAGGATATGTTTTTATTGCCAATCTTTTTGGAAGCCTGATAAGTTTGTTGTTGTTAATGGGTGAATTTAAAGGATATAAGCCTGTCATCAATTGGCGGTTATGGAAAAGTATGTTTAATTATGCACTTCCCTTACTTATAGCTGGTTTATTTGGAATATTAAATGAATCTTTTGATAAGATTGTTCTCAAAAGGCTTGTTGTTGCTAAAAATCAGGGATTGGCCATACTGGGAGAATACAGTGCAAATTATAAAATAGCCGTACTGATGACATTGTTTATACAAATGTTCAGATATGCCGTGGAACCATTCTTTTTTAAAGAAGCAAAGAAGAAAAATCCCGAAATCCTTTATGCAAAGGTTATGTTGTATTTTATTCTATTTGCTCTGGTTGTATACATAGGAATTATCATTAACCTGAAAATTGTAATATTACTTATCGGGAAAAACTACCGTGGAGGTGTGGGAATTGTTCCCGTAGTGCTTGCAGCCAATGTTTTATACGGTATATTTATAAATTTATCTGTGTGGTATAAAATTAATGATAAAACATGGTATGCTACACTTATTAACGGCACTGGAGTTATAATTACCCTGATTATTAATATTACATTAATTCCGGTATTTAGCTATTATGCTTCAGCATGGGGGCATGTATTGGCATATATCGTTATGGTATTGACATCGTATTTCATTGGGAAGAGAATTTATCCAATACCATATAACATTAAAAGAATAATGCTTTATTTAATTGGGTTCGGGGTCTTTTATCTGATAATCAGGCATTATGACTATTTAAACAATTTCATATATCTGATTACGTTTAATGGTCTGTTGTTAATAAGTATTTTTGCTATTTATAAACTCGAAAAGAAGAAAATATGATAGAGGTTAGCGTTGTCAATAAATCAAAGAATAATTTACCGGAATATGAAACGGAACATGCAGCCGGATTAGATTTAAGGGCAGATGTTACGAAACAGATAAGTATATTACCGGGAGAAAGAAAACTTATCGGAACGGGATTATATATTGAACTGCCTGTTGGATATGAAGCACAAATACGACCCAGAAGCGGTCTGGCATTAAAAAAGGGAGTAACCATATTAAATTCTCCCGGGACAATTGATGCAGATTACCGCGGGGAAGTAGGAATTATATTAATCAATCATTCTGATAAAACAGTAATCATTGAACCGGGAGAACGGATTTGCCAGATGGTTGTTAAAAAATATGAACAAATAAAATGGAAACCGGTAGAGTTCATACAACAAAGTCGAAGAGGTGAAGGCGGTTTCGGACATACGGGAAATAAATAAAAGTAAGGTATAATCCCG
>JAADHC010000030.1:10017-101848 GCA_013152085.1 Chlorobiota bacterium
ATGTTGTATTAATTGCACTGATTATTATTAACAGTAGTATTGAATACGGCTGTTCGGGAGAAAAAAAAGTTACAGGATCTGCTATAAAAAATAAAGAAAGAATCATTAAAAACAAAGGGGAGGCCGAACAAAATTTTAATTATTTGTTTGCTGAAGCCATAAAAATGAAAGAAAATGGAAATTATGAAATGGCTATAAAATATTTTACTGCATGTAAACAAATTAAGAATGATGATGCTGTAGATTTTCAGTTAAGTCAGCTGTGGGCTATTGCCGGAGATTTTGACAAGGCTAAAAAATATGGTTGGGAAGCTCAAAGGTTGGATGAAAAGAACATTTGGTATTATTACCAGTTGGCCAACATTTATCAGAAAAATAATCAACAGGATTCGGTGATTATTATCTATGAGAGGATGGTAAAAACTTTTCCGGAGGAAGACGAATTGAAATACTCACTGGCTCAGGCTTATACAAAAAATAAAAAATACAAAAAAGCGTTAAGCGTGTATAATAAACTCATTGAAGAATTTGGATATACTAAAGAGCTTGGATTATCTGTAGAAGGAGTGTATGAGCATATGAAGCTGTATACGCATGCGATGAGTGAGTGTAATAAATTAATAAAACTTTTCCCTGAAGATATTGTTATTAACGGCCTCAGGGCTGAACTTTTTAGCAAAGAGGGAAAGTTTAAAGAAGCTGAAAAAATTTATAAAGACATTATAACGAAATACCCGGAGGATTCCAGAATCTTGTTTTCTATGGCGGAACATTACGTCAGAAAAGGGGATAATTATAAATTAAATGATATCCTAAAAAAAATATTTATTAAAGGAGATCTGGAAAACAACCAGAAATATGGTTTTGTACTAAATTTGTTACAAAACATAAAAAATGACAGTACAAATGAAGTTATCATAAAATCTGCATTAAAATGGATTGAAAGCAATCAGGTGGATTTTAAGATAAAGGCGAATTTTGCAGACTATCTGATCAGGGAAAGAGATTTTAGTAATGCGATAATTATTTTAAGGAATGTAACAAAAGAAAAACCTGAAATTGTAACTGCATGGCAACAATTGGGGATTATGGAAGAGCAGGGAGGAAACCTTGACTCAATGCGAAATGAGATGGAAAACGCTATTGGGTTTCATCCGGACGATCCGGTATTATTGCTGTTGTATAGTACCGCTTTGTTACAAAAGAAAAAAAATAATGAAGCCATTGAAGTATTGGAAAAAGGATATGATCTTGTAAATAATAATAATAATAAATCCTTGGAATTACAATACTTATCTATGTTAGGAGATGCATATAATACCATAAAAGAATATAAAAAGTCAGAGAATTATTACGAAAAAGCTTTAAAAATTGATCCGGAAAGCAAAATTGTATTAAACAATTACAGTTATTATTTATCATTAAGGAAAGAAAGGCTGGGTGACGCACTAAAAATGAGTAAAAAAACAATAGAAGCCGAACCGGAGAATTCGACATACCTGGATACCTATGGTTGGGTATTATATAATATGGGAAGAGTCAGGGAAGCTGAAAAATATATTAGAAAAGCACTTGAAAACCATGGGGATGAAAGTGACGAAATATTAGGGCATTACGGAGAAATACTATATAAAAACGGGAAAATACAGGAAGCTATTAAATATTGGGAAAAAGCACTGAAAATTAACCCGGACAATAAAGAAATAATGAAAAGATTAAAAGACATTAATGAAAAAAAGAAATAAAATAAAAAATGTTGTCGTTATTGTTATTATTTTTTTTCAGGTTTCGGGTTGCGCTATCCTTCAAAAAAGAAACACAAACAATACGATAACAATGAGTGACCTAATAAAAACGGGAATAATTATAAAGAGTGCTGACTTTAGGGAATGTAATGGGAACAAAAAGCTATTTAAAGGTTATATTAAATATATTGGGGATTCAGCTTTTGTTATGACTGCTATTTCTAACCAGGGAATAGTAAGTGGAAGAATATATGTATGGAAAGATTCATTATTGATAATAAACCGGATTAACAGGCTTTATTATAAAGAAAGTGGAAGAAACGGATATCTGCGGGAAATAAAAAATATTATAATTGAAGGAAATAAGAAAAGCGGATCCATAAAATGGAAACAAGAAGGTGTTTTAGCCCTCAAATATTATTTATTGAGTTATCAAAATGGCATAAATACATATATTCGAATTGAAGAAAAAAGTACTGGTACCTGCATAAATATTAGCTTGGGAAAAATTGAAATAAGTAAAAAACTGCCTTTGATTATTGTTAAGGAAAATCTTAAAAAAAGCTATAGAAAAGTTAATAAGCTAAATGAAATTTACTAAGAAAAACATTAAATTTTTTTTGATATGTGTGCTGCTTTGTAATATGCAAATTATTACTGCGCAAAAAAAAGCATTGCAGGATATTCGCAAAGAGCAAGAAAAATTAAAAAGTGAAATTACATATACAAATAAAAGACTTAAAGAAACGGGTGTAAAGAGAAAAATAACCACTAATCAATTAAGGTTATTGGAAAAGAAGATAAAGGAACGAGAAAAATTAATAAGAAATTATGAAGATGAAATTGAAATAATAAATCATACAATTTTAAAAAACGGACGGCAAATTGATACGCTTAAGCTTGAAATAGAGTTGCTTAGAAAAGGATATGAAAAGGCAATAAGAAATTATTATAATCTGACAAAAACCAGGGAAAACATTTTATTTTATATTCTTGGTGCAAAAAGTATTAACCAGGCATATAACAGAATTAGGTATATAAGGGAATTTATGAATTATGAAAAGAAAACCTACGATGAATTAAAAGAAAAGATTCAAGAGTTAAAAAGAAAAAATGATGAGCTGGTAGTAATTATAAATGACCGAAAATCACTATTAGGTGTAATAAAACAGGAAAAGAAGGAATACCAAAGAGAAAAAGATCTTAAAAACAGGCAAATAACGCTATTAAGAAGGAAGGAAAATGAATTAAGAAAGGAAATAACAAAAAAAAGAAGAATTGCCTTGGAATTAAAAAAAGAGATAAAAAGAATTATTGAAGAAGAGCGTAAACTTGTTAAAACACCGGGAAGAATAACTCCGGAAGAAAAAATTATTTCAAAAAAATTTGGCGAGAACATGGGTAGATTACCATGGCCAACAGGAGCAGGTGTCATTATTGATGATTTCGGAGAGAAGGAACATCCCGTTTTAAAAAATGTAAAAGTTAAAAATGATGGAATTGATATCATTACAAAAGAGGGAGAAAAAGCTCGTGCTGTTTTTGAAGGAAAAGTTAGCAGGGTTGTTGCAATACCCGGAGCAAACGAAGTGGTGATTATAAGACACGGAGAGTACATATCTGTATACCAAAACCTGATCAATGTCAGAGTTAGGAGCGGACAAAATATAAAAACAAAAGAAATAATAGGACAGATATATACAGATAAATCAAAGAAAGAAACAATATTGCATTTTGAGATATGGAAAGGAAGAACAGTACAGAACCCGGAAAAATGGATAGCAAGATAAAAAATTATAAAATAATGAAACAAAAGAAATAAAAAACAAGTATAAAAATTGAATAAATGCGTCTAAGATAAATGCAGAAAACAGTACAAATATATTCGAAACCCGATAACTTGAGGATCATTGAAAACATCATAGATGATATTTCGAGTGAAACAAAACTGGCAACAGACATATATGGAAAGGTTTTAATTGCTACAGTAGAGGCAGTTAATAATGCAATTATACACGGAAATAAATCAGATGATAAAAAAAGAGTGTTTATAAAGTTTATGTCAAATGATAAAGTATTAAAAATCAGGATAGAAGATGAAGGCGAAGGGTTTGATTATACAAATATTCCGGATCCAACTTCACCTGAGAATCTGGAAAATATACATGGCCGTGGCGTATTTTTGATGTCAAAACTAAGTGACGATATCAATTTTGAAAACGAAGGATCTTTAGTTGAATTGGTATTCAAGCTATAGAAAGTGGCTATTCTGTTTCATGTGAATTCCCCGAAATTTAGAATAATTGGTAAAAACCAAATAAAGAATTGGTTAAAAATTACTATTGTGGAGGAGGGATTCTGTGTGGGAAATCTTAATATAATATTTGTTACAGATGATGAACTCATGGAAATTAACAAAAAATTTCTGGAACATGATTATTATACGGATATTATTACATTTAACTATAAAGAAAAGAAAAAAATCAGTGGTGATTTATTTATTAGCATAGAAAGAGTTATGGAAAATGCAATAAAGTTTAAGAGCAGTGTAACAAATGAATTTTTAAGAGTAATTATTCATGGTGTGCTACATATAATAGGATATAATGATAAAACATACAATGAGAAAAAAGAAATAAGAAACAAAGAAAATTTCTATCTGGGAAAAATAAGTAATGAAAGAATTGGAATAAGTAATGGAATATGATGTAATTGTGGTTGGCGCTGGTCATGCTGGGAGTGAAGCTGCTGCCGCGGCAGCGAAAATGGGATCGAAAGTACTGCTGGTTACCATGGATATGACAAAAATTGCACAAATGTCATGTAACCCGGCAATGGGAGGCATAGCAAAAGGACAGATAGTTAGAGAAATTGATGCATTAGGAGGTTTGTCGGGGATAATAACAGATAAAAGCTCCATACAATTCAGAATGTTGAATAAATCTAAAGGACCGGCAATGTGGAGCCCAAGGGCACAATGCGATCGAATAAAATTTTCTATATTTTGGAGAGAAGAACTTGAAAAAATAAAAAATCTGGATTTTTGGCAGGATGTAGTCATAAAAATAATAATAGAAAAAGGTAAGGCAATAGGTATAAAAACAAAATTAGGCAGAAAGATTAAAGGAAAGGCTATAATTCTTACTACTGGAACATTTATGAATGGATTAATACATGTAGGTAGAAACAGAATGGATGGCGGAAGAATTAGCGAACCCCACTCAACAGGATTAAGTGAACAAATGAAGGCTATAGGTTTAAGGGTTGGAAGAATGAAAACAGGAACCCCGGCAAGAATAGATGGAAGAAGTATAAATTTTAAAAAATTGGTAAGGCAATCTGGAGATCCGGAGCGAAGGAGATTTACCTATGATGAAGTAAAATTTAAAAGATTAATACAAAGAGATTGTTATATCGCACACACCAATGAAAGAGTGCATGAAGAAATAAGAAAAAAAATAAAAGAATCGCCTATATATAATGGAACAATACAAAGTATTGGACCGAGATATTGTCCCAGTATAGAGGATAAAATTATAACCTTTAAAGATAAAGATACACACCAATTGTTTCTGGAACCGGAGGGGGAATATACCATTGAATATTATCTGAACGGATTTTCATCTTCATTACCTTTGGAAGTACAGATTGCCGCACTTCGAAAAATCGAAGGTTTTGAAAAAGCACATATTTTCAGACCGGGATATGCTATTGAATATGATTATTTTGATCCAACTCAGATTAAACATACGTTGGAAACAAAGGAAATTGAAAATCTATATTTTGCGGGCCAAATAAACGGTACGACGGGATATGAAGAAGCTGCTGCCCAGGGAATAATGTCAGGAATAAATGCAAATCTGAAAACAAATAACATGGAACCGTTTATTTTAGCCAGGGATGAAGCATATATTGGCGTGCTCATAGATGATCTGGTATTAAAAGGGGTGGATGAACCCTATCGGATGTTTACGTCAAGAGCAGAATTCCGAATGTTACTGAGGCAGGACAATGCAGATTACAGGCTAACTGGAAAAGGGTTTAAAATAGGACTCGTAGAAGAAAAAAAATACAATAGAATGATAAGTAAATATGAAAGAAGAGATCAATGGCTGGAAATAATTGAAAAAACTTCCATAAAACCTGAAAAGGTAAATAATATACTGGAAGAGAAAAAGTCAAGCAGGTTAAGGCAGGGGGTTAAATTAAGAGAAATATTGTTGAGACCGGAAATAAAAATTGATGATTTAGCCGGAAGAATAGATGAAATAAAGCAACTTGTGGAGAAAGAGGATGATTATTCAAAGGAGTTGAAGGAAAGCATAGAAATTGCCATAAAGTACGGAGGATATATAAACAGAGAAAAGAATATGGCTGAAAAACTGAAAAGATTAGAGAGTATTAAACTAAGAAGGGATATTGATTACTTAAGGATAAAGTCATTATCTACAGAAGCAAGACAGAAATTAAATAAGGTTAGACCGAAAAATATTGCACAGGCTTCAAGAATTAGTGGAGTCTCTCCGGCAGATATCAGTGTGTTACTGATATATATGGGTCGTTAATGTTCCACGTGGAACAAACAATCTTAATAAATACAATCATGGAAATATCCGGTAAAATTATTGATGTTATAAAGAAAAGGATATATTACGGTAAATTAATTATTGAAAATAAAAAAATAAAAAATATCATTTCGAGCCATTCGGATATTTCAGGAAAATATATTCTGCCCGGTTTTGTTGATGCCCATGTCCACATCGAAAGCTCAATGCTAACGCCGACAGAGTTCAGCAGGCTCGCAGTAAGACATGGCACAGTTGCTGTTGTAACAGATCCACACGAAATTACCAATGTGCTTGGTGTGGAGGGATTCAGATATATGGTAGAAGATGCACGTAAAGCGCTGCTGAAAATTAAGTTTGGCGTACCCTCTTGTGTGCCTGCTACAAATTTTGAAACAACCGGTGCCAATATAGGTGAACATGAAATAGAAAAATTGTTTCAGGTAGAAGCATCATATCATTTGTCTGAAATGATGAACTTTCCAGGGGTGATCAATAGAAATCCGGAAGTGATGGGTAAAATTGAAGTAGCGAAAAGATATAATAGAAAAATTGACGGGCATGCACCGGAAATATCAGGCAGGAAGCTAAAAAAATATGTTGAAGCAGGGATCACTACGGATCATGAATGCATAAGAATAGAAGAAGCTAAAGAAAAAATTGATTTAGGAATGTATATTCTGATAAGGGAAGGAAGTGCTGCAAAGAATTTTGAAGTATTATTTCCGCTTATAGAAGAATATCCGGAAAAGGTTATGTTTTGCACGGATGATTCGCACCCTGATGATCTGGCAGAAAAACACATTAACGACATGGTTAAGCGAAGCTTGAAGAAAGGGATTGGTTTATGGAATGTATTACAGGCTGCTACAGTGAATGCCGTGAAATATTATGATCTGGATGTGGGATTGCTGCAACCGGGAGACAAAGCGGATTTTATTGTTTGTGATCATTTGGAAGAAATGAATATTAATGAGGTTTATGTTGAAGGCAACAAGGTTTTTGATAAGAGCACGGGAGTAAAACCAGCAAGAAAAAGTTTGATTATCAATAAATTTAACTGTAATGAAATTAGTGAAAAAGCTTTGGTAGTTCGGGCAGTAAACAGGAAAAATATAAGGGTAATCGGAGCAAAAGAGGACAGCCTGATGACAAAAACACTCATTGAAAAACCAATGGTACAAGGAAACCAGGTTGTGAGTGATTTGGAAAGGGATCTGTTGAAAATTGTAGTAGTCAATCGGTTTTCTCCGAAAAAACCGGTTGTAGGCTTTGTTCATGGTTTTGGATTAAAGAACGGAGCTCTGGCGTCCAGTATTGCACATGATAGCCATAACCTTATTGCCGTAGGGACAGATGACCATTCGATTACTGGCGCACTGAATGCAGTAATCAGAGAAAAAGGGGGAATCGTTGTTTGTCATGATGGTAAGGAAGATATCCTATCCCTGCCTGTGGCCGGACTGATGACTACAGACGACGGGGAAACAGTGGCGGATGAATACAAAGAATTAAATCAAAAGGCAAAAGAAACAGGTACGTCACTGAACGCACCGTTTATGACGCTCTCGTTCATGGCCCTGCTTGTCATTCCGGAACTCAAAATCAGCGATCGAGGGTTGTTCGACGTGACTAAGTTTAGGTTTACGGATCTGTTTGTTTAAATTTTTAACCATAGGACCTATTGATACTCGTTCTGCGCATCATCCGAAAACCGTGAGAGCAGAAGGGTTCCCGGCTACTGTAAATGAAACTATAAAGGTGTCGTGGGGAACAGGCGGGAAACAGCAATCATTATTGATATAATTAACAGGCAGACAAGTGCTTATAATGATCTGTCAAATAATTGTATAAATTTTTTAATAGGACGTAATTCATGTACATTACCTGCAGAATAATGTAATCAATTACGTTAAAGCAAGGAGCTTTGTTGTATATTAAGGCTTCTAAAACAAAAACGGCTTCATTTCTTATCTTTGTTATTATGAATGCTGAAAAACAAGAAGCCACATTGGACACACAAAGAAAAAACCTACCTGATTCCCCCGGCGTTTATCTTTTCTACAATAGGGAAGGACAGGTAATCTATGTTGGCAAGGCAAAGAATTTGAGAAAAAGGGTAGCTTCTTATTTTAATAAAAACATATCGGGGAAAACCCGGGTACTGGTAAAAAAAACCGTTGCCCTAAAACATATTGTAGTTGATACAGAATCGGATGCTTTGTTGCTGGAAAACAACCTGATAAAGAAATATCAGCCACGGTACAATATTTTGCTCAAGGATGATAAAAGTTATCCCTGGATTTGTATAAAGAAAGAAGCTTTCCCAAGAGTGTTTCTGACACGAAACATAGTGAAGGACGGATCCGAATATTATGGTCCGTACGCCTCTGCTTTTATGGTTCGTACTCTGCTTAATCTGATCCGGAAGCTCTACCCGCTGAGAACCTGTAAATACAACCTTTCAGAACAAAATATAAGGGCAGGAAAGTTCAAGCCTTGCCTGGAGTACCATCTGGGGAGCTGTAAGGCTCCATGCATCGGGAAACAAACGTCGGAGGATTATGAAAATGCACTTTCCGGTGTAAGGCAGATAATGAGGGGTAACATCCGGGAAGTTATCAAGCAATTGAAAGATGAAATGGAAAAGTATGCGACACAATATCAGTATGAAAAGGCACAATTAATTAAAGAAAAACTTGAAGTCATCGAAACCTACCGGAGCAAAACGGTAATTGTGAATCCCTCGTTAACAAATACGGATGTTTTTTCTTATATTGAAAAGGGAAATCTGACCGTAATAAACTACCTGAATATTATAAAAGGGGCTATAGTACAGTCTCATTCTGTCGAAGTAAAAAAGGTACTTGACGAAACCAGGGAGGATATATTACTTTTAGTGATCAGTGAGTTCCGGCTGCGATTCAATAGTAAGGCAAGGCAAACCATAATACCCTTCAGAATATCCGAGGTGTTGACCGGGACAAAATGGATTGTGCCTACCAGGGGAGATAAAAAGAAGCTGCTTGACCTTAGTGAACGGAATGCAAGGTTATATCTTCTGGAAAAAGAAAAAAAGGCAATAAATATTTCAGGGAAAAGAGATACGTGGAAAAAACTGGAAATATTACAAAAGGACCTGAGGTTAAAGAAAATTCCTGTACACATTGAATGTTTTGACAATTCTAATCTGCTGGGGACAAATCCGGTAGCAGCCTGTGTTGTCTTTAAGAACGGAAAACCGGCACGGAAGGAATACAGGCACTTTCATATAAAAACGGTTACTGGTCCGGATGATTTTGCATCGATGGAAGAAATAGTTATCCGCAGGTATAAGCGGTTGCTGCAGGAAAAAGCCGGACTGCCGCAACTTATTGTGATTGATGGTGGAAAGGGACAATTAAATGCGGCTCTGAAAGCTTTGGAAGAACTGAACCTGCAGAAAAAGATTGCCGTAGTCGGTATTGCCAAAAGACTTGAAGAGATTTACTTTCCGCACGATCCGGTACCGATGTATCTTGATAAGACAGGTATTTCCCTGAAAATGATTCAACGGATCAGAGATGAGGCTCACCGTTTCGGGATAACCTTTCACCGGAACATGCGAAGCAAACAGTTTATAAACCTGAGTCTTAATGATATTCCCGGAATAGGTCGGATAACCATACGGGAACTCATGAAAAAATATAAAAGTGTAGAGAATCTGAAAAGAGTTGAGATAAAGGAACTTGAGAAACTCATTGGCAAATCAAAAACAAAAAAGCTTTTAAAATATCTCGCAAACAATCCTCCTGATAATGAGGCAGAAGAGAAGGATTAAAACCAGAAATAACCGTACTTATTTATTTCGGGTAACGGTAAATTCCGTAAGGATAATCATTGCTTCCTTTGCCGGAGAATCTTCATATTTTTCCAGAATCTCCAACGCATGATTTTTATAACGGGTCATAACGCTTTCTGCATAGTCTGTTCCGCCATAATGCTTTACGAAAGAAATGATTTCCCGGATTTCACGAAGAGGTTTTGGGTTGTGTCTGATCAACGATAAAATATGTTTTTTTTCATTTCGCGGAGCTACTGACAAAGCATAAATAACAGGCAGCGTGAGTTTCTTTTCCTGAAGGTCATTGCCTACGGGTTTGCCTATGGTCCCATTGCTTTGATAGTCAAAAAGGTCATCTTTAATCTGAAAAGCCATTCCGACCAATTCACCAAAACGGGCAAAATCATTGAGTATCTCGGGTTGATCGCTGACTGCCTTAGCCCCACAGTGTGTACAGGCGGAGATTAATGTAGCGGTCTTTTTACGGATAATCTTAAAATAATCATCCTCTGTGAGATTCAGCTTTCTGGATTTTTGTAATTGAAAGATTTCTCCTTCGCTCATTTCACGTACGGCAGTTGATACGATCTCAAGTAAATCGTAGCGTTTGTGTTCAATGGCAAGCAACAGGCCCTTCGCCAGTAAGAAATCACCGGTAAGTACGGCAAGTTTGGATTTCCACAAAGCATTAAGAGAGAAGAAACCGCGTCGCTCATAAGAATCGTCCACCACATCATCATGAACGAGGGTTGCAGTATGTAATAGCTCAATCAGTGCAGCAGCTGTATAAGTTCCATCGTTTACATCACTGAGCATTTTGGATGTCAGAAGCACAAAAAGTGGCCGGATTTGCTTTCCTTTTCGGCGGAGAATAAAACGGGTGACAATATCCAATAGGGGAACCTGGCTTTTCAGTGCCCCGCGGAAATATTTCTCAAACTCTTTTAGCTCCTGTGTAACAGGCGATTTTATTTTATCCAGTGTATTCATTTCGTATACGCAAAGGTAACCATTGTTTATTTTCGAAGGAATAAATGTTTAAGAACATTACAAAATAGTCATTATACTTTGTGATTATGACTTTTATCGTATTCTGATATCATACATATTTATATATTTGCATGTGTTTAATATGATGCATTATGATGCTTAAAGAATTAAATCCGGAACAATTGGAAAAAGCGGCAGGTATGTTGAAGGCCATTGCACATCCGATGAGAATTGCAATATTGAGCCATCTTGAAGAGGGGAAAAAACTTACGGTGACGGAGATTCATAACCTGCTTAAAATTGAACAATCCACAACCTCCCATCATCTTGGAATTTTAAAAGACAAAGGCGTATTGTCGTCCCAGCGGGACGGTAAAAACACTTATTATTTTCTACGGCATGACAATCTGCGGCAGATTGTTGATTGTGTGAGCCAGTGTGCCCGCTAAGCTTTAAGTTGAAAATAGCCGTCGACAAGAAATGACTGATTCCACCTTTTCTGCTATCTTTGTAAGAAGCTTAGTATAATAAAAATGACCGTAATCCGGGTAACAAAATCATTCTCATTTGAGATGGCACATGCATTATGGAATTATGATGGTCCCTGCCGTCATATTCATGGTCATTCATATAAATTATGGGTTACCGTTAAAGGGGTTCCCGAACGCGGAAATTCTGACCCGAAAAAAGGAATGGTAATTGATTTCGGGGATTTAAAGAAAATAGTTTACCGCAATATTGTTTCCCGCTTCGACCATGCCCTGATCATTTCAGAGGAAAGCCGGCAGGAAATTACCGGTAATGCGGAACAACTCTTTGATAAACTTGAGGTACTGTCTTTCCAGCCCACAAGCGAAAACCTGATTCTCTACTTTGCTTCAATTCTGAAAGAAAACATCCCAGGTAATATTACCCTGGCAAAACTTAAACTACAGGAGACGGAAACCTCGTATGTCGAATGGTACATGGAGGACAATTAACCAGCCAAGAACATTTATTTTTTATGGAAGGAAACCGGAAGTTGATTTTAATTGATGCTTATGCCCTGATATTCAGGTCATATTATGCTTTTATACGCAATCCGAGAATTACCTCCAAAGGTCAAAACACATCAGCGGTTTTTGGTTTTACCTTAACCCTGGATGATCTGATCCGTAAATTTAGCCCGGGACATATTGCTATTGTATTTGATCCTCCGCGTCCTACATTCAGACACAAAATTTATCCGAAATATAAGGCAAACCGGGAACAAACACCCGAAGATATTAAATCGGCGGTCCCATACATAAAACAACTGGCAGAAGCGTATGGAATTCCGATTCTGGAAATTCCCGGATACGAAGCCGATGATGTGATCGGAACCTTATCAAAAAAGGCTGCAGCATCAGGATACCGGTCTTTTATGGTGACTTCTGATAAGGATTATTTACAATTGTTATCTCCGGATGTATATATGCTGAAACCCCCACGGGGCGGCGGCAATTACGAAATTATCGGAATGGATGATCTTCCGGAGGTTTTCCACGTGGAAAACCCCGGGCAGGTTATTGACATCCTGGCATTGTGGGGGGACAGCTCGGATAATATTCCGGGAGCACCGGGAGTAGGTCAGAAAACAGCTATAAAACTGATTGAAGAATTCGGTTCCCTGGAAAATCTTCTGGCTAATACGGACAAGCTTAAAGGAAAATTGAAGGAAAACATTGAAAATAATAAAAAACAAATCCTCCTTTCCAAAGATCTGGCTACGATCAGAACCGATGTAAAACTTGGTTTTGATCTGGAAACCATGAAATACCGGGGACCGGACAAGATAATGTTGACCGGGCTTTTCAGGAAGCTGGAATTTAATACTCTGGCTAAACGCCTGATAGGACATGAAACGAATAAACAGGAAAATTTGCAACAGGGGTCTCTTTTTTCAGGGCAGGAGCAAAAATCAGAAAGTAACCAACAGGAAGAGAAGAAAGAAACAATTCAATCCGTCAAACACCTGTACCGCCAACTAAACACAAAGGAGGAGATGCGGATTTTAATCGGACAACTTTCCGAAGCAAAAGCGTTTTGTTTTGATTCCGAAACCACGAGCCTGGATGTTATGTCTGCAGAACTGGTCGGGATATCTTTTGCTTTTAAGGATCATGAAGCGTGGTGGGTTCCCGTTCCGGAGAACAGGGCAGAAGCTTTACGTATTCTGGAAGAATTTCGTCCGGTTTTTGAAGATGAAAACGTAATGAAAATCGGGCAAAATCTGAAGTTCGACCTTCATATCCTGCGAAATTATGATCTTCCGGTTAAAGGAAAGCTGTTCGACACGATGCTGGCACATTACCTGCTGTACCCGGATCAGCGGCATAACCTTAATTTCATGGCAGAGAGTCTGCTGAATTATACACCTGTGCATATTGAAGAAATTATCGGAGATAAAAAACAGCAACAACTATCCATGCGCGATGCAAATAAGGAAGAACTCAAAGAATATGCGGCCGAAGATGCGGATATTACGTGGCAATTGTGGGAATTATTGTCACGGGAGTTGAAGAAACAGGAGATGATGACATTGGCTGAAAAAATAGAAATGCCCCTGGTAGAGGTTCTTCTGGAAATGGAACGAACGGGTTTTCGTGTTGACAGAAAGATTCTGGACAATTATGCAGGTCAGTTAAGAGACGATCTGGTCAGCCTTGAAAAGGAGATTCACGAAATGGCAGGAGAAGCTTTTAATGTCTCATCCCCGAAACAACTGGGCGTGATCCTGTATGAAAGATTGAAAATCACGGATAATATCCGGAAGACAAAAACAAAGCAGTATTCCACCAGCGAAGAAACACTAATGCAACTGTCGGACAAGCATCCGATCGTTGGAAAGGTTCTGGAATACCGGTCCGTGCGAAAATTACTCACTTCCTATATCGAACCGCTTCCCTTTCTGATCAATCCTGAAACCGGGAGGATACATACCGAATTCAACCAGGCCATTGCAGTTACCGGGAGGCTTAGTTCTGCTAATCCGAACCTGCAAAATATTCCGGTAAGGGAAGAGCGGGGCAGGGAGATAAGGAAGGCCTTTGTTGCTTCTGACAGTCAGCACATCATCCTTTCTGCCGATTACTCGCAAATCGAACTTCGCCTGATGGCTCATTTTAGCGGCGATGAAGAAATGATGCTGGCATTCAGGAAAAATAGGGACATACACATCGCTACGGCGGCTAAAATTTATGAAGTTCCCGAAGAGGAAGTTTCTCGTGAAATGAGGAACCATGCAAAAACCGCGAATTTTGGGATTATTTACGGGATCAGTGCCTTTGGGCTGGCACAACGGTTGCAGCTTTCACGGACAAAAGCCAAAGAAATAATAGACGGATATTTCCGGTCATTCCCCGGAGTAAAGAAATATATGGACGAAAGTATTGCACGGGCAAGGGAAAAAGGTTATGCGGAAACCATTTTCGGCCGGAGGAGATATTTACGGGATATTCATTCATCGAATTCGGTTGTACGCAGTATGGCGGAAAGAAACGCCATAAATGCACCCATTCAGGGCTCCGCAGCGGACATTATTAAGCTGGCCATGATCAATATCCACCGGAAACTTAAAAATACGGGATATCGCTCTAAAATGATCTTACAGGTACATGACGAACTATTATTTGATGTATATAAACCGGAAAAAGACCTATTGATTGATTTGGTAAGAGAGGAAATGGAACATGTGGTGAAGTTAAAAGTACCGCTGGTTGTTGACTATGGGACAGGAGACAATTGGCTTGAAGCGCATTAAAGAACATTGGACATTAAACGAGGAAAAATGAAATATGTTGGTGCACATGTAAGTACTTCGGGCGGGGTGGAAAACGCCCCGGTAAATGCCCACAGCATCGGAGCTAAAGCATTCGCCCTGTTTACTAAGAATCAACGGCAGTGGGTAGTGAAACCCCTGGAGGAACGAAACATTTTCGCATTTAAAGAAAATATTCGGCAATATCATTACAGCCCGGACCATATTCTTCCGCATGACAGTTACCTGATCAATCTCGGCCATCCGGAAAAAGAAGGACTCGATAAATCACGGAAAGCTTTCCTGGATGAGATGCAAAGATGTGAACAACTGGGGCTGAACCGGTTAAATTTCCATCCGGGAAGCCATCTGAAAAAAATCAGCGAAGCAGACTGCCTCAAAAGAATTTCGGAATCCGTAAATCTGGTACTTAATAAAACATCGGGAGTCTCAGCCGTCATTGAAAATACGGCCGGGCAGGGGACCAACCTCGGATATACTTTCGAACAAATCCGGGTAATTATTGAAGGGGTAGATGATAAAAACCGCGTGGGTGTTTGTTTCGACACCTGTCATGCCTATACGGCCGGCTATGATATAAAAACGAAGGAAGGCTATGAAGAAACATTTAAACAGTTTGATGAGATAATCGGACTATCATATCTGAAAGGCATGCATTTAAATGATTCAAAGAAACCCCTGGATTCGCATGTGGACCGTCATGACAACCTGGGAGCAGGATGGCTTGGGCTGGATGTTTTTAAACGCATTATGAATGATCCTCGGTTTGACGGAATTCCCATGATTCTCGAAACACCCGATGATTCCAAATGGGCCGGGGAAATCCGGACATTATATTCTTTTGTACTAAAAAAGCCCGATTAACAGAGGACAGGGATTTATTTTTACAGTACGTTCTTCACCTGACCGGTAACCTGCCCGTCGGAAATGATCTGTAGAAAAACCTTAAAAAATACAGGATACATCCTTGCCGAAAATGAAAAAGGAGAACATGAAAATTAAAATAAGCACATATGGTATTATCCGCGAGGTTTTACCAGTAACAAAATGGGAGTGCAATAACAATAACTCCGTACCGCTGGGGAAAGTTGTAGAAGAGATCAAAGAGAAATATCCTGATCTGTCCAAATATAAATTTGTTACTGCCGTAAATAATGTAATTTCAGAATCGGGGGAAAAACTGTCTGAAGGAGATGAAATTACTTTTATCCCCCCATTTGCCGGAGGTTGATCCTCCTGTCTGCCATATTTCATCCTGTCGGTTTCAAATCGTGGTTGATGGGGATTTTTTCCAGGGTATCAGGATACCAGGGAGGGCTTGAGCTTAAAATATTCAAAGCACGATATATCCGTATAATCAGGCAGGTTTTATGTCAAACAGCAGATGTTTAATGAATAGCTGCTGAAATTTTTTCTTCCGTATTCATGTTTCCTTCCAGGATTCCTTTATAAGTATCCTTATTTTCCAAAACCCCTGCTGCTTTCCCAACAATTTTATCCTTGGGCAGGCTTCCCTGAATGCGGCCGGACTGATAATAGTAACGGCCCAGAATCTCACTTTTCAACAACTGGGAAATTTCATCCCTGTGCATTTCAAAGTCAGTACCCAGATCATGAGACAGTTTCGTCTTTAACTGGGTAAATTCTGATGCAGCCCGGTCGTAGTATTTCTCTTTTTTTGCGGTTGCGATCAACTTGTTTAACGACTCTTCCGAACCGGTACTATAGCTGAAATCAATGGAATGTAGATATTCAAGGAATTGTTGCAACATATCATTGGTCACCGAAAATCTGTCGGGTCCAGGAATAGAATCGTGTTGTGATGCAAAACGGGTGGCAAAGTTGAAAATCTGAAAACCTACATAAAGGTTTATCGTTAACGGGCTAAAATCATTTTCTTTAACTTTTACGTCGGGAACAATACCGCCGCCGTCATATACTGTACGCCCATGGAGGGTTTTATAGCTTGAAATCAACGAATCGGGGATATGTCCGACACTGCCATCGGGGTTCCGGTGAGAATAATCCAATGCCTGTATGCACCGCCCGCTGGGGATGTAATATTTTGCGGTTGTAATTTTTAACTGGTTGTTATATCCAATAGGTCGTGTTGTTTGAACGAGTCCTTTACCGAAAGTCCTTTCTCCGACAATGACTGCCCGGTCAAGATCTTGCAGTGCCCCGGAAACAATTTCAGATGCTGAGGCTGACCCACGGTTAACCAGCACAGCCAGACGGATTTGCGTATCTACAGGGTTTAGTTTGGTCACGTAAGTGTGATCAAAATCAGCAATCTTACCTCTTGTGCTGACAACCTCCTGGCCTTTCTCTACGAAAAGGCTGACAATATCAACAGCCTGCAGTAACAATCCTCCCGGATTCCCGCGCAAGTCGAGAATAACCGACTGTGGGTGGTCTTTCTTAAGCAGGTCTGTCAGGGCTTCCCTAACCTCTTTATAGGCACTGGAAGTAAAATTTACAAGACGGATATAGCCCGTTTCGTCGTCAATCATGCCATAGTACGGGACACTCGAAATACTGATTTTATTTCGTGTAATTTCTTTTACCAGGGGTTTGTCAATGCCATAACGGGAAATGGTCAAAATCACATTGGTGTTGGGAATTCCTTTAAGACGTTCGCTAACTTTATCCAGTGGCAGCCCCTTAATAGAAATGTCATCAATTTTTATAATTTTATCACCCACTTTCAGCCCTGCCTTATCTGCCGGGAAATTCTTATAAAGCTCAGAGATTACGGCATAGTCCCCTTCTTTTCTGATCAGGGAACCAATGCCCCCATACTGTCCGGTCGTCATAAAACGGAAGTTCGCCATTTCAGATTCGGGAATATAAACCGTATAAGGATCCAGGGTGTTTAACATGGCATCAATCCCTGATTTTACCAGTTTATCAGGTTGAATCGTATCAACATAATACAAATTCAGTTCTCTGATGGTATTGGTAAAAATCTCGAGATTTTTGGCAATTTTGAAATTATGGCTTTCATGTACCGCTAAAAAACCCAGAGAAAAAACCACAACAAATAATCCCGGGAAAATCCAGGGAAACCTTCTTTTCGGTAACACACCTTTTTGATTCATCGGTTTAAATTTCATGTTCATTTTATAATTTGCAGTTCAATATTCTGACAAAACGGTTAAATCTTATCTTTGGTATATGAACAAACTCAGCCAAAGAAAGTAAAAAATTATGGAACCGGATCATGACCGTGTCCTCCCCACGGATTACAGGAAAGTATGCGCTTGATAGCCAGCCATCCTCCTTTGAATGGACCATATTTCTTCAGGGCTTCAATACTATAGGTTGAACAGGTCGGGGTATAACGACAGGTATGGGGGAACAACGGGGAAATGGTAAGCTGGTAAAATCTGACCAGTGCAATAAAGAACTTAACCAGTATTTTTTTCATTTTCCCGGATTATTTTCTGTAAAATTAGCACAACCTTCTCTTCAATATCCCGGAAAGGAATAATTTTATCATCCTGGTACAGGATGAACAAAGATAAAAAGAGATTCTTATTCTTAAGAGAATCATACAGGAGAAATTTATTGGTTCTGTATGCTTCGCGAATACGTCTTTTCAGAAGATTCCTGTGGACAGCTTTCCTGATTTTCTTTTTGGGAATACCAATGGCTGTTTCGGCAGGAAAACGTTGTGATGCCTTGTTTTCGGCCTTCCAGAAAATTAAAAACGGTTCAACAAAAAAAGATTTCCCCCCGGAAAAGAGTTCTGTGATTCGTTTTTTACTGGATAACCGCTCCGCTTTTTGGAAAGCGTTTCTTTTCATGGTGATGCTCACAGGACTCATTCTGTATGTTTACGTTAAACATCAGATTTACGGGTCCGGTGGAGGTATTAGTTATTCTTATTAAATATCTGGATATAATGATCAAGAGCCATAACCATCGAAGGAGCCTTGGGATTGGGGGCCTGAATATCTATCCGGAGTCCCTCTTTTTTTGCTGCCTGTGCCGTTGTGGGACCAAAAGTTGCAATTTTCGTGTTATTTTGCTTGAAATCCGGAAAATTGTATAACAATGAGCGAATCCCGGTAGGGCTGAAAAAAACGAGTATATCGTAAAAGACATCCTTCAGGTCCGAAAGGTCACTGCAAACGGTTTTGTAAAGCGTGGCTTTGGTATATTTGATCCTATGCTTGTTCAGAAGTTTCGGAATTTCGTCATTATGTGCATCAGATAAGGGAACCAGAAATTTTTCCTTCCCGTTTTTAAGAATAATATCCAGCAGGTTTTGAAATGATTTATCACCATGAAAAATCTTGCGTTTCCGGTATACGATATATTTTTGAAGATAGTAAGCCACAGATTCCGTAACACAAAAGTATTTCATGCTGTCAGGTACCGATACCCGCATTTCCTCGGTGATGCGAAAAAAATGATTAATCGCTGTTTTACTGGTAAAAATCACCGCCGAATGATCCAGTATGTTGATCCGCTCTTTACGAATTTCCCGTGCGGGAACACTTTCTACATGAATAAATGGCCGGAAATCAATTTTTAAATGATGTTTTTCAGCCAGTTCATGGTAGGGAGACTTATCCGCTGGTGCTGGTTGTGACACCAATATACTCTTTATCTTCAAAGCACTGCGTTTTTTAGGTTAAACCTTGTGAAAACTTCTGTCTTAACTGAATATTATACGGATAAATATAAACAAGGGTAAAAATTCCAGGGCACAAAGGTACAAAAACAAATAAAAAAGGGAAAATTTTTGTTGAACAAACAACACCACCAGCCAGAATAAGCGTAGCAAATACAAAACCAGGACAATACTAATGGCACTGTAAATGAAAATATTCGCGACATTATTACCGATATAAGGTACGAGTGCAGCAAATGGGAAAAGATATAATCCCGCATTATGGAAAAACAGCACCAAATACTGGAAATTGTTTTGCATCAGGTTCTTAGCCATTCCGACAACCCCAACCAGCCAGGTGGTGATCAGCCCATAAAGAAACAGAATAAACAGTGTGCCGGCAAAATAGGGCAGGTGTTGTAATGGTGTAATCTTTGTTGAAAAAAGATCAAAATTTTTAAATGCCAGATATAAAAATAAAGTTCCGGTGAGCAGGTAATTCAGTAAAAGAGCGATACTCAACCGCTGGTACAGACTGCTGCGGGTTACTATGAGTCTGGTTGCGGATTTCCGGTTCCAAAAAGAGATCAACGTCTGGTTAAACATTCGTCCGAAAACCAACCGTGCCCAGGTAATCAGGATAAATGCAGACAAAAGAACAGGAAGCATCCAGTTTTCCTTTAACAGGGAGGTTTCCCTGATCCGGACAGGGGAGGAAGCATTTAATGTTACAGAAGATGTATAGCCAGGTTGCCTTGGTAAAATGAAAACATTCCCCGAAGACGGTTGGAAAGGACGCGGGCAGCCGTCAAAAGCTGTGAGGTCATGAAACGTTTGCCCCAATTCCCGGACGGGTGTTATCCTGTTTTTAATGATGAGATGTGTGGAATCTAGCCTTACGGGTTTTGGTTTTGGTATTTCGACCTGTTGCACAGGCGTTCTGACTGTTTTTTCCGTGGAATCAATTTTCTGGAGACGTTTCTCGGCAGCCGCCATGATTTTTTCAACGTTATCAAGGGATAAATGGCTGACCGGAACAACCTTTTGAGGCAGATCCTGTTTGACGGTGTCTTTATGTTGAAGAAAAGAGGTGTCTTTTATCTGCCGGGATGTATCCTGGGGTTGAAAAAAATAATATGAACCGAATATTTTAGGCATCAGGACAGATCCTTTATGGATGGAGTTTCACTTTGGTTTGATAGATTCCTACACTCTGCAAAGATAATGAACCGGCAAGGAACACCAACCGGAAAATACAGTGAGTGGTTTCCAAGGCATGAAATAAAATCCGCACAAACAAAAAAGCTAGAAATAACTGCTGCCCGCATTTTTATTGAAAACACTTAAAACAATATTGGTCAGGCGGCTTGCTCCGATACGGAATAATGCAGGTATTAGCCAGTCTGTTCCAAGCACGGCAGAAACAATCCCGGCATAATACAGAGCATCCTGCAGGGAGGCAATTCCGCCGGCTGCTTTTATGCCAACACGACGCCCTGTGGCTTCAAAATAGGTCAGCGCCATTTCAGACATGATCCATACATCTTCGGGTCTGGCCGCCGGTTGCAACTTTCCGGTAGAAGTTTTCAGAAAATCCGCCCCACCTTCCAGAGCACAAAAAGCCGCTTTTTGCAGGTCTTCCTTTTTTGTGTATAGTCCCGATTCAAGAATAACCTTTAAAACAACCTTTTCTCCGCAAACAGCTTTTATACGTGAAATTTCTTCAATTACGGGATGAAGTTTCCCTTGAATAATTTTTCCCGCCGGTATAACAATGTCTATTTCTTCGGCACCATGGACTATTGCATATTTTGTTTCCGTTATTTTTACCTCCAGAGGGATTTGTCCGGACGGAAACCCTGCAGAAACGGAAACTCTTTTTACACCCGGAACCTTAAGATGGCTTTTTAAAACCGGAATAAAAACCGGATAAACACATATCCCGGCAATATTTCCGGCGTCCTTGAAAACTTCGGGAATCCGGTTTGCTTTCTCGCACATACGGATGATTTTCTCTTCCGTATCCCTGATGTCCAGGGAGGTAAGGTCTATAAAAGAAAGAATCTGACTGGCTGTTTTTGCGGATACCTGAATCCTGTTTTCTGAAAGCTCGGTCAGTGCTGTTTCTACTTTTTTTGTATCAACCGGCTTTGCGAGTTCTCTGAATTTATTCATCATGTTTTTATTCTTTTTGACGGGTATCAATAATAATAGTTACCGGTCCGTCATTTT
Organism: Chlorobiota bacterium; assembly: GCA_013152085.1. Taxonomy (GTDB): domain Bacteria; phylum Bacteroidota; class Bacteroidia; order Bacteroidales; family VadinHA17; genus JAADHC01. The sequence continues at coordinate 31,793 of JAADHC010000030.1, forward strand.
TAAGGGTGATGATCATTTTGGCACCAAAGACACCCGTTTTGGCGGGTGTCTTTGTAAGTTTTCCAATTTCAGAGATGAATTTCTCGTACAGGGGAATAGCCTGTTCGGGACGGGCGGCACGGATATATGAAGGCCTGTTGCCTTTTCTTGTTTTGGCATGGAGCGTGAACTGGCTGACAACAAGGGCTTCTCCTCCTGTTTCAATAAGGGAAAGGTTCATAATCCCACTGTCATCATTAAATATCCGTAACTGACAGATCTTTTTAGCAAGCCATTCAACGTCATCCTGGTTGTCATTGTGTTCAATACCCAGGAATATGAGTAACCCGTTACCAATAGATGCCGTAACCGATCCTTCAATCTGAACCGAGGATTCCGAAACACGTTGGATAACTGCCCTCATGGTTTTATTATGGTTTTCGTGGGATAAATTTCGGAGGATGTTGTTCGTCAAAATCCGTGGCATTCTGGTATTCCTGGGCAAACTGAAGCAGGGTCCCTTCATCGAAAAGGTTTCCCAAAAAACAGATACTTGTCGGGTTTCCTTTTTCATCAAATCCGTTGGGTACAACAATACAGGGATGACCTGTAAGATTAGTGATAAGTAATTGATTGCTGCCAAATGTCGGGGCAATAATCACATCATAATGTTTCATGAGGGTATCCATTTGTTGAATCAACAACTGACGCAGCCTGTTTGCCTGGATATATTCTACGGCAGGAATAAATCTTGATTTTCTGAAACTGTTTGGCCAGGCCCATTTATCCTGCCTTACCAAGAGAGAATCGCGGCCAGAACGGGTGAGTTCATCAAATGCCGCCGCAGCTTCCGCATTGAGAATAATACGCATACTGTTTACAGGCAGTGATGCTGGTAAAAGGACCGGTACCGGCTTGACCCCAAGGCTGTCCAGTATCGTCAGGGTTAGGGAATCATTATGGTGGTTTCTGTCCCTGTTTTCAAAATCATCTTTCAGGTATCCGACTTTAAGGGTTTGAAGATCTTTGATAGGTTCATAGTGAAAAGGAAAATCAATAGTGGAGGGGTCTTTTGGATCAGGGCCGTAAATGGCATGAAAGACCAGGGCACAGTCTTCTGCCGTCCGGCAGATGGGACCGATCTTATCCATGGACCAGCTTAAGGTCATCGCTCCGAAACGGCTTACACGGCCAAAAGTGGGACGGAGTCCTGTAACTCCGCAACGGGTCGATGGTGAAACAATAGAACCCAGCGTTTCGGTTCCGATGGAAAAAGCGACCAATCCGGCGGATGTGGCAGCTGCCGGTCCTGCCGAGGAACCACTCGATCCCTGCCTGAGATCCCAGGGATTTCTGGTGGTATCGGCAAACCAGACATCGCCCATAGCCAGGGCCCCCATCGATAATTTGGCAACCAGGACAGCTCCGGCATCTTCAAGCTTACGCACGACAGTAGCCAGTGTATCTATCTTTTGATCACGGTACGGATTTGCTCCCCAGGTGGTTTTATACCCCGGGACGGAAAGAAGATCTTTAATTCCAAATGGGATTCCGTGCAACGGACCTCGGTATATTCCACGGCTGAGTTCATCATCGGCCCTTTTAGCGAGAACCATGGCCCGCTCTTCGGTTAACGAGATTACGCAATGAAGGGAATCGTCATATTTCTTTAAACGGTTAAGATAAATCTTGGTCAATTCCTGTGAGGTTACTTTACGGCTCCTGATGAGCCGTGACAATTGTGCCACAGAATAAAACGCAAGATCTTCACGGTTGTCCGGAACCTTGACAACAGCAGGACTTTTCCAGGTAAAAAGATTGGTTGAATACCGGGGCGTAAAATCCTGTGGTAGCGGATTGAACCGGATTGCCGGAGGAACAGCATTCGAAAAATGGACCTTACGAAGTGCTTCATATTGTTTCCTCTGGGCTGTTAATCCGTCACGCATCAGATCCTCTTCTTCCCCGGTAAAAGAAAGTCCGGTAATTTTTGCTGCTTCGTCAATGGTTTCGTCACTGAAAGAATCCGCCTCTTTTTTTGATATTCCGGTACAGGAATCGATCAATAGGAGTGGTAATATGACAAGTACCCAGCGAATTGTAAAGAAAAATGTTCGTTTCATATCGATATTATTTTGCTTCGTCAACTTTGCCGGTATTACATTGTGGTAAGAAAACACATGAGGGTACGTAGGCTGAAAACAAAAAAACTTATAGCAAATATACTATAAGTCTTTTTGTTTTTAATATCGAATATAAAGGTTAAATCTCAGAGGCCATCAGCAGAAATGGCTTCATTTCAAAGCTGTGATAATATGGCCGGAGTCGTTCAATATTATAATATTCCTGGATATTTACCACTTTTTTACGGCTGGTGACAACTTCAAGGGGGACATCGTCGTAACGACCGTTTTTCAGCACAACCAGCCGGCCATGGATTTTCGAAAGAATCAGATCGAGGGCAAGGTTTCCATAAGCCATGGGAACGATTGAATCAATGGCATCAGGATCCCCTCCACGCACAAGATATCCCAGTTTCTGATTGATGACGTTGATGGTTATTCCCTTATTATATTTTGCAGTACGTTCTTTGATTTCATTGGAAACCAGGTCGCCAATACCTCCCAGTTTGGCGTGTCCGTAAGCATCTCTTTCCTGATTCTGAAAAACCACTTCCCCACCCTTGAACATGGCCCCTTCAGAAATGAGAACAACGGAATATCGACTCGGATTATGATTGCGGTCTTCAACCAACAATTTAGTAAGGTGGTCAATATCAAATTCGTATTCCGGGATAACGCAACGGTTGGCTGCTCCGGCCATCGTGGGTAACATGGCCGTAAATCCGGCATAACGGCCGAAAACTTCAAGTACAAGGATTCGCTCATGCGAACCTGCCGAAGTACGAAGACTGTTGGTCATGGAAATAGTCCGTGTTACAGACGTACTGAATCCGATACAGTAATCTGTGCCCGGAACATCATTATCCATTGTTTTCGGGATAGCAACAACTTTTACCCCTTCCTGGTAAAGGCGAACACCGTAACTAAGGGTATCATCCCCACCAATAGGGATCAGAAAATCAATCCCCAGCCATTCGAGGTTCTTAATAATTTCAGGAGTGAGATCGTTAACCTCTTTATTAAAAGTGTTACGAAGATGCTCCGGGACCCTGTTTTTAGGCATGTGGCTGGGTCGTGTTCGGGAAGTGTGTAGAAAAGTTCCTCCTGTACGCCCGGCTTTATTCACAATATCTTCGGTAAGTTCAATAAAGTTATAACTGTTATCGTACTTAGGATCACGGATAATCTCAGTAATTCCCGCCCATCCGCGACGAAGACCGATAACTTTATATCCTTCCCTGCGGGCACGAATCGTAACTGCACGAATGGCAGGGTTTAGCCCGGGGACGTCACCCCCACCGGTTAGAATTGCTATTATGCCTTTGGTTTTCTTAGTGTTGGCCATGTCCAAATCATTTATTTTTTAAAAAACTTTGCTAAATTAATAAATCTTTGTATCCAATATTCTTTCCCGGCATCTTTTATGAAAAACAATTATAATGATTAATGGTCGTTTCAATATGCAACACACTGTAGCATATAATGGCTAACCCGCAGATCCCTCATGAAAATCTTTTTGCAGACACCGGAATCCGTAAATTAGAAAACCGGCAAACAGACCTGTGGAAACCAGAAACATTGCCAGGGAAAATATACGCCTCTCTTTTAATCCCGCAAGGTGAATACGGTCTATTTTTATGGTGATTTCATGTTGGGTATATTGTTCCATTTTTGATAAGAGGTCATCAGAAATCCGGTCAAAAACCAAAGAGAGAGAATCAATTTTTTCCTCTCCGGGCAGGATCTTTTTTTCATAAATCTCCTGGATAAGCTCCAGGTTATCCAGGGAGGCTTCCATAAGTCGTTGTACCGAATCGTTCCATTGTAAAGAGCGTTTCATGGTCAGACCAAGCATACCATTTGTTTCATTGACCTTCCGGTTGAATTCGTCAAGTCGAACCTTTTCGTCATTTAACTCCTGTTCTTTCAGTGAAAGCCTGACTGTGGTACTCAGAATCTTATCGGAGGTTTTTAAAAACCGGTAACCCAGGTCTTTGATTTGATAAAGAAGAAAGGTTGATGCAATGGTAATTAAAATGATTCCGGCAATAACCCTGGTAATATTTCCCCGGGGGGATGATGTTGTATCCATTTCTTTGATTTTTTTATATTGATAATAAAAATAGCGGGATCTTTTTTGTATTTGACTGGGCCGGGAAGCATAATCGTTTCTTAATTCCGATTAAGTAAAGGGTTATAATAATACATAATATAATATATATTAAAATACATATTTATATTGTTGTTTAAATCGGATTTCTTTTAAATTAATATTAGATTATTGTTGTTCTGCACGGTTTGTTGGTATTTGTTGAAAATTACGATTAATTTTCGAGATTCAAAAAAGGAATGGAGAGGAATGGCTTTTTTTAAACGGATAGGTTATATCCTGATTTTATTATATTCTTTTTTTAATGTGTATGGGCAGGGAAAACATACGCTTAGTGGCTATGTACGGGATGCCGCTACCGGTGAAGAATTAATCGGTGCAACAATCACCATGGATTCTTTGCAAACCGGAACATCAACCAACCAGTACGGATATTATGCGCTGGTATTGCCCGAAGGGAGATACTCGGTCACATACCGTTATATTGGTTACAGCCCTGTAGTCATTGATATTGTTTTGTCTGGGGATATTCAGAAAAATATTATTTTAAAGCAATCATCCGAGACATTGGAGGAGGTAGTGGTTTCCGGGGAAGCTTCAGACCGGAATATACGCTCCGCTGAAATGGGTGTGGAAAAGATTACTACAAAACAGCTTCAGGCAGTCCCTGTTATTTTTGGAGAACAGGATATTCTGAAAAGCATACAGCTTCTTCCCGGGATCAGTGCCGTTGGAGAAGGAAACAGTGGTTTTTACGTGAGAGGAGGTGATGCCAGCCAGAACCTGATTCTGTTGGATGAAGCTCCGGTATATAATGCTTCGCATCTTTTGGGTTTCTTTTCTGTATTTAACAATGATGCCATAAAAGATGTAAAAATTATGAAAGGAAGCATGCCGGCCCAATATGGAGGAAGGCTTTCTTCTGTGCTGGACATCAAAATGAAAGAGGGGAACAACCAAAAGCTTACTACTTCGGGTGGCATCGGCCTTATTTCTTCAAGATTTCAGGTGGAGGGTCCGCTGCTGAAACAAAAAGGTTCTTTTATGGTCACCGGAAGACGTACTTATGCCGATCTGTTCCTGAAATTTTTTTCTGATACAAATCTGAACAGTAATGTACTATACTTTTATGATCTGAATGCAAAAGCAAACTACCGGTTTAGTGATAAAGACCGCCTGTTTCTTTCAGGATATCTGGGCCGGGATATTTTTAAATTCAGGAAAACCTTTGGGTTTGACTGGGGAAACCGTACCCTGTCCATGCGATGGAATCATATTTTTAACTCACGCCTTTTTCTGAACAGCTCACTCATATACAGTAATTATGACTACAAGTTCAACCTGATGTTCGAGGATGCGGAATTTACCATGAGGTCTGCTATTACAGACTTTAACTGGAAAGAGGATTTCCAGTATTATTTCTCGGCGGGGAACACCCTTAAATTCGGAACGAAATTAAACTACCACCGTTTTTTACCGGGAGAAGTAAGTTCTTCGGGTGATTTTCCGGTTAACGACACAAAACTGGAAAATAAATATGCTTTGGAATCGGCCCTTTACATTTCGCACGAGATGAAACTTTTTTATTTTATGTCGGCGAACTATGGGTTACGGTTTTCTGCTTTTACACAAATGGGGCCCGGAAGTGTTTATTCTTTTGATTCGTTTGGAAATGTGATTGACACCCTCAGATTCGATCATATGGAAAACATTAAAACCTATTATAATCTGGATCCCCGTGTAACGCTGACTTTCCAACTTTCTGACCAAAGTTCTGTAAAGACTGCCTATATGCGGACACATCAATACCTGCATCTTCTTTCCAATACCACCTCAGCCACACCGATCGATCTGTGGGTACCAAGCAGCCGGGTCATCAGGCCGCAAACCTCCGATCAGGTTTCGATCGGTTATTTCAGAAATTTCAGGCAAAATCAATATGAAGCGTCCATGGAGATCTATTATCGTAAATTATACCACCAGATTGATTACAAAAACGGAGCGGATATTTTCCTGAATGACCTGGTGGAGACACAGCTTGTTTTTGGCAGTGGCCAGGCTTATGGTATGGAATTGTTTTTCAGGAAAAACTATGGAAAATGGCATGGATGGCTTAGTTATACACTTGCCCGTTCACTACGACGTTTCCCGGATATCAACAATGGGAACCCTTACCCGGCAAGACAGGATCGCATTCATGATATTTCTGTGGTAAGTATATGGGAGATCGGCCGAAAATGGTCTCTTTCCGCCGTATGGGTTTATTATACCGGAGATGCCGTAACCTTTCCCAGTGGAAAGTACCTGATTGAAAACCAGTACGTAAATTATTATACGGAGCGTAACGGTTCCCGGATGCCTGATTATCACAGAATGGATCTGGGGATCACCTACCATTCGGATCGTAAAAAGAAATGGCAATCAGGATGGAATTTCTCGATCTATAATGTATATGGAAGGAAAAATGCTTATTCCATCACTTTCGAATCCGACAAAGATAATCCGCAGAAAACCGAAGCTGTAAAATTATACCTGTTTTCCGTAATCCCTTCGATAACTTATAATTTTAAATTTTAACCCTGTGCGAAACCATTTATATGTTTTGATATTATTGTTGTTGTTTTCCTCTTGTGAAGAGGTTGTGGATATTTCACTGAAGAATGTTCAATCTGCTGTTGTTGTTGAAGCAACAGTAACAAACCTTCCCGGAGGCCAAACGGTGAAAATATCAACGACTACAGATTATTATAACCCTTCGTTGCCGCTGATGAAACAGGGGGCCGAAGTCAGCGTGCTGGATGATCTCGGGAACAGCTGGTTGTTTAACGAAATCAGTAAGGGAGTGTATACAAATGGTAATCTTACCGGGAAAGAAGGCCGGAAATATACCTTAGAGGTAAAGGTTGACGGGAAAGATATAACCGGAGAATCCGAGATGCAGACAGTAACCCCTATTGATTCCATCCGATCGGAATATTTTCCGGGAACGCGATTTGCCGATCCGGGATATTTTGTAATTATTATGTTTACAGATCCTCCGGGGGAAGACCCGGATTACTACAGGATACGAATGTTTAACGGACAGAAACCCAATCCGGTAATTCAACTGGTAGATGACCGTTTAACCAACGGGAATCAGATGGAGTTTTTCCTTTATGGCGGGAGTTATCAACCGGGGGATACCGCCATCGTAGAGTTGCAATCCATTGACTACGGTACCTACATATATTTCTATACCTTAAGCAATGTCCTGGCCAGTGATCAGCAGGGAGCTACCTCCACGCCTGCCAATCCAAATACCAATCTGAGCGATGATGCCCTGGGATATTTCGGGGCAATTGCCATTAGCAGGGATACCCTGGTTATCAGGGATCATGATTAAAAACAGGCATTCAGTGAACTAAGTTTGTACCTGCCATTTACGCTTTTCATGATGATGGTAAATTTCCATGGCGATCCAGACAACGATAGTGACAGCAAGGACGACGATCCAGAAAATTGGGACGTGAAACCTGCCGGTTAGTCCGTAGATTCTGGCAGTGATCATGGCTGTAAAAGCTAATGGAATTTCAAGGATCATGTGATATTCGTTAATCAGGACCTTTTTGAGTGAAAAGGGATACAGGGGTGGCTTGTAATGATTAAAAACAGGAAGAAATGCAGGGGTTTTGCTTTCCCAGGATGTAAAAACATCACCAAACTTTCCGGCAAGAAAATCGTCTTCTGCAAGCGAAATAAGTTTGTAATACATCCCCAGAATGACAAGATAAAAAAGGATAAAAACAACCGATTCGGTGAGAAGCAGCGGCCCGAGGTAGAGCAGGTAGTTTGCTATATAAAGGGGGTGACGAAAGATGGAGTACCAACCTGATGTGTTGAGCGTTTCGGCAACCTGGCGTGTACGGTTCCGGCCCGATGTCCCCGGAGGAACATGTCCGATGGTATCTATACGGATAAACAGGCCTGTCAGAGAAACCAGAAAATAGAAAAAAATCCTGAGATTTTCACCTTGACCGGGGTTTCTGGGGAAAATGATCACAAAAACCAGGGCCAGCAGGAAAAAAAACACAGGAATTTGTCCCCGGTATCTGAATAAAAAATTCCCTGTCTTAACCATCCAATGTTTTTTTTTCATTCTTCTGCAATTTAATGGGGGTTCGCCCAAAAATAATATAAAAGTTATAAAACTTTAAACGGTTGAACGGATTATTTTTTGTCGATGTGATTCAGGGAATGCTGTCTTTTATACAGCGTACGGAAAACGCCCGGACTTTAAGTTCCTGTTGAATAATGGGTCTCCGGGTACTGTTGTTAAGTAACAGGTAATATGCATAAGATGACTGATTTCCGGTGGAAGACCAGTAAGCCCCGAGCGCATTAAGGTTTCCGTAGAGAACATCATATTTATTCCCTCCGAGCAAACCTTTGAAACCGGAGACTCCGTCAGGTAAAAGCTCCATTGACGAAGGATAGGCCGTGATCAGTGATTCCCAGTCTGGTTTTGAAGGCACCCGCCATCCGGCAGGACAAATCCCCGTATCACGTTCCGTAGTTGAGTAGTTCATCATCTCATCCCATGTATACAGCCCTCCGTAAACATCACAGTTTTGCAGTTTATCTCCATAGCAATATTTTTCCGGGATGCCATTATCAGAGGGAAGCCCGTCTCCGTTATCTCCGCCGGTTTTTGAATCAATGACTTTGCCATAATTCAGGTTTTCAGACATCCACCATCGCCCGTTGATAAATACGGTGGTATAGAAAACGCTGTCCCGCTGATCAAACAGGGTTCCTTTTGCAGAAGTGGGCGTAACCAGAATTTCTTCCTGTTTGCAACCGGTCAGGATAATTATGGGCAGGACAAAAAGAAAGACCCGTTTCTTTAAACAATATTTCTGAATGATAAACATTCCTGATCCCTGTATGTTTTTCTTTGCTTTATAATTATAAATTACGGATCTTCCGGATGATTGTTGTGTGGCATGTGCTTAAAAACTCCACTTTAACCTGAGAAAACCAATGGTGATTTTCTGTCGTCCGGTATCAGGATTAAATTCTCCGTCGAAATACTGCAGGAAAAAGGAGAGATCAAGATTTTCCATTAAAGAAGCAGACAGGCTGGGACCAAGAAACATTCCGTTAATTGACGGATAGTAAATGGCAGAAAAGGTACCGTTAATCAGGGGAGTAAAAGGGTAACTTACCTGTCCGAAAATATTAAAATCGGTAAAAGCGATGGTTTTAACCGAAAGCGGCATAAAATAAAAATCGGTAAAGCTGGAAAAACGATAATCAATACTGGAATACAGAAATTCAAATTGCAGATAAAGTGAATTTTTAAATACATAATCAGCATCCAGCGAAAGCATAATATCTCCATTACCCCAGGTCGAATCCTTTGGCTGAAACAGGGAAACTTCCCCTTTAAAACCTGCTCCCCCGATATTTCCGGACCAGCCCATACCCGTCACCCAGTCAGTACTGTTCAGAATTCCGGCAAAATATTGTAAATCAAAGTTTCCCGGACTGATGTTAAAACGGGAAGCTGCGGTAACTTTATTATTTCCATCCACTTTTGCGGTAATTTCTACCCCGGAGGATGTTCCGGGGAAATACCGGATCCGCACTGCATCAGAACCCGGTTTTTCAGGGTAATCAATGTCAAAAAAAGAATAAGCATTGAAAATATCATTGGGATTCCACACATAAGTCTGTCCCCAGTTGATGCGCTGTCGCCCGACGCGTATTTCAAGTTTGTTAAACTGAAAGTTAAGCCAGGCACGGTCGATCATGGAGTTCAAAATGTAGGAAGTTCCCGTAGAAACATTAAAGGAAAGATCCATCCATCCGTTGTCCCGTCCGAACAGGTCGGTATACCCGGGAATATTGAGGGAGGTTCCGTAAAAAAAGCGGTTCCGCATTTCAACATCTGCGGTGATATATGTATTGGCGTACCATTTCAGTTGCAGCCTGTTATGGATCAGATTATCATGGATCCAGGAAGCACCAACTTTTTCAAACATCACGTCCTGCATATTGTTCAGATATCCGGAAAACACAAGTTGCCCTTGAACCCTATTCATTCCGGAGAAAATCAGGAAGACAATCAACAGGGATATGATGATACTTCTCCTCATGGATATTCGTTTTATTTAGCCCTTAAATTAATGCTTCAAAGAGTCGTTGACAATATGCCCGTCTTCGAGGGTTACGACACGGTGTGCTTTTTTTACCACGCGTGCATCATGGGTAGAGAAAATAAACGTTGTTCCTTCTTCTTTATTCAGCCTTTCCATAATATCCAGGAGGTTCTCGGTGGATTTGGAGTCCAGGTTTGCTGTCGGCTCATCGGCAAGGATAAATTTAGGCTTTGACGCCAGAGCCCGCGCTACGGCAACCCGCTGTTGTTGCCCGCCGGAAAGTTTGCTGGGCCGGCTGTTGATTCGGTCGCCCAATCCTACGGCTTCCAGCAATTCCCGGGTTCTTTCCATACGTTTTGCTTTAGGCCATCGCTGCAGGTTCATAATAAATTCCACATTCTCGCCTGCCGTCAGAACAGGAAGCAGGTTATAAGCCTGAAATACAAATCCGATATTGTGAAGTCTGAAATCGATGATCTTACGTGGTTTTAACGACCACAGATCAATACTGTCAATGATCACTTTCCCTTCGGTGGGGCTGTCAAGGCCACCAATAAGGTTCAGAAACGTAGTCTTTCCTGATCCCGACGGGCCGACAATGGCCGTAAACTCTCCCTGTTCGACGACAAAATTAACATGGTCAACGGCTTTTACTTCTATTTCCGTACTGTCATAGATTTTGGTCAGTTCCTGTGTTTCGAGAATTTTCATAGCTAAATTGATTTATACGAATTATTTCTTTAGGGATCAAAATTATTCCATCCGGAGCGCATCTGCCGGATCATTGCGAAGCGCTTTCCATGCAGGATATATGGCTGCAATGATTCCGGTAATAACGACCATGATGGTTACCGTGATGAGCATATTGGTATCAAGACTGGTATTGATCATGGAGTCATAGCCCAGTTGGGCATAACCTTCCGACCACATCGACATATCAATCACATGGGTTTCGAAATATTTTGAAATCAATGTCCCGAGAATAACCCCGGAAATACCACCGGTAAGAGACAGCATGACCGTTTCGAGGATAACCATGCTGAAGATCTTTAATTTGCTCATTCCAATGGCCATGAGCATGCCGATTTCCTTTGTTCTTTCAAGTACAACCATGAGCATGGTGTTGATAATGCCGAATAAAAGGGCAAGAAGTATGATAATAATAAAAATGTACATATACATATCCATAACTTCGGTGATATAACTCATTTCTGGACTGATTTCTTTCCAGTTGAGCACTTCAAGTGAAGGAACAATGGTTTTGATTTTATGCTGAACCGCCAGGGTGGATTCATTGTTGTCCAGACGTATTGCAATTTCATGACAGGCATCCTTTGGCAGATCAATCAGGGCTGCCAGATCATCGAAACGTACATAAATGTTGCTTTCGTCAAAAGCAGAATTGGCCGTTTTATAGATCCCGGCAACACGAAAGGCCCCGGCAGTAAGATTCCTGTCCATGTCCTGCAGGGTAATCACTACTTTTGAGCGTACATGAACATTTAACTTTTTGGCCAGTTTTTCACCGATAACAACAGGATTACGTTTTATCCCTTCGAAATATTTCCCGTTTGTTATTTTTTCAAAGATGTTTGTAACCTGCTTTTCTTCATCCGGATATATTCCTGAAATTTTGACCCCGGCACCTGTTTCAGCAGAAGAGACCATGGATTGAATAACAATCCTGGGGCTGACTCCGACCACATGGGGAATTGCCCGGATTGAATCTGTCAGGGAAGAAACGTCCGGAATGATATATTTCATTTCTGAAGTTTTCCGGAACAATGAATCGTGAATTTGAATATGCGAAATTTCGGTCTGAATGGCTGTATCAATCCGCTTGTCCATCATTCCTTTCATAAATGCCGTGGAAAAGACCCCGGCCGTTATGCCCAGGGCAATAGCAGTAATAATGACCAGACTGCGAACTTTGTTTCTCCATATGTTTCTCCAGGATACCGGTATTAACATGATATTATACTTTTGATGAATTCATGAATTATGCACGTAATGAGGTTGTTACATTCAAATGAAAAGATTTATATAAAGGATAAATGGCTATTAAAAGAGTCAGTACAAACACGGTAATGGCCTGATTGTAAAACACAAATGGTTGCCAGGAAAAAGCCAGTACCGGCTCTAACCCCATGTCCAGATATGTTTTGGCTGCTTCGCCCGTCAAACGGATAGGATGATTATAATAATAAGCAATGATCGGAACGCTTCCTGCAATTCCTGATATTACACCAAGGAAGCCAATATAAAGGGTCTCAAAAAAGAGGATTATTCCCAATACTGATTTTTGCATGCCGATGGCCACCATCACTCCCATTTCGCGTCTTCGTTCGGAGATCATCATCATAATGGTTCCCAGGATACCGAAAGCAATGATTAAATAAAGGATGGCTTTCATGATTTTTCCTCCGCTGCGGTCGGCATCAATCATTTGCACAATCTCGGGCTGCATTTCATCCCAGGACATCAGGGAATAAGGGGAAGAAACAAGCATGTTTAATTTCTTTTTAGCATGTGGTAAATGATAATGGTTTTTAACCATGATAACCAGTGATGTAACCAGGTTATCGGCAGAGTAAAAATCCTGTGCCAATTTGAGGTCCATGTATATAAATTGCTTGTTGAATTCGGGCAGGGGATATTCAAAAATTCCTTCCACAGGGTATTTCCCTGCCGCATTCGCTCCATGGTATCCCATCCCGAGCAACACCAAAGTGTCACCAACATCAATCTGCAAAAAACCCGCAAGTTCCTTCCCCATTATAATGCCCTTGCTCCCCGGTTCAAGATAGCGACCCCGGATGATCCACTTCTCAGGATTGGTGATTTTATTCTCACCAACCGGGTCAATGCCGATAACCATAGCACCTTTGGTCAGGTCTTCGGATGAAGCCAAAGCATACGATTCAAGCCTTGGAGAAAAAGAAGTAACCTCATTAACAGAGGAAACCTTTTTTAACAAGCTGTCATTCAAAGTAAAGGTGTTATTGATGGTTTTGTTTTCCCAGTAATCCACATTGTGAATCTGCAGGTACCCCGAATAAAACTTCACTACATTATCAATCATTGTCCCGTAGCTGCCTTCCTGCATTGAGGACATGACTGCGGCAAAAATAACCCCGAAAAATACCGAAGCCGCTGTGATCAGGGTTCTTCTTTTGTTCCGCCAAAGGTTACGCCATGCAATTTTCAGGTAATTCATTTTCTTGAGTTTTATTCGTTAATGGCTTTGGTTTCCTTGATTCTGAATACGGCATAAAATATATATAGAGACAGAAACAACATAATATAGAAGACAACCAGGGCCGGATCAAGGAATATCCTGAATTGTTCGCTGAAGATGATTACCGGTTCAAAACCCATCTGTGTAAACGTGTCACGCATACTTCCGGTAAGCGCTACAGGGTGAGAGACAAACCGGTGGATTATGGGAAACATTACCGCAAAACCGATAAAAACCCCCACTAACCCCATCAGCAGGGTTTCGGTGAATATCATCAGGGACAAACGCATTCTTCGCATACCCAGAGCCATCATAATCCCCATCTCGCGCATTCGCTCGTCAACAAGCATGATCAGGGTACTCAGGATCCCGAAAGCAATGATCATAAACAATAATCCTGAAACAACTTTGCCTGCTGCTTTTTTCCCTTCGATAAATTCTACAAGACCTTTATTCAGATCAGACCAGGTATAGAGGGAAAGGTTTTTAGGAAGATGTGGTTGTATTTTAGCAAAGACGGGATCAACAGCATTATGGTTCCGCACCATGATTACCATAGAAGTAACCAGCTTCGGAGCATTAAAGAACGATTGGCATGTCTGAAGATCCAGATAAATCAACTGTTTGTTCAGGTCGGGTGTGGGAAAATGTGCTATCCCGCTTACAGGAAATATCCCCGCGGAAGATGTTCCCCGGTATCCTTGGCTGATAAGGATCAGTGTATCCCCAACCGTAAGGTGAAGATTGGTTGCAAGATCTTCTCCGAGAACAGCGCCTTTACTTCCCGAAGTAAGAAAATGTCCGTCAGTAATCCATTTTGAAACATGAGAAAAAGATTCCTCTTTTTCGGGCTCAATACCAATAACCAAAGCCGGAAATGTGTTCCCTCCCGAAGATGCCAGGGCAAAGCTCTCAATTCTGCCGGCAATTTGTGTGATTTCAGGCTGCTGTAACAATGAATCAAGACCGGGGGTGATGATAAAGCTGTCGTTCAGGGATCGTGTTTTTCGGAAATCCTTCTGCTTGATATTCAGATAACCGGTATGGAATCGTACAATATTATCAATCATATTGCCGAAAGATCCCTCCTGAACAGATGTATAGGTAATGGCAAAAATAACACCGAAAAAAACCGATGATGCCGTGATCAGTGTACGGCGGGGATTCCGCCATAAATTGCGCCAGGATATACGGATAAAATTCATCATCGGCAAGGTTGTTTCGGCTTTTATCTCACTTTCCTGATGTTTTGCAGGGAAAAGAAATTGTCATCAAGGGGGATGTTAAATTTGATGGAAGTGAACTCCATGGTTGTTTTCTGTCCCGGTTTGTCTTCAGGGATCATTTCAAAATAAGTGGGGATGGTCCGGTCCCCGACATTTTTAATTTCCGACAGGATTTCGGTATTTACAAGATAACCATCTTCATCATAATATTCATTTCTGAGGGTGAAATAAGATTTCTTACTGATCCAGCTGACGATTTTACCCCACACAACGGCCGATTCTTCTTTGGGGATAAGAGTGATCTTATAACATTCGTATCCTTCAATGGTTTCTGTTCCGCTCATCTCCTGGTCATAATCATCCACAATAGAAGATTCTTTGACAAGGTCGTCATTGGTCATATCCGAGCCCATCCAGGATTGCATCATCATCGATGGCGGGATTTTAATGGTTCGCTCAATGGAAGGAATCCAGTTCCACATTTCCTTGTCTCGCTTCAGAAAAACCTGTCCTTTTTCCTTTGCCGGTGCCGTAACATAAATCATAGAGTATTTGGTTCCCTTAGCCCAGGCTTTGAATGAAAGGGTTCGTTCCCATTTAGGCCGGATAATTTTCATGGTAATCTCAGAATAACTGGATTTCCCGCGCATCAGGTCATATGATTTCTGCACAACCTCACGTGCTGTGGGTTCCTGTGCCCCCAGGGGAGGAGCCATAACTAAAATAAGCAATGAAAATAGTATGATCGACCGTTTTTTCATGATATTCATTTTTGTGATGGGTTATATAATTTATAAATTTTTTCCTTCAGTTTGTCAAGATGAAAAAATTCCGGGGCATTGATATATTTAATGGCTAATCCGCTGAGGATTGCAGCAAGAAATTCAAATTCCGTATCGGGATCTTCATAATGATTGTCTTCAAAGTATTTGTGAAGGATTGAGAAAACCGGGATCCCCATCGACATCATTTCTTCCTGCACCAGATTTATTACGGACGGCTGTATGAGTATGGCAAAATATAACTTCCAAAACTCCCTGTTTTCCTTTAATGTATCCAGGTAGGAAGAAATGAAAAACAGAAATTCATCATGAGTCAGAATTCCATCGTGGTTGGGATCGAAATCCTTATACATCTCATCCATCCCCCGTTTCATGAGGTCTCTTAAAATGGATTCTTTACTGTCAAAATAATTGTAAATCAGCCCTTTTGAAATTCCTGCCTCCCGCGCAATCTGACTTATGGATGTTTCATGAAAACCGTGATTGGCAAACAAACGGCAGGCTGTGTCCAGGATTTGCTGCTCCCGTGCTTCCTTAATGCCTTTAAGCTGCGCTGTGGTTTTAGGTGTCATATGTTGCTTTAAATAATTTATGACTGACCGGCCGGTCAAAAATAAAACATTTTTAATTAAAAACAAAATCAGAAAAGATTTTTTTACCTTGTAACAAAAGACAGGCAATAATCGTCGTATTTTTGCAGTGCTTTTATGACCGTAAAAGAATATAATCAAAGTGTAGGGGATTATGCGGATGCCCTTTTCAGGTTTCTGACGGGAAACTTGCGAGAACAGGGGAAAGCGGAGGATATTGTACAGGAAACATTTGAAAAACTGTGGGTAAAACTGGAGACGGTCAATTATGAAAAGGTTAAATCTTACCTTTTTGCAACGGCCTATCATACGATGATCGATTGGATCAGAAAAGAGAAAAGGATGGTATTAATGGAAGATTCGGAGCTGAATGAACCGTCCTTTACGGATCAGGTCAGTGATTTGAATGAAATTTTACATGAAGCGTTGCAACGGTTACCGGAAGATCAGCGATCGGTGATTTTACTGCGGGATTATGAAGGTTATGCATACAGGGAAATTGCTGAAATTACCGGCTTGAGCGAATCACAGGTGAAAGTATATATATACCGTGGGAGAATGTTTCTGAAAAAATATATCGGAAGTATAGAAGTGCTGGTATGATGGAGAGGATTAACACACATAATGTTGAGGCATACTTGCTTGATCTTCTGGAAGGAAGGTTAGATGAGAAGCAAAAAGAAGCGATTATGCTCTTTCTGGAAGGGCATCCGGATCTTATTCCTGAAAACTGGAACAATCCGGAAGCAGTCAGACTTGTGGCCGGGGATATGCATTTTCCTGAAAAGCAGAAACTGCTGAAAAAAGGGAACCGTTTTGACAAGGTAACAGACGAAACGGCTGAGGCGGCAATGATTGCCTGGTGGGAGGGAGATCTCTCTACGGAGGAAAGAGAAAAAGTGCTTGATTATATCGGGGAATCAGAAGAAAGGGAAAAACTTTTTGATACTTACGGAAAGCTTTATCTTCAACCGGAAGCATCGGCCGTATTTCGGAATAAGGGAATACTTTCCCGGAAAGAGAAACCGGTGATTCGTATAGTTGTCCGGGCATCAGTAGCCGCAGCCATCATCGTTATGGCCCTGTTCCCTGGCCCAATCAGGAAACTTGAACATTCCGGCTCAGAAAAAACAGGAGTACAAATTATTTCTGAAGTTCAGAAGAACAATTATTTTGGGACGGAAACCAAAAAGGGAATTACACCTGCGTTTGAACAGAAGGGAAAAAATCGTACTGAAAATACCGGAGAACGGCAATATCCTTCGGGGAATAAATCCCACATAATATCCGAACCGGAAATAATGAACAGGGATAAGAAAATAATCGTTGAGGCAAATATAATTCCTGTGAGGGAAGAACCCATATCATATTATGCAGTGGCCCTGACTCCTCTGCTTCCGGTGCGGGAGGTTTCTTACCCGTTAAAAAACGGAGAACGGTTAGTGCCTGAGATAAAAGAGACAGATTATCTTTCGATACAGGAATGGCTGGCTTATGAGATTAAATCCGGAATATTGAAAGAAGAGAACGCACAGCCGGGAGATCCGATTTCTGCTCCGGACTTTCTAAATCTTGGTATTAAAGGCTTGAATACGCTCACCGGATGGAATATTCGCACAGAACAATATCAGGACACTACCGGTAAAACAAGATTTTTTGCTCTTACTTCTCAACTTATCGGCTATACCAGAGAAAGAAAAAATAAATAATTCCTGCAGTAACTTTTTGTTTAGCTTCTCCGTCACACATTCGAAACCGTAAAACAAACTAGAAAATGAAACCATTTGTAAGTTTATTTTTAGCTTTTATTCTTACCCTGGGTTTATCGGCACAGGAACCTGTAACTTCTGTTCAGGAACCGGATACAATGGTTAAACCTGCAGAAAAGGAGAAGATAGTATCTCCGGTAATTAATGTTGAAGACAAGAATGATACCATCACGGTCAGAGTAGGTAAGAAAGGGGTAAAGATTTATGAGAGTGATAAAGGGACCTCTGTCGAGATTATTCCCATGGAAGAAAATAAAACCAAAAACAAAAAGCATAAACGTAAGCGTTTTGAAGGACATTGGGAAGGGTTGGAAATCGGAATGAACAACTTTCTTACACCGGATTATACCTATCCCGATAATTTCCTGAATCTGAATACCGGGAAATCATGGAATATAAACCTTAATTTTTTACAATATGATGTAGGTATCATTGGCAACAGTGTGGGACTTGTTACCGGCCTGGGTCTTCAGTTTAACGATTATAAATTCTCCGGAAATCACAGCATTGCAAAAGATTCAACAGGGTCTGTAGTGATGCTTGCTTATGCTGATCCGCTGAAAATGACAAAACTGAATATTGGATATCTGACCCTGCCCCTGCTTATGGAGTTTCATTTCGGGCGATCATTTTATATGGCCGGCGGGGTGATCGGAAGTATGAAAATCCGGTCTTATACTAAAGTGAAATATTATGAAGAAGGCAAAATAACCAAGAACAAGGTGAGGGATGATTTTGCCATTTCCCCGTTGCAGTATGAGGCAACCGTCCGGTTTGGCATTAATGAATTAAATGTATATGCCAATTATAATCTTTCCCCGTTGTTTCAGAAAAATAAAGGTCCTGAACTGTATCCTTTTTCCGTCGGTTTGGCCGTAAGATTTGACTAAAAACAGGAGCAGTACATACCGGTGATTTATACCGGGAAATCCGGACGGATTTGTCCGGATTTTTTATTATTACGGATCCTTCTTTTTTTGATTGATGGAAACCAATCCTTTGCGGGATTTATTTAAATTTACATCGTATTTAGCCGTAATTAAAAGAAATATAAAATGACAGATTTTCCTGAACTGGAACAAAAGGAACTGCGCAGGTATAAGCGGCACATTATGTTACCGCAAATTGGCGAAGCAGGTCAAAAAAAGCTGAAGAACGCCAAAGTGCTCGTTGTTGGTGCCGGAGGATTGGGATGTCCGGTGTTGCAATATTTATCAGCAGCAGGTGTAGGTACTTTAGGAATTATGGATGATGATTTCGTGGACGAGAGCAACCTGCAGCGACAGGTTCTTTACGGGTTGAATGACCTGGGCAAACTCAAGGCCATCATTGCACGTGAGCGCCTGACAGAGAAAAACCCCCTGATCCAATACCGTATCCTGAATATTCGTCTTCATGATAAAAATGTTCTTGAAATTGTACCTGAATATGATATAGTGGTAGATGCCACAGACAATTATCCCTCCCGCTATCTGATTAATGACGTGTGTGTAACTTTGGGCAAACCTATGGTTTACGGTGCCATTTACCAGTTTGAAGGACATGTTTCCGTATTGAATTATAAAGGGGGCCCAACTTATCGATGTCTTTTCCCGGAGGCACCCAGGCGGTTCGAAGCTCCGGAACCAACCGAAACAGGAGTCATTGGCGTATTACCTGGGGTGATCGGGACACTTCAGGCTACTGAAGTAGTAAAAATGATCCTTGGACGAAAAGAGATCCTGGCTGGAAAGCTGCTCATTGTCGATATTCTGAAACAGGAAACAAGAAAAATTGCTATTCCGTTGAACCCTGATAACCTGCAGGTTAAATTTATTCCTGCCGGAGAATGACCCTCTCCTCCTGAAAAAACCCGGTTTGTTTTTCTACCTGATCCTTGCAAGAAGCATAGATATTGATGGAAGGGATTTATGAAATATTTATTGTCACAGGCAACAATCCTTATCGAAATACGTACAATCAATGCTTCATTTTAAAAATTAAAAAGACATGAGAAAAAATATTATTCTTTTTATAGTGATTTTGGGAGCCCCCTTTCTTTTTCAAGATTGCCAGAAAAAAAAGGGGGAAAATGTTGTCCCCGATAATTTAAAAATCGGTGTTTCGGATGCTATCAGTTTTCCGGACCTCGATAAAAAGAAATCCCTTGAACTGATTCCCGATACCCTCTCTGGCAGAGAACTTTATCAGACACTCCGGACTCTTGTTTATATTTCTGATTTTTCTTCTGACATGATTCAGGGCGCCATTGAATTTGTCCACAATCAGGACATTACCGGCCCGGTCTCTTTTTCCTACACCAGTCCGGATGATGGACAGGTGAAATATCTGGAAGTAAAGCAGGATTTCATTTACGACAAGCAACAGTGGCAATTTGGCCTTACCATTAATGATGAAACAGAAGGGAAAGGGCTGTTGGTCGTGTGGAATCTTTATCCGTTAAAAGTGATTGCCATTCTTCATCCTATGGCGTATAACACAAAATCGGTTTCTGAAAGGAAAGCACTTATAAAGGTAGAGTATAATGAGGATAGCCAGAATTTCGACAGAACAATGATAGTAAGCGCATCAGGCCTGGATTCGTTGAACGCGGATTATATTTCAAGGTTGAAGGTCTTTTTTGGTCAGAAGGGAGACATTGTATATCTCTATGGGAATTATAATATGCCTTTTTCCTATATTTTTGACCCCAGTGAAGTTCGCGGACGGAGCTGGAGCTTTAAGGCAAAAAACAATGTAAAACTGGATATTGCCGTAGCCCGGGTCGCCATGCCTCATATTAACCTCGGCGATATAAGCACCCTGTGGACCGACTATGCCCTGGACAAAGTTATGGTAGAAGAAATGACCAATGTATATCCTTTATTGGATACGGCTACCATAAATGCGTATGTACAGAATGCCATAGGTAAGGCATATTTTGTTGGCAAACAGGGATTCGTTTCTAATGATACAAATATCCCTGCTGTTGAAGGGTTCACCAATGAATTTTTAGATTTAAGTAATATGAATCCCTGGCCTCCGGCAGAAATTGAAAATATGACAATCGATTTCTAAGTTTTGTTATTCGTAAGCTTTTGGCCGCCTGTATTCGCTACCGGCGGCTTTTTTTTATAAATAAAATTGTTTTTAAGGCCGGATTTATACCTTGTTTTCATACTCAGAGCGGATTAATTTATTTAAGTTTGCAGGTATGATCCGGCGTTATCTCAAAATATTATTTGTCATCTTATCATTCTTACTGAGTGGTGCGATCTCTTTTACCCAAACAAATGTGGCGGATTCTCTTCAGTCAGCTTTGAAATCCGCTCACAAAGATCAAAAACTTGTGATTCTCCATCAGCTTTGTAAAATCTTTCTTGCAAACGACAATCGTTTATCCGAATCTTACGCCAAGGAGGCGATTGTTTTGTCAAGAGAACTGAAAAAACCGGAAAAGGAAGCTCAGGCACTAAACGATCTGGCCAAAACATATTTTTTCAGGGGAGATTATGAACAGGCGGAACAAAACTATATTGCCTCCCTGGGATTATACGAACAAATCGGGAATAATGCCGGAATTGCCGGAACACTGAATAATATAGGTGTTCTCTATCGCAGCAAAGGCGATTACGGAAAAGCGCTGGAGTATTATCAGCAGTCTCTTGAAATTAAAAGAAAGATGGGAGACAAACAGGGTATCGCAAACACGCGGAATAATATCGGCGAAATTCATAAATTCAGAGGTGAATATCCGGAAGCGGTAAAAAATTATCAGGAGTCGTATGAATTGAAAAAAGAACTTGGAGACAAATGGGGAATGGCGAATTCGCTGAACAATCTTGGGGAGATTTATTCAATATGGAGTGAATATGAAAAAGCCCTTGGATATTATCTGGACGCAGCAGCTCTCTGGGATGAATTGAATAATTCTTCCGGAACAGCAGGCGCATATCATAATATCGGGGAAATATATAAAAACCTCGAAAATTATGACATGGCCGAAAAATATTACAAGAAGGCGATGAAAATACAACGTGCCACCAATGATAACAGAAATCTTGCCTCTACATTAAGACATCTGGGTGCCATTTATATGGACATGAAAAAATATGACATTGCCCTGGAAGATTTTACCGAGTCTCTTGCTTTCGAACAGCAACTGGAAAACAAGTCAGGTGTTGCCAATACCCTGGAAAATTTAGGCGAGCTGTATTTTCATCGCCGCGAATATCAGATGGCACTGAAAACCTTTGAACAGGCATTAAGCATTAATCAGGAGATTGGAAACCGGAAGGGTGTGTCTTCCAATTATACCAACATGAGTGAAGCATTGCTTAAATTAAACAAGCCCCATGATGCTGTAACCTATTACGGTAAAAGTTTATCTGTTGCCCGCGAATTGGGTGTGCTGTCCATCATTCAGAACGATTATCTCGGCCTGGCACATGCCTATCAGCAAATGGGAAACTACAGGAAGGCACTGAATTATTATTTCAATTACCAGAGTATTAAGGATACCCTGCTGAATGAGCAAATACATAAACAAATTGCTGAGCTGGAGACAAAATATCAGACCCGGCAAAAGGAAAAGGAGTTACAGCTTAAAGATGCTGAGTTAATGAGGAAAGATCTTGAAATAAAACAGCAAAACCTGCAGCGGAATGCGATCCTGACAGGTTTATTTATGGTGATTTTACTGGCAGCAGTGGTGTACCGGAACTACAGGCAGAAACAAAAAGCCAATGAAATTCTGACACGTCAAAAAGCAGAAATTGAATTAAAAAACACTGAAATTACTGACAGCATTCGTTATGCTCAACATATTCAGAATGCTTTTCTGCCACATGAAAAATATATTAAGGAGTTGTTTACCGATATTTTTGTATTCTTCAGACCGAAAGACATTGTAAGTGGAGATTTCTACTGGTTCGGAGAAAGCCATGGGTATAAATATGCAGCAGCTGTCGATGCGACGGGACATGGTGTCCCCGGCGCTTTCATCTCTTTATTGGGGTATAACCTTTTAAATAATATTTTAAAGGAGAATCCGGAAATAACACCGGCCCGGATGCTGGACGAACTCAATAAGGGGTTTAGTGAAAGGATGTTCAAATCCTACCAGGAACAGGCTCTTCGTGATAGTATGGATATTGCGCTTTGCAGAATTGACCCTTCCGGACATCGTCTGACTTTTGCCGGAGCCTATAATCCGCTCTGGATTGCACGCAATGGCAAAATGTTGATAACCAAAGGCGATAAATTTCCAATCGGATCATATCAGGAAGACCCCGGGAACCATTATCATCATCATGAAATTGAACTACAGGTGGGAGATGTATTTTATATTTTTTCAGACGGGTATGCAGACCAGTTTGGTGGTGACAAAGGAAAGAAATTTATGTACCGGCAAATGCGCGAATTGTTACTTGAAATTTCTTCCGAACCCGTTGTCCGGCAACAGGGAATTCTCGAAAAAAAGATGGATAAATGGAAACGGGATTATGAGCAGATAGATGATCAATTGATTATAGGTATCCGTTATGTTTAATAAAAAATACAATGTATGCGATTACTTCTGATTAGTAATTCCACGAATGCAGGTGAAGAATATCTTGAATATCCACGGGAAGAAATCGGACGGTTCCTGGGAAAAGATAAAATTGACGCACTGTTTATTCCTTATGCTGCTGTTACCTTTTCGTATGATGAATATGAAAAGAAGGTATCCGGGCGATTTGCTGAAACGGGCCATTCAATACGATCCATACATCATGAGCAGGAACCTTTACAGGCCATTGAACAGACTGAGGCGATTGTTGTCGGGGGTGGAAACACCTGGCACTTGCTCAAAACGCTTCAGGACAACAAATTACTTGAACCGTTAAAAGAAGCTGTTCTTGACGGGAAACCCTATATTGGCTGGAGTGCGGGAAGTAATATGGCCTGTCCCACCATCCGGACAACAAATGATATGCCTATTACTGAACCGGACAACTTCAAAGCCCTGTCACTTATCCCTTTTCAGATTAATCCGCACTACCTGGATGCCAACCCTGAAGGACATGCTGGTGAATCCCGGGAAACCCGAATACGGGAATTTATTGAAATTAATAAGGACATTTATGTTGTCGGCTTGCGCGAAGGAACCATGCTCAGGATAGAAAACCAAAACATTAAACTGATTGGCCCAAAGACGATCCGGCTATTCCGGAAAGGAATGAATCCTGTCGAACTTTCTGGCAACGACAATCTGGACTTTCTTTTAATTCCCCCGTCAGAATGAGATTGTTCCTTAAGGTGATAGTGTGTAATACCTAATTAAACTGACAAATAAGAAGTGTTGAAAATCATTGTCAAATGGATGTTGATGTTGTTGTCTGTAATGATCATCATTGCCGGTGGTACGGCAATATACCTTTCGACACAAAAGGATAAAATACAGTCTTTTATCATTGATGAGTTGAATAATAACATTAATGCCATTGTAAATGCCGGAGACCTGGATATCAAACTATTCCATAATTTACCATACCTGTCAGCCACGTTTAGTGATGTTGAGGTGATTCCTTATCATGAAAAAGGAGAAAAGGGTAGAGATACCGTTCTGCTTGCAAATAAGGTTTTTATAGACATTGATATCTGGCGGGCCCTGGTAAAGAAAAAAGTATTGATCCGATCCCTGGAAATCTCAGACGGAATGTTGTACTTGATAAAAAGCGGAAAAGGTTCCGTTAACTGGAATATCTGGCAAAAGGAACACGATCCAAAAAAAAAGGAATCTGCTTTTACAATCCGTTCCTTCAGGGCAAACAACCTGAGAATTGTCTATTCTGATATGAAATCCGGATTAAACGGAGAAATTTTCTTTCATCAACTCAGAATAAATGAGTTTCCCTGGCAGGAAAACTTTTACAGATTCAGGCTTGCCGGTACGGTGGATCGTCTGGCTAAGCAGAAGAAAACCTGGATTGGGAGCCAAAAACTATTTGAAATGAACGGGTATCTGAAAAAAGGAGATGACCGGATAGAAATCAATAAAAGCCATTTAAAGCTTGCAAACAATTTTCTGGATGTCAGGGGATATTTGCTCGGAGAGGAAGGAAAATACCATCTGGAAGGAACAGCCGTCGATGTAAAACCGTTAAAGACAGCATTAACATGGGGTATGATCCCGGATTCATTATACAAAGATATACATGAAAAGGAAGGATGGGATTGCTCTTTTTACATCGATGGGAATACCACATCAACTTCAGGCATAAAAGGTGAGGTAAGTTTTGAAACGAAGGGGTATAAGATACTTTGGCCCGGGATGGATTGGCCGGTGGTGATCATAAAAAACTGTTCCGGGAAGTATCTTTTGGATGTAAACGGAACCAATCATGTCACTTCCCTGGTCTTTAATAATTTGTCGGTGGTGACCGGAAAGTCTGCTCTTACGGGCGATATAACCTGGCAAAACCCCGGGGAAAAAGGACAAATTTCAGCAAATTTAAATGCAGAGCTGAACGCAGGGGATTTAAATGCTCTTCTTAAGACCGAAAAAATATTGTTACAAACCGGAACCCTCACGGGAAAAGTAAGCATCCGTGTTCCGGTTGAAACAGTTCACGGGGGAATAGGGTTTATTAAAGACCAGGGAGAGATTAAAGGAGAGGTTACGGTTAAAAACTTTTCGGGGGGAATGACAGAAAGCCTGATTTATGCTGATGGGATAAGTGGTAATTTCTCTATGAATAAACAGATCGTATTCCGTGGTGTGAAAATGAACTGGTTGGGATTTCCGGTTGTGGTTGACGGGAAAATTCCGGCTCTTGGCACCCTTCTGTTTTCAAAGGATCCCCGGAACCTGGACATTAAGGTACGGGCAGGTACGTTTATTCTGGACACATTGATGTCCCGGCTTGGAAAATTTCCAGGCGAGGAACAAAAGAAAGGGAAGGAGACAATATCGAATTGGAATCTTAAATGTGATTTTGACATACAAAAATTCAGGTATCGGAAACTGGCCGGTGAAAAGGTTCAGGGATCACTGATTTATGACGCAAGAGACCTGAAGATTGATCCATTGCAATATCTGGCACTTGATGGTAAAGGATCAGGTTTTTTTGAATGGGAAAAGAATGGTGGTGGACGTTCGGTAATCCGGGCATATACTGATTTAGGGCACGTGAATATTTCCCGGCTGTTTCAGGCATTTGACAACTTCGGCCAGACGTTTGTTACCACTGAAAACATTGAGGGCTTTTTAACCGGAAATATAGCCTTCCAGACAAATCTGGATGCGCAAGGGAATGTTGATCTTTCCTCTGTTCTTTCCAATGCGGTGGTTGAAGTTAAAAACGGAAGGCTGAAAAATGTGAAAGCACTTTATTCCCTGTCAAAATTTATAAAATTATCTGAACTTGAAAACATTTCATTTTCTAACTTGCAAAATGAAGTATTTGTACAAAATCAGACGGTAATCATCCCTTCCATGCATATCGGTTCCTCTGCCCTGGACTTGGATCTATATGGCACACATACTTTTGAAAACCGGTTTTCATACCACATCCGTTTATTGCTGTCTGACATCCTGTTTCATAAAGCCGGAAAAGCCAGACAGGAAAACAATGAATACGGTATTATCGAAAAAGGAGACAACGGGAAAACCAGTCTTTACCTTATTTATGAGGGGGATAGTTTAAATAGCAGGGTTTTGTATGATAAATCCCGGGCCAGGCAGGCAAGAAAAGAAGAGATCATAAAAGAGGGAAAGCAGTTAAAAGCCATTTTACACGAAGAAATGGGTCTGTTTAAAAAGGATACGTCTCTTGTAAGTACGGAGAAAAAAGACGGAAAAAAATTCAGGATCATCTTTCCGGAAAATGATACTACCAGGAAAGATTCGGCAAGAAATAAAAAGTCAAATTTATTAAACGTTGTCTGGGAAGACGAACCGCCGGATACCTTAAAAAAGAAATAAGACAGCAAATAATACCGGGCTCCTAAAATATTGTATTTTTGTCACCTGTTAAAAGAGTTAGGTGCATGAACGTATATTCAAAAAAGATAAAATGGAAATTCTTATTGTTCCTCCTCGCGGTTATTATTGGCGTTTCCTCTTTATGGTATACGGGGAAGTTGGTTCGTGAACTTAAACAGGAAGAACGTCGAAAAGTTGAATTGTGGGCCGGGGCCACTCAGAAATTAATTGAAACAGATGTCCCGGGTGATCTTGACTTTCTTTTTCAGGTTATTGAAAATAATACTACGGTGCCGGTTTTACTGGTAGACGAAGATACGTTAATTGTCTCCAGCAGGAATATAGACGAATCCCGGTTTGATCATCGGAAAACACTTGTTCGAGAAGTTAAGAAAATGGGGAAAAAGCATCCTCCATTGGAAATAAGTCTGGGTGACGGCAAGAAAAATTTTATTTATTATAAGGATTCGACAGTACTGACAGAACTGGAATGGTTTCCTTATATTCAGTTGAGTGTGATAATCCTTTTTATAGGCGTATCTTATCTGGCTTTTAGTGCAGCCCGGAAATCAGAGCAGAATCAGGTATGGCTGGGCTTATCGAAGGAAACGGCCCATCAGTTAGGCACTCCCACTTCATCCCTGTTATCCTGGCTTGAAATAATTAAGGAAAAAATCTCTGATGAACATTTACTGAAGGAATTGGAGAAAGATATCATACGCCTCGAAAAAATCACCGAGAGATTCTCTAAAATCGGTTCTGTACCGGCACTGGAAAATCAGGATGTAAACCGGGTAATCAGAAATGCCGTTCAGTATATTATAAGAAGAACTTCGGAGAAAGTACAGGTGCGATTGAATTTTTCTGATGACGAAAACGTTTGGGTGCCCATCAATGCGGAACTGTTTGAATGGGTAATCGAGAACTTGTGTAAAAATGCTGTTGATGCGATGAAGGGAGAAGGAATGATCGATATTTATGTTACTGATATAACCCAGTTCGTATATATAGATGTACAGGATTACGGTACGGGTATCCCAAAATCCAGGTTTAAAACAATCTTTAAACCCGGGTATACGACCAAGGAAAGAGGCTGGGGACTCGGCCTTTCATTATCGACGAGGATTATTGAAGATTATCACGGCGGAAAAATTTTTGTCAATTATTCTGAGCCCGGCAAAGGATCTGTTTTCCGCATTGTACTGAAGAAAACACCTAATCTTCCGTCCTGAAAAAGTCTGATGATATGAAGAACAAAGTTGAGTTGATGGCTCCGGCAGGAGATGTTGAGTCGGTAAGGGCTGCCATCCAGGGGGGTGCCGACGCTGTCTATTTCGGAGTAAAACAACTCAATATGCGGGCACGTTCCTCACATAACTTTTCTTTATCTTCCCTGCCCGAGGTTATCGGTCTGGTTCATGAGGCCGGTGTCCGTGCCTACCTTACTTTGAACACCATCGTTTACGACCAGGAAATCCCGGTGATGCAGCGGGTTCTGAATGAAGCTAAACGGTGTGGGATTGATGCCGTTATCATCAGCGATCAGGCAGCTTTGCAGTATGCTCATGAACTGGGCCTGGAAATCCATCTTTCCACGCAACTGAATATATCGAACATCCAGTCGTTAAAGTTTTATGCCGGATATGCGGAGGTGGTTGTATTGGCACGTGAATTAAATCTGATGCAGATTGAAAAAATTACCCGGCAGATAAAACGGGAAAACATTACCGGCCCTTCGGGATCACCGATACGGGTTGAACTCTTTGCTCATGGCGCTTTGTGTATGGCCATTTCAGGGAAATGTTACCTTAGCCTGCATGAAAACAATGCTTCGGCAAACCGCGGAACTTGTGAGCAAACATGCAGAAAAGCCTATGTGGTTACCGAGAAGGAAACAGGGTATGAGCTCGAAATTAACAATGAGTATATTATGTCTCCCAAAGACTTGGCTACTATTGGTTTTCTTGACCGGATTCTGGATACCGGCATTTCCGTACTTAAAATTGAGGGACGGGCAAGATCTCCCGAATATGTGAAAACAACAGTGTCTTGTTATCGCGAAGCCATTGATGCTGTTGAAAACGGTTCTTATAACGCTGATAAGGTAAAGATCTGGAAAGAACGCCTTTCTACGGTATTTAACCGGGGTTTCTGGGGTGGCTATTATCTTGGGGAAAAACCGGGTGAATGGAGCGACCGTTATGGTTCACATGCAACCAGAAAGAAAGTATATGTGGGGAAAGGAAAGAACTATTTTTCAAATCAGGGCATTGCTGAATTCATTATCGAAAGTGAATCCATAGCCAAAGGCGATGAGGTACTCATCATCGGACCAACAACAGGGGTTGTACAAAGGGTTGTGCAGGAAGTCCGTGTTGATGACAAACCGGTACAACGGGCAGAAAAAGGCATGATCGTTTCTATACCGGTAGATACTAAAATCCGGCGGTCTGATAAATTATACCGGCTGGATAAAACAACGTAGAAATCAAATTCAGGTCGTTAACCTTTCTTTTACAGGAGGACTTTGCGGATTTCTTCAAGATAAATATTACGTAATTCACGCAGCCGGTCTTTTCCCGGGTCTTTTTCATATATCCGGACAACATCCATCAGGTTTTTTGCATAGACGGTTGCCAATGCTGCATCAAAATTATTGTTGTCTACGTTGTTTTTAATATTCATCGTGATACTTTCAAATATTTTCCAGCTCAACGGGCAGGAAATTTCCAGGTAATGCATCAACGGATCAATGGTGTCCTTAAAAATCCCGTCTTCCAACTCTTCAAGGCTGAAATGCTTAAATACCCGGATAAGTCCCTTTTTATTATAACTTCTTTTTTTCATAAAACCGATTCCTTTATCCTGATACCATCTCTGTAATTCCGGTATCAGTTCGAAACCCGGCAGATCCTTTACACGAATGGCATGAAGCACACTATTGAAAATATGAAGTTCTGCCGGTCGTGCCCCGAAAGAATGCATGAAATGTCTACGTATTTCCTCTGATTTACGGATAATAAATTCATTGCCATATTCCTTTTTTGTGACAAGGAATATATGGTGGGGCGTCTTTTTGCTGGGAATATTTTCACCATGGTATCCCGGAAACGGTTCAAAGCTTTCAAGAACAAAGGTGTTTTCAAGAATATTGGAATTTAATGTATGTAACAGCTCTTCCTTGGTTATGGTCCCGAATGTTTCTATTTTTCTCATGTGCACAAAGTTTTATTGTTTTAACACAGGTGTTTCTTAAGTCCTTTAAATATACGTAGCAAAGATGTAATCTCCAAAGTAAAAGTTGATTAAGTACAAACTAAAATTATCTTCCGGAAGGGGAAGCTTTGGAAAATTCAGGGATCCCTGATATTTCCCGCAGAATTCTTTCTGCATTTTTAATTGGATCCTGATTTTCCAATATGATATGGTGTATTGTTCTGCGACGATTTTTCCCCATTGATAACCGGTATGCTTTATCATAATAATATAATAAGAGGCCGGCAGCCTTTTCATAGTGGCCTCTTTCTATGGCTTCAATGCTTTCCCGGGTTATTTTTCCACCCAGTCTTTTTTCAAGTTTCAGGACATTTCGTGCAAGAACACCGATATCTTCAAGACTGTATTCTTCAACCAGATTGCGGATGCGTATATCTTGTGGTACCTCAATTTCAACCAGGGGACTTTGTTTCATCGGAACAAATAATTCGTCCGGGATAAAAATCCTGCCTATAGGCTTACTTTCGTCTTCCAGCCATATCCGTTTTGTTTTATCCAGTTTCCACCACTGATCAAATAAAAGATTTTCAAAGTGTTCGGTGGTCGGTTGTGGCTTATCAGACCAGCCCCCGAATACCGAACCCCGGTGCCGGGCCAATGATTCCAGATCAATAACCTGTTCTCCCCGTTGGGAAAGTGCATGTAAAAGCAGTGTCTTCCCACTACCGGTCATTCCGCCGAGAACAATAATATTGGCTGGTTTAGAAAATGATTCCCTGGCAAAACGCCTGAAAGCTTTATAACCTCCTTCGAGAACATAAGTATTCATGCCGGCACTATCAAATAACCAACCCAATGAATTGCTTCGTTGCCCGCCTCTCCAGCAGTACAAAAGCAGTGCCTCTCTGCCAGACAACAACTCCCGGGCCTTTTTCAGAAACCCTGCCATTTTGGGTCCGGTAATCCGAAGACCTTCATCAAAAGCTTCCTGTTTTCCGGTTTGTTTATACAAGATGCCTATGCGGTTGCGTTCCTCATCTGAAAAAAGCGGAATATTTACAGCCCGGGGGATATGACCCCGGTTGTATTCTGATGGAGAACGTACATCAACAACCGGATTTGAAGAGGCCAGATCTAAAAATCGCAAAACAGGAACAATCTGTTTCATAAAAAATATAAATTTTAACCAAATGCACATCCTCACCAACCAATGGTGTAATCAAGATCATATGCCCACAAGGTTAAAGCGAAATTATTGCTTGTTTACGGAAAAATGCTTGATCAAAACCCTTTTGATGTCATCTATTTTTACCGGTTTTGGAATATAGTCATTCATACTGGACTCCATAGACCGTAACCTGGTCTCCTCGGACACATCTGCCGTTACAGCGATAATTGGAATGTCAATACCTTCATTACGGAGATCACGCGTTGCTTCCCAGCCATCCTTTATGGGCATCATTACGTCCATAAAAATGATATCATATTGATTCTTTTTAGCTTTTTCAACCGCTGTACTTCCGTCATCGGCAATGTCAACTTCAAACCCCAGATTCTTAAAATAAACCTGCATGACCTTCTGATTGATTTGATTGTCTTCTGCAATCAGTATTTTAAGATCACGGGAAATGGTGTCAAGGGCTTTTGGGGAGACATCTTCCATGACAATGGCATTAAAGTTATCCTGAATAATATTAAACAATTCAGAACCCTGTACCGGCTCGATAAGGTAATAATCAATACCGAGTTTCCGGGCCCGGACATAGTTTCCTTTCCTGTCGTTTGAACTGGTGAGTATGATCAGATATTTTGTAGTAAGCTTTCGGTCATAAAGTTCCTGGATTAGCTCAAAACCATCAAATGTTGGTGAATCCTTAATGATTAACAAGTGATATTTCTGTTCCGGATGGGCTGCATTGGCTTCCAGCAAATGTATAATCTTGTCCATTTTGAAATTGACAATGGCCTGTACGCCAAATTGTTTTAGCTGTTGCTGGATATAATTATTAGGCTCATCATTATTCTTGATGATTAAAGCTTTGATCTGTTTATAGCTTGTAATCTGATCCAGATAGGTGTCCTTCTTCAACTTTTCGTTGGAAAATACAGGAATCTTTACCCTTACCAGGGTCCCGGGCGTTTCTCCTTTCTTCTTTCCGCGAACCGGACTGATGAATTGAATATCCCCGTTCAGCATGTCCAAAAGCTGGATGGTGATGGATATTCCTAATCCGGAACCGGTAATGTTCTTCTTTTTTTTACCATTGGTTTTCAGGAATGGTTCAACTTTTTTCTTGTTGAACAATTCAAGTTGTTCTTTAGTTAATCCGATTCCGGTATCTTCAATATCAAACTGAAGATGTAATTTTCCATAGATTTCTTCTGTCTGTGAAACACGGACTTCAACTTTCCCTGCTGTGGTATGTTTCAGTGCATTGTCAATCAGTTTTGTAAGAACCTGCCTGATTTTAAAGGGATCTCCGATAAAATGGTCTTTTACATTTTCATCAAACACGGTCTGAAATGATAATTTTTTATCTATGGCAACCGGCTTTAAGCTTTTAAAAACCATTTTTAATTCCTGTCGCAACCTGAAAGGAATTTCTTCCAGCATCATTTTTCCTGCCTCAATCTTTGAAAACTCCAGGATATCATCAACAATAGATAGAAGAAGATCGGCAGAATACCGGATATCTTTGATAAATTTTTCATCCGGCTTGACCTCCGAAGACCTTAGCAACGTACTGGCCTTGTCAATAATATTTCCAAGAGGCACCCTGATTTCCTGGCTCATATTGACCAGAAGCTCTGTTTTGGCTTTAACTGCTGCGGCTTCCTGGCGCCTGGCTTTTTCAAGGGGCGTTACATCGATCAGGGCTTCGAGCGTCGCCTGTTTTCCTTCAAAAAGGATCGGTATCTCCTCACGCAACAGTACCCATTCGGTATTGTCTTTCTCGAGGTAAAGGAAATTACTTGTATCAGCGATGGTCCCCAGCGTTCCTTCAATCTGCTTTTTATTCCCCGTAAAAAACCAGTCGCCAATCACATTTCCTTCTTCAAGTTTATCTCCGGTTATGGAAAAAGTAGATCTTGCATTTTCATTAATAAAAAGAATATGGTGGGACTCAGCAAGCACCATAATGCCTATGGGAATATTGGCCAGAATCTTTTTCAGGTTTGCTTCCGAGCTTTTTAACCGTTCCTCTTCAGATTTTTTACGCTGCAGCATCAGGAAAAACACAGTAATAATCAATGCAATGAGAATTAGCGTTAGAGAGGCTATCGTTATGGCATTTTTTATAATGGCGTTGAGAATAACGTCGTTTTGTAAAGAAAACACGATCCCGAAATCCCGGTTGAGAAAATGCGTCGGATAATAAGCTGAAATGACATCTGATTCTTTTCCTTCGATCGATACTTTGTGCTTTAAAGCTCCCTGAAAACCATCGATAATTTCATCGGCAATTTTCCCTTGGTCAAAGATCTGTAGCCGATCAACTCCCAAATTGTTATATATGATATGCCCTTTGTTGTTAAGGATCCATTGCCATTGCGTATTCCCCAGGTGGGATTTCTCAAGAACAGAAGCGATATAATGAATGTAGTCCAGCGATACCAAAACGTTACCGGAAACACGACGACCTGCAAAGACAGGTAAAACGTACTGGAAAGTGTTATCCTTCACTAGAATCTGATCCCTGGTTAATAATTCCCGCTGGTTGTGTGCCGTAAAAACATTGGCTATAAACTTGTTCTTTGGATCCTTGTACAAAGAAAACACGTGCCTGGTGTCATCATAATAAGTTATACTGGTAACCAAGTCTCTATACTTGGAATAAAAAACCTCAAATTTCTTGGAAATATCCTGCTGAACTTTTTCATCAACGAAAAAACGATTCATTTTCCCGGAAAAAAGAATAAAATTGAGATCACTGGTGAATGTCGAACTGGTTTGTTCGATTTCGTATCCGGAAATTTGTGTTTGTTTCAGAAGGAAATTCTTCTGAAAATCAACCTGCAATTCATAAATATTGAAATAATAATAAATATTGGATGCGACGATCAATAAAATGATTATAGGGGTTAGTATATAAATCTTTCTCATCTCAGGGATACTTTAATCCGGCTCAATATTCTCTGTTTTTGTTTTCCGATTGTCTATTGCAGGTGCAGCAGGTAAAACAACGAACGAATATAAAAAAAATCATTGTAAGAACTCCTACTCTCTGTATTTTTTGTCTTCTTCGAAAAACAAATTCAGGTAACTGTTATATCTTGACTGGCTGATTTTTCCTGTTCCTGCGGCTTCCTTTACGGCACAACCCGGCTCGTGTGTATGGGTACAGTTATAATAGTTACACGAGGCTGAAAAACGGAAAATTTCAGGGAAAAAATGATACAGTTCCTCCTTGTCAAAGCCAACCAGGCCAAAACCTTTAATACCTGGTGTATCAATTACATAACCACCGAAATTTAAACGAAACATTTCACTGTAGGTGGTGGTGTGCCTTCCCGATTGGTGGTATGTTGACAGGGAATTGGTTTTCAGGTTCAGGCCTGGTTCAACAGTATTGATCAGGGTAGACTTCCCCACTCCGGAATTGCCTGCAATCAGCGAAGTTTTTCCGGCCAATAATGTTTTGAAATGATCAATGTTTTTCTTATCCGGAACAGAGGTTCGTAATACACGGTAACCAACATCTGTGTATATTTTTATAAGGTTTTCCAGCCGGTTAAGGAGCAGGGAATCATAAAGGTCGGTTTTATTGAAAACAATACAGACCGGAATACGGTAAGCTTCGGCCGAGACAAGAAACCGATCGATAAACTCGGGATAGGTTTTCGGTTTGATTAATGTGGCAATCAGGATGGCCTGATCAATATTGGCTGCCAGGATTTGTGTGGCGTGTGAAAGATTGGCTGACCTTCTGATAATATAATTCCTTCGGGCGGAAATGCCGGTGATCATACCCGAATCGGTTTGGTTATCATGGATAAAAGTTACCTGATCTCCCACAACAACAGGATTTGTGTTGCGTCCGCCATCCAGGCGAAAACGACCCTTCGCAGCACACCGGACGCTACGATGTTCCGGGGTTTCTACCCAAAACCAGCGCCCGGTAACTTTAGTAACAATCCCGGTATTTTCCACCTGTATGTTTTTTACAAAATTAACTTTTCCGTAAATATTGTTCCGGACGGATACTTTTTAACGCAGGAATTTCCGTAGCAGTTTGTTTTTCGCCGGGGTATAAGGAAGATAACGCAGGGGAATATCCGGATGAATTCTTTTTCGCAAAAAAGACCTGAGATGTGAAAAGGTTTCGAAAGAATAATATCCATGATACCTGCCGATGCCACTTTGTCTTTTCCCTCCCAGGGGCAGATGCAGGTTACTGAACTGTACGACTGTATCATTGATCGCCACATTCCCTGAAGCTATGTTTTGGATTATTTCTTTTTCCACCCTGCGATCCTTTGTGAAAATATACAGAGATAATGGATTAGGGGTTTGTGATGAAATCCGGTAAACCTCCTCAAGGTGATCATATCCGCTCACCGGCAATACCGGGCCAAATATCTCTTCTTTCATGACCGGGATTTCCACCGAATCAACTACCAGCAGAGTTGGGTTAACAATACGGTTCAAAACATCGGTTTCCCCACCGATAATAATTTTCCCGTTTTTCATCAATTCTTCCTGGCGGATAACTGCGGCAGAACTGATCATTTGGGTTAGACTTTCTGTTTGTGAGAAATCAGGGCCATAATCTTTTATCATACAGGCTTTAATTTCACTGATCAGTTTTTCTTTTACTTCATTATGTGCCAGAATATAATCCGGGGCTACACATGTTTGACCGGCATTGATGAATTTTCCCCAGGTAATGCGTCGTGCTGCAATTTTAATATCAGCATCCCGGTGGACAATACAAGGATTCTTCCCTCCCAATTCGAGGGTTACCGGTGTCAGATTTTCAGCAGCAATTTTCATGATCTTCTTTCCCACCTGTTGGCTCCCGGTAAAAAAAATATAATCTGCCGGCCGGGAGAGAATTTGTTCGGCTGTCTCATGACCTCCGTTAATCAGGGCGATATAAGCCGGATCGAAATATTTTGAAAACATTTCCTGAAGGATGGCATTCAGCGCCGGAAGCTTACCGGTAGGTTTAAGCGTAACGCAGTTCCCGGCCGAAATAGCGCCTACCAGCGGTGAGAAAAGCAGTAATAGCGGATAATTCCAGGGAGAGAAGATCAGCACCCTCCCATAGGGCTCGGGAACAATATAGCTGCGCGCAAATGCAAGAAAAAGAGGAGTGGCTGCACGTCTGGGTTTCACCCAGGACCGTAAATGGCGCAGATGATACCTGATCTCCTTTAATACCTGGCCGGTTTCAAAATAGGCTTCAAATGCAGGTTTGTGTAAATCGATGTAAAGCGCATCTTCAATTTTCAAATCATATTCAAGAATGGCATTCTGAAGATTTTTAAGTTGCTTTTTTCTGAAACCCGGATCAAGGGTTTTATGAGTGGCAAAAAAAGCTTCCTGCATATCTGCCAAATTTTCCAGATCTGTTTTATTCATGCTTTATCCGGTTTATTTGTTGTTTTAAAGTAATGTTTTTATTCCCCTCTTTTTCAGAAATATGTGACATGGCATATTCTGCCTGGGCGGTTATGCTGAAGCTTGGGTTTACGCCAATATTTCCCTGTATCACCGAACCGTCGGTAATATACATCCCGGGGTACCCCAATACACGAAAAGAGGAATCCACAACACCGTTTTCTCTGTGATCCCCCATGGGACATCCGCCTAAGATATGGGCAGTAGTCGGCCGGTTGAGAAGTGTTTCCAGAATAATATTCTGTGGAATCCCTCCTGCGATTTTTGCCAGATTATTCATTGCTTCCTGGCCTTTGGGAATGAAGGCAGGAACCTTTTGCCTGCCTGCATTCCTGATTTTCATTCTGCTGCCAAAAACGCCCTTTTTCCATACCATGGTCATTGCATTTTCAGCAGATTGCATCACCAGAAGTATGACACTGTTTGATGACCAGTTTTTCCGGAAAATAAATCGGAAAAAACCCAAAGGATGGAATATCACTTTCTTGATCCACCTGTACGGCCGGTTATGTTTGCCGATATCTCCTGAAACAGCAAATGAAAAAAAGAGACGCAATAAGTTAGAACGGTCAGGATATTTAACGACCTCAATATGTGTTTCATGGTCGGCATGAAATCCGCTTGAAATGGCAATTCCGTTATTCAGCTTTTTCCCGGGAACGGTGATGGCATTTAAGGTTTCCGAATTGGTAAGGAGGTTTTCCCCAAGCCGGTCAGAAAGGGCAGGTAAAGTTTTGTATTTGTATTTTTGTTTCAGCAATAAATCAAGTGTCCCGAGGGTTCCTGCCGCAACAACAACGTTCCGGGCATGTATTATTCGTCTCTTTTTTACCGGTAATCCGGTTATATTATACAGGGTTACGGTGTATTGTCCACGGTGATATTCTATTTTGTCCGCTTTATGTTCACTGAGGATTGTGGCACCAAATTTTTCAGCAAAAAAAAGGTAATTCTTGTCAAGTGTGTTTTTGGCATTTTCGCGGCATCCCACCATGCATCCGGCACATTCAGAACATGGGGTACGTTCCGGGCCAAGACCTGAAAAATATGGATCGTAAGATTTGTCTTTATCATTAAAATAAACACCGACATATACAGGCTTAAATGTTTCGGACAACCCCATCTTCCCTGCCGTTTCACGCAAAAGCCGGTCTTCTTCGTATAACTTTTCATTTATGCATCGACCTAACATAAAGGCTGCTTCGTCATAATATGGACGAAGAATCTCCTCCCAGTTTCCGAAACGGCTCCAGTTTTTATGACGGAAAAATGACTGAGGCGGGTAAAACAGCGTATTGGCATACACCAGGCTGCCTCCGCCAACCCCAACACCGGAAAGAATGCTTGCATTTCTGAAAAAGGATAGTTTCTGTATGCCATACATCCGTATCAAAGGGGCCCATAAATATTTTCGAAAGTGCCAGTTTGATGTTGCAAAATCGGCAGCAGAATATCTTTTCCCCTGTTCCGCGATAAGAACGGAATAACCTTTTTCCACAAGACGCAAAGCAGAAACTGCTCCGCCAAAACCAGAACCGACGATCAGGAAATCATAAACCATGTTGCTTTTGCAAGATTCTTCAGAAGGTAAATGTAGAAAAAATTTGCAGCCTGACGGAAAATATAAAGAAATCCCCTGGCTTTACATTTTTCAGAAATGAAAAAGGCCTGTTAACTGAACCAGTATGATGATCAGTACCATGGCAAAAGGATATACGGTTGCATAAGCAACTTGTGCTGCATTAGAATCGGACATGCTGTCGGCGGCTGCCAGACCGGGCGTGCTGGTCATCCCACCTGTAATAATACCAAGAAGTTTTAAAGGATTGATTTTATAAAACCGTAAACCGACCCATGTCCCGATGGTCATGGGGATAAGAGTAATTAACATTCCGATAAAAAATAACTTAAATCCGTATTGTGTAAAAGTTTCAGCAAGATGTTTTCCTGCATGTGTGCCCACGGTGGCCAGGAAAAGTAACAAGCCCAGTTGTTTAAGCAACTGGTTGGCAGCCCCCGACATAGTCCATATCACCGGCCCTGTTTTTCCGATACTGCTCAGGATCATGCCGGTGACGAGGACTCCTCCGGTCAGGCCCAGACTAAAAGTGAAATTTTCAGTGAACCCAATGCTGATCTTTCCCAGCAAGACACCCAGAACAATACCGGCAGCTACCGGAAAGAAATCGGTATCAGAAAGCTTTTTATCCTCATTTCCCAGCAGGAATACGATGTCTTTCATTTGGCTCCGGCTGGAGGCAACTATGAGCTTATCACCAAAACGCAGATGAGACGCAGGTGACGGAACAATATCAATACCGCTTCGGCGTATGCGGGTAACGGTGGCATGAAAAGAATGCCACAGGTTTATTTCGGCCAGGGTCTTATTGACTACTTTTTTGTTTGTTACCAGAATGGAACGAACTTCGTAATCTTTCCCAAGCGGAATTTCTTTTTCGGTTTCGGAACCAACCAATAACCTGAATTTTTCCAAAGCTTCCGCCGTTCCAACTGCACGGATAATATCTCCTTTCTCTAAAAACACGTCTGAATCAGGTGTAATAGCCGTTTTTCCTTTGAGTACCCGTGAGATATTGGCTCCGGTCATTGACCTGATCTTTAGTGCCCCGATGGTTTTATTAATTATGTTTTCGTTTTCCACCATGAAGTTTTTACGGAGGATTTCGGGATAGTCCCTGTTGATTTCATCCTTAATCTCTTCTCCTGCCCGTATAAAATCTATGCGGGTAAATACCGGAAGCAATTTAACAAACAGAATCACACCCAGTACGCCGAAAGGATATGCAATACCATAACCAATGGAAGCGCGGGGAGATTTTGCCGCATCAATGGCAGCTGCCAGACCGGGTGTGCTGGTGAGTGCTCCGGTGAAAAGCCCGGAGGTCATATCCCGGTCAATGTGGATGGCCCGACCCAGAACAAGTGCCGTAAGCCAGCCACTGATAACCAGAATAAAAGTAATAACAAATATTGAACTTCCCTGATGGATAAACGACCTGAAAAAACCCGGACCAGCCTGAATTCCAATGGTAAAAATAAACAGAACAAGCCCAATCGTTTGAAAGTCCTTTGGTATCTGGATACCAAGATGACCGAATAACAACGCTACAAAAATTACTGCCGATGCATCAAGTGAAATCCCCCGGATACGGATATTACCCAGAATAAACCCCAGGGCAATAATCAGAAACAGCACAAAATAGGTCTGATTCAGTAACATCGTATTTCCGTTTAAGGCAACAAAAATAAGGATTACTTTCACAGGAAAGATAACAAAAAGCCAGGGTAGAAAAGATGATACGATGTATAAAATCACTTCCGGAACACGTAATACGCCGAAGATGAATTGTTTATAAATAGCACAGGGATTTATGAAAGCCTGCGGGAAAAGGCAATTGGATAATGCTTAAAAAGTGCGGAATTGAGAAGAATTATGCCTATTTTTGATAAACAAAGCCATTCTGTTTGGATCAACCGCGTATCATATCCCTGTCACCCTGGGGCACCGGGGTTCTGGCTGAAACCGGCCTCGATCGGTGGCTGGTTGGGATTTCCCATAAATGCCGTGTTCCGGAGTCTGCCGGAAATCTCCCGGTGGTGACGAAACCCATGGAAAATGACCAGCCGCTGCCGGAGGATTTCTTACAGTTACCCAGACATTTTCCCACAATGATATTGTCTCCTTTTAATGTTGATCCCGGGATACTGATATCGCTTAAACCTTCACATATTATTACGGAATCACTGTCTCCGGTTTGCAGGATTTCAGTAAATGATATTGAACAACAATTATTCGAATGGCTTGGGTATAAGGTAAAGGTAGTTCATCTTTCGGATGCAAACCTGGGGGATATTTTCGGATCGGTAAAATCGGTGATCCATGCACTGGGATTGCCTGACTCCAACATGACCGCATACGACAAATGCCGCAAACAACTTACCAAAGCGGGGAAAAAAATGGCTTCCAAAAAACACCAACCTCTTATAGGTGTTTTAATGAATTATTTTCCAGCCCGTTTTGCCGGACGTTATTTTTCAGAGCTGATACCGCTGGTAGGAGCCACTCCGCTCAACTGGCCTCATGATATCTGGATCCCAGATCCGGTGTATGCATATCCTGTTCCCCATAAGGTGATTGTAGCCGAGCCCGATACACCTCTTGAAAAACAACGGGAAAAACTGATTCGGTATGCATCAAAAATTCTTTCTTTATGGGGCGTAAATTGCCGCATCAAATTTTATCCTGTTGATGGCCCGGATTTTTGGGATAAATCCTGTTCCGGACTTCTTACAACGCTTGAAACGATCGGTGAAATTGTTTTGGATGACCCTAAACATCAACAGAGAAAAGGAACGGTCTGGGATCATTGGTAACCCGTTTGCTTTTAATATTTGTTAACAATAAATCTCATATTATGGAAACACGATCAGACTCGAACAACATGCAGAACCCGGGAATGCTTGCACCTGGTCTCGGCAATGCTTTTCATCATGGCTGGGAAACCATGAAAAACCATTTTCTTGAATTACTTCTGGTTATATTAGTGGTCATTGTGGCACAAATTCCCACGGGCCTGTCAGGGGTCGGTGAATCGGCAGGGTTCTCCCCACTGACAGGTTTATTGCAGGTATTTGTTTTAGCATATGGAATATTGGTGCTGGCTCCTGTAAGTTATGGTTCTCACTGGCTTTTCCTTAGAGCAGCCCGGAACGAACACTTCCAAACAACCGAAGTGTTTGAAGGATTTAAACTCTGGCAGCAGGTGGTATTGGCAAATATTCTTGTTGCGGCGATTGTTATCGCCGGGATTATTCTGCTGGTTATTCCCGGTATTGTTTTTGCCTGCAAACTGGTTTTTGTCCCTTACCTGGTGATGGACAAAAAACTGGATGCCGTAGAAGCCGTGAAGAAAAGCTGGAAGATGACGACGGGACACGGATGGACCGTCTTTTTCATGGGCTTATTGTCCTTTTTTATTGTTCTTGCAGGACTGATCCTGCTGATTGTGGGTGTTATTCCGGCAGCGATATGGATCAGTGCCTCCTTTGCATCATTATATCATGCTGTGGATCAGGAGGAGAAAGAAAAAACCTGAGGAACCGTTTTATTAGTCAGGTAAAGCAGGATAATCAATGTACCCCTTTGGCCCCTGTGTATAAAATGTCGACTCATCCGCCTCTGCCAGCGGAGCACCACGGGCAAACCGCTCCGGCAGATCAGGGTTGGAGATGAACAGTTTGCCAAAAGCCACCAGGTCGGCAAAGCCCTCTTTAATGATCCTGTTTCCGGACTCAAAAGTAAATCCTTTGTTAATCATTAATGTCCCCCGGTAGATCGGCCGGAAGTGTTTGGCAACCTCCGGATGACCCCAGGGATGCCCGGTAATGTCGGTAAAGGGTTCGGTAAGGTGGAGATAAGCAAGATCATAACCGTTGAGACGGTCAACAAGCCGGTCAAATAAGGAAATGGTTTCATCGTCAAGGTCAATTCCTTTATTGTTATGGAGGTAAGGATTAAGTCTTACAGCGGTTTTTTGCGGACTGATTTCCCGGGTAACCGCATCCAGGGTCTCCAGCAGAAAACGACATCGGTTTTCGATACTTCCGCCATAATTATCCGTTCTGATATTGGCACTTTTTGCCAGAAACTGGTGGAACAGGTATCCGTTGGCGGCATGGATTTCAACTCCGTCAAAATCTGCTTCGATGGCATTAAATGCAGCTTTCCTGAAGTCTTCGGTGGTGTGGTGTATTTCCTCAACAGTCATGGCTTTAGGCGTAACCGTGGGCTTCCGGCCTTTCAGTGTCCGCTGAATGGTCCCGGGATTGATAGCCGAAGGCCCCAATGGTTTATTTCCCCCCAGGAAATCGGGATGGGAAATACGCCCGACATGCCATAGCTGACAAAAAAGAATGCCTCCGGCATCGTGTACTGCCCGGGTTACTTTTTTCCATCCTTCCACCTGCTTTGGGGAATATATTCCCGGGCTATACGGATATCCAATTGCCATGGGTGAAACGGGTGATCCTTCGGAAATGATCAGTCCCGCCCCGGCCCGCTGCCGGTAATATTCGGCATGCAGGCTGGTAGGGGCCCAGTCCGGATTGTCCGCACGACAGCGGGTTAATGGCGCCATGATCACACGGTTTTTTAACCGTAAACGCCCTCTTTGATAAGGAGAGAGGAGGTGCGACTGCAAAGTAATATATATTTAATTATATATTATAATATATATAAAATTATCAGGTAAGTTTCATTTTTTCGGCGTCCCAGTATACTGTTTTATGTCCGAAGTAACTCAGGTTGGCAA
Source organism: Chlorobiota bacterium (assembly GCA_013152085.1). GTDB lineage: Bacteria > Bacteroidota > Bacteroidia > Bacteroidales > VadinHA17 > JAADHC01. The sequence goes on from JAADHC010000030.1 coordinate 74,870, forward strand.
GTAAAGCGGCTCCGGCTGCGCGCAGTCCGTAAATGGGATCTTCGACAATAAAATCATTTCCGCGCATGGTTTCGAAGAACCTGTGAAAATGATCATAATGTGCGCCGAGGTATCCCGGAGGAGCCTGAAAGACTGTCTCTTCGGGTATGCCGGGCACTGTTTTCCCGTATTTCCGGTCATATTCTTCCCGGATAGCCTCCTGCATTTTTTCGGTATATGCTTTCAGCGAATACCCTGAAGGTTTCATTCCCGGTTTCCTGTTTTGTACGGTAACCTTGTTGGTGCCTACGTTGAGAACACCTTCGGAGCCGATCAGCCTGAAACCGCTACCGCCACCGTTACCGGCAACAAAATTGATACGTAAAATAGCGTTAAAAGCCGGATGCATGGAAGTTTCCGGGAAATCATAAAGGGCCATAAGGATATCCGGGACATCACGGCCGTCTTTCCAGTAACGGATGCCCCCGGTTGATCTGGCAGCAACGGGACCTTTTGATCCTGTAACGAAGTGGAGGGTTGAAAAAGAATGGACGAACAGGTCTCCGGCAACACCGGTGCCGTAATCCTGGTAATTCCGCCATCTGAAAAAGCGAACCGGATCATAAGGTACTTTAGGGGCACTGTCCAGGAAAGTGTCGAAGTCGATGGTTTCGGGTGATGCATCCGGAGGTACAGGATATTGCCAGGCTCCTTCGGAAGAGAAACGGTCATTAAAGATTTCTACCATAACCAGGTCTCCGATAGCTCCGGCCCGGAACATTTCCCGGGCTTTGGCATTTCCGACCGAAGACATTCCCTGGCTGCCTACCTGAAGAATGCCGGCGGTTTTTTTCCAAACATCGATCAGTTCATGGCCCTCTTCAATATACTTTATCATGGGTTTTTCAAGGTAAACGGCCTTTCCTGCATTTAAAGCAGCAATGGCAATGGTCTTATGCCAGTGGTCAGGGGCGGCAATGATCACGGCATCAATATCCTTACGGGAAAGGATCTCGCGGTAGTCTCGGGTAGTAAAAACATCTTTGCCAAACAGTTCTTTGGCTCTTTCCAGGCGTCCCTGGTAAAGGTCACAGGCAGCAACAAATTCCACACCGCTGACCTTGGTTGCAGTCAGGGAATCCCCGATACCCTGTATCCCGAATCCGATAGTAGCCAAACGGATTTTGTCGTTGGCAGAAATTTTACGTTCCGGGTAAGTTTTTTTCATAAAAACAGGGGGTGTCCCCGAAACGGAACCGGGAATCAAAGAGGCAAATGATGCGGCCGCTGTACCCAGGGAAAGCTTTTTTACAAAATCCCTGCGGGATGAGGAAAGTTTTCTTTTCATGATGATGAAATTTAAAGTGTTACTTTAATATAAATACATAAATTATAATCTTATAATTATATAAAATATTATTTGTCATCAGGGTTTTCTACAATGATCCGGTAGTCCCAGGGTTTCAGATCGAATGTTTGGGGTGCCGTTAAAGAGAACGGTTCTCCGGTAATATAATTCGTGAAATGATCCCCGGTAAATGGTAAATCGACATCCACACTACATGAATCTGCTGAAAGATTTAGCAAAACCATCACTTTTGAATCTGTTTTTTCACGGGTATAACACAGCACCTTTTCTGGCTGTGTATGACTGATGGCTTTCCATTCCCCGCCATCGAGACCGTTCCACAAGGCCTGTTGTTCTTTTTTCAGAGCGATCAGTTTTGAATAGAATCCTGTCCAGGGAGAATCCTTCCAGACAATGGTATCCTTTTCAAAAAAGCGGAGTCGTTTATCCAGACCAATCTCCTGCCCCGAATAGATCAGGGGCATACCTGGTACGGTAAACATTAAAACCGCCAGTGGTTTTACAGCATTACCGTATCGCTCAAAAACCGTTCCGTTCCATGAGTTTTCGTCATGATTTGTTAAACAGTTTAGTTTGTATGCCCATACCGGAAAGATCCTTTTCTGCTTTTCAAAATATCTTACCAGTGCCTCTGCATTCTTTTCTCCTCTGGCCACCTCTTCTGTAAGGTGCATTAACTCCCACGCATAGTTCATGTCAAAGGCTTTGTTCAGGAACTCCGTATGTCCTTCATCTTCTGCCAGCATAAAAACGGGTTTAATTCCTTCAAGCACGGTCCGGACAGAATCCCAGAATTCCACAGGTATCTGGCCGGGATAATCACACCGGAATCCATCCACACCGGTTTCAGTGACCCAGTATTTCATGGCGTCTGTCATTCCCTTCCATAAACCATGATTGCTATAGTCCAATTGTATTACATCGGTCCAGTCATAGGGTGAAACAAAATTCCCCGAAGAGTCATGATCATACCAATCCGGATGTTCACTTGTCCAGTGATGGTCCCAGGCAGTATGATTGGGGACCCAGTCAATCAGTACATGCATTCCCCGGCTATGTGCCTCTTCAACGATCTTTTTAAAGTCATCGAGGGTTCCAAATGCCGGATTTACGGAAGTATAATCCCGTATGGAATAATAACTTCCCAACAATCCTTTCCGGTTTATTTCACCAATAGGGTAAATGGGCATAAACCAGAGTATATCCGTTCCCAGTTTTTCCAGCCGGTCAAGGTGAGGCAGAAAAGCTGTAAATGTTCCTTCGGGAGTATACTGCCGGATATTGACCTCGTACAGGGTAGCCCTTTTTGCCCATGAAGGATGTTCCGGCCCCTGAGTTGTTGTTCTTTTGCTTTCAGTGGCCGGATTACAGGACATCAGCAGGATAAAAACCAGGACAATAAAAAGGTTTAAATAACGTGATAAAAGCAATTGTTTTTCTGATGTTTTCATAGTGATTTTGTTATAATGATGCAGCCATAAAATAGTCTAATCCTTATTTTGTTTGCTGTAACAGCCATTCATAAATATTTGGATTACTATAGGTTTTATCCCATACATTATGCCCGGCGTTTGGATAAATAGTCAGTTTTGCTTTGCCACCGGCCCGGTTTACAGCATCAACCATCTCCCTGGATGCGGATACAGGAACTACCTGATCCTTAGCTCCATGGAATGCCCAAACGGATTTCCCGGCAAGATACACCGCTTGCGTAGTATCTCCACCGCCGCTTATGGGAACAATGGCAGCAAAACGATCGGGAAACTGCGTGGCAAAATCCCAGGCACCAAATCCCCCCATACTCTTCCCTGTCAGATAGATCCGGTTTGGGTCAACCTGTAAGATACCAATAACTTTCTGAACAAACTGATTCAGTTCAATAGGATTCCAACGGTTTTTTGGCAGGCATTGCGGAGAAAGAATGATCATTGGAAAATCTCTTTTTACGGCTTCCATAGGGGGACCGGCTTTTTTAATCAATGAAGGATTTGTGCCCCGCTCACTGGCTCCGTGCAGGTAAATGAGGAGAGGCCAGGATTTATCCGGTTGTGACAGGTAATGAACGGGAAGATAGATCAGGAAACGGTTATTCAGAGAAATGAAACTTTCTCCCCACAATGTATAAACGTGTTGTCCTTCAGATAATGCCGGTGTAAGATCCTGTTTACTAACGGGAAGCATCAGAACAAAAACCGAAATGATTAAAAGAAAAAATTGTGCCATCATATTGGATTTTATCGAATAAATATAAGGAAAATCTTCTGATAAACTTTTATATTACGGGATGTTGTTACCCGATTCTTTCCCGGAATATCTTTCGGATACTTTCCCCTGTTTTTTAGAAGAGATCAGAAAAAACGGATCTACCTGAGATCTTGCTCTATGATGACAATCTGGAAGACTCTCCCTTTTGCCATTGGGCACATACGGCAAAAAAGAGATGCTACCCTTACAAATACAAATGGGGAACAAGCAGTGTTCATTATATGGATGTTAACGCCCTGGTGAATGCAGACCATACCGGAACGGTACAGTTGATCCTGCCTTACGAAGATCAGATTTTTAATAAAGCAGAAGTATTGATGGATTCCTGGCGGAAGAAAAAATCAACCCTGCTGAAATGGCGGCTTTTTAATTGGTTTTGTTTGATTATGTATTCCGGTTCATGGCGTTGAGGTCTACAAATGCCTCGGTAAGACGTTCGATAAATTTTTCCTCACCGGCACGAAGCCATTTTCGCGGATCATAATATTTTTTATTCGGTTTGTCTTCCCCTTCGGGATTGCCGATCTGGCCCTGGAGGTAATCTTTATATTGCTCGTAATAACCTTTAACGCCATTCCAGAAAGCCCATTGCATATCGGTATCCAGATTCATTTTTACCACGCCATAGGATATGGCTTCTTTGATTTTGGATTTTTCAGAACCGGAACCACCATGGAATACAAAATTTACCGGTTTTTCAGCCGTGCCAAATTTCTTTTGTATAAATTCCTGAGAGTTTTTCAGGATGATCGGTTCGAGATGGACATTTCCCGGCTTGTAAACACCATGAACATTTCCGAAAGCAGCAGCAATCGTAAAATGCGGGCTTACTTCCAGAAGGGTTTCATAGGCATAGCTAACCTCTTCAGGTTGGGTATATAACTTCGAATTGTCTATTCCGGAATGATCAACCCCATCTTCTTCACCTCCGGTAACACCCAGTTCAATTTCCAGAGTCATACCAATTTTGTGCATCCGTTCCAGGTAAGATTTGCTGATGGTGACATTTTCTTTAATAGGCTCGACAGACAGATCCAGCATGTGAGAACTGAAAAGCGGTTTACCGTTCTGTGCATAAAATTTTTCTCCGGCATCCAACAAACCGTCAATCCAGGGTAAAAGTTTTTTAGCCGCATGGTCGGTATGGATAACGACGGGAATTCCGTATTTTTCGGCCAGATAGTGAATATGCTGTGCTCCTGATACGGCTCCGGCTATCGAAGCTTCCTGATTGTCATTACTGATCCCTTTCCCGGCATAAAATGCAGCACCTCCGTTCGAAAACTGAACGATCACCGGGGAATTAACCCTCTTGGCCGTTTCCAGCACTGCATTAACAGAATCTGTACCAACAACATTCACCGCTGGTAGTGCAAAATCGTTCTCTTTGGCGTAAGCAAAAAGATCTGAAACTTCATTTCCGGAAAGTACGCCCGGTTTGAATTTCTTAGTACTCATAATAAAGGTATGTTTTAATAAATTAATAATTTACGGTGTATAATAGCTCTGTAAAATTATAACAAATATCCGTATGCAGAGGAGATTTTTTATTTTTTTACAGGAATGTTTATTCTTTCCCCCGGACGGGTCTGAAAGACATCTCCGTCAATATGAAAAGAAACCGGATCTACCCCTTGGTTTTCTACGGATATCTCATTATGGTTAACCTGCAAGGCAAGATAATTGCCATGGAAAAGTATCCGGAAGGCATATTCCTTCCATTGTGCGGGGATTTGCGGGTAGAGGTATAACTCCCGGTTACGGATCTTAAGGCCGCCGAACCCTTCTACCAGGGCAAGCCAGGTTCCGGCCATACTGGTGATATGCAGACCTTCGGATACTTCGTTATTATAGTCGTCAAGATCCAGGCGTGAAGTGCGGAGATAATGTTGGTAAGCTTTATCAAGGGATCCGATCCGTGAAGCAAGGATCGAATGTATACAAGGGGAAAGTGAAGATTCGTGAACTGTGCGGGATTCGTAAAAGTCAAAATTGCGTGCCAGCGTTTCCTTATCAAAATGGTCTTCGAAAAAGTATAGCCCCTGCAAGACATCGGCCTGTTTTATAAAACAGGAACGCAGGATCCGGTCCCATGACCAGTGTTGGTTTAATGGCTTGACAGCAGTATCCAGATCATCGGCAAGCTGTTGTTTTTTATCAAGATACCCCTCCTGTTGCAGGAAGATGCCAAGGTCTTTGTCTTCAGGGAAAAAGAGATTATCTGACACCTTTTTCCAAAATGCAGGTTCGTCAGCAGAAAAATTAATTTGTGCAGACAATTCTTTCCATTTTTCCGGATATGACGCTTTAACTTTAATAAGATTATCATAGGTTAACCGGAGCGTCCATGCTGCAATATAATTGGTATACCAGTTGTTATTGACATTGTTCTCATATTCGTTCGGCCCTGTTACCCCAAGTATAACGTACTTCCCTTTTGGTTCGGAAAAATTAACCCGTTGTACCCAGAACCGGGAAAGGGCAATCAGTACTTCCAGTCCGTAATCGGCTATGTAGGCTTCATCCCCGGTATAGGTAAGATATTTGTTAATCGCATAAGCAATGGCACCATTCCGGTGGATCTCCTCGAAGGTGATTTCCCACTCATTATGACACTCTTCACCATTCATGGTAACCATAGGATAGAGGGCTGCCCCGCCGCTAAAACCAAGCTTCCGGGCGTTTTCAATGGCCTTTCCCAGATGCTTATACCGGTATAGTAGCAAATTACGGGCAATATCAGGTTTTCCCGAATAGAGATAATAGGGAAAGACAAAAGCTTCCGTATCCCAGTAGGTACTGCCACCATATTTTTCGCCGGTAAAGCCTTTTGGCCCGATGTTAAGTCGTTCGTCACGTCCGGTATATGTTTGTTGTAGCTGAAAAATGTTAAAGCGAATTCCCTGCTGGGCTGCAATGTCTCCACGGATTATGAAATCTTTTTCTTTCCAGATTTCAGCCCAGGCTGCTTCCTGTTCTGCCAGCAATGTTTCAAAACCTGATTTTTCCGCTTCTCTTAATGTTTTATGTGTATCCTGAACCAGCGCTTTCTTATTATGATAAAGTGAGGAAAGTACCGCTCCGAACTTAATAATCTCGATCTTTTGGCCTGCACGGACATCCAGATCATAATGTATCCCAATATATTTTTCCCGGTTTTCCGGAACTTCCTGGCTTTTCACCGGCTTTTTATCTAATAAAACGCTTGAAGTAATTCCTGTACTAACATGAAAATCAAGTTTTTTTGTTTTTACAACAATAACACCATGGTTGTCCTTAAAATCCCGGTTTACTTCATCCCAGAATTTTTCATTATAGTTGGCGTCTTCATTTTTTACGTCGGCATCAAGATATGGGCTGACGGATAACCGGCAGGGAAAATCCGGAGTCAGGGAATAACGGATACATCCGGTTTCATCCCGGGACATACTCAGAAAACGAACGACACTTGCCTGAACATGCTTCCCGGCAAAAGGTTCTATTGTAAAATGACGTTCAAGCAGACCTCTTTTCATATCAAGGATACGTCTAAATTCATGAATCTTCATCCGGGCCAGGTCTATCTGTTCTCCGTTAATTTTTATGTTTATCCCTATCCAGTTGGGTGTATTGATGACTTTGGCAAAATATTCCGGGTATCCGATTTTCCACCATCCCACACGGGTTTTATCGGGATAGTAAACCCCGGCCACATAATGTCCCTGCAGGGAATTACCGGAATAAGTTTCCTCAAAATTGGCACGTTGGCCCATTTTCCCGTTGCCAATACTGAAAATACTTTCCGAAGCCCGCTGATTTTCCGGCCGGAAATCTTCTTCTATGATCTTCCAATTATCCTGCTTGTATCTTGAGTGGTGCATAGGAATAACGCTTTAGTTTACCGGCCTTTCTTTTTTCGTAGAGGATCATCAACATCATTTACAAAAACCACCAGGATAGCGGCGAGGATCATGGAAAATCCGCCAAGCATCAATGCAAAAATAGCCTGGTTGTTGAACAGGCTTTTGACCATGAACCCGAGAATGCTGGCTGCCAGAATCTGCGGGATTACAATAAAGAAATTAAAAATTCCCATGTATGTACCCATTTTTTCTGCAGGTAACGAACCGGTAAGTATAGCATAGGGCATCGATAAAATACTGGCCCATGCCAGACCTACACCCAGCATAGGAATGATTAATAAGGTTGGATTCCTGAAAAAATATATCGATACCAGTCCCAAACCTCCGACAATCAGCGAAACAGCATGTGTCCATTTTCTTCCCACCTGCCTGGCAAAGAGGGGCAGGAGGAATGCTACGACGGCAGCAAATCCGTTATAAAAGCCAAACAGAACTCCTACCCAGTTGGCTCCTTTATTAAATAATTCTGAAGCCGTATCATTGGTCCCGTAAATGTGGCTGGTAACCCCTGCCGTGGTATAGATCCACATGGCAAAAAGGGCAAACCACGAGAAAAACTGGACAATGGCAAGTTGTTTCATCGTAGCCGGCATACGGGCCAGGTCGGTAAGTACCGTAACCAGTCCGTTTTCCTTTTTCAGGGCAAAGGTAAATAACCCGGTGATAAGTTGTAAAAGCCCGAAAACCAGTAAACCGAAGGAAAGGATGTAAACTTCGGTTTTCATGCTGAGATAATGAATCAGCCAGGTGAGAAGCAAGCCCGATAAAATCCAGATCAGCCCGCTCCGGTAAAACCGGGGTGGAGTATCCTGCACTTTATTCTTCGGGAAGGATGTGCCTGCATCGGTTTCTGCGGCATGGTTAAACTCCTTCAGTTCATCGGGTGAATATTCTTTTGTGCTGATTACGGTCCACAGAACCGCCGAGAAGAATACAACTCCGCCAATAATAAATGACCACCGTACATTGGGCGGTATCTGATGTCCGGGCTGTGGTGTTGTAGGAACATTGAACCAGTTGGTCAGAATATATGGCAGTGCAGAAGCAATGACGGCGCCGGTTCCGATAAAAAAACTTTGCATGGCAAATCCGGATGTCCGTTGCTCGGAAGGAAGCATGTCCCCGACAAAGGCACGGAACGGTTCCATGGAAATGTTGATCGATGCGTCCATGATCCATAGTGTGCCGGCTGCTACCCAGAGGACCGGGGAATGCGGCATAAAAACAAGAGCCGCGGAAGCAAGCAATGCTCCCGTCAGAAAATAGGGACGCCGCCGGCCCAGGCGGTTCCAGGTGTTGTCACTCATATGTCCGATAATGGGTTGTATGATCAGCCCGGTGACCGGTGCTGCAATCCATAATACCGGAATGTTGTCAATGCTGGCTCCCAGGGTTTCAAATATGCGGCTTACATTGGCATTTTGCAGTGCAAAACCGAACTGAATACCGAAAAATCCGAAACTCATGTTCCAGATTTGCCAGAAATTTAGTCTTGGTTTCCTTCTTGCCACGGAATCAATATTAAGTTTTTTCAGAACAGAAGCTCAAAAATAAGGATAATCAGGACAATTCAAACATTCCTATCCTGTTTGTTTTCAGTAAGAAACATTGTTTGTCATGAAGTTCTTCCTGTATTCCCTGTTTCAAACGTTTACGATATCCATTTTACACTGATGAATTTCCTTAAAAATTCAGGACGATAAAACCGGTGTATTTCCCTGCAGGTGTTATTCTGTAACTGCCACTGCTATATGGCCGGCCGGGAGACATTCCGCCAACACTTTCTGTTATAATGGAAGTTTTTCCTGAAAGCGTGATATATCCGGAGCTATCCTGGCGACAGGTCAGGTGGTCGACATACCGCGGCAGATCAGCCAATGCCGCCCCTTCGGGCTTATCCGTTAAAATACGGAAAGTGTTCTGTTTTGCATAATAAATGATATTATTCGACAAATACATTAAACGGTTGCAAGATGAACTTTTTATGAAAGCGTTCATATCCTTTGACATACAGGATATTTATTTATAACTTTAGTCCCCTTGTTTAGTGCGGAATCATGATTAAAGAAAATATTAAAATAAAACAGTATATCATATAGTTATACAAGTGAATATACCATGAAAAGCCAAATGACATATCTATTGATGGTGCTGAGTGTATGGCTTTTTATTCCTGCCTGTAATGCCTGCACCTCTGCTGAGAAGGGCTCTCCTCAGAAATTGAAAAACCGCTCCCCTGTTGTAGCCGGTACTTTTTACCCTGCTAATGCCGCGGCACTTCGTAAAACCCTGACGGATTTCTTTACTGAAGCTCCTGTGGTGCAGCCTGATGGTGAAATCATTGCATTGATCTCGCCGCATGCCGGTTATATATATGCCGGGAAAGTTGCCGCCGCCGGGTACAGACAACTGGACAGGGATGCAAATTATGATCATATTTTCCTGATTGGCCCGAGCCACTATGTAGGATTTCCCGGAGCTTCGGTTTATAATATCGGGAATTATGAAACACCACTGGGGGAAGTTGAAGTGGACAGAACCCTGGCAAATCGCCTGATCCGGGAGAATGACTGTTTTGTTTTTGACGAAAGGGCGCATGCACGCGAACATTGTCTGGAAGTGCAGCTTCCGTATCTTCAGTATTGGTTGAAAAACCCTTTCAAACTGGTCCCTGTGGTAATTGGCACACAGGATCCGGCAATAATTAAAAAAATTGCCGCAGGACTGAAACCTTATTTTCATTCCGGAAATCTTTTTGTGATCAGCAGCGATATGTCACACTATCCTGAATATAATGATGCTGAAGTAGCAGACACCAGAACGCTGGATGCAATCGTGAAAAATGATCCGGATGATTTTCTTAAAACTTTGCGTATAAATGCTTCAAAAGGTTACAGAAACCTGGTAACCAGTATGTGCGGTTCGGCTGCGGTACTGGTATTGCTGGAGGAGACACAGGGAAGGAACGATATACATTATCAAAAAGTCATGTATAGGAATTCCGGCGATATTCCCGAAGGAGATAAAAGCAGGGTGGTAGGTTATGGTTCGGTTATGGTAACAAAAACAAATACTATGGGACAGGATTATCTTACGAAGAAAGACAAGCTGGTTCTCCTGCATCTTGCAAGGAAGGTACTGAACGACCGGATTGTTCATGGGCAGGTGCCCGCACTGGATCATCATAAATATTCGGAAACCCTGCAAAAACCGGCAGGCGCTTTCGTTACCCTGACGGAGAACGGCCGGCTCAGGGGATGTATAGGCAGGTTTCAGCCTGACCAGCCACTTTATGAAGTAGTAAAGGATATGACGATATCCGCAGCGCTCAACGATCCACGCTTTTCCCCCGTTAAGCCTGACGAGGTTGATAACATTGGTATCGAAATATCCGTATTGACACCCCTGAAAAAAATTAATTCAGCCGACGAATTTATTCTCGGTAAACAGGGTATTTATATGGTCAGGGATGGCCGCTCGGGAACGTTTCTGCCACAGGTAGCCAATTCCACGGGTTGGACAAAAGAGGAATTTCTGGGTCACTGTGCCCGTGACAAGGCTGGTATCGGTTGGGATGGTTGGAAAGATGCGGATCTTTATACCTACGAAGCGGTGATCTTTTCGGAAAAGGAATTCGGACTGCAAAAATGATCCATGACAGTGCACCTGGCTGTACAGAAAATCCTATGGTTGAACGGTGATCGGGTCCGGAGGTTCGATGGAACTGGGATTTCCTGGCAGGTTTCGTTAAAGATGGATATTTGTGCTTTCCTGACAGAATGAAAAGAGCCGGGAAGTTCATTTTACAGGATCCCTGAATTATTTATTTTAAACCCTTTCCTTTTCGGCTATGACAGGTACCTATCACATCTGGCCTATTTCTGCAGGGCTGATCACAGTTTACCTGTTCAGCCTGGCCGGGATAAGGATGAACATTTATTCACGGGCGGAACACCGTCAATTCTGGAATGTTCTCCTGCTGGTCGTTTTCATGGTAGCTGCAACCCTGGGCCTCTTCTTTGCTTTTCAGATCAATTACAAGATTGACTTTAAAGCCGGGGATACCTGGATGATGGTACACGTGGATTTCGGAATCGCCCTTGCAGTGACGGCCATTCTGCATTTTACCTGGCATATCAGTTATTACCTGGGGATTTTTAAGCGTAAAACACATAAACGAAAAGCCGGCAGTGAACCGGTATATCCAGAAACTGAAACGGAGCCTGTATCTATGAAAGACAAGGGAATGTTCTTTGAAAAAATCCCTGTTTTCCTTCTTGGGTTTACGGCGCTGATCACACAGGTAGTGTTATTACGCTCATTTCTGAATGCCTTTGACGGGAATGAACTGGTGATCGGGATTGTCCTGGGAAACTGGATGTTGCTGACAGGTTTCGGTGCATGGCTGGGGCGTAAGGCTTCCCGGTTAAGGAATAAAGAACAGTTTGTCTTTTCCAACCTGATCTGGTTGGGAATCCTTCCACTGGCCACAACGGTATTCCTCTATTTCCTGAAAAACCTGATTTTTATTCCCGGAAGTCTGGTTGGACTGTTTGCCGTATTCCTGTATTCGCTGGGGCTGCTGTTACCTTTCTGTGTTCTCTCCGGATATTCATTTTCCCTCTATACACTCATGTTGTCGGATAAGGTAAAGGCAAACCTTACCGGTCGCGTGTATGCATGGGAGGCTGTTGGAAGCCTGGCCGGTGGGTTACTGTTCAGTTTTTTTCTGGTCTTTATCCTGAAGTCCATGCAGGTCCTTTCACTGGTACTTTTGGTAAATCTCATAGGGGCATATCTTTGGAGAAAAGAAAAAGAAAAAAAGGAATCGGGAAGCATCATTCTGTTTGCAGGAATAATCGCAGTTATTGCTTTGCTGGTTTTTCCGGTCGACCGGTATATACAGCACTTTCTCTATCCCAATCAGCAGATCATCCACCTCAGGGAATCCCCCTTTGGAAATCTGGTGGTAACCAGGACGGGTGATCAGACAAATCTTTTTGAAAACGGTGTGCTGGCTGCCAGCACACTGGATCCCATTACCAACGAGGAGGATGTCCATTATGCAATGCTGCAAAGAACAGATCCAAAAAGCGTCCTGCTGATTTCGGGAGGAGTAACCGGAATGATACGCGAAATCCTGAAATATCCGGTTGATACTATCGATTATCTGGAAATCAACCCTTGGATTGTCAGCATAGGCCGTACCATTACAAGGGATATTGATCTGCCGCAGGTGCATGTGATCATAGGTGATGCCCGGCGATATATACGGAAATGTGACAAAAAATATGATATCATTCTGATACATTCTCCCCCACCGACCACAGCGCAAATAAACCGCTATTTCACGCGCGATTTTTATTTGCAGGTGAAAAAAAATCTTTCCCCGGGAGGTGTGGTATCTTTTGGTTTGCCGGCGTCTCCCAATTATGTCGGAGCTGAAGGCATGGAACTAACCAGCCTGATGTTCCATACCCTGCAAAGTGTTTTTCCCTATGTGGAAATTGTTCCCGGGGAAAAGAATTACTTCCTTGCCTCGGATGCCCCGCTTTCACTTGAGATTGCCCGTTTGGTACAGGAAAGAGGTATAAAAAATGATTACGTTTCTCCTTACTATATTGATGATAACCTGCTGAAAGCACGAAACCTGCAGATCATGGACAGGATTACACCGGTAAGGAAACTCAATACCGACCTGAATCCGGTGGCTTACTTCAGGCAAATTTCCCTCTGGCTGAGCTATTATCGTTTTAATACCCGGTTTTTTGCCCTGATTCTCGGCGGAATCTTTATTTTTCTGATCATTCGTTCGAAAAAAATTCCTGTAGCAATGTTTACCGGAGGTTTTGCTGCTTCTGCCGTTGAGTTCCTGCTCCTTTTTGTTTTCCAGATTTTATCCGGACATGTCTATCTGATGATCTCTCTTTTTGTCTCCCTTTTTATGGCCGGAATTGCCCTGGGTTCCCTGTCCGGGAAACCGGTCGAAAAGGAAGCAGGGTACCGTAACTTCAGGGCAATATTATTCCGGATGGGTTTCCTGGCCCTTATCCCGCCGGTTTACCTGATCTCTTTTCACTGGCTGGGCGGAATAGGGTTTTTATTAAGAATACTCCTTTTTGTGCACATTTTTGCTTTTGCCTTTTTAACCGGCCGTCTTTTTATTCTGGGCAGCCGGTTGCAACAGGAACCGGTGTCCAGAATTGCTGCTTCGATGTATGGTGCCGACCTTGCCGGAGGGGCTCTGGGAGCTTTGGTTATTGCCGGTTTTTTGATACCGCTGGCAGGGGTTGCAGGGACATCGGCAATAACCGGAGCCTTTTGTTTTATTGTTGCGGGGGTGATACTGAACGGAAAAAGATAATATACAGGATAACGAAACGGAAAAATTTGTATTTTGTGATTCATTCATATTATCAATTAACGTGAGGGGAGATCATGCAAAAGCAGAAATATACCAAACGAGAGTTTTTAAAACTCGGTATCACCGGTGCCGGCGGATTGATGTGCATGCCTGCTGCAGTTGCAGGAATAGGAGGCAGGAACAGTAAACCTGACGAGCTCTGGAAGTGGAGTAAAGAAGCCATGTTCCAGACCGAAACACCACGCGGTGTCCGTTGTATGATCTGTCCCAACGAATGTACCCCTAAACCCGGGGAACTGAGTGACTGTCATAACCGGATCAACAAAGACGGGAAACTATACACCATTGCGTATGGTAACCCCTGTGCCGTGCATGTGGATCCGGTAGAGAAAAAACCGCTCTTTCATTTTAAACCGGGAACCCATGCCTTCTCAATTGCAACGGCCGGTTGTAACCTCGCGTGCCTGAATTGTCAGAATTGGACCATCTCACAGACCACCCCGACAAAAACACAAAATTTTGATTTAATGCCCGACAAAGTGGTTAAACAGGCTGTTCACTATTCCTGCGAATCTGTTGCTTATACCTATTCAGAACCGGTAACCTTTTATGAATATACACTTGATACCGCAAAACTCGTCCGTTCAGCAGGATTAAAGAATATCCTGGTTTCAGCCGGTTATATTCATGAGGATCCCTTACGTAAGCTGTGCAAGGTAATTGATGCGGCCAATATCGATCTGAAGTCATTTAAGGAAAGTATTTACCTGAAGTTGAATGCCGGCAAACTGCAACCTGTCCTGGATGCCCTGAAAATCTTTCATGAGGAAGGAGTTTGGTTGGAAATTACCAATCTGATCATACCCGGGTGGAACGATGATTTTGATATGATCAAGGAAATGTGTGACTGGCTGTACGATAATGACCTCTATCGCTACCCGCTGTTTTTTTCCCGGTTTATGCCGCTATATAAATTGACACAGCTCCCTCCGACACCTGCAGCCACACTTGAAAAAGCCCGTGAGATTGCCCTGGCTTCCGGAATACAGTTTGTCTATATCGGTAATGTTCCCGGAACCAAAGCCACAAACACCTATTGTCCCAAATGCCATAAACTGCTGATGGAACGGCGGGGATATTCTATCCTGCAAAATCATATTAAAAACGGACATTGTGCCTATTGCAACGAACCCATTTCGGGAGTGTGGGAGTGATCGTGAAGGATGAAGTTTTTAGGGTGTTTAACAAAGTGGTTTAAAAGATGCAAAGTCTGAAAGATCACAGGATCGAATGGGTCTCAGGGGACATTCCTCCTTCATTGTAACTTCGGTTGACGAATTGGTTTTCACCACACTGGTGCTCCGGACACCCGGTTTGTACCCTGTCAAAATAACTTCAGGATCACGATTTAATTGTAACAACAGAGTTATGAATACTATTCTTGGTTTTAGTAATTCAGTGTTGAATAATTCCGCATTTCCTTTTGCAGCGCTTTTGCCCGGTTATGTGTGAGCCGGTTGAGTAATTCCCAGAAAGCCGGTCCGTGATTTTTTTCATGTGTGTGGACAAGTTCGTGAAGGATGACATAATCCCGGAGGTGTTCGGGAAGGCGCATCAGATGAATATTCAGGCTGATATTGTTGGCCGCTGAGCAACTACCCCAGCGGCTTGTCATATTACGCAACGTTATCCGGCCGTATTGAAAACCATATTCACCGGCCAGTTGTGAAACCCTGCCCTGCAGGTATGAGCCGGCTTCGAGGCGAAGTACCTTTTCTGTCATAAACCGGATAAATGCGGATACTTCGGCATGGTCGGGAGTAAATCCTTCCGGAACACCTATGATCACAGCTTCCCCGTTAATTTGCCCGGTAAGCGTTGTTCCGGTTGTTTTTTCCAGTACAAGTTCGTGCAGGGGCGTAAGTTTATTCCGGCCCGGAAAACGGAGCGAAGGAACCGCAGGTTTTTCCTGTATCTTCAGGATGGATTTTTTTATCCAGGGCAGTTTTTTCTTCACAAAATACAGTCCCTGATTGTATCCTGTACCGGCAGGCAGGGTAACCCTTACACTTGCATCTGCCCTGACCGTGATCCGGATATGTTTTGCCTGCCTGTTTTTTGTAATGATGACTTTACCAAGCCCTTCGATATCAAACGCTTTATTCATCTATTTGTGAAAAGGATTTTTTGCATTGTAAAAATCGTAAAAATTGTCAAATATCACTCGAAAAACTTCGTTAATTCTTTATATTAGCAGCCTGCTGTAATAAATCTTTCTTATGAAAAAAATTGTATATGTTCTCTGCCTGGTTTTACCGGGAGTAATCCCACAGGGTTTTTCCCAACAAAAGGCATGGACACTTGAAGAATGTGTGCAGTATGCCATCGACCACAACATTACCATCAGACAACAGGATATTAACACAAGGTATAACGAAAACCAGCTAAGGCAGGCAAAGATCAACCAGTTACCAAATCTGAACGGAAACTCCAATTACTCATATCAACAGGGACGTGCGCTTGACCAGTCTACATACAGTTTTACCCAGCAAGTAAATTATGTGGGCCTGAATCTTAATTCTTCCCTGACCCTGTTTAACGGGTTGCAGACGCGAAACACCATCCGCCAGCAGAAGTATATTCTGCAGGCCAGTCTTGAGGATCTGGAGAAGGCAAAAAACGACATTTCGGTGAATGTTGCACTGGCATATCTGCAAATACTTCTGGATAAGGAATTGCTGGATGTGGCCGAGAGTCAGCTTGCGGTTTCGCAACAACAGATCAAAAGAACAAAAGAACTGGTAGAAGCCGGAAGCCTTGCTGCCGGAAGCTTGTATGAAATCCAGGCACAGGCAGCATCTGAAGAGGTACAACTCATCAATGCACGAAACGCCCTGGATATTGCCTACCTGAACATGACCCAGTTACTGGAGTTGGATTCGGTAGGAAGTTTTGATATCGTTAGCCCCGGCATAACCATTCCGGATAGCGGTTATATTATTCCACCGGTAAGTCTTGTGTATGCCGATGCACAAAAGTTGATGCCTCAGGTCAGGAGCGCTGAGTACAGTGTAAAGCGTTCTGAAATAGAGCTTAGGATTGCTCAGGGAGCCAGGAATCCCCGAGTGTCCCTTTCGGGATCATTTAACACATACTTTTCCGATAATCTGAAAAAAGTTCTGGGAGTGGATCCCGTTACAGGCGTGATCTATGGCAATTATCCTTTTGGTAAGCAGTTTCAGGACAACCAGACCTTTGGCCTGACACTCGGGCTGACAGTGCCTATTTTTAACGGGTGGCAGGTAAAAACCAGCATTGACAATGCCCTGCTGAACCTGGACAATGCACAATATCAGTTACAGTTTATTAAAAACCAGCTTCACAAGGAAATTCAGCAGGCCTATGCCGATGCCAGCGGAGCACTGAAAAAATTTCTTGCTTCTCAATCCACCGTGGCTTCAGCACAGGAATCCTTCAGGTATACCGAAGAGAAATTTAATGTGGGCCTGGTAAATACGGTTGATTTCAATGCTGCCAAAAACCAGCTAACGCAGGCACAGTCTGACATGCTATCATCAAAATATGAATTTATCTTTAAAGTCAATGTCCTGAAGTTTTACCGGG
Organism: Chlorobiota bacterium; assembly: GCA_013152085.1. Taxonomy (GTDB): domain Bacteria; phylum Bacteroidota; class Bacteroidia; order Bacteroidales; family VadinHA17; genus JAADHC01. Next base: position 92,373 of record JAADHC010000030.1, read on the forward strand.
GACAACCATTCAAACTGGACATCAAATTTTAAGTACTTCTTGAAATATTCCTTATTATGTCAAAGAAAAACAACACATTAAAGATTGTAATAACCCTTACATTTGTGGCCCTGATCCTGGCGGTTATTGGCAAGAAAGCCGGGTGGTTTGGCAAAGCGGAAACCATAAAGGTCGCCATCGAACAACCCAAATACCGTACCATTACAGAAGCCATCAGTGCCAACGGCAGAATACAACCGGAAACCGAAGTCAAACTTGCCCCGGACGTTTCCGGAGAAATTGTTGAACTGCATGTCAAGGAGGGTGAGCGGGTAGCGGCAGGAGACCTGCTGGTAAAAATCAAACCGGATGTATATGTTTCTGCCCGGGACAGGGCTATCGCTTCGCTTAATTCGGCAAAGGCCAGACTGGCACAGGCACAGGCACAGCTTGTTCAGAGCGAACTGGCTTACAAGCGAAGCAAAAAGCTCTTTGACCAGAATACCATCTCCCGTTCTGAATTTGAAAATGCCGAAGCAACCTATAAAATGGCAAAAGCCGATGTGGAAGCAGCCAGGTATACCGTGAAATCTGCTGAGGCATCGGTAAAGGAAGCTCAGGAAAACCTGGTAAAAACCACCATCTATGCGCCCATGCCGGGCATTGTCTCCAAACTTAATGTTGAAAAAGGAGAACGGGTTGTGGGAACATCAATGATGGCCGGTACCGAGATCATGCGCATCGCCGACCTCGGGAAAATGGAGGTCCTGGTGGAAGTAAATGAAAATGACATTATTCGTGTTCAACTGGGAGACACAGCCCTGGTTGAAGTAGATGCCTACCTGGGAGACAAATTCAGAGGGATCGTTACCGAAATTGCCAATACGGCTTCAACATCGGGCGTGGGTACCGACCAGGTGACCAGTTTCAATGTCAAAATCCGTCTCGTGAAAGATTCCTATAAACATCTGGTGACAGCAGATGATCCGTACCCTTTCCGTCCGGGAATGTCTGCCACGGTGGATATCCTGACCCAAACACTTAATCATGTGCTTTCCGTTCCCATTCAGGCAGTGACAACCCGTACGGATACTTTGAATAAAACATCCGGGGAAGAGATTATACCTGCCGGGGATGATGAGGTAAAAGAAGTTGTCTTTTCGGTACAGGATCAGTATGCCTTAATGAAAGAGGTGAAAACCGGTATTCAGGATGATAATTTTATTCAGGTGATCTCCGGAATCAACCAGGACGATAAAGTGATTACCGCTCCATACAGCGCTATTTCGAAAAAATTACAGGACAGCGCGCTGGTTGAGGTGGTTCCGCTGAAAGATTTGTATAAAACAAAGAAGAAAAAATAAGCTTTTGTCTGACGGGATTATTCTTCATATTGAAACCAGTGCTGAAATCTGTTCAGTTGCACTGGGGGTAAACGGAATTTTGGCGGATGATATACTGGACGAGACGCCCCGCAGCCATGCCCGGGTGCTGACATCACTGACCGAAAAGCTTATCACGCGTAACAACCTGAAAATGGCATCTCTGAAAGCGGTGGCTGTCAGCAGTGGCCCGGGTTCGTATACCGGCCTGCGCATAGGGGTATCTGCTGCCAAAGGACTGGCTTACGGCCTGAACATTCCGCTTATAGCCGTACCAACTTGTGAGGCAATGGTGTACGGTATGACGAAGTATTCAGACGCCCTGCCGCCAGATGTTAAGGGAAACCGGGAGTTATGGTTTTGTCCGGTAATTGATGCGCGGCGGATGGAAGTATATTGTGCGATATACAATAAAAATACTGAGCAGGTGATGGATGTAGAGGCAAAGGTTGTTAATACGGGTTCTTTCAGGGAGATACTGGACAAACGACCGGTACTTTTTTTCGGTTCGGGTGCCGCAAAATGTTTAGAAATAATCAAACATAAAAATGCTTTTTTTGAACCGGAGTTCCGTCCGTTGGCAGAACATCTTCTCGGGGGCTCATGGAACCGTTATCAAAAGAGGGAATTTGAAGATATGGCTTATTTCGAACCGTATTATTTAAAAGATTTTATCCCCACCGTTCCCAGGAACAGGTTGGCATTATAAAATGGGTTTAATGAAAAATGATTACAGGCTTAACTTGAAAAAAACGCTTTATTAAGTTAAGAAAACAATCAATCAGGCTATCTTAGTACCCTGGTCATGGTGGCAGGAATAATTTGTCACGTTGGCACCAAGTAACGAAGTCTTATTAACAAATAAGGAATCACTATCCAACCAATTTACATACATCGAACTCCCGATATTGATATCAGATGAGGAAAAAAAAATGGCATACAGTCACAGAATTTAACCTGAAAGGGATTTCTTCCGGCATATTCATCATTCTGATGGTGTTCTCCGTTACCCGGGGGGAAGCCCAGAAATCCTATCCCTTTCCCTTCGGGCCCGGCGAAAACCTCAGATATCAGCTTAATTATACATTTATAACTGCCGGTGAAGCTATCCTGCAGATTGACAGAGATACCCTGGAGCGCAGGTACGTGCATCATATTAAGGCGGAAGCAAAAACCACCGGGGTTTTCAATACTCTTTATGGTGTCCGGGATATTTATGAAAGCTGGTACGACCCGGCATCTCTACTGCCCAGAAAAGCCATACGTAACATAAAGGAGGGAAGGTACCGTAAGTACAATGTCGTATTGTTTGATCATTTTATCCGTCCCGATTCTGCGGTTGTGCACAGCCAGGCAAAGGGGAAGGTGATTGTCCCGAAGGAAACATACGATATCCTGACCGGGTTTCTGTTGTTCAGAAAAAACTACCGGAACTATCCTTTTGAAAAAAATGAAACCATCCTGATCCAGACCTACTTTACCGATGAATTGTGGCCACTGAAAATCAGATATAAAGGAGAAGAGCAGGTGAAACTGAAAATTGGCAAGGTAAATTGTTATAAATTCAGTCCGGTAACCGAAGTGGGCAGGGCATTTAAATCACAGGAAGATATGTATGTCTGGTTTTCCGACGATGAAAATTTTCTGCCTGTCAAGATATGGTTTAACCTCCGGGTTGGATCATTTAAGGTCGAACTGGATGATTTTTCCGGGTTAAAACATCCTTTTACCAGTCTTATCCCTTCAGGCAGATAGAGAAACGGATATTTAGATTATTTTTGCAGGAGGAAAACATTTATTGTATGACAACAACAGCAGATTTCAGAAACGGGTTGTGTATCGAATTTAATAACGACCTTTATACCATTGTCCAGTTTCAACATGTCAAACCGGGGAAAGGCCCTGCTTTTGTGCGTACCAAACTTAAAAGTCTGACAACAGGCAAGGTTATTGATAATACCTTCTCCGCCGGTCATAAGGTTACGGTTGCCCGTATTGAGCGGAGACCCTATCAGTATTTGTACAGCGACGATATGGGTTATCATTTTATGCATCTTGAAACCTTTGAGCAGATATCTATTCCCGAAGACATGATTCCTTCTCCGGATCTTTTTAAAGAAGGTCAGGAGATGGAAATTGTTTTTCATGCCGAGACGGAGACACCCCTGTCCGTGGATCTTCCGCCATTCGTGGAGTTGGAAGTAACTTATACCGAGCCCGGTATAAGGGGGGACACCTCTTCAACCACGGCGCTCAAACCGGCCACTCTTGAAACAGGTGCCGAAATTAACGTACCTCTTTTTATCAATACGGGAGACAAAATTAAAGTGGACACGCGAAACCGTTCCTATTCAGAGCGTGTTAAAGGTTAAAATTAATCATGGAAGATGCTGCATCCATAAAACGGTTGAAACTTTCCAAGTTTAAGCTCAATGCGCTGCTTGAGGTAACCCAGGCAATTAACAGCAATCTTACACCCGAAGAGCTTATCGCCCTGACAAAAAAGATTCTGGTCGAAGATCTGAATATTGGCAAAATTCTGATATTCAAACAGAATGAAAAATGGGAGTGTATCCTTCAATCGGGATGTACGGAAAAAGAATACAGTGCCCTGGATGTGGAAAGGGACCTGATCCCGGTTAAGGATATATCTTTTGTCACGGTTACTGAAAATCGGGCACTGGATGGGTTTGACATTATTATTCCGGTTTATCATAACAACCAGCCGCTGGCTTTCGTCATTATCGGGGACATTGAAGAAGGAGAAGGAGTGAGCCCGGTGATCAAACACCTCAATTTTATCCAGACGCTAACGAATATTGTGGTCGTTGCTATCGAGAACATCCGGTTATTTCAGGAGAGCCTGGAACAGGAGCGCCTGAAAAAGGAACTTGAACTGGCCCGGAAAATGCAAAGCCTGCTTATCCCCGATAACGATAAACTCCCACAGAATTTTTGTGTCGAAGTCACCGGATTTTATCAGCCGCACTATTCAATAGGCGGGGATTATTATGACTGTATCCGGTTGAGCCACAATACTTATGGATTTTGTATAGCCGATGTATCCGGCAAGGGAATCTCTGCTGCCCTGCTGATGGCAAATTTCCAGGCCAACCTGCGTGCCCTGTACACTCATGAGATTGCCCTCGAGGAGCTTGTGGAAACCCTGAACCAACGGGTGATCGAAAATGCCCACGGAGAAAAGTTTATTACGTTGTTTATTGCCAAATACCATTGTGATACCGGCGTGCTGGAATATGTTAACGCGGCACATAATCCGCCGGTATTGTATAAAACAAAATCCGGCAAGGTTATTAAACTCCCAAGCAATACCGTAGGTGTCGGAATGCTTGACGAAATGCCGGCGATCAACAAAGAAACCCTCACGTTGCACGAACGCACAAAAATGATCTGTTACACCGACGGATTATCTGAATTGCCGGATGAAGAAGGGAACGAAATAGGTACGGTTTATATCGAAAAAGACATTGCCAACGACAAATCCATCGCCGAAAACCTGGGCAAACTGATCTCCGACGAAGATATTAATCCCGAAAACCAACGACTTTTCGACGACGTTTCCATCCTGGGGATTGATATGAAACAGGAGAATTGATTTGGAACTATTTAATCTTTCTGCAGGTCGGTTTTTTATTACGCTATGCCTGGTTAGATCGTATGTGGTTGCTCCTTTTCCCTTTGGTCCCTGGTCTTTAAATCAAGAGCCACCAGGATGGCCATAAAACCCCAGAAAGGAACGGAAGCTTTATCGGTATCAAGGAAATTGTTGAGTAACCCATGGATAAAATAGGTTACCAGGCCGAGGGTTATGGCCAGCGAGAGAATACCGGTTTCTCTGTCATGGGTACGAAGATATGTTCTGATACCGGTGTGAAGGGCAAAAACGAGGATTAAAAATACGGATAACAATCCCGGCCATCCTGTTTCGGACAACGGACCGAGATACTCACTGTGGGCATTACCCCGGTCACCGAAGTTGGTGCTGATGATGGTCCGGTCGTAAGAACGCTGGAAAGGAGCATACTGGAACATGTAGGTTCCGGGGCCCCAGCCGGTCAGGGGTTTTTCTGCAAACATGTCCAGGGCACATTTCCATCTCAGGATACGTTCCATGTTGGAAGCATCGGAGCGTACGTTGGCAACTGATTCAAGATGTTTGGCCAGACTTGTGGATGATTCCTGCCGGTTTTCCTGCAGTTTGATCCAGATACTGCTCTGGAAAATAAAAAAGGCAACGATAAGGATGCCAATACCCGTAACTATGATCTCAACCCGGACGCGAAACCAGATCAGTATGAAGACGACAAACATTCCTGCAACACTGATCCATGCGGCCCGGCTGTAAGAAAAAAGTAAGGCCGTAAGAAACAAAAGAAGGAGTAAAAAAGAGGCTGTAGATGAAACCGGTCGTGATTGCTTCGGAAGGGATAAAAATCCGGCAATTACCGGAATGAACATAGCAAGAATAGCACCATAGGCGGTATGGTCATTGTAAAAAGGACGCATCGCCGAATGGGCGGCTTTCTGATTTATAAATCCTGCAAGAGACTGGTTGTAGAAGGCATAAAGGATCACCAATACAAGTGGTAGAATATAAACCAATAAAAAGAGGTAGATGTTTTTTGTTTTGCTGAACAATAGAAATCCCAGAAAATAAGCCGAAGCGATAAACCACAGGTGAGCAAGGAAATACTTAAATGATACCAGCGGCATCGTGCTGGTTACGGCGGTTACGAACATCCATGAAAGATATATCATGATTATCAGGGTAAGTGGATGGCGGAGTAAAGCTGCCGGAAATAGCGGTTCTCGCAACCCTTTCATCACTAAAAGAAGCAGGATAAAGATCATTAAAGGTTCTGCAGGCAGGGAAAGGTCAAAACCCAGGTTCGGGGTGATAATTTGTAATGGTACGGAAAGAGGAACCAGCGCGACGGTAACCAGGAAAAAGACATCCAGAGAAAAAAAAGCAAAATAAGCCAGCAACAGAGCTGCCGGGATCAGTAAAATCACAAAGGATGCGTGCAACAGAATCATCCCTGCGGAAAAAGCAAGAAAAAGCAGGGAAATCAGGTAAAATAGCGTTATTTCTTTTTTTGCCGGTGCCATGTCCCGGTTTTAATTCAGCCGTTTCCGGATAGCATCCAGAAACAGCAACAGAATGATTGCAAAAAGAAAAGCAGCCAGTGTGGTTCCCATAACGATTATGGATCGTTTGGGCCAGGCCTTTTTCTCCGGAACATCAGCTTTCTTAACGATATAAGTATGGGGGAGGTTTTGCTCGGCATCCACACGGGCTTCGGAATATTTTTCTTTCAGACCACTGAACCGTACACTCTCATTGGAAAGAAGTTCCTTAAGAAACAGATAGTTGCTTCCATACTTTCCCAGATTGATCATTTTCTCGTTCAGTGCCCTGGCCATAGTAACATCTCCTTTGTGGATGGCCTCAAGATATGCTTCCTGCAACCCTTTCGATTGCGATTCTACATCAAAAATTCCCAGTTTCCCCAGCTTGCGTACCGAGTCTTCAATACCGGCAATTTCCAGTTGCATGGAACGGTATTCTTTTTCCACAATCGAAAGGGCTTCTATGGCTTTTTTCTTCTGCATGCGGTTAACCGTAGAATCCAAAAGCATCGCAATATCATTGGCCATCAGGGCTGATGTCTTCGGATCCTCATCCATTACCCTGATACGGACAGCCATATATTCGGTTTTACGGAAAGAAATATTCTTGTGCATTTTGGCATTCAGTATGGTATATTTATATTTCGCATCAGCGGGAATCCGGTAATGTTCAAAAAGATGATACTTTTCTATAAGCCGGTTACGGATCTCATCAGAATACAGGATTTGAAGCATTTTTTCCGTTTCTTCTTCGTCCCCGAAGGCCAGCAAATCCTCTTTACCATAACCACCCTGGGTGGAGATAAGAGAACGCGATACAGAGGCGGAACTGGTTGGATACAGGATTACCTCTGCTGCAAATTTAGGCTTCAGAAGCAGGGATACCACAATGGAAATGAGGGCTCCCAGAACGGTAATTATAATAACGGGTTTACGCTGTTTCCAGATATACAGCAATAAATCAAAAGAATCTGTGGTTGGATCGGGCATAATACAAGTTTAACTTCGTGGTTATGGAAATAACGTCAGTTTTTAATTTTTATTAAGTGATAGTTCTTTTTTCCTTTCTGTACCAGCAGGTATTGTCCGCTGATCAGGCTGTCTTTGGTAATCTTATGTTCAAAATCCGTGATTTTTTCCTTATTGATACTCAGCCCGCCACCGTTTACCATACGTCGTAACTCGCCTTTTGAAGTGAAAATCCCGGTTTTATCCACAAGAAGATCGGCAAGCTTAACTCCGGTAGTCAGTATGGAAGCGTCAGCATCATATAAGGGGACTCCTTCAAAAATGTCCAGAAAGGTTTTTTCGTCCATCTCTTTTAATGTTTCGGCGGTTCCTTTGCCAAAGAGAATGGCGGAAGCAGCTTCGGACACGTTGAAAGCCTCTTTCCCATGTACCAGCATCGTAACTTCACGGGCCAGCCTTTTTTGTAGTATGCGGGTATGCGGGGCAGCATCATGTTCTGCAATTAGTGATTCAATCTCCCCGGAGTCCAGTAGCGTAAATATTTTGATGAACTTCCCGGCATCTTCATCAGTAACGTTTAGCCAGAACTGGTAAAAACGATATGGAGACGTTCTGGAAGCATCCAGCCAGACGTTTCCCGATTCTGTTTTTCCGAATTTTCCGCCATCAGACTTGGTGATCAGGGGACTGGTGAGGGCATAAGCTTCACCTCCCAACTTGCGGCGGATAAGTTCGGTGCCGGTGATAATATTTCCCCACTGGTCAGAGCCACCCATCTGTAACTTACAGTTCATGGTTTGGTAGAGGTGCAGAAAGTCGGTACCCTGGACGAGTTGGTAAGAAAATTCGGTGAAAGACATACCACTGCCTGAGTCAGGGGCCAGCCGTTTCTTAACGGAATCTTTGGCCATCATATAGTTAACGGTAATATGCTTGCCGATATCGCGGATAAATCCGAGAAAGGAATATTCTTTCATCCAGTCGTAATTGTTCACCATTTCGGCCCGGTTGGGTGCTCCGGTTTCGAAATCGAGAAAACGCATCAGTTGCTTTTTAATGGCTTCCTGATTGTGGCGCAGGGTATCCTCGTCCAGCAGGTTACGCTCCTGGGATTTTCCCGAAGGATCGCCGATCATTCCCGTGGCTCCGCCTACCAGGGCAATAGGTTTATGGCCTGCCATCTGGAAATGTTTCAGGATCAGGATGCCCACAAGATTGCCGATATGGAGTGAGTCGGCTGTCGGGTCAAAACCGATATAACCGACAGTCATCTCTTTCTTGATCTGTGCTTCAGTGCCCGGCGTCATATCATGGATCATGCCACGCCAGCGTAACTCTTCAATAAAGTTCATCAGGGTACAGTTTGAAGCAAAGATAACAATTGAGGTAAAGAAAATACATATACAAGCATGAAGATTCAGGCTTTTGTATGCCCGGAAGACATTAAAATACCTTAATGAACGGTTTAAAGATTTTGAGTTAAAGTGTTACCGGGCCAATGGTCTTTGGTGACTGTTTTTCAAGGTTCCGGATATCCAGGAACGGAAAGATTGCCGGAACAAATCCCGATAGTGGAGTATACAGGAATGATTCCCGGATTTGATCTTTGGGGAGAAATGGCTTGCGCCGGTCAATGTTGTTAAGGATAACCAGGACAATACTCAGGATGAAAGCCATCTTGACGGCTCCGAAAATAATCCCGGCCAGACGATTGAGCCATCCCAGGGCAATGGCTTTGACAAGCTTGTCCAGTGCACGGGCCAGGAAATGGACCAGGATAACAATAGCGATGAAGGTAACGGCAAAGGCGATAATAAAGAGGTGTTTTGTGGTAAGATTAAATTGTTCGACCAGAAAACCGGCCGTGATATCCGAAAAATGAATAGCTCCCCAGATTCCCAGAAAGAGGGCCGCCAGCGAAGCAGCCTCGATGATCAGGCCGTGACGAAACCCCTGAATGGTTCCCCACAACAGGAAAATTCCCAGAATCAGGTC
>JAADHC010000044.1 GCA_013152085.1 Chlorobiota bacterium
CCTTGCTGAATGATGCGTGTCTATTTTCTTTTAAAAATACATTCTTGGAAAGGAATGACACAATTTTATTTACTTTTTTTTATCTGAACGTGCCGGATAGTTACCGGATAAAGGGATCCGGCGGACATATTTCTCATCACGCCGATCCCGGACTTTTGACAGGTGGTAATAAAATACATTTTACTACTTTTGAAATATCTGCTTACTTTAGTCAAAAAAAAACGATGCCTGAAAAAGTTGTCCTGGTACTGGACTGCGGAGCCACCAATATCCGCACCATTGCTGTAAACCCGCAGGGTAAGATCAGAGCGGTATCCTCCCTTCCCAACGAAACTTCACCCGATCCGAAATACCCGGATTACCGCATCTGGGATATAAGCCTGCTCTGGGACAAGTTCTCCCGGACAACCCGTGGTCATGGATAAAATCGCCGGAGTTGAAGTGGTTGCGGTCACCGTGGATACCTTCGGCGTGGACGGTGCTCCTTTTGATGCCGGCGGGAACATGCTTTACCCGGTCATTTCCTGGCAATGCAAACGGACGGCACGTGTTATGAAAAATATCGGACAATACATTTCCCCTGAGAAACTCTGCCAGATCACCGGGCTGCAACCCTTTCCGTTCAACACCATCACCAAACTGATCTGGCTGAAAGAGAACGAGCCGCAGGTGATCGAAAAGCTGCACAGTTTCCTTTTTATTCCCTCAATTTTCCTTTACAGACTTTCCGGGGAGATGGTTACCGACACCTCCATGGCCGGCACATCCATGCTTACGGACCTGAAAAAACGGGATTTTTCGGATGAAGTTCTCTCTGCCGCCGGCCTGGACCGTTCTGTCTTTCCGAGGCTGGTTGAGCCGGGAGAAGTGGCCGGGCAGGTAACCGCAAAGGCATCCGGAGAACTGGGCATTCCTGCAGGCATACCTGTGGTAGCCACCGGCCACGACACACAGTTTGCCATTTTCGGATCGGGGGCAGGGGAACATACGCCGGTACTCAGTTCGGGAACATGGGAAATTCTGATGGTACGAACGCATGAAGCCCGGATTGACCGGGATATGCTGACAGCCGGTGTCACTACGGAACTGGATTCGATGCCGGGATTATACAACCCGGGGGTTCAATGGATCGCTTCCGGAACCCTGGAATGGATCAAACGGATGTTTTATGCGGAAGAAGCAGGCAAAAAGGATGTTTACCATACGATGACCGGTGAGGCAGGAAAGATCAGTCCGGGCAGCGGGGGAATACGTATCAACCCTTCCTTCTTTCCCGGATCGGAAGGACAGGGTAACGGTATGATCTCCGGGCTTACCATGGAGACCACCCGCGGGGAGGTGTACCGGGCGGCACTGGAAGCACTTGCCTGCAGGACCGGATATGGGCTGAGCCTGTTGCAGCAGGCCGGGAATTTTAAGGCGACACACCTTCTCTGCGTCGGCGGGGGATCGAAAAACAGGCTCTGGAACCAGATCCGGGCCGATATCCTGGACATCCCGGTCAGGGTAGTGAAACAAAGTGAAACGACCGTACTGGGAGCGGCCATGTTCGCTTTTGCGGGAGCCGGAATTTATTCCGGCCCGGCAGAGGCTCAGCATCATTTCACCTCCGAATCCGAAGAATTCCTCCCCCGGAAACATAAAATTTACAAACCCGTCATAGAAGAATACCGGCAGGTTTTTAAAAACCGGCAGACCATAGACAAAACCTGATCTGACAGAAAAAATGAACTGCACCCCTTTAATAAATATTTTCACCTGTATCCGGAGAAAATTGGAAATTATGACAAATCGATAATTACGCTGAATTTAATAGCTAATTATCAGTCGCTTATGATTGAGGGCTAAAACCCATTTTTATGATTTGCATCCATAACCCCAGGCTTAAGCCTGGGGTTAGTGAATCGTCAGTAAATAAGGGCTTTAGCCCATCACTGTAAATTTTTTATCGGACACTACTGAAATATTTTGTAATTTTGAGAATGCCTGTATTAAAGGACAAAGTCCACATCAATTCATCTTAAAATTAATTTTTATAATACAGCAAAAGCGTGAAGAATATTCTGCAAAATATTCCCGGCCTGCTGGAGAACAACAGGCATATTGTCCTGGCAACGATCCTGGAGACAAAAGGGTCTGCCCCACAGGTCCCGGGAGCATCGGCTGTCTTTTCAAACGGGAAACTCCTGGCCGGGACACTTGGCGGGGGCAGCCTGGAAGGAAATGCTGCCCGTAATGCCGGAAAAGCAGGCCGGGAACATACTTCAATGATTTATACGGCAGACCTGAATGCCAGCATCACTTCCGAAGAAGGTGCGATATGCGGAGGTCATGCCTCCCTCCTGCTTGATGCCGATCCGGGATCGAATAAAGACGCTTTTGTCAGGTTGAATGAATCCCTCCTGCATGGAAATCCGGGTGTCCTGGTAACGATCATTACGGGGAGGAACAAAATCACCGTTGAAAGGTTCTGGGTAACCCCCGGTGTGCCATTGGAACCTCCTGTACAACATCTTTTAAAAGACTTCGTCGAAGAGATACATTCCTGTTTTCAGGGCAAAGAGTGCCGCCGGATAATAATATCAGATACAAAAACTGTTTTTCTTGAACCGGTGGGGCCCCTGCCAAAACTGGTCATTGCCGGGGCAGGGCATATTGGAAAAGCGTTGTCTCATATGGCAGGCCTGCTGGATTTTGAGATCACCGTAATTGATGACCGGCCGGAATATGCCAGCCGTCAAAACCTCCCGGACGCCGACACTGTTATCGTGGATTCCATAGGGCATGCAATCCGGCAGATACCCATAACCCGGGACACTTTCATCGTAATCGTGACCCGGGGACACAGGGATGACGCAGACGCACTTAAGGCCTGTATTCATGAAGATGTCGCCTATATCGGAATGATTGGCAGCAAAAGGAAAATCGCGCTTATGCGCGACAGGTTTATAACGCAGCAATGGGCCTCCGCAACCCTGTTTGACCGTGTTTTTGCACCGGTGGGATTAAACATCGGTGCCCAAACCGTTAATGAGATTGCCCTCAGCATTTGTGCACAACTGATCCGGGTCAGGGACAGCCTGAATAACCGGAGGAAAAGGCTTCACATTACATCCGTTGTCCTTGCCGCGGGGGAATCAAAAAGAATGGGGAAACCGAAACTTATGCTGCCTTTTGACGAAAAGAGTATCATTGAGACCGTTGTTTCGGAGGCTGTTAAATCTGCGATAAACAGCACGATCGTCGTGCTGGGTTCGGACGCTGAATCAATCGGGAACCTGCTGCGGCAATTTCCGGTTGAAACGGTTTATAACAGGCATTATAAAACCGGAATGTTCTCCTCCGTGCAATGCGGGTTAAGGCTGGTCAGGGAAACAACCGATGCGGTCATGATCCTGCTGGGTGATCAGCCGATGATCGGAACCCCGGTCATGAACCGGATGACAGAAACCTTTAAACAATCGGGAAAAGGGATTGTCGTTGCAACTTACCGGGGAAAACGCGGTCATCCTGTACTGATCAGGAAAAAATACTTTACAGAAATCCTCGGTTCTGCCGAAAACGGAAAGCTGAAAGACCTTTTAAAGCGGCATCCGGAAGATATTGAAGAAATGGAATATGATTCCTCTGTGATCCTGCGGGATATTGATACGGAAAATGATTATCTTGAAGAACTCAAATACCATAAAAATCATGAATAAAACAATCCGATTTGAACTGAACGGTGAACCTGTGAATATTAACACCAATCCGGAAAACCGGTTGCTCTGGGTACTGAGAAACGAACTGGGACTGACAGGCACAAAATACGGGTGCGGAATCGGGGCATGTGGGGCATGCACAATCATCATAGAAAACGAAGCCGTACGCGCATGCATCTATAACATCGCAGATGTTGCCGGAAAAAAGGTTCTGACGATTGAGGGGCTGGCAAAAAACGGGTCCCTCCACCCTCTTCAGAAGGCTTTTGTGGAAAACGACGCGTTACAATGCGGATTTTGTACACCGGGTATTATCATGAATGCCTATGCACTGCTTATCAACAACCCTGATCCTGCCAGAAAGGAAATTATTGAAGGGATGGATGACAATCTGTGCCGTTGCGGAACATACGGTAGAATTATTGAAGCCATAGAACAGGCCGGCAGGGAGATGAAAGGGAAGGTTGCCGTGTAAACAGGCATCCCGGCAATGATATCTTTATGATTTGAACAGATCAGACAACAAAACTCAAAACCATGAATACAGACGAAAAAATAAACCGACGGGTTCTCCGGGACATGTATAATCTCCGGGAAATAGACCGCAGGGATTTTGTGAAACGCCTTGGCGGCGGTCTGGTTATCGCATTTTCTGTCAGCCATCTGTCGTTTGTTACGGAAAAAGATTCTTCCCGGGAGGAAAGCCGGGATATGAATGCATACCTGCGGATCGGGGAAGACGGCCGTGTGACCCTTTATACCGGAAAAATTGAAATGGGTCAGGGCCCAATTACCTCCCTGCCGATGATGCTGGCCGATGAACTGGATATGAAGCTCGGATCGGTAAACATCATCATGGGAGATACGGATATTTGTCCCTGGGATGAAGGAACCTACGGTTCTCTTTCAACCAGGGTATTCGGGCAAACCATGAGACATGCCGCTGCAAAAGCCAGAGCCATGCTCCTGAAAATGGCTTCAGAACAGCTCGGTGTCCCGGTAAGTGGGTTACAGGTTTCAGACGGAGTGATTTCCGTTAAAAATAACTCCCGGAAACAGGTCACCTATGCCGGACTTACCAAAGGAAAAGCAATCTATTTCACACTTAAGGACGAACCGCCGCTGAAAAAAGCATCCGATTTTAAAATCATGGGAACATCGCGTCTTCGTGCTGACGGTTATGAAAAAGTTACCGGAAAGGCAAAATTTTCCGGGGATATTCATCTGCCGGGAATGAGGTATGCCCGTATCGTCCGTCCCCCCTCGCTCGGTGCAAAGCTGATCAGCATTGATACTTCGGAAGCAGAGAAAATCAATGGAATTGAAGTTGTCCGTGACGGTGATTTTATTGCACTCCTGCATACATCACAAGATACCGTGGACAAAGCTTACGATCTGGTCAGGGCTGAGTATGAAGAAGAAAATCTGCCTGTGGATAATTCGTCACTTTTTGATTATCTGAAAAGGAAGGGAACAGAAGCCAATGAGATTGATGCCGGCGGAAGTCCGGATGAGGGAGAAAAGGCTTCCGTAAAACACTTTGACTTTGAATACCGTGATCCTTACATCGCCCATGCCCCGGTTGAACCGCATACGGCCACCGCGGTTTTTGAAGGCGAAAAACTCAAACTCTGGGCATCCTGTCAGACTCCCTATCCGACGCGGGAAACCATTGCAGAGGAACTGGATATCCCGGAAAAAAATGTACGGTTTATGGAGATCTTTACAGGTGGCGGATTCGGGGGTAAGATCTATAACCCGCAAGCCGTTGAAGCAGCCAGAATCGCAAAATTATCGGGAAAACCGGTGCAACTGATGTATACACGCAAGGAAGAATTTATGTTTGACCGGTTGCGGCCTGCTGCCGTTGTAAAGATCCGTTCCGGGCTGGATGCTGAAGGAAGGATTGTTTTCTGGGATTACGGCACTTATTTTGGCGGACAGCGGGGTGCAAAACAGTTTTACGGTATCCCCAACCACCGGACACAAACGTTCCGGTCACCCCGGGGAGAAACGGTACATCCCTTCTTTACAGGTGCATGGCGGGCACCAAGCAACAATACCAATACCTTTGCCAGGGAATCCCAGATTGAGATTATGGCAGCTGCTGCCGGGGAAGACCCGCTGGATTTCCGTCTGAAACACCTGAAAAACGATTCCAAAATGACCGAAGTATTGCAACTTGGTGCAAAAAAATTCGGATGGACTCCGGCCAAAGGCCCCAGCGGAAGGGGATACGGAATTGCCTGCGGGAAGGATGCAGGTACGGATGTCGCCGTATTTGCAGAAGTCGAAGTGGATGAAAAAACCGGGCGGATAAACGTGAAACGTGCCGTCTGCGCCCAGAATATGGGTATGGTTGTCAACCCTCAGGGTGTTATCCTTCAGGCAGAAGGATGTATAATCATGGGTATGGGATATGCCCTGAAAGAGGAAGTTGAGTTTAAAAGCAGGAAGATGCTGACGGAGAACTTTGATACATATGATTTCACACGGATCGGCCAGACTCCGGAGATTGATGTCGTACTGGCCGATGCCCAGGATGACCCGCCGCAGGGCGGAGGAGAACCGGCCATCATCTGCATGGGAGGAGCTATCGCAAATGCCGTTTTCGATGCAACCGGGGCAAGACTATTCCGGTTGCCTATGACCCCGGAGCGTGTCATGAATGCATTGCGTAATGCTTGAACAAAATTGCCGGTCGATCGATTGATCATCAGATAAAACAATCCTATGAGAACTATCGGGAAATTCGCTTTACTTATATTCCCTTTGATGCTGATCACTTCATCCGCAGCCAACGGCCAGGAATCCCGGGTGCCGGATACGTTACGCACCAGAATCCTTATTGTCGCCCGGGACATCATGAAAAACGCGGGGACCTGTGCACTGATCACATTAAATGATGAAGGTCAGGCCAGGGTCAGGGCGATGAGCCCGTTTCTGCCGGAGAAAGATTTTACCATCTGGTTCGGCACCAACCCGGAAAGCAGAAAGGTGGAACAAATTAAAAAGGATCCCCGCGTGACATTATATTATCTTGATAATGATGCATCAGGTTATGTTACCATCTACGGAACCGCTCAACTGGTAAATGACCCAAAGGAGAAAGAAAAGCACTGGAAAGAGGAATGGGATGCATTTTATCCGGACCGTCAGGAGGGATATCTGTTGATTAAAGTCAAACCCGTGTGGATGGAGGTTCTCAGCATTTCGCATGATATTTACGCGGATCCGGTTACCTGGCAACCTCCAAGAGTGTATTTTGACTCCAAAGATTAAAAACCCCGGTTGAAATTGATTCATTTCCGGCGGGGAACCATATCTTACAGATCGCGGATCAGCGTATAAACAACTCCTCAAACCCGTATTCCACCCATTTTTGATAGGGAGCATCCCACAGGTCGGTTTTGAGGTCATCCACGGCTACAAGAATCCTTTTTTCGTTGGCCAGGAAGATAACGGAATACTCTGTAGTGCCGTGCGCCACGGTCTGAAGCAACGCTTTGGCTTCTTCCGTCCCCAGGGGTTTCCGTTGTCTGGCCCGGGCTTCCAGCTTTTGCATCCCCGCTTCGTACCGCCAGCGGGAGGAAAAGGATACCGGAACGCCCAGCGACCGGTCAGGATGATCCGGATCATAACCATACACTTTGTGATGATTTGAGGCCATAATACAGAAGGGGTCTTCCGGTCTTACATCGCCGGGTTTACGCACGGCATAGCCGGAGCGTCCCCCTTCATAAACGAAGGCGGGGGCTTCCTGCCCGTGGTATGGTACCGCCCAGAGGATGATCGATCCGGCAGCCGTAATTCCGCCTTCCGAACATCCGTATTTTTTCATCCGGTCCAGAACGGTTCCGGGTGTTGCGTCACTGCCGGCATGTTCGAGCAGATCACGTTGTATCCAGGAACAGGGAACAACACGGTCAGGCACCGGCCCGGGACCGGAGCCGCCGGCATTTTCCATGCTGTAGAGACCCTCTTCGTTCACTCCCGAGATTGTCCCGACAAACCCGGGCCACATGGCCGACACCCAGCGTTTATGCCCCGGTTCTGCCGGATCAACGGCAAAGAGCAGGAAATGGCTTACCGTAACCTTGCGGACATCGCACTCGCCATCCATGTTGCGCGCAGCGATAAGGCCACCGTTAACGGAAGTTCCCTTTGTCCGTTCGCCCCAGAAGGCAAACTGCGTACAGGATGAAGGCGCCGGACCCGGTGACGCGGCCCGCCGCTCGATATAGGCATTGACGGCCAGCAGGTCTGTCCGGGTAAAGTCGCGACCCAGCAACCGCACGTACATATTGGTACCGGCTGCCTTCATCCCGTTCATTACGGCATCACACTCCGCCAGGAATTCATGTGGCGGCGCCAGGCGGTTTTCCAGGAAAGGGACAAAAACGGTTTCATACCGTTTCGGCGACCGCCAGCTGTCCTCGAGGACATAAAATTCGAAAAAATCGATGATCTGTCTTCCGGCAAGATACCCGTGTGCGAAACCCCGCTCCTGTGCCGTTCCCCATAACTGCAGTACCGGCAGGCCGTTGATCCGCTTCAGCGCGCCGTGTTCCGTATGTTTTTCCTGTAATGCAAAGGGTGTGGGGGTGCGTAACAGGATATCCGCACCGGTTTTGTTGCCTTCCGTAAGGTTAATGGCCGAAAACCGGCTGCCGGAAAGGTCATTGTACCAGCCGAACGGTTCGGGCGGATCGAATCCTAAATTGCCGTTGTTATCCGCATCGCAGAAGGCCACTACCGCATAATATCCCGGAGAAAGACCCGGAAAAGCATAGTTACCCGCCTCCGGCAGTTGCAAAACCTGTGCAGGCGTAGCAGCGCCGTAAATATCCGCTTTGGACAGGGGTTTTACCCGGCCGTCGGAGAAAGTATCCAACCGGTATGCCCGGAGGATAACAGCTCCCTGTTGAGGGTCTTCGAAGGAAACCTTTCCGGTGATGCTTCCCGCCGCAAGGACAGCGGAGCAGCCGGTGAACAGGATAAAGAGGATACCGGCTTCCGGCAAGTGTCGTATCATGATTATCATGTATTTATTTAACATAAGATCGTTCCCGGCTTTACCTGCCGGGATCAATCAAAGATATAAAATATCGCTTTCTTTTCCTGCAATTCCCGGGATATGAAAACCGAAGGATCCATTTGAAAACACCGGATTTATACATACATTTGATCAGCGGGACGGAATCGATCTCCGCTTTACCAATCTGTCGCGGAAAAATAAAAGGGAAGTTGATTCCCGTTATAATTTAGTTGACGGCAATTAATATTCTAAACACCCAAAATGAAAAAAAAATGAAAAAGATTATTTATTTAATTCTTCTTGTATCATTATTTCATATCAATTTATTTAGTCAAATTACCATTCCTAATCCTTAT
>JAADHC010000053.1 GCA_013152085.1 Chlorobiota bacterium
TAAAACATTGCCCTTATTACAAAAAACCCGTACATCCGTCCGGGGTTTTTTGCTCCTCAGGCTGGATTCGAACCAGCGACCCTCTGATTAACAGTCAGATGCTCTAACCAACTGAGCTACTGAGGAGTATCATTCTTTTACCAGTCTTTCCCTCACACCCTCTGATTAATCCCGACAGGTCGGGACTCTAACCAACTGAACTACTGAGGAATTTTGCGGGGCAAAAATACGGGCTTTTCTTAAATAATCCAATATATTTGGCAAAATATTAAATTCCGTTTTATGTCCGAAATTCAGAAACCTGCTGCGCTGGGAATGGGAAATGCCCTGGTAGATATCCTGATGCCTGTCGAAAATGATCAAATCCTCTTTGAACTTGATCTGCCCAAAGGCAGCATGACTCTGGTGGATGAAGTCAAGGCAAAAACGATATTACAGCGCACCGCCGGGCTTGAAAAAAGCTATGCATCAGGAGGATCAGCAGCCAATACCATCCATGGGATTGCCTCCATGGGCATGTCATCGGGGTACATCGGTTCAATTGGGAAAGACGATTTGGGAAAAACTTTCCGGAACAGTATGGAAAGCCGGGGAGTACAAATGTACCTGAATCATGCTCCGGTAAGCACCGGTTATGCCATCACATTTATTACTCCCGATGGTGAACGGACGTTTGGCACTTACCTGGGCGCGGCAACACATCTTAAACCGGAATATCTTCCGACAGAAAATTTTCCCGCTTACTCTCTCCTTCATGTCGAAGGATACCTGATTATTGAATACGACCTGTTGCATAAAACACTCGATATGGCTAAAAAATCCGGCCTCAAAGTTTCTTATGATCTGGCCAGTTATAATGTTGTTGAAGCAAACCGGGAACAAACACAAACCATACTGGAAAACTATGTTGACATCATCTTTGCAAACGAAGAAGAAGCCACCGCTTTTACAGGAAAGCCTCCGGGAGAAGCTCTCGATGAACTAGCACGCCTGTGTGATATTGCAGTGGTTAAGCTTGGCAAAGACGGGTCAATGGCTAACCATGAAAATGAAATCTTTTCTGTTCCCGCTGTTCCTGCTGATCCATTAGATACAACCGGTGCCGGCGACCTGTATGCATCAGGATTTATTTATGGTTTTCTTAAAGGATTCACCCCGGAACAATGTCTGAAAACGGGATCGCTCCTTGCCGGAAAAGTCATTGAAGTTATGGGTTCGAAACTCGGGGAAGATAACTGGAAACAGATTCATGACGGGATCTCTCAGATCCTGGAAGATTAATTAATCGGCCTGGTTTTCCCCGTTGAACAGGTTTGGATCGGGTTCTGCAAATAATGTGGGGTAATCATCATCCAGTCTTTTAAGAATTGCCGTCATGATCGCCTCGCGCATAAACTTGGATTTGTTCTGTATCTTATATTTTTCACAATAAGCATTAAGCACATTCATTTCACGGTGGTTCAGCATGATCGTCCGCCGGTTTGTACGCCGTAAGGTATTTTCTTTTTTTTTGCGCCGTTTCAAAAGGGAAAAGATATTACTTACCACCTCAAAGATAAAGGTTCCGTCTGCACTGCCCCAATTTTTTTTTCAACATATCAACAGGGTACCCTATTCAAAGGCTTTGGGTACACCGCAAATAAGCACCAGAGGTTCTGTCGGATGTGTGTTTTTATAGTTATGTTGCTCGTTGGGAAGAACCAGGGCAAAATCCCCTGCTTTCACCGGTAATTCTTCACCGTCCTCATTCACCAGGGCCCCCTGGCCGGAAACTATATAGTTCATATGTTCATAATTATGATGGTGATAAGGCGTATGTCCACCGGGTTCTACGGTAAAAACACGGAAGGAATATACCGGTACACCATCTTTCCGTGAAAGGGGCATCTGTTTGGTAACCCCGACAGCGCCTTCCATATTTACAGTCATCTTTTCGGCTTGATCAAGTGAAATAATTTTCATGAGCTTGAAATAAATTTAAGGTTTGAATAAAATTATATCCGTTCTATTTTGATAGCAATTTTATGTTATCTTTTTTCGCAGGGATGACGCTTTAATGATCAGTTTTGTTTTAATCGTGCGGGTACGCGCAGGGATTGTTTTTCCCGGAACATTCAGTCGTTCAAGAAGCAATTCAACAGCAGTTTTCCCGAGGTTGTAACCAAACTGTTCCACGGAGGTCAGGGCAGGAGAAATCACATCTGCAATCTGCCCGTTGGTGAAACCTACTACGGCAACATCCTCCGGGACTCGGTACCCGAGTTCCTGCAGGGTTTTAATGGTACCAATGGCTGTGAAGTCGTTTACCGCAAAAAAGGCATCCGGTTTTGGTGAGCGCTGCATCATTCCCCGGGTAATACGAACCGCATCTTCATAAAGGTCACAACGGACAATATCCTCATCCCGTTTCGGCAAATTATGATCGGCAAGTGCCCGAAGGTATCCTTCCCGTCGGTTTTTCCCGATGGCAAGGTACTGAGCGGTTCCGTAATGAATAATACGCCTGCACCCCATTTCGATCAAATGAGAAACCGCCTTGTATGCTCCGTTAAGATCATCCACAACCACCTTATCCACCCGGAGCGATTCTGCAACCCTGTCAAACATCACCATGGGAACCCGCTGTTCAACAATGTTTTCAAGATGCCGATAGGAAGTTGTTTCTTTAGACAGGGAAACAAGTATCCCGTCTACCCGGCTTGCCAGCAGGGCATCTATGTTTTTAACTTCATGGCTGAAGTTTTCATTCGACTGACAAATCATTACCCGGTATCCCGAAGCATAAGCCAAATCTTCAATTCCGCTGATTACCGTGGAAAAGAAATAATGTACAATTTCCGGAACCAGTACTCCTATAATATGGCTCTGTCGTTTTTTCAGACTTAATGCAATAGGATCCGGTTGGTAATTCAGTTCTTCAGCCAGTTCTTTTACAGCCCTTTTGGTTTCTGCCGCAATATCCGGGTGGTCTTTCAGTGCCCTCGAAACCGTTGAAGGGGAAATGCCCAGGACTCTGGCAATATCTTTTATCGTTACCGACATAAATTCCTTTTTACGGGAAACCGATTTCCCGGCGTATGAAATTAAGAAAAAAAAAGTACCCTGAAAAAAGAAACCTGTTGATACCTGAACCCTATCGCAAACGTTTGCGGCAACGGTTTCTGTAAATTACTGATATTTAATTGCTTTTGAAAATTACGAACATTATTATTTTCGTACTTTTGTTTCAGGTTGTTTAGGTATATGAGAGATTATCCTTTCTGAAAAAATCTACCGGTATGAAAAAAAGACAACGCACATTGGTATTTTTCTTTTTTCTGCTCACTGCATTTGCTGTTGCTGCACAACCGGAACGGGTGGAACCGCCTTTCTGGTGGGCCGGGATGAAAAATCCACATCTGCAACTTATGGTATATGGGAAACATATCTCTTTAACTCAGGTTGCTGTTTCCGAATATCCAGGAGTGGCCTTAAAGGCCGTATCAACCCTGACCAGTCCCGATTATTTATTCATTGACCTGGATATTTCGCCGGATGCCTTGCCCGGTACATTTAAGATAACGTTTACCTCCCGAAAAGGAACTTCATCAGAATATATTTATAAGCTTGAGGAACGGGATTCCGGGTCTTCCCGACGGCAGGGTTTCAATGCTTCTGATGTGATCTACCTTGCCATGCCCGACCGGTTTGCCAACGGCGATCCCGCCAATGATGAAGTTGACGGAATGTTTGAAGGATTGAACCGTACCGATCCCCTGGGAAGGCATGGCGGTGACCTGCAGGGAGTTATAAACCATCTCGATTATATCAGGGATATGGGGTTTACGGTACTCTGGCTCACTCCGGTTCTTGAAAACAATCAGCTTCAGGGTTCCTATCACGGTTATGCAACCACTGATTTTTTTAAGGTAGATCCCCGCCTCGGCACTAACGAACTTTATCGTGAACTGGGCAGACAGGCAAGGATAAAAGGCATTAAACTGATTATGGATATGATCTTTAATCACTGTGGTTCCAATCACTGGTGGATGAAAAATCCGCCCTCGGAGGACTGGATCAATCACTATCCCGGTTTTGTTCCGACCAATCATCGCCATACCGTAAATGAAGACCCGCATGTATCGCAATATGATCATGGGCAAATGACAGACGGCTGGTTTGTCCCTGCAATGCCTGATCTGAATCAGCGAAATCCGTTTCTGGCTACATACCTGATCCAAAACAGTATCTGGTGGATTGAATATGCTCATCTGGCCGGTATTCGCATGGATACATATCCTTATCCGGATAAATGGATGATGGCCGAATGGAACCGCCGGGTTCTGGAAGAATATCCGCACTTCAACATCGTAGGTGAAGAGTGGAGCATGCAACCGGGGATCATTGCATACTGGCAACGGGGACAACACAACCGTGACGGATACCAGGGAAACCTGCCAAGCCTGATGGACTTCCCCCTGCAAAATGCGCTGGTCAGTGCCTTGACCGAACCCGAAAACTGGAACAGCGGCTGGATTAAACTCTATGATGCTCTGGCCATGGATTTCCTCTATCCCGATCCCGGGAATCTCGTGGTTTTTTCCGACAATCACGACATGCCCCGGTTTTACATGCAAGTGGGTATGAACCAGTCATTATTCAGAATGGGATTATCGTATATCCTTACTACACGTGGCATTCCCCAGATATTCTACGGAACAGAAATTCTTATGACACATACCGAAGGAAATGGCCATGGTGTAATACGTAAAGATTTTCCCGGCGGATGGGAAAACGATACTATCAATGCCTTTACGGGACAGAATCTTGCAACAGATGCATCCTCCACACAGCAATTTGTCAAAAAGTTATTAAACTGGCGTAAAAAACAACCGGTAATCCATTCCGGTAAACTGATTCATTTTGCACCTGTAAACGGTACCTATACATATTTCAGGGTAAATGAAAACAATCGGATCATGATTGTTATGAATAAAAACAGCGAATCCGTTTCTCTCCCGCTTGAACGTTATGCCGAAGTTTTAAAAGATGCTTCCTGGGGCCGTGATGTGATTTCCGGAAAAAGTTATTCCATGCATGATAGTCTGGTCGTCCCGGCAACTACGGCACTGATCCTCGAAATTGAGTAATCAACGAAACAGATACTCCATGAAAAAAGTTTTGTTTATATTATTAATGTACAGCCTGCTTAACTTTCCGGTAAATGCACAAATCGTAACAACAGACCCGGCTGTCCCGGTGGTTGATCAGCCGGTTACCATATATTTTGATGCGACACAGGGAACCGGCGGTCTGAAAGATTATACCGGCGATGTTTACGCCCACACCGGTGTAATCACAGATCAAAGCACCAGTGGTTCGGACTGGAAATATGTAAAAACTTCCTGGGGACAAAATACTCCGGAAACAAAAATGACCCGGATTTCGGCAAACTTGTACAAACTGGATATCGGCCCGAGTATCCGCGAATATTATAACGTCCCGTCCGGTGAAAAGATCACCGATATGGCTTTTGTTTTTCGCAGTGATTTCCCTTATTCCGGTACCAGCTATTATGAAGGAAAAGAAACCGGTGGCCTGGATATTTTTGTGGAGGTTTTTGAACAGGGATTGAATGTAACCATTACCGTGCCCCAGGGTCCATACGTTATCCTGACCCTCAATGATTCTCTGCCGGTCTCGGCATCCGCCACGCAATCCGATTCTCTTGCCCTTTTTGTAAATAATATATACCGTAAACACGGCCTTAACTCCACTTTGCTCACCGATACCATCGTAGCTGATAGTTATGGGGAATTCTGGATAAAAGCCGTTGCTTACGGTTCTGCCGGTTTTGTTGCCGATTCGTTTTTTTGTTTTGTCCGTCCGGCACCTGCGGTTGAAGATCTGCCCGCCGGCCTTCAGGAGGGGATCAATTATACCAGTGACACTTCTGTAACCCTTGTCCTTTTTGCTCCTTATAAAAATCATGTTTTTGTTATCGGGGATTTTACCGGATGGTCCCCTTCCCAAAAAGGATATATGAAAATAACACCCGACGGTGAAAGATACTGGGTTTCTATTAACGGACTCACACCGGGAAAAGAATATCGTTACCAGTACCTGGTCGACGACACCCTGATCATTGCCGATCCTTACACAGCCAAAGTGCTGGATCCGTGGAATGATCCCTACATTTCCCCCGTAACATATCCGGGTTTGATCCCCTATCCCACGGATTCAACTACCGGTATTGTCTCGGTTTTGCAACCTGCCCGGCAAACCTATCTTTGGCATGATACCGGTTTTGTGGCACCGGAAAAAAATGACCTGGTGATTTACGAATTACTGATACGGGATTTTGTTGCAAAACATGACTACAAAACCCTGATAGATACGCTTGACTATTTTGACCGTCTCGGCGTAAATGCCATTGAATTGATGCCGGTAAACGAGTTTGAAGGCAATGAAAGCTGGGGTTATAATCCTTCTTTTTATTTTGCTCCGGATAAATATTATGGCCCGGCAACCGATTTAAAAGCGTTTATTGACTCCTGTCATCGGCGTGGTATGGCCGTGATTCTCGATATGGTTCTGAATCATTCATACGGCCAGTCTCCCCTTGTACAACTATACCTTGACCGGACAACCTGGCAGGTAACTGCTCAAAATCCATGGTATAACCAGACATCTCCAAACCCGTTCTTTTCATGGGGTTATGATTTTAATCACGAAAGTCCCGCTACCAAAGCCTTTGTAAACAGGGTAACCCGGTACTGGATCCGGGAATTCCATGCCGACGGATACCGGTTTGATTTTACCAAGGGTTTTACCAATACTCCGGGCGACGGCTGGGCCAGGGATAATTCGAGAATTGCCATCCTCGAAAGAATTGCGGATTCAATCCGCACAGTTAAACCAAACGCAATCCTGATCCTGGAACATTTTACGGATAATTCGGAAGAAAAGATCCTCTCCGATTACGGATTGATGCTCTGGGGAAACGGAAACTGCAATTTTAGTCAGGCATCCATGGGTTATGCATCGGGGCCTTGCGGTAGCTGGGATTACAGCTGGAGTTCATATAAAAACCGCGGATGGACCCAACCCGGCCTGGTAAATTATATGGAAAGCCATGACGAGGAACGGCTGATGTTTAAAAACCTTACATACGGAAACGGCAGCGGTGACTATAATATCAAAAATCTTACGACGGCACTGAAGCGAATTGAGATGACAGGGCTGATGTTTTTTACCATCCCCGGACCTAAAATGCTTTGGGAATTTGAGGAACTGGGTTATGATTATTCCATTGATTATGATTGCAGGGTGTGCAACAAACCTATCCTGTGGAATTACCAACAGATTCCGGTACGTCTCAGATTATACCAGGTCTTTTCCGCACTGATCAGGCTGAAAAAAGAAGAGCCTGCTTTTGATACACAGGATTTCACAGTCAGCGCTTCCGATCCGGTGAAATACAATATCCTCCGTCATACGGATATGAATGTGGTTGTCATCGGAAATTTCGATGTGGCGCAACAGACATCATCCATTCCCTTTCCTGAAACAGGGATATGGTACGAATACTTTACCGGCGATTCCCTTGAGGTGACAAACACCAATACAGATATCACTTTGATTCCCGGTGAATACAGGTTATACACTACAAAAAAGCTAGGTTCTCCGGATATTACGGCAGGGATTCATACACCGGGAATCCAGGGTGAAATTACAGGACTGCGCATTTATCCCAATCCGGCAGAAGGTCCTGTTCAGATCCTTTTTCCCTCCAAAGGTTACCGGACAGCGACTATTTCTCTTTTCGATCCCCTGGGAAAATTAATTCTAAATAAAACCTTGCTGACAAGTCCCGGCATAACCGTGTTAAAGTTAGATCCTGCCGATGCGCTGAAACAAGAAGATATCAGGGGATTCTATCTTTTGCGTATCCGGACAGAGGGAAAAACCTCAATCCGCAAGCTTGTTTTTAAATAAACCGGTTACAACAGGGTGTTGCATAATTATTTTTTTTGTTAAAAGATTAATTTCTACTTTTGCAAATCCATTTTGTGGGGAGATACAGGATGTTGAGAAAAGGTGTAGAACGGTATATGATTCCATTCAGGGGATTAAAGGAAGGGGAGCATATTTTCAACTTTGCGGTTACTGACAGGTTCTTTGACGCGTATGGAAGCATTTCGGAGGTTCACCGGGGCAATATCACCGTTGAGATTAAACTTATACGGGAATCCAGGATGATGACCCTGAATTTCATACTTACCGGAGCCGTGAGAATTCAGTGTGACCGTTGTCTTGATTTGTTTGATCAGCCGGTTGATTCCCGTGAGCAGTTGCTGGTTAGGTTTGGCTCAGCCCGTGAAGAACTGGCAGCCAATATTCTGGTAGTCCCGGAAAAGGATGGTGTTTTGGATATTCAGCAATATATATACGAATATATTCACCTGGCATTACCGTTAAAAAGAGTTCATCCCGATGATACGCAAGGGAACAGTACCTGTAATCCGGAAATGCTTAATATGCTTGATAAACTGGTTCCACATATCCATCATAACAGTACCGACCCGAGATGGTCGGCATTAAAGGATCTTAAAAATTTTAACTGATAGAAGAAAATGGCACATCCTAAGAGAAAAACATCAAAACAGCGAAGGAATAAGCGGCGTACACATTACAAGGCTGCTCTTTCTACTGTTTCTACCTGTCCTAATTGCGGAGCAACGGTTCTGTTTCACCATGTATGTCCCGAGTGCGGATATTACCGTGGGAAACTTGCCATCGAACAGGAAACTGCTTCTTAGGTACGTAAATCAGAATCATGATTCGTATCGGATTAGATGTAATGGGTGGTGATTATGCCCCTGGAGCAATATTGTCCGGAGCATGGTTGGCCCTGAGGGATCTTCCCCATGATGTAATGCTTGTACTGATCGGGAAAGAATCAGTCATCCGGCATTCTCTGAAAAAAAACAACATTCCTGAAAACAAGGTTGAAGTTGTAAATGCCCCGGAGGTAATTGAAATGGGAGATCATCCTGCGCGGGGTTTCACACAAAAAACAGATTCCAGCATTGTCAGAGGTTTTAAACTTTTATCTACCGGGCAGATCGATGCCTTTGCCAGCGCCGGAAACACCGGGGCCATGCTCGTAGGCACAACCATGGTTATCAAAACCATTCCGGGGGTGATCCGGCCAACCATCGCAACCACTCTTCCCAATATCCATAATAAACCTACCGTAATCCTTGACGTTGGTATTAACCCCGATTCCAAGCCGGACGTGCTATATCAATACGGTTTTCTTGGGTCTCTGTACGCCCGGTATGTCTATCACGTAGAGAACCCGAGAGTGGCTCTATTGAATATCGGTGCAGAAGAGACCAAAGGGAACCTTGTTGTCAGATCGGCTTATGAATTGATGAAGGATACCCATGATTTTAACTTTATCGGAAATATTGAAAGCAATGAATTTTTTACCCGTGACAAGGCGGACGTTGTTGTTTGTGACGGTTTTGTCGGAAATATAGTAATTAAAGAAGCCGAAACTGTTTATGCCATTGCCAGGGAACGGAATATTTCCGATCCTTTTTTTGACCGTTTTAATTTTGAAAATTATGGTGGAACACCGATTCTCGGCATAAATAAGAATGTGGTTATTGCTCACGGGATATCCAATAAGCAAGCCATACATACAATGATCTTTCAGACATGGGATGTGATCAAAGCAGACCTGGTAGGAAAAATTAAAAAACATTTCAGTAATGGAAAATAAAATTTATGCAGCGATAACGGGAATTAATGCATGGTATCCGGAGTATCGTCTTACAAACGATGAAATTGCCACGATGGTGGATACTTCGGATGAATGGATCATGCAACGTGTGGGGATTAAAGAACGGCGCATTTTAAAAAACGGAGCCGGTTCTTCTTATATGGGAGCCAGTGCAGTAAAAGGGTTGCTGGAAAAAACCGGGACTTCACCCGATGAGGTTGATTTGCTCATCTGCGCAACGGTAACACCGGATATGTTGTTTCCGGCCACATCCAACATTATTTCAGACCTTGTGGGTATTAAAAACGCCTGGAGTTTTGATATTAATGCAGCCTGTTCGGGATTTATCTTTACCCTGCAAACAGCGGCCAGTTTTATCGAATCAGGCCACTATAAAAAAGTCGTGGTCGTAGGTACGGATAAAATGTCTGCCATTACCGATTACACGGACCGCACAACTTGTCCGTTGTTTGGGGATGCCTCCGGTGCGATTCTGCTGGAACCCACCCATGAGAAAGTCGGGATCATGGATCACATTTTCCACGTGGACGGTTCCGGAAAGGAATATCTTCATATGAAAGCCGGGGGATCGTTAAAACCTCCGTCACACGAAACGGTGGATGCCCGTGAGCACTTTGTCTATCAGGATGGTAAAGTGGTTTTTAAATTTGCCGTTTCACACATGGCGGATATTGCTGTGGAAATGATGGAAAAACATCATCTCACCCCCGAGACCCTCGACTGGCTGGTTCCGCATCAAGCCAATATGCGAATTATCGAAGCCACTGCCAAGCGTATGGGTTTACCGAAAAAAAAGGTCATGATCAATATTCAGAAATATGGAAATACTACTAATGCCACTATTCCGCTGTGCCTGTATGAATGGGAAGATCAGTTAAAGAAGGGGGATGATATTATCCTTGCTGCTTTCGGCGGAGGTTTTACCTGGGGTTCCATTTACCTGCGCTGGGCTTATGACGGAAAACAACAAAATTAAAGCTATCTTTTTGTCATTCACTCGATTATTTGTATTTTAGCGCGGTTTTTGATGGCACCATATACCAAATTGCCGCTGTTTTCAGTTCATTGTTAAAACAAAAATAATTATGGGGAAATATAACGGGAACGAAAATAATGTTGTTGTAAACTTCATCACCGCCGGTACTGAAATTACCGGAGACATTACATCCAACGAAGGGATTCGTATTGAAGGAACGCTTACCGGAAACCTGATAACCAAAGGGAAAGTGGTTATTGGCGAAAGCGGAAAGGTAAAAGGGGAAGTAAGCTGCAAGAACTCGGAAGTTTTTGGCACCATTGAAGGGAAAATTGTAGTATCCGAATTACTCTCCCTGCGTAAAACAGCCCGCATTAACGGAGATATTTCCACCAACAAGCTGGCTATTGAACCCGGATCAAAATTTACCGGGAACTGTAATATGAGTAATGACACAGCATCAACCTCCTTCAGAAAAGAGATCAAACCAGAGCCCCCAAAAGCTGAAGAAAAGCAAAAATCAGCTTGACCAGTATGTAAAATACTCCGGGATTGCCATGCAAATGGCGGTAATCATTTTTCTGGGTGTTTTCGGTGGCATGAAAATAGACAGGTGGCTTAAGCTGGAAATCCCGGTTTTTACCCTTATCCTTTCACTGTCTTCCGTTACTTTAGCCATTTATATCGCCATAAAAGATTTCCTGAAATCCCGCTAACATCATGGATAACGCTGTATTTAAACCCATTCTTCGTAATACCATAATTCTCACACTGTTACTTTTTGTTGTCGGAACTATCCTGTTCTCAACGGTTTTAAAAACCTATTATCTGCCCGTCTATCTTTTGCTGGGAATCATTTTTTTTATTGTCACACTGTTATACAGCATGATTTTAATCCGTGCTATCAGAAAAAAGCCGCAAAGATTTATTGCCTGGTTTATGGGCGTTACTACTGCCAAGTTTTTACTCTATCTTATGATCATGATCCTGTATCTTCTTTTTTACAGGGAGCATGCCATTCCTTTTCTCCTGACATTTCTGATTCTTTATTTTTTCTATACACCCCTGGCAATATTGCAAACGCTAAAAGCGATCAACCATTCAAGGGAAAATTAATCAGGGTTACCTTTTATTTTTTCTGAAAATAATGCTTGCCGGCCAACCGTTCCCTGTGGGTGCCGGGTGAAAATTCCCGGTTCCCGGTATCCTGGAGTTCATGGTTTTTGTTGTGGATATTTCCGTGCACTGAGTGTGCCGAACGGAATGAAAACCAAATGATGTCCGAAGCAAAGCGGAGGATACGGCAATTTTTACAAAGGTTTCAGGATGCAATTTTTTAATTTTGATTAAATGACGTTGTCTCAGCGTGTTTTTTTCTTATTTTTGCTTGCAATCAATTTCGGAACGGTAGTGAACAGAAAAAAAACCCGGATATCGATAATCGCTTCAATACTTTTCCTTTTGTTATTCTTTCTGTTACCCGCTTTTTCGCAGCCTCTTTCAGAAGGAAATCCCGGGGATTCCAAACATCAAACCGTTAAAGAAAAATTTGATCCGGAAAGTTTTATTTTCGGACATGTTCTGGATGAGTACGAATGGCACATTTTTACGTATAAGAATTTTCTCTGCACTATCCCGTTACCGGTGATCCTTTATTCGAAAGACCAGGGATTGCAAGTCTTTTTAAGTTCAAAGCTCCACCACGGACACAAGTCATATCATGGTTTCAGTATTGCCGAAGAAGGTCCTTATAAGGACAAAATTATTGAAACACATCCTGACGGAACGATTAGCCGGCCTGTTGATTTATCTATTACAAAAGTGGTTGTTGCCATACTTTTTAGTGTTTTTCTTCTGTTGATTGTTTTCCTGTCCATAGCAAAGCGATACAGGGAAAACCCCAAATCAGCGCCTCATGGTTTTCAAAATGTGCTTGAGCCGGTCATCCTGTTTGTCCGGGATGAAGTTGCCGTTCCCGCCATCGGTAAAGACAAATATGAAAAATATATGCCTTTTTTGCTTACGGTTTTCTTCTTTATTCTGCTTAACAACCTTTTAGGGCTGATTCCGATTCCGCCGGCAGGGGCTAATGTAACCGGGAACATTGCCGTACCGATGATTATGGCATTATTTGTACTTGTTATTGTATTGGTAAGTGCCACCGGTTATTACTGGAAAGAAATTTTTAACGCCCCAGGGGTCCCCTGGTGGCTTAAATTACCCATACCGTTGTTGCCTCTGATTGAATTCATGGGATTATTTATCCGTCCGTTTGTTCTGATGATCCGACTTTTTGCCAACATCATTGCCGGTCATATTGTTGCTCTTGGTTTTTTCGCATTGATATTTATTTTTGGCGAAATGAAAGCCGTTGCCGGTTATGGCGTTTCGGTATTAACTATATTTTTTACTGTGTTTCTGACACTGCTGGAAATACTGGTGGCGTTTATTCAGGCTTATGTCTTTACATTACTTTCTGCCCTGTATTTCGGTATGGCCAGAGAAGAGGGACATCATTAAATCAATATATATTCACTTAAATTAAACGATTATGTTACCATTAATGATTTTGTTACAGGGGACCGTCGCAACGCTTCCGCTGGGGGTTATGGGTGCCGGGATAGGTGCCGGACTGGCCGTAATAGGTGCCGGGATAGGTATCGGCAACATCGGGGGCAGAGCTATGGAAGCCATAGGACGCCAGCCGGAAGCTGTCGGTGATATCCGGTCGAACATGATTATTTCGGCAGCCCTGGTTGAAGGAGTGGCTTTTTTTGCCGTGGTGATCTGTCTTCTTATCCTGTTTGTTTAAGACAGGGAAAACGTTTTGCAGATCCGGCGGTTGGCCGGACTGCAAAACTTTATTTAGGTAAGTTAATGACTAAAATATTTGTATCATGGAACTTGTAACTCCCGGAATCGGATTAATCTTCTGGATGCTTTTGTCTTTTACACTGGTTTTATACATCCTGGGGAAATATGCCTGGAAACCGATCCTCAATGCGCTGAAAGAACGGGAAGACTCTATTGATGAAGCCCTGAAATCCGCCGATAAAGCACGGGAAGAGATGAAAAAGCTTCAGGCTGACAATGAAATCATCATTAAGGAAGCTCAAGTCGAACGTGAAAAGATGCTTAAGGAAGCCCGCGAAATGAAAGCAAACATTATTGACCACGCAAAGGAAGAAGCTTCTGTGGAAGCAGACAAGCTGATTGAAAAAGCACGGATGAGCATCCGTAATGAAAAAAATGCAGCCATTGAAGAGCTGAAAAAACAGGTCGCTGTCCTTTCTGTTGAAATTGCCGAAAAAATACTTCGTGAAAAACTCAGTCTGGACAAGGAACAACAGGAATTGATCGGTAAATATGTTGATGAAGTGAATCTTAATTAGCAGGTTATCCCGCATGAACCAAAGCAAGATTTCCGTAAGATATGCAAAAGCCCTGTTCCTGGCGGCACGTGACATGCAGGTGTTGGATGCTGTTTATCAGGATATGTCCCTGGTACGACAGTTGTTTTCGGATCTCCCGGAACTCTCCACCATCCTTGAAAATCCTGTGATCACACCGAAACAAAAAAGAGCGCTTTTTGAACAAACTTTCAAAAAATATGTTCAGCCCCTTTCTTATCGGTTTTTTCAACTCCTGTTAAAGAATAACCGTGAGATATTCCTTCCTGATATTACCCGTGTGTTTGCGGACTATTATAAAAAGGAGAAAGGGATTACCCATGCTGCTCTGCATAGTGCTGTAAAGATACGCAGGGACCTGAAAGAAAAGTTAACCAGGCTTTTGAAGCATCAGCTAAAATCCGATATACAGTTTTCGGAAATTGTTGATCCCGAACTGATTGGCGGATTTATCCTGACCGTTGAAGATGAACAATACGATGCCAGTATTCGTCATCAATTGCAGAATATCCGGCAGGAACTTTCCAAATGAAATATGAATCTATTATAAAACTGAATTATGGCTACAATAAAACCCGGTGAAGTATCAGAGATCCTTAAGCAGCAGCTCGAAGGGTTAGAATCCCAGGTAAAGATGGAAGAAGTAGGTACCGTACTCCAGGTGGGGGATGGTATTGCACGTATTTATGGCCTTTCTCATGTTGAAGCCAACGAGCTGATCGAATTTGAAAATGGTATTGAAGGGATTGTCCTTAATCTCGAAGAAGACAATGTCGGAGCCGTATTACTTGGCCCTTCCGAAGGGATTAAGGAAGGAGATACGGTTAAGCGCCTTCATCGCATTTCCTCCATTATGGCAGGGAAACCCCTCCTGGGGAGGGTAATTGATCCGTTGGGACGACCGATAGATGGAAAGGGGCCTGTTGAAGGCGACCTGTATGAAATGCCTTTTGAACGAAAAGCCCCCGGTGTCATTTTCCGCCAACCGGTAAACGAGCCGGTACAAACGGGCATCAAAGCCATTGATGCCATGATCCCCATCGGCCGTGGCCAGCGGGAACTGATCATTGGTGACCGGCAGACCGGAAAAACGGCCATCGCCATTGACACCATCATCAACCAGCGCGAATATTACCTTGCCGGGAAACCGCTTTATTGCATCTATGTTGCTGTGGGACAAAAAGGTTCTACCGTTGCCAGCATTGCCAAGACCCTGGAAGATCACGGGGCCATGGAGTATTCGATCATCGTTTCCGCTACGGCCTCCAATCCCGCAGCATTACAGTTTTACGCACCTTTCGCCGGTGCTGCCATCGGTGAATTTTTTCGCGACACCGGCAATGATTGCCTGATTATTTATGACGACCTCTCCAAACAGGCGGTTTCCTACCGTGAAGTTTCGCTTTTGTTGCGCCGTCCGCCCGGACGTGAAGCATTCCCCGGAGATGTGTTCTATCTTCACTCCCGCCTGCTGGAACGTGCAGCTAAAATTATTGAATCGGACGATGTGGCTGTCCAGATGAATGATCTGCCTCCTTCTATTCAAAAAATGGTTAAAGGTGGCGGCTCCCTTACAGCATTACCGATCATTGAAACCCAGGCCGGTGATGTTTCCGCCTACATACCCACCAATGTAATTTCGATTACAGACGGTCAGATTTTCCTCGAATCAGATTTGTTCAATGCAGGTGTCCGCCCGGCCATTAATGTCGGGATTTCTGTAAGCCGTGTTGGCGATGCGGCACAAATCAAATCCATGAAAAAGGTAGCCGGAACATTGAAACTTGACCAGGCACAGTATCGTGAGCTGGAAGCATTTTCCAAATTCGGTTCCGATCTGGATGCCACCACACTGGCGGTGCTTGACAAAGGAGCCAAGAATGTGGAAATCCTGAAACAAAAGCAATATGCTCCGGTCCCGGTTGAAAAACAGATTGCAATTATTTTTGCCGGTACCCGCGGTCTTCTTAAAGATGTACCGCTGAAAAAAGTTAAAGCATTCGAAGCCGAATATCTTGAATTGCTGGAGGTAAAGCATAAAGATATTCTGAAAACACTGCGAAAAGGAGATCTTCCCGATGATGTGGTAAAACAACTGGAAAAAATCATCGCGGAAATGGCTTCGAAATACAGGGAGGAATAATTTTTAAACAGAATCTGAGCAATGGCAGGACTGAAAGAGATACGTACCCGGATCAGCAGTGTAAAATCCACACGGCAGATCACTTCGGCCATGAAGATGGTTGCAGCTGCCAAGCTTAAAAAAAACCAGGACAAGATAACCTCCCTGCGGCCTTACGCTAACAAATTGCATGATGTATTGACTGCTGTCCGGGAAAGCATGGAGGAAGATTTCGAAAATGTCCTGATGTCTTCCCGGAAACCACAAAAAGTACTGATCATCCTGGTAACTTCTAACCGTGGTCTTTGCGGAGGATTTAACGCCAATGTTATCCATAAAGCCCTGGATGTTGCAGAAGAGATCTATCCTCGGCAATGGAAAACCGGTAATCTTTCCTTCTTTGCCATCGGTAAAAAAGGAGCAGATTTTATACGTTCCAACAAATTTTTGCTGGCAGGAGTGGAAACGGAAGTTTTCGATCATCTTGATTTTCATTCCGCCACGCAACTGGCCAATCAATTCACCGAAGAATTTATCACCGGAAAATATGATCGTATAGATTTTATATACAACCGTTTTAAGAATGCCGTTGTTCAAATGATTACCCACGAACATTTCCTGCCTGTTCACATGGAAGAAAAAGAAACCGGTCCTGCCGTTGATTACATTTTTGAACCCCAAAAGGACCTTTTGCTCGAAACACTTATACCTGATGTTCTTAAGGTCCAGTTTTACAAAGTATTGCTAGACAGTTTTGCTTCCGAGCACGGAGCGCGTATGACAGCGATGCATCAGGCCACGGATAATGCCGATGATTTAATCCATGAATTAACACTCCATTACAACAAAGCACGGCAAGCCTCCATTACCAAAGAAATTCTGGATATTGTCGGTGGCGCCGAAGCTTTGCGTTAAGCGGTTTATCCTTATTACAAATCTTATCAAGCATGTTTACTGCCAAAGAAATAACCGTTCTGGTTAACCGTTCCATAGAGGAGTTGACGCTTCCGGATTTCCCGCCACATTTATATGCACCGATTCGCTATATCCTCTCTCTTGGTGGGAAACGCCTGCGACCTGTATTGTCTCTTATGTCAGCCAATCTTTTTACCGAAGATATTTATAAGATTCTCCCAACAGCTTTAAGTATAGAGCTCTTCCATAATTTCACCCTTGTCCATGATGATATTATGGATGAAGCTCCCCTGCGACGCAAGCGGCCATCAGTCCATAAACGGTGGGATACCAATATCGCCCTGTTAAGTGGTGATGCCCTTTCCATTTTGGCTTATCAAAAATTGCAGGAATCTGCCGAAAACCTCATTCCCCGGCTTCTAAAAGAATTCAATGAGATAGCATTGCAGGTATGTGAGGGACAACAGCTTGATATGGATTATGAAACCCTCAAAGACATATCATTGGATGACTATATCACCATGATCCGTCTGAAAACGGCTGCTTTAATTTCCGGGGCCATGAAAACCGGGGCAATTGCTGCCGGTGCCATCGATGAGGATATTGCTCTTCTTTATGAAGCAGGCACATTCCTGGGCATTGCTTTTCAGATACAAGACGATTATCTCGACGTCTATGGAAATAAGGAAACTTTCGGCAAAACTTCAGGAGGGGACATCCTGAATAACAAAAAAACTTTTCTGCTGGTTTCAGCACTTGAAAAAGCCTCCGGGGAAACAAAAAGAAAACTGGATCAACTCCTTTTACAACCCGATGCTGATCCTGAAAAAAAAATCAGCCTGATTAAAAATATCTATAACAGGCTTGAAATACCCCGGGAAACAATACGGGCTATTCGCGACTATACCGAAAAAGCCCTTTCCGGTATTAACAAAACCAGCGTAGCAAACTCAAGAAAAACCCCACTAAAAGACCTTATTCAGGATTTACTGGGCAGGCAATCATAACTCTATTCGTTTTTCGTTAGCCATTGCACATTCAGCATAATCCCGGCGGTGATAAAAAATTGATTTTTTATTTCGGATGATTTAAACGGCCTGAAAACATATTTTGCCTCTGCAAAAATGTGAAGCGGATCCTTCAATTGCACATAAGTTCCCGCTCCCAGGTTGATCCCGAGTACATTTTCGTGATAGTCGGGATAATAATCGGGTTCCGGACCCTTATAGTTTGACCTTAGAAAAGATATATTCATCCCACCTAATCCGTAAAATTCAAACCGTTCAAGTGAATTGAAAACATAGTGTGCATCCAGGCCCAAACCCCAGAGCGATGTCGTACGGGTGTCATTAAAAAAAGGTTCGGTATTGGGCAACATCCAGGTAAACACAGGGGCAAGGTGGAATGGCAGGTTCAGTTCATAAATACCGCCTAGCTGAATACCCGGATTTCCCGTATTTACATGATGATAGTCAAAAGGCGTACCGAAAACCATACCTCCGGTAAGATGGGTAAACTGT
The DNA here is from genome assembly GCA_013152085.1 of Chlorobiota bacterium. GTDB lineage: Bacteria > Bacteroidota > Bacteroidia > Bacteroidales > VadinHA17 > JAADHC01. The sequence continues at coordinate 18,737 of JAADHC010000053.1, forward strand.
CCTGAGACTGTTTGTAATGCAAGGGTCAACAATCCTGTCAGCGTGAGTATACGCAGGTTTTTTTTTGTTTTCATGTATCAATAATATTATTTTCAAGCTAAAAATAATCAATTTAAAATTCTTTAAAAATATTTTTACAGTCTGTAAACTAATAAAAAACATAATTTACGGAATTCATACCCCTCTTTCTCATCAATCATTTCATCTTTAATGGTCAATAGCGCTTGAGGGTTTTTAAAAAATATTAAATTTGTAGCAATCTTTTCATAACACAAATCCCATGGCAAAAAATAAAGGTATTATAACACAGATCATCGGTCCGGTTATAGATGTAAGTTTTGAGCAGGAAGGGGCTGAAATGCCCGACATTTTTGATGCGCTTGAAATTAAGCGGGAAGATGGCTCTGTCCTTGTACTGGAAGTACAGCAGGGCATAGGCGAAAAGACCGTCCGTACGATTGCAATGGATTCGACCGATGGACTGCGGCGCGGGATGGAAGTTACGCCAACCTGGGCTCCCATTCGTATGCCTGTTGGTGATCAGGTCAGAGGTCGTCTTCTGAATGTTATCGGGAATCCTATTGACGGGCTGGGGGATCTTGATCGCAAAGGCGGCTATCCCATCCATCGCGAACCCCCTAAATTTGTCGATCTGTCTACAGAAAAAGAGGTCCTGTATACCGGAATCAAAGTGATTGACCTGATCGAACCTTATGCCAAGGGAGGGAAAATCGGTCTCTTCGGGGGTGCAGGTGTGGGTAAAACTGTTGTTATTCTCGAGCTGATCAATAATATTGCCAAAGCATATACCGGTCTTTCTGTCTTTGCAGGGGTGGGTGAACGCACACGTGAAGGAAATGACCTGCTTCGTGAGATGCTTGAAGCCGGGGTTATTGATTATGGTAAAGAATTTCTGAAAGACATGGAAGCGGACGGTTGGGATCTTTCAAAAGTCGACCGGACAAAGCTTAAAGAATCGAAACTGGCTCTTGTTTTCGGGCAAATGAACGAACCGCCCGGTGCCCGTGCCCGCGTTGCACTTTCCGGCCTTTCGGTTGCTGAGTATTTTCGTGATGGGGAAGGCAAAGGCCAGGGCCGCGACATTCTCTTTTTTATGGATAATATTTTCCGTTTCACCCAGGCCGGTTCTGAAGTTTCTGCCCTGCTTGGTCGTATGCCTTCTGCTGTAGGCTACCAACCGACGCTGGCTTCGGAAATGGGCGAACTGCAGGAACGGATTTCCTCTACCAAACATGGATCCATTACTTCCGTTCAGGCCATTTATGTCCCTGCCGATGATTTAACAGATCCGGCACCGGCCACCACATTTGCCCATCTTGATGCTACTACCGTTCTGAGCCGTAAAATCTCCGAACTCGGTATTTACCCGGCTGTCGACCCGCTGGATTCAACTTCACGTATCCTTACCCCCGATGTGGTTGGAGATGAGCATTATGATACGGCTCAAAAAGTTAAGGAGATCCTTCAGCGATTCAATGAGTTAACCGATATTATTGCCATCCTGGGAATGGACGAACTGAGTGAAGAGGATAAACTTGTAGTCCACCGGGCACGCCGGATACAACGTTTCCTGTCGCAACCATTTCATGTAGCCGAACAGTTTACCGGAGTTCCCGGAAAATGGGTAGATATTGAAGATACGATCAAAGGTTTCAATATGATTCTCAATGGTGAAGTAGATGACCTTCCCGAAGCTGCTTTTCATATGGTAGGAACCATTGAGGAAGCTAAAGAAAAGGGAGCCAAAATTATGACTGAAGCTTAATGCATAATATAACGCAGTAATTAAACCATACGCTTTGCATCTCGAAATAGTAACCCCCGAAAAAACCGTATTTAGCGGTGAGGTCACCCTGGTTCAACTCCCCGGTGAAAAAGGTTCTTTTGAAATCCTTCATAACCATGCCCCGATTATTTCTTCATTGAAAGCCGGAACGGTCAAGTATATTACCAAAGAAGGGATTACCAAAAACGTAGAGATAAATGGTGGCGTAGTTGAATCCAGGAGTAACAACATTGTTGTTCTGGGTGAATTTATCTGATCCTATGCGGTATTATACTTTCCTGATCTGCCTGATTCTGCTAACCGGAAATTTCGTTTTTTCACAAAAGGAAGTCCGTTTCCCAGCCTCCGACAGTTTAATCGTAACCGCAGATTTTTACTCCGGGTCTCCCGGTGATCCTTACATTCTTCTTTTTCACCAGGAAAACAGCAGCCGGGGAGAATACACTGAAATCGCACCCCGTTTTGTCAAGCTCGGCTATAATTGTCTGGCTGTAGATCTTCGTGCAGGAAAAGAAATGAATTATGTAATCAACGAAACGGCCCGTTATGCTGATTCAATGAACATAACCCCATCTCTGTTTGACTGTATGAAGGACATTGAAGGAGCTATCGATTTTGCTATTCAGAACAGTCTTCAGCCCGTTGTATTATTGGGAAGCTCTTTTTCCGCATCCCTGGTACTCCTTGCCGCTCATAACAATCCGTCGGTAAAAGCAGTTATGGCTTTCAGCCCGGGAGAGTTTTTCCTTCCGCAAATTTCCGTAAAAGATTCTTTGTCCGGATTTAATAAACCCGTTTTTATTGCCGGTACAAAAAGTGAATATCCATATCTTTCCGACCTGGCTGAAGAAATCCCGGTTTCTTTGAAAAGATTATACGCTCCGGGAGATATGGAAGGAGAACGTGGGGCGCGGTCTCTCTGGAAAAACGATCCCGCTTTCAGGGAGTACTGGCTTGCCGTCATCATGTTCACAAGAAGCATCATGCAGGAAACCCCCTGAACCAATTTTCGTTTTAAAAATATACGGATTATGCTTACACTTGAGGAATTCAGGCAACATGCCCACAAAGTTGTCGACTGGATGACGGATTACTATAAACGGGTAGAAGAACTTCCTGTAAAGTCTTTAGTATCCCCCGGTGATATTTACGGCCTTGTACCGGAAAATCCTCCTGAGGATCCGGAGGCTATGGATAAAATATTAAATGATTTTGATGAAAAGATCATCCCCGGGATAACGCACTGGCAGAGTCCCGATTTTTTTGCCTACTTCCCGGCAAATTCCAGTTATCCTTCGGTGCTGGCCGAAATGATCACCGCTACGCTGGGTACCCAATGCATGATCTGGGAAACATCACCGGCAGCAGCGGAACTGGAAGAAAAAATGATGAACTGGTTGAAGAAGATGATCGGGTTCCCCTCCGGTTTTCAGGGGGTTATCCAGGACACTGCTTCTACGGCAACCCTTGCAGCCCTGATTACTGCCCGGGAAGTGAAAAGCAATTATACTATCAATGAAAAAGGGTTTGGCGGAAATGAAAATTACCGGATATATGCTTCCGAAGAAACCCACTCTTCGATAGAAAAAGCCGTGAAGATTGCCGGTTTCGGCCGGAAAAACCTGGTAAAAGCTCCCGTTAAGCGTGATTTTACCATGGACACACAGGCGCTTGAACAACTGATCCGGACAGATCTGAACGAAGGTTATACCCCCCTTGCCGTTATTGCCACGCTGGGAACAACAGGAACTACCTCTGTTGATCCGTTGGGAGAAATTGCAGCCATAGCCGATGAATTCAATCTGTGGCTGCACGTGGACGCCGCACTTGCCGGCTCAGCCCTGATTTTACCTGAATACCGCTGGATGACCGAAGGGATTGAACGTGTCGACTCTTTTGTCTTTAATCCGCATAAATGGCTGTTTACCAATTTCGACTGTTCTGTATATTTTGTGAGGGATACTGAAGCGCTGATCCGTACTTTCGAAATACTCCCCGAATATCTGAAAACCGGAACCCGTGGAGCGGTAAATGATTACCGTGACTGGGGCATCCCCCTGGGTCGTCGTTTCAGGGCATTAAAACTGTGGTTTGTCATACGCAACTATGGCCTTTCCGGATTACAGGAAGCCCTGAGAAACCATATCCGGCTGGCAGGGGAAATCAAAGAAACCATAAAGAATTCGCACCATTTCGAGCTGATGGCTCCTGCTCCGCTGAATACTGTCTGCTTTAGATTCAACCCCGGTAATTTTCCCGATGAAGAACTAAATAATCTGAATGCCAAACTGCTGGAACAGGTAAACCGGACGGGAAAAGCCTATTTTACACACACAAAACTGCACGGTAATTTTGTAATCCGTTTCATGATCGGGCAAACAAACACTAAAGACGAACACGTTTACCGTGCCTGGGAACTTATTGACAAAACAGCTGCTTCTCTAATTTAACATGGAACATTTCCTACAGTCACTTGATCAGGTACTTTTATCACATGCGGACAAAGAAAAAGCGCCGCAGATGGCAAAATACATGCGGAATCTGTTTCCTTTTCTCGGCATCCAGTCCCCTGTCAGAAAGAAAATTCTTAGCGACTTAGTGAAAGATCATGGCCTGCCACCCAAAGAATCACTGGAAGAAATAGTAACCTATTGCTGGGAAAAACCGGAACGTGAATACCAGATGATCGGGATGGGAATTGCCGGGAAATATCTGCGCCAGCTTGAACCCGGGGATATTAATCTTTTCACCCGGATGATCACCCTTAAATCATGGTGGGACACCGTTGATTATATTGCCGCCACACTCGTTGGCCGCCTTTTTTCGATGTATCCTGAAATACGTGATAAAGAGATTCCCGTATGGATCTCTTCCGGTAATTTATGGCTGCAACGGTCCACTATAATTTTTCAGTTGAAATATAAAGACAAAACGAACACAGACCTGCTTGAAAAGAATATACTGGCCCTTCAACCCGGGAAGGAATTCTTTATCAATAAGGCCGTTGGCTGGGCATTACGTGAATACTCTAAAACCGATCCTCTATGGGTAATGCATTTTACTAAGACACAACCTTTGTCGCCTTTGAGCTACAGGGAAGCATTAAAATGGATCAACAGAAAAAAATAAAATTATGGATTTACAGATCAGGGAGCATCATTTCATTGTTGGAGGAGCCGGCAGCGGTTTAGGACGTGCTGTTGCACTCCGGCTCCTTGAAGAAGGTGCACACATCCTGGCCGTTTCACGTTCTACAGAGGGCATCGCTTCGCTTTCTGAAGCTTTCCTCCGCCAGGTAACAACATACACTGGTGACCTTACCGACCTTTCATCACATCAAAAAATTCTCGACTGGGCAGGGGAACATCATCTTTCAGGGATCTTTGTTAATGCCGGCGGGCCTCCTGCAACTTTTTTTACCGAAACAACACTTGAAGAGTGGGATCAGGCATACAAAGTTATTCTCCGGTGGAAAGTTTCACTGGTTAAAAACCTCCTCCCCGTATTTCAGCAGAATAAATACGGAAAGATTGTTTTCAGTGAAAGTGTTTCCGTAAAACAGCCGATACCCGGGTTAATACTCAGTAATTCTTTTCGTATGGCTGTTACCGGAATGGCCAAAACATTATCGGAAGAAATGGCACCATATCAGGTTACCGTAAATGTATTGGGACCGGGATATCATGAAACGGCAGCCATGCAGCGGCTTTTTGTAAAAAAAAGCAAAACTGAAAATATACCGGTTGAAGAAGCACGCGAAGTGTTCACTTCCCAGACAGCCATGGGAAGATTAGGAGATCCGGATCAATTCGCCTCGTTGGCCGCATGGTTGCTATCCCCTCTTTCGTCTTATGTCACGGGTCAGGTCTTTATTGTGGACGGCGGACTCGTAAAATCAGTATGACAAACCGGGAAGTACAGCCATACCGGGTTGTATGGGTTTTTGTTTTCGCCGGGCAATACTCAGGCCGTAAACATCGATATTAAAGCTGATCCCCGATTTAAAAGTTCCCTGCTCCGGCAGGTATGCGCCCCATATGCCCAGACTGATCGGGAATCCAATACGCAAAGCATAAAAATCCATCGTCAGTTCCCCGCCAAAACCCTGAAAAATCTTCTTTTCACGTATGGATTGATGATTATAATAGTCGTAATTCCCTTCTCCTTTTGCCGTTTCCCAGAAAAACTGTCCCCGGAAACGGGGGATATAGATAAGCGAACTGATAGCAAAATCAGGATAGAATATCGGGAAATCATAGGCTGTTTGCAGTACAGTAAATTTTTCCGACAACCAGTTTTCATATCCCTTTGGATAGGGTAGCTGATTTAAAAAATAAAATTTCGCCGGCACCTGCTTTTCCATACCTGCCCTCAGACGGAGGGTGTTGTGCGGAAGAAACCCCGGTAAATAGACTGTTCCCAGGATCATTGATTTTGTTCCGTAGTTGCGTGTATTCCACGGCGCATGTGAAAACCGTGCATCAACGGAAAAACCCAGCCGCGGACGGATATCCCGGTCTCCCATCTTCAGCAGACTGTAATAATACAACCGGTAAGACATCAATATCCTTCCGTGATCATAATCCTGAATATCCTGATTCCAGATAAAACTATTGGTATACTGCATATCAACCGAAGGGAACAACCCGCGGCTGAAGCAGTTGTTTGTAAGATTTAAAGGGATATAGGTTTTCAACCGGAACTCGTTACGGGGAGGTAAATTTGGTGGCAGGGGAATGCCTGTAGAATCCCGCGAAATTAAAGGATCACCTCCCAGGCTGTAACTCAGGTCAAAAACCGGATACCAGCCTTTGTACGTAAAGCGGGTAATAAGGTGATGTTGCCGATCTTTGTAGGAATAGCCTACCGAACCGGTTGCCGTACTGAGCAGGTTCTGGGTAAAAAGCATTATTCCCGGTGAAACCGGGATCTCTTCAAAAGCAAGGTTTTCATAATCAAAGTACAATGGAAGCCAGCTGTGGAACCGGAACAGGTGTGTGGCTTCATGATACTTTTCCACCTCGTAGGTTGAATCAGGGATATCTGCCGTATTAACCAGACCTTTTTCTTCCTTTAGCATAGGCCGATATGAACCTGCAGGCATTTTCACCTTTTCCAGCGGCTGCCATTTCGACGGATCAAAACCCGTTTCCGCAATATTATAACCCTGCGAAGCATAGTCTGAATAAGCAATCTTATTGCCATTCGGTGACACACAAACATCTGATGCCCCGAACCGGGATGAAGTTACCCGGAACAATTTGCCCGAAATCCTGTTTATTGCATAAATATTATCAATCCCCGAAAGGGTGGAATGAAACAAAACATATTCGCCTGCAGGCCATACCGACTGAATATCCGAGAAACCTCCGGTATAGATTATTTCCCATTTCCCATTGTTTATATTTAATTCCCGTATATCCTTACCGGCATCTGTAAGGACAATGACCAACAAGTGGGTCGGATCTTTCCAGACCGGTTTGAAAAAAGAAACATTCCCCGGCAGCGTAAAACTTTTAATGACTTTCCCGTACTGTGCATCAAGGATATCAATAAAACAGGTATTGTCGGTTTCAATGCGCACGGCAGCCACCTGTTTTCCGTCTTTCGATATATCCGGCGCAAAATAACGTGATCGACGGGTCATTATCCATTCTTTACCTGTTTTTATATCCAGCATTTTTATTACTGAAAAATTCCGGTTATTCCACCGCTCATCATAGATGGTTTCAGCCCATACAAGCTTATTCCCGCCGGCAGACAACCGTACCGGTTGATAATATCCCGGGGTAAACAAATAGGTTTCTTTTCCGGTTCTGTCCATCAGAACAAAACGGTTGATGTCATCAATCCCGGATTTTTCAACAACCAGAAGGCTGTCATTGATGTACCGTGGATAACGGTAACTGGCAAATGCTCTTCGCTTTGAAGTATTGATCCGGGTAAATGGTGTTGGTTTGATCCCTGCATCTTCTGCCAGCCATTTGCGATGAAGAGAGAAAAAAGCAGAGTCATACAAACGTTTTTTCGTGGTTCGTGCATCCTTCCAGAATGAAATATTTACCGGATTGATGGTAAACGGATAGCCGGCAATTTTGTCAAGTGCATGGTTCCAGAGTGATATACCATAATTTTCCCTCGACCATGCCGTAACCTGATAACCGAATTCGTACCAGTCAGGAACATAATCCCTGTATGAACCAAGCAATGATTTGTCATAACGGTACATTTCTCCCTGCTCGAGGGAAATGGCGCGCAGTCCCATTTCAAAAGCAGGCAGACGGCCCCTTCCGGCATGTGAGAGCACCGTTTCGGAAGAGACAGCATCACCCTCCATAAACCATAACGGGATCATAGCAGAGAGCCCGCCTACAGCAAGATCACCGGTTACATATCCAAGCATTCCGGTAAAACGGCGATTGATCTTTTCCATTTGTGCTACGTGGCGCAGTTCATGCAGGGTCAATTGTTCCAACTCATCCTGAGGATATGAATTGGGGTCCGGAACGGTATAAAATTCAATACGTTTTGGGGCCCAGACCACCATTCCGTTGGATATTGTACTCTGGTTATGAATAACAACCGGTATCTTTTTGGGAACGCTCTGAAGACTGTAATTCACAAAATCATAACTGTAATCCAGCAGGTTGGCCAGACGTTGTGCTTCGGGCATAAAAGCATCCGGGAAAATAAGACGGTAATGTTTGGTATCGATTTTTTTCCATCGCAGTGAAGCCGGATCCTGCCCGTTATCATAAAACTGTCCCAGAACTGTTCCGCCGGCAAGCCAGAAAATTACTAATGGCAGAAGAAATCGCTTCATTTAATAACAAATATTTTAAAAAATCTTACCTGTATGAATTCGCTGGTAAAGATAAGTTTTTCCATTAACCTGAACCATTGTACAAGGCATCCCGTATCACCTTTGTTGCTTTTTTTCAACGGTGAAAAACATTATTTTCGCTTCCGCTAAACAATTAATCCGTAAAGAAACGTTATTTTGTAATGTTTTTATATGGGATAAAGAAAGCAGGGAGATTTTTTATCAAAAAATTGTATCAGAATGAAGAAATTCAATAAGCTGAATAACCTGACCGGCTGGCTGGTTTTCTTAATTGCCGCATTTGTATATCTTTCTACCATTGAGCCCACCGCCAGCCTGTGGGATTGTGGTGAGTTTATCGCCTCTGCCTTTAAAATGCAGGTAGGTCATCCTCCCGGAGCCCCGTTTTTTATGATCCTGGCCAGGGTCGCTACGTTCTTTGCCGGAAACCATCCGGAGCATGCTGCCAGGATGATCAATGCCCTTTCCGGACTTGCCAGTGCTTTCACGATTTTATTCCTGTTCTGGACCATTACGCACCTGTTACGCAAATTTTATAAAAAAGATGAGCCTTTAACTACCGGAAGAACCATCGCTATTCTGGGCAGCGGACTGGTAGGGGCTCTCGCTTATACTTTTACCGACTCATTCTGGTTCTCTGCAGTCGAAGGAGAAGTTTATGCTACATCCTCCCTTTTTACTGCAGTGGTTTTCTGGGCCATTCTCAAATGGGAGAATTCGGCAGATCATGCCCGTTCTGACCGTTGGCTGATTCTGATTGCTTATCTCATGGGCCTTTCCATCGGTGTTCACCTCCTCAACCTGCTGGCGATACCGGCCATTGTGCTGGTATATTATTTCAGAAAATATAAAGTCACACCCAAAGGGGTAATCCTCGCCTTGCTTTTGTCTCTTGTCTTACTGGCTACGATGATGTACGGAATTATCCAGGGTGTATTCAAGGTCTCTTCACAATTTGAGCTTTTTGCCGTGAATACCCTTGGTTTACCCTATAATACCGGCGTTTATCTGCATCTGGCCCTTCTGGCATTCAGCCTGGCATGGAGTATATACAGCATTATGTACAACAAGACCAATCAAACGACCATCGTTTTGACTGTTGTCGCATTAACCCTTTCGGGAGTACCCTTCATGACTTCATCAGTGTTTTTCAATCTTCTGATGATCGTGTTACTGAGTATTGTGGTTGTCCTGATCTTTAAGAAAAGCCCCCGGACCATGCAGGTTATACTAACCTCCGTTACCATGATACTTATCGGTTATTCTTCTTTTGCCATGCTGCTGATCCGGGCAAATGCCGATCCCCCCATGAACGAAAACAAACCGGACAATGTTTTTGCCCTGATATCATATATCGACCGTGAACAATACGGAGACCGGCCTCTGGGATATGGCCAGTATTACAATGCCCCGGTAACGGGCGTTGAAGATACCAAACCTTACTATATCCGTAAAAACGGAAAATATATTGTCTCGAAGTATGGCAGTCAATACACCTATGACCCCAAAGCCACCACGATCTTTCCACGCATGTACAGTTCTCAGGCAGATCACATAAGGGTTTACAAGGATTGGGGAAAGGTTAAAGGACATCCTGTTCAGGTTATTAACCGTGAAGGGAAGCGGGAGCGTATTATGGTGCCTACATTCGGGGAAAACCTGCGTTTTTTCTTTTCTTACCAACTGGGATTTATGTACTGGCGTTATTTTATGTGGAATTTTGCCGGACGTCAGAATGATATTCAGGGGTTAGGAAATCCTCTCGAAGGGAACTGGATCAGTGGAATAAAGTTTTTTGATGCTAAACGACTCGGACCACAGGAAAACCTGCCGGATAAATATGCGCATAACAAAGGCCGTAACCGTTACTATATGCTGCCTTTATTATTTGGTATCCTGGGGATGATCATACAAGCCCAAAAAGGACCCAGGGATTTCTGGACCGTCATGGCGTTGTTTGTAATGACAGGAATTGCCATTGTGGTTTATCTCAACCAGACCCCCAATCAGCCCCGTGAACGGGACTATTCTTATGCCGGTTCTTTTTATGCATTCAGTATCTGGGTAGGTATGGGTGTGATGTTTATCTACCATTTTCTGCGGAAAGCCATTAAAGCAATACCTGCGGCGGTGGTTACCACTCTGGCAGGATTGATATTGGTACCGGGGATTATGGCTTCCGAGAACTGGGATGATCACGACCGTTCGGGACGATATACCGCCCGGGACCTTGCTTATAATTATTTAAGCACCTGTGCAAAAGACGGAATTTTGTTTACCAATGGAGATAACGACACATTCCCCCTGTGGTATGCTCAGGAGGTTGAGGGGATCCGTACCGACGTACGCGTAATCAACCTCATGCTGTTCAATACCGACTGGTACATTGATCAGATGAAAAGGAAAGTGTATGATTCGGATCCTGTTCCGCTTTCCCTGCCACATGAAAAATACATCGATGGCACAAATAATATGATTTACCTGGTTGAAAACCAGAACATTAAAGGTTTTGTAGATATGGCTGCGGCCATACGGTTTGTGGCCGATGATTCCCCCGGATCCAAACTGCGGTTGCAGAATGGCGAACAGATCGACTATCTGCCGGCAAAGAAATTTTCCATTCCGGTAAACCGTGAAAAAGTAATCCGTAACGGGACCGTATCTCCCGAAGACAGCGCCCGGATTGTCCCTGAAGTACACGTTACTTTGAATAAGTCCTATATTCTGAAAAGTTCTTTGATGGTAATGGATTTATTATCCGCAAACAACTGGGACAGGCCGGTTTATTATGTTACCGGCGGACATGATGATGCCCTTGGCCTGGAAAATTATTTCCAGCTGGAAGGGTTTGCCTATCGTGTCGTCCCTATCCTTACACCTCGGCGCAAGGATGACCCGATCAATTATGGCCGCATAGATGTGGAAAAAACCTATAAAAACCTGATGGAAAATTTCCGGTGGGGCAGGATGAATGAACCTGACGTATACCTGGATTATTATACCCGCCGTACCATTTCCATTATTAAAGTAAGAAATAATTTTGCCCGCCTTGCCGAAGCGTTGTCTGATGAAGGCCGGAAGGACTCTGCGGTTGCCGTGATTGACCGGTGTATGGAAATCCTCCCGAAAGAACAAATGCCCTATGATATATTTACCGTTGGCCTGATCGAGGGTTATTACCAGGCCGGTGCATCGGAAAAAGGAAATGCCCTGGCCACGGATTATGCCAATGACCTGAAGAAAGAACTGGATTATTATTTCTCTTTCCCGCCGGCAAAGGTATCACAGGTAAATTACGAAGAAAGGGTTGCTTTACAGATCCTGCAGCAAATTATCATGGCCGTACAGAATTATGATCCAGGCCTGAAGGAAACGCTGCAAAAAGATCTTGAAGATTACTATCAGTTATATATCGGAAAAACCCAATCGTAAAAAGAAGAACTATTGCTATAAATTTGTGGCATTAACTCCCTGTTCGATAAAAGGTGTAATGGTCTGAAGCAATTTATGAGGTAATACCGGTTTGGTAAGATAGGCGTCACAGCCGGCCATAAATGATTTTTTCTGAATATCAGGTGAGGCATACGCTGTAACCACAACAATAGGAATTTCTTTACGGATTTTCTTGATGGCTGCCGTAGCTTCAATGCCATTTTTAAGTGGAATTAGAATATCCATCAGGATAAGGTCTGCTTTCCCGTCACCCTGCTCAAAGAAATCCAGGATTTCGACACCATTGCGAAACCGGCTTATTTTTACACCAGTTTTGCGTAATAGAGATTCAAAATACTGGTAGCCGGGATCGTCATCTTCAACAATCAGAATGATTTTTTCTCCCCAGTCGTAATAAAGATTCATCTGGTTCACTTGTCTCAGTAAAATATACCTTCCTTTATGGCACCATGAAAGTAAACATTACAGCCATATAAAATCTTCACGGCAACGGTGACTTTTCAACACCCACTTGTTAATAACACGGATTATAGCTGGAATGTGCCAGGTTATTCCGCTGGGTACCTGATCATTTCTGCGTTATTGCCAGTTCACCTTTTCGCCAGCGGTTATCGAGTCTGTTGACAAAATTTTTCGAAAAACGAAAATGGTTATCTTTGCATGCTCTTTTTTTGGCATTACCGGCCCCATAGTTCAAGGGAATAACGTTCGCCGGTAAGGGATGGATGAAAAAGGCCCCGTAGTTCAACGGATAGAATAGCGGTTTCCTAAACCGTAGATACAGGTTCGATTCCTGTCGGGGCTACAAAACTTTTTAAGGAGTATCTCTCTTTTCATCATATAAATCCTCAACAAATTTATTTCCCTGGTGGACAACGAAGTTTATATTGTTTATGCCATTATTAGTAAAAAAGACGGAAGGTTATATGTTGGATTTACCAAGGACATCGAGCAGCGGCTGAAGTGGCATAATCAGGGAAAAACCAAATCAACAAAAGGATACAGGCCCTGGAAGCTTTACTATACTGAAAAAGTTAAAGGCAGATTAGCGGCCCGGAGAAAATGTCCTCATCTCATGATTCCTGGTTTTGGGTTGCTGTTTTTTATTGATTAAATTTACGCATTATCTTAAAGAGGAACACAAAAGATTGAAAAATTCCTCGTTTCCCGGTTACATAAAAATATACATACAGCCTGAAGATAAACCATATTTATTAAAAGACCTTTGTTAATGAACCTGAAATCATGAAAAACTTTTCGGAGATAACCAATTTTATCTGGTCCGTGGCTGAATTATTACGGGGCGATTATAAGCAAAGCGATTACGGGAAGGTTATTCTACCCATGACCGTTATACGGCGGATGGATTGTGTTCTTGCCGATACAAAGGAGGAGGTGCTGGGGCAGTTGCAAAAGGTGAAATCAATGAAGGTCCGGAATACAGACCCTATACTGAACAAAATTGCAGGATATAATTTCCATAACCATTCGAAATTTGATTTTGACAAACTGATCGCCGACCCGGAGAACATTGCCGCTAATTTCCGCAATTACCTGAACGGGTTCAGTGAGAACGCACGTGATATCATTGATAATTTCGACTTCGAGGTACAGATCAACAAACTGGATGAAGCGAACCTGCTCTTCCTGATCATAAAACGGTTTCAGGAGATCAACCTGCATCCCGGTATTGTGGATAACACTAACATGGGATATATTTACGAGGAGCTGATCAGGAGGTTCTCCGAACTCTCCAATGAAACCGCAGGAGAGCATTTCACCCCCCGTGAGGTGATCCGTCTGATGGTGAACCTGATCTTTCTGACCGACAGGGATGCCCTGACGAAAAAGGGAATCGTAAGGACACTTTACGATGTCTGTGCGGGAACGGGAGGTATGCTCAGTGTTGCCGAAGAATACCTGAATGAGCTCAATCCGGATGCCCGGCTCGAAGTGTTCGGACAGGAACTGAACCCCGAGTCTTATGCCATCTGCAAATCGGATATGCTCATCAAGGGGCAGAAGG
>JAADHC010000033.1 GCA_013152085.1 Chlorobiota bacterium
GGCCAAAGTGGTCCAGAATTTGATAAAAATGGAAGGTATATATAGAGGACTATTGTTTAACTAAAAATTAAAAAGATGAAACAGACAAAAACAAACCGGTATGAAAACCTGCCGCAAGGGTTTTGGCAAATTGATTTTTATGCGCCTCCCGGAGGAGGAGAAGATGATACCCCGCCACCGCCACCGCCACCCGGTCAGGGAGGAAATTAAGACAAATAATGAAGTGTTTTTAAGATTTTTTCATTTATTCGAACAACGAATGGAAATAAACGAAACCCTTATTGAACGCTATATCCGGAGCCGAATGGCTGCCGGGGAGCAGAAAGCGTTTGAAGATCAACTGCGAAAAAGGCCTGAATTATTTGAAGAACTGCAGATCCTTCGGGATGTGGCTGGCATGGTTGCCGAAAAAGATGCCGTGGATTTCAGTGAAAGGGTCAATGCGGAACGGATCGCTTATGAATCCCGAAAAAGCCAGGGAATCCGGGGTGTCAGATTACCACAATGGGGAAAATGGATCGCCGCTGCTGTGATCCTGATTCTCATTGGCTTTCCCGGATGGCTGGCATACAGAAACTCAAAGCCGAACCCGCAACGGCTCATGGCACAGTATTATACTCCTGTTGAAGTTCCGGTAGCTTTCCGTGGTCAGTCACCGGTTACAGATCATACTTTTATCCGGGCGATGTCTTTGTTCAGGCAAAATAAGTATGATCAGGCGGCACCGGAATTCGAAAAAGTATTGGTAACCGATACTGCAAGGCTGGATGCCCGGCTGATGTTGGGTGTTTCTTATCTGGAGGCCGGTGATTATCTGCGGGCCGGAAAAGCTTTTGAGCATATATTACGGTCCGGAGATACCCGCTTTAACGAAGAAGCTGTTTGGTCGCTTGGATTCTGTTACCTGATGTCGGGAAAAACAGACCAGGCAAAGCAGGTCTTTAGTAAAATTGTATCCGGTGGCGGGTATTATAGCCGGAATGCTGGGAAAATCCTGAAAAAACTAAACTAAGGTATGTACAAGGGGATTCCATAAAAGAGATAAAAAAGGCAGATATGGACAAGGAATCATTAATAAGACTTACCAAAGAACAACTGATTGAAAAGATCAGCGTGCTGGAAACGAAAAGTTCTGAAGAGAAAGATATTGTTCGCAGGCTTTCGGAGTTTTATTCTCCGGCATTAATGGACAAAGTACGCACACCGCTAAGTGCCATTATGGGATTTGCAGACCTGGTTACCCGTGAAGATATCGATGAGGATTTGAAGAGGCTTTACATGCAGTACCTCGAGAACAGTTCCCGGTCACTGGTACAAACTGTTGATGACCTGGTAGATTATACCCTTATTACCATGGGTGTACTGAATCTGGATCTGTCCCTCTTCCACCTTGATCTGGTATTTGAAGATCTTTTCGAGGAGTTGAAAAAGCAGAGAAGGATTTATGAACGGCTAAGCGTAGCATTGTTTAATCTTACGCCTCCCGGATATTCAGGCATTGAAGTTTATGCCGATGAACACCGCTTGCGTCAGACGATCAGCCGGTTGTCCGGCTATTTGCTTGCCCATTCGGAAAAAGGTATTCTGGAGATCGGATATGAACCGCTCAACGAAGAAAGTATCAGGTTCTTTGCCAGAGCCAGCAGGGTGATCAATGCCCGGCATCATTACATTTCACATAACAATAACAGGAATACTGGTATTCAGGGCAGGAGGAAAACGGCAGATCCTGAATATCTTCTGGCTCACGCTTTGGTTCAGTTAATGGATGGGACATTTGAAATTTCTCCATTTGGTAAAGAAGGTATCATGTTTTCATTTACCCTGCCGGTGACCTATATAATTCCTGAAAATATACCTGAGGTGAAGGAAGAAAAGAAATAATGTATAAGGATTTGAAACTTATCATTTTTACGAAAATATTTAAATGTCGTCATTATGAGAGAAACCAAACCATTAGAACCGGTATCCGGCATATTTCCCCAACCGTTAATCGCTACGGACAGATTATGGATGGATTTGAAAGACAGGAAAATGAAAGGTTACCGCTTTGAACGCGATAAGAAACTGGGAAATATGAATATCGACTTTTATTCAAGTGTGCTTCATTTTGCTATTCTTATTGATAATATGGATAAGGGCGGTGCAGTCCTGGATAAGGAAAGCCAGTACGACCTGGAGCAAATGGGTATTGGATTTCTGCATTTTACCAGGCAACAGATAGAGAAAAATTACAATTATGTGATCCGGAGTATTCAGTTCTGGATCGTTAACTGGGAAAGAGATTTCCTGTAACAAAACACTCCGTGGTGCCGTAAGGGGTTTTCATTACAAAGTTTTGACAACCGTTTCCCGGAGAAGTGCCCGGTTCCTGTCGGGCACTTTTTATATCTGAACGTTCAGGTAGTTTCCTGCGAAGATGATTGGCTGACGGTTTAAAAAGGAAGGTCATTCTCTTCATCCGGAAGGGGAGGAATGTCATCGGATCCCGGCATGTCCGGAGGTTCCGGTCCGGCACCTGGCGTTTTTTCAATTTTCCAGACATCCAGATTGGTGAAATAATTAACCCTGCCGTCTTTCTCCCACCGGTTACCGCGAATATTGAAGAAAACCTTCAATTCATCATTAACCTGATAGGGATCGATCAGATCACACCGATCCTGGATTAACTGGAATTTAATATAGTCAGAAAAATCAAGTCCGCTGTTTTCCGGTTTTTTCTCCAGGACAAACTCTCTTTTCCGAAATGAATCACTTACCTGACGGGTATCAAATTTTTCAATCAGTTTACCGGTAATTTCAAATGCCATCATTCAATTTTTTACGGTTCTCTTTTTACTTTGACCAATTCAATCTCAAAAATCAACGCAGAATATGGTTCAATGGGACTGTTGGGTCTGAATTCGGTGCCATAACCCAGCTGGTAAGGAATAAAAATTTTCCAGCGGTCTCCTGCATGCATGTGCAACAGAGCTTCTGTCCAACCGGGGATTACCCTGTTTGGCGCAAATATAACAGGGTCTTTTCCAAAGTTCTCTTCAAAAACGGTACCGTTTACCAATTGTCCCCGGTAATGAACATATACCAGATCGTTACTGTCGGGTTGTTCTCCATGGCCCGTTTCAAGGATTTCGTATTGCAAACCCGAAGGTAAAACGGTAACCTCTTTACGCTTCGCATTCTCTTCAAGAAACTTTTCACCATCAGTTTTGTTGTCACCGTATTTATCAAGCAATTCTTTTTCTTTGACTATGCGGTATTGTTCCAGCAGGATCTTTTTAGCTTTGTCTTTGTCAATCAGGGTTTTCCCTTTATTTACGTAATCGTTAAGGCCCTGTCCTATAAGTTCGGCATTGATAGTATCAAATCCGTCTCTGTGTAAATTCCCGCCGTAGACAACACCGATACAATAGCTGATGGTATCAATATGCGTTTTTAGCTTTTTCTCTCCTACCGGTTGGTTGCAGGATGCCAAAGTCAGGAAAACAACCGGAATAATAATAAGCACTGTTTTTATCTTCATGGTATGCATATTTTTATTGCGAAGATAATTTATTTCATGGAAATGTGAAATGTCCGGGTTTTGTTATTTTTTTATTACATATTAACTTTCCGAATCTGAACGAAACTCAATACCCGCCTGAATATAACCGTCCCGTTAAAGTATTTGACTATTAAAGGCCGGAATTATATAAATACATATTATAATATATAATAAAATACATATTATAATCATAAGGATTTTCTGGCCCTGGTCATTTCCCTCTTTCCGGGCGGGCCCGGAAGGCATTCCGTTACCAGTCCGGCTGACTGCATCGCTTTACGTATGCTCGATTTAGCTGAGTAGGTCACCAGAATTCCCCCGGGGTTCAGACTACCGGCAAGGGTTATAAAAACTTGAGGATCCCACACTTCGGGTTGAATTTCCGGAGCAAAAGCATCAAAATAGATCAGATCATAGTTCCTGTCCGGTAAGAAGGTTCGCAGGTTTTCCTGAATTTTTCGTAAGGCAAACCACGGTGAAATCACACTCTCTTTATCCCAGGGAGCCTGGTGTATTTTGTAAAACAACTTTCCGGTATCATTTAGAATATCGGGATAATTTAGTTTATTAAGCAACTGCCATTCAAGCGGATAGAGTTCGATAGCATCGTACACCGTATGTATTTCGGTATGTATGGCTTCCATACATGTTAAAAGCGCGTTGAGACCTGTTCCAAACCCGGCTTCAAAAATATAGACGGGATCTTTTTGCAACTGTTTATAGCCCTGCTGAATAAACACATGCATAGATTCCCTGACAGCACCATGGCGGGAATGATACACTTCCCGTATATCCGGCCGGAATAAAGTATGTGAGCCCTCTGCGGTTGAAATGATTCTAACAGGGAATTTTTCCTTCATTTTTTAATTTGTCATCTGAATTACCATATGAATATTTCAGGGTTGGTAAGTTCATGGTCTAATAAATGATTATTAATGGAAAATATATCACGATAATTTTTGTAAATAAAATGTATTTTTAGCGATTCATAAAAATACATGATTAACCGGATATGGGTAAGAAAATACATTTTTTTCTGATTTTAATTTGGATGTTTTTTCCGGGGTTTGTTTTTGCACAGGTCAATATTGAAGTTTCCGGTAGGGTTTTGGATGCGGAAACTGATGAACCTCTTGCCGGTGTTAATGTACTGGTAAAAGAAACACAGACAGGAGGAGGTACGGATGCACGTGGTTATTTCCATTTACGTTTTCGTTCGGCACTGCCCTACACCCTTCGTTTTTCAATGATCGGTTATATATCCCGGGAACTTACGGTATCGGATAATCCCAAATCAGGTATACGTATCAGACTGGCAAGCCAGACATATCAGGGGAAGGAAGTTGTTGTTACCGCTCCCGTAGTGGAGGTGGAGCAGAAAACCATCCGCGAAGCAGTGACTATCGAAATGCTGGATGCTTTGAGCGTTAAAGAAACCCCGGCTGCCAATTATTATGAGTCGCTGGCCAATTTAAAAGGGGTGGATGTGGCAACGCAAAGCATGCAATTTATGACGGTCAATGCCCGTGGATTCAATTCTACAGAGAATATCCGGTTTGTACAGGTAGTAGACGGTATGGATAATCAGGCTCCGGGAATGAATTTTGCCATTGGAAATATCGCAGGTCTTAATGAATTGGATGTCGATGAAATGGAATTTATCCCCGGACCGGCGAATGCGCGGTATGGGGGCAATGCCCTGAACGGACTTCTGTTGATGAAAAGTAAAGATCCGTTTCAATATCCGGGCGTCGGGTTTTACATAAAACCCGGAGTCAGTGATGTGCATGCCGGCAGTGACCATCCTTTTCAGTTTATCGGAAAGCCGATGATAGATGCCGGGTTACGTGTGGCACATGTATTTGGTGACCGGTTTGCCATAAAGCTGAATGCTGCAGTTATGACCGGGAAAGACTGGTATGCCGATGATACTACCAATATACGACCCGGAAGTGTACACTGGTTATACGACCCCGGGCATGATGCGTTAAACAAGTATGGTGATGAGGTAATAGAAACCATGCCTTTAGGAGAGAATGGTAAGGATATTATCGTTGCCCGTACCGGATACCGGGATAAATATCTCATCAATAACCGAGTGAAAAATCTGAAATTCAATGGGGCACTCCATTACAAAATCACCCCTAAGCTTACGGCTATTCTGGCTGGTATGGCAGCTTCGGCTACTACGGCTTACACCGGAGACAACCGGATATCACTGACAGATTTTAAAATCTATCAGGCTAAAGCCGAAATTAACGGGGAGCGCTTGTTACTGCGTGGATATACTACCCAGCAGGCAACCGGACAAACCTATGATTCCCGGTTTCTGGCTTACCATCTCAACCGTGCATGGAAAAGTGATGAAAAGTGGTTTCGTGATTATCGCAATGCTTATCTCGGCCATTACCTGAGGTACGGAATACGGCCCATGGATCATAAAGAAGCCCGTTACTTTGCAGACCAGGGACGCCTGATGCCGGGAACCCCGGAATTTGAGAAGAAGAAGCAGGCGTTCATTGCCATTACCAACTTTTCCGAAGGTGCCGGAATGATCAATAATTCAGGGTTATATCATATTGATGCCAGTTACGACCTGAAAAACATTATCCCGTTGATCAATATAGAAATCGGTGGGAATTACCGTTATTATGACCTGATTTCCGAAGGGACCATTTTTCCCGATACAACAGGCAACCATCTCCATTATTTTGAGTATGGCGGATTTGTTAATATGACCAGGGATCTGCTGAATAAAACCCTGCATCTTGAAGGTGCACTCAGGTATGACCGGAGTGAGCATTTTACCGGGCACTTTGCCCCGCGGTTTTCCGCTCTTTATACCTTGAAAAAGAAGCATAATTTCCGTTTTTCGGCGATGAAGGGTTACCGGAATCCAAGCGCCAAGGAGCAGTTTATCAACCAGGACCTGGCCACGGCGAGATTGCTGGGAGGACTGAAAGGTATCTATCAGGATTATGATATCCCGGGGAATTCATTTTATCTGCAAAATGTGCTGGCATTTAATGATTCGATATATAACGAACAGAATGCACCGGATGTGATGTATAGCCCTGACCAGTCTGTCATCAGACATCTTGATGTTCTGGAGAGTGGAAGGGTATCTGCAGAGGATCTTACTGAAATCCGGCCAGAACAGGTATATTCCTTTGAAGCAGGGTACAAGACCATGTTTGGAAAATTCCTTTTCCTGGATGCCGCTTACTATTATAGCCGGTATAAGGATTTTATCGGACTTATCCGGGTAGTGAAACCGAGAACCAGTCCGGAAACCGATCTGTTCATGGCGGCCAAACAGGTAAATTCATCCTCTACAAGGGATGTTTTTTATATATATACAAACTCACAGTCTGTTGTTGCCATTCAGGGTTTTTCCGCGGGATGGAAGTGGATTACACCTGTTGGGGCAATCCTTTCCGGAAATTTTACCTGGTCGGATATTCGCAGTGATGTTACCGATCCGCTGGTGCCGGGATTTAATACCCCTCCCTTCAAAATGAATTTTTCGCTGGCTAACCGCCGGCTCGATAAAATGGAAAACAATCCGGGATTTAAAAATGTGGGTTTTAAGGTTAATTGGCGGTATCAAAGCCGTTTTCTTTGGCAAAGTTCTTTTGGAGATGGGTGGGTAGAACCTATCAATACTTTTGATGTACAGTTTTCCTATAATTTCACCAAACCCAAGTCACTCCTGAAAGCCGGCATTACAAATTTCTTTGACATTCCCTATGCCAATACTTTCGGCGGGACACAGGTAGGCGTTTTTTATTACATCTCTTACAGGGTGGATGATTTCTTTGGCGGACGATTTTAACGGACTAAGATATATCAATGAAGAAGGTAACGAAACAATATGATCAATCAGGAATGTTTTTGAATCTTATAAGTTCATATTTTAGATTGTCCCGCCGGTTTTATATTACCGTGTTGGCGGGAGTTTTACTTGCAGGTTGCCGGTACGAGTTTCCGGCACCGGCAAAAAATGCTGATTCCGGCGACTTGTCTTTGAAATCGGTCATCTTTGTCGGGGATGATTACCTTTCCGGATTTATGGACGGAGCTTTGTATAGCGAAGGTCAGCAACACGGCATTTCTGCTATTCTTGCCGGAACTTTCGGAGATGCAGGAATGGAAGCTTTTGTCCAGGCAGATATCGGCGCTGTTAATGGCTATAATTTTTATGTGTCCGACAGTGGTAATATCAAAGGGAAATATGTCCTGGTGTATGCCGAACCCATTGATCAGGAACCGGTAATTACAGTTTTGCCTGGCGAACCGGTTGAAGATTATAATGGAGATAAAACGTTGGTAACGGATTTATCCATCCCTTTTCTTAAAAGTTTTCAGTTTGGATGGCAAACGGTTCCGGATAACATATACTATCCGAGAATTGCAGCCAATCCGGGGACATTTTCGCTGCTGGACCAGGTGGCGATACATCATCCGGAAACTTTTGTGCTTTGGATGGGAATGTCAGATTTATTGGGGTATGCTGTTTCAGGTGGTGCCGGGGATAGCATTCCGGTCTCAAGCCCCCGGCTTTTTGGACCGGATGATCTGACACCGGTAGCGGTTTACCGTACTGCCCTTGAGGAGGTGGTATCTGCATTACTTGTTGAACCACAGGCCAAAGGAGTAATATTTACCTTGCCCTCATTTGAAGATTTGCCTTTTTTTTATTACTACTCATATGATTTTATGAAACTTACCGGATCACAACTCGGACTGGCAAATACATTTTATGCAGATTTTAATAATGCTGTTCTGATCAATAATATGACTTCAGGGAACCCTCAGCGTCCGTTTATCGGATTTAATGATAATGGATATACGCAGTATCCGCAGTCACTGGTTGTTACTGATTATTCCCTGCCGGATGCTTATTACCCTGACGGTATACCGTTACCGAAAATCAGGAATCTTGCAGAAGGGGAAAAATTACTTCTGGATATTCCGGTTGACAAAATAACGCAGGGCTACGGCTGGTTGGTTCCCGTTGAAGAAAAGTATTACCTGAACCTGGCGCAGGTAAGGACATTGCAAAACAGGGTGGTTGCATATAACCAGGCCATAGAAGATGTTGCTGCCATGTATCCCGGCAGGCTTGCTGTGGCTGATATTCGGGAAACGATCCACAATATTGCGGAAACCGGAAAACTCAATGGCTGGGGGAAACCTTCCAGTTCCGAGGAATATCATTTTGATGGCGTTCCCCTTACGGGACGGCTGGGTTTGAACAGTATTTTTTCTCTTGACGGATTGCATTTCAACCAGCGCGGTAGTGCCTATGTTTCTTTTCTGGCTGTCAAGGCGATAAATGATGCATTTGGAGCATCATTATCTCTTGTTGATGTAAATGACTTTAAAGGTAATATCCCCCGGTATTAACAAGAAACCGGAGATCCGTTTTAAACTACAGTTTTTCCGGACCAAGCCATGTCCGTACATTTACTACTTGCATGCCTGCGTTTTCGGCAGCGGTAACTCCTCTCTCCGCATCTTCAAATACCAGACATCGGACCGGGTCAGCTCCCAGAAGCTCAGCACATTTCAAAAAAGTGTCAGGAGCCGGTTTGTATGCGCAGACATCATCAGCGGTTACGATTACATCAAAAAGTGTTGTTAATTCCAGAGTGTTTAATGTGCTCATCGTTGATGTCTTTATTCGTCCTGTCCCTAATGCTATAGGGAGTCTTGGTTTGTATGTTTTTAATATCTTCAGAACAGGTTCGATAGGTTTGATTTTGTGCTGGTAATGTTCGAAAGCTTCTTCTTTTACAGCGGCTATATCTTCCGGATTTATGTGCTTAATCGCATCAGGATATGATTTCAGGATCTCTGATGCAATTATGGTAGAAGGAAGCCCTGCAAAATAGAAAAACTTCTCTTTCGGATAAGAAATCCCATATTTGGAACATGCTTTGTTCCAGGCAGCCAGATGAGCAGGATTTGAATCGACAAGGGTTCCGTCCAGGTCGAAAATCAGGGCTGCAGTCAGCGGAGTGATTGCCTTTTCCAGCTTTGCTGCAATTTCTTTTACCGTCATTCGCATCACTTGATTTTATAAAAGTTTAAAACTATGAGTTTTTTTTATAAGTTTGATTATTCAGGGAACCAAATAATTATTAAACAATAAATGCCAAATACTTTATTTATGAAAACAAAAGCGATTCTTTTTTTATCGTTGGTCTTCATTACCACTATGTGCAGGCAGGACCAAACTTATCCTTATCTGAATCCGAAACTTCCGGTAAACAAACGGGTTGCAGATCTGGTATCGCGTATGACCCTGGAAGAAAAAATTTCCCAGATGATGAACAGTGCGTCTGCCGTTGACAGCCTGGGTATTCCGGAATATAACTGGTGGAATGAGTGCCTGCATGGCGTGGCCCGGGCCGGCGTGGCAACCGTATTTCCCCAGGCCATCGGATTATCCGCAACCTGGGACACTGCATTAATGTACCGGGTGGCTGATGTCATCTCAACCGAAGCCAGGGCCAAGTATAATGATTATCAATCCAAAGGAGAGCATGGTATTTATAAAGGCCTTACTTTCTGGTCGCCGAATATTAACATCTTTCGTGATCCGCGCTGGGGAAGAGGGCAGGAAACCTATGGCGAAGACCCTTTCCTTACGGGCAGGATGGCTGTTGAATTTGTCCGTGGATTACAGGGAGACGATCCGAAATATTTCAAAGTGATTGCCACACCAAAACATTTTGCCGTGCACAGCGGCCCCGAACCTGACCGGCATCATTTTGATGTAGATGTTTCCGATGAAGATTTGTGGAATACTTATCTGCCGGCATTTGAAGCCGCTGTTGTTAATGCCGGAGCATTTTCTGTCATGGGGGCGTATAACCGTTTTCGTGGACAGTCCTGCTCAGCACACGAGTTACTGCTTGGAGATATTTTACGCAACAAGTGGAAGTTTAAAGGATATGTGGTTTCTGACTGTGGGGCGATCCGGGATATCTGGAAGGGTCATAAGATTGTGCAAACACCCGCCGCTGCCGCTGCTCTGGGTGTGAAAAATGGCTGTGATCTTAATTGTGGAAGGACATACGAACATCTTGCAGAGGCTGTGGAAAAAGGGCTTATCACGGAGGCGGAAATTGATACGGCTGTAACACGTTTATTTACTGCGAGGTTTCGGCTTGGTATGTTTGATCCGCCTGAAATGGTGCCATGGTCTGCAATCCCCATCAGTGAAAATAACAACCCTGAGCATCGTGAACTGGCTCTGCAGGCAGCAAGGGAATCATTGGTTTTATTAAAAAACGAGAATGATTTTTTACCGGTAAATTCCGGAAAGGTGAAGAAGATTGCCGTAATCGGTCCCAATGCAAAAAATGTGGATGTTCTGGTAGGGAATTATCATGGCACACCAGCCGAACCGGTGACTTTGCTTGACGGAATAATCCGGCGGCTACCGAAAGGTGTTGAAGTTGATTATGAACCGGGTTGTGACCTGGTAGCAGAATATAGTGTTCTTGATCCCATACCTGCCAGATATCTGAATAGTGACGGTCAACAGGGTTTGCAGGGAAGTTATTTTAAAAATATGGAAATGAAGGGGAGTCCCGTTCTGATACGTCAGGATTCGGTCGTAGCTTTTGAATTTGGGGAAGGGAAAATGCCTGAAGGAGTTCCATGGCATGAGATCTCAGTACGCTGGAATGGAACCCTGACACCTCCAAATAGTGGTACGTATATTCTGGGAGTTACAGGTGATGACGGTTATCGCCTGTATCTTGACGGAGAGAAAATCATTGACCTGTGGTCCCCCCATGGCCCGGTAACCACCCGAAAAAAAGTAAAGCTGGAAAGCGATCATAAATATCAAATAACACTCGAGTACTATCAGAACAAAGGCGGGGCTATGATTGAACTTGCCTGGACCATGCCTGGTAAAGATGCACGTAAGGATGCATTGCAACTTGCCGCTTCTTCTGATCTGGTGATTTTTGCAGGAGGCATTTCACCCCGGCTTGAAGGTGAAGAGATGCGTGTTCCCTTTCCGGGATTTAAAGGTGGAGACCGTACTTCGCTTAAATTGCCTGAAGTGCAGGAAAATTTACTGAATGAATTGTATGCTACCGGGACACCGGTTGTATTGGTTAATTTCAGTGGAAGTGCCATTGCCCTGAACTGGGAAAATGATCATCTGCCGGCCATAGTCCAGACATGGTATCCCGGACAATCAGGAGGATTGGCCGTTGCCGATGTAATTTTCGGAAATTATAATCCTGCAGGAAGACTGCCGGTTACATTTTATAAATCGGTAAATGACCTGCCTCCGTTTACCGATTATGATATGGCAGGCCGTACGTACCGGTATTTTACGGGTGATGTATTATATCCGTTTGGTTTTGGATTGAGTTTTAATCAGTATCACTATGAAAATATCATTGTTTCCGGGGAAGTCCTGCATAGTGACCAGAAAATTAATTTGTCTGTGGATATAACCAATAAAGGGAAATATTCGGGAGATGAAGTGGTACAGCTCTATGTTGGATTCCCGGAATCTGTTGATCCCAGGCCGGTTAAAACCCTGAGGGAATTCCGGAGAATCAGTTTTAAACCCGGAGAGAAAAAGAGCATAACTTTTGTGATTAAAAAAGAGATGCTTTCGATCAGGGATGCAAAAGGAAATAAGGTAACTCCTCCGGGAAATTATACACTCATGGTGGGAGGTAATTCAGAAAATGTCCTATCGGTAAATCTAAAGGTTGAGTAATGGTTGTGATGATGTTTTGAGAATATGAGGACATTACGGAAATACGAAATACTGCCGGGGAAGTCTTTCTCTCTGAAAACAGGTTATCGGCTTGTCCTATTTTTTATTTAGACTAATTCTTATTAATTTTGTTTCAAATTTAAGAAGAAAAATATGGCAAAAGAAACATCAACTGCCGCAAGTGAAATTTCTTTCGATGCATTTAAGAAAGAGGTATTGGATGATTATAAACTGGCCAATGTAAGCCGGAATCTGAGTATTATAGGACGTAAGGAAGTTTTGACAGGAAAAGCAAAATTCGGCATTTTCGGGGATGGTAAAGAGGTTGCCCAGCTTGCCCTGGCAAAGCAATTTCATAACGGCGACTGGCGCTCGGGGTATTACCGTGATCAGACCTGGATGATGGCAGCGGGAATTTTTTCTGCAGAAGACTTTTTTCATCAGCTTTATGGCAATACCGATAAAGAATACAATACCGGCAATGGCGGAAGGTCTTTCAATAATCACTTTTCCACACCGAATATCAACAAGGACGGATCATGGCGTGATCTGACCAGGCAAAAGAATTCCTCTGCAGATATATCTCCTACGGCAGGTCAGATGTCCCGTTTGCTTGGGCTTGCCTGGGCTTCAAAACTCTTCAGAAACAATAAAGAACTGCATACTTTTAAGCATCTGTCGCTGCAGGGAAATGAGGTCGCTTTCGGGACTATCGGTGATGCAAGTACTTCCGAAGGTCATTTTTGGGAAACTGTCAATGCTGCCGGTGTATTGCAGGTGCCGATGGCACTTTCCATCTGGGATGACGGATATGGCATTTCTGTGCCAAAAAAATATCAGACAACCAAAGAGAGTATTTCCGAATTACTTAAGGGATTTGAGCGTACGAAGGATAAACCCGGTTATGTCATTTATAAAGGAAAAGCCTGGGATTATCCGGGACTTTGTAAAATGTATGAAGAAGGCGTGCGCATTTGCCGTGAAGAGCAGGTTCCGGTTATTTTCCATGTTGAAGAGATGACACAGCCATTGGGCCATTCTACCAGCGGTTCGCATGAGCGGTATAAATCACCCGAACGGTTAAAATGGGAAGAAGAATCGGACGCCATCAGTAAGATGCGGGAGTGGATGATCGAATCGGGAATTGCCGCAGCTGAGGAACTGTATAAAATTGAAAAGAATGCTCTGGAAGAAGCAAAACAGGCCCGTAAGAATGCCTGGAAAGCATTTCAAGAGTCGATCAAAGCCCAACGTGATGCACTGATCAAAATTATTGACAACCGGTCTTGCATGTGCAAGCGTGAACATATGGATAAGGTGGGGATTACCATTGCCGAATTAAAAAAGGTCATGTATCCCATCCGTAAAGATGTTTTTAGTGCTGCGAGGAAAATATTACGATGGGTATGTGCGGATTGTCCCATACGTGAACAATTGCAGCGGGATTTAACGGCATGGCTTGAGAAAAACATGGAAGATGCTCATGAAAGGTATAATTCACATGTTTATAATGAGACGCAAACATCCGTGTTGAATGTTACACCGGTTCCGGTGAAATACAATGATGATGCTGAGGAAGTTCCGGGCAGGCTGGTATTAAATAGGAATTTTGATTACCTGTTTTCCAGGTATCCTCTACTGGTAACCTTTGGTGAAGATACGGGAAAGATTGGCGGCGTTAACCAGACACTGGAAGGATTGCAGAAAAAATACGGGGAATTGCGAATTACCGATACGGGTATTCGTGAAACTACGATTATGGGACAGGGGATAGGACTTGCGCTCCGGGGTATGCGTCCGCTTACTGAAATCCAGTATTTTGATTATCTCCTTTATGCATTACAAACCATGAGTGATGATCTGGCAACAACAACCTACCGTACACGTGGTACTCAGATCGCTCCGGTGATTGTCCGAACACGCGGACATCGTCTTGAAGGAATCTGGCATTCCGGGTCACCACTGAGTATGGTGATTAATTCGATCAGGGGGATGTATGTATGTGTTCCGCGGAACATGACCCAGGCTGCCGGATTTTATAATACACTGCTTGAAGGAGAGGATGCTGCTCTTGTGATTGAACCGCTGAACGGATACCGTCGTAAGGAAAAGATGCCTGCCAATATCGGCGAATTTAAACTGGCACTGGGACAACCCGAGATTCTACATGAGGGGACTGACCTGACCCTGGTTACGTATGGATCCTGTGTACGCATTGCAGAGGATGCCATCGAGCAGCTTTCCGAGTTTAATATATCGGTCGAGTTAATCGATATTCAAACACTGATCCCATTTGATCTGAATAATACCATCCTTGAATCGGTAAAGAAAACCAACCGGGTATTATTCTTTGATGAAGATGTCCCTGGCGGTGCTACAGCTTATATGATGCAGAAGGTGGTTGAAGAAGAGGAGGTGTATTATTATCTTGATACTGAACCACGGACACTGGCAGCAAAGGAACACAGACCGGCTTACGCAACCGATGGAGATTATTTCTCAAATCCAAACGCTGAGGATGTCTTTGATGCGGTTTATGCAATGATGCATGAGGCTAACCCGAAAAAATACCCAAAGCTGTATTAAATAGTCCCTGAAAATTCTTATTTTATTTCCTGAATTTTCTTCATCTCTTCGGGGCTGTATCGCCTGATCTTGTAGTTTAAAGAAGCAATAAATACACTCATGAAAGGACTGATGAGGTTAAAGAAGCAGTATGGTAAATAAGTTAACGTAGGCACACCAAGTACGGTAGATTGTGTTGCACCACCAGTATTCCAGGGGATAAGTACGGAAGTGACCGTTCCGGCATCTTCAAGGGTACGGCTCAATAATTCAGGTTTATATCCTCTGTCCCGGTAGGTTTTGGCAAACATTCTTCCGGGAACAACGATGGAAATATATTGATCCGATGCGGTAATGTTGAAGAAAACACATGTGGCCGCCGTAGAGGCGATCAAAGTGGTGGTGTTGTGTACAAACTTCAGAATACTTTGGGTAATACGCATGAGAAATCCTGCAGACTCCATAACTCCTCCAAAGATCATTGCAGAGATTATCAGCCAGATGGTATTGAGCATACCAGCCATCCCCCGCGTAGCAACGAGATCGTTTACTACGTGGTTGCTGGTGCTGATTTCAACCGGTCCGAACATGGCTTTCATGGAGGCAATCCAACTGATCTTGGCAAAATTACCTGTAACACCGGCAACCTCTCTGACCACCTGAGGCTGAAAAATAAGGGCAAATACCACCCCAATTAAGGTGGCGGCAAGTAGCGAAGGTACCGGGGGAACCTTCCTGACAATAATATAAATGAGGAATACCGGGACAATCAATAGAATGGGGGAAAGGTGGAAAGTATTGTTCAGGGCATTCATGACATCTGCAATGTCAGCATGATTGGTGGGAAAATGAAATGTGAATCCGATGATCAGGAAGATGAGCATGGCAATAAGCATGGACGGTGTGGTAGTAATCACCATATACCGTATGTGGGTAAAGATATCCGTACCTGCCATAGCAGGGGCAAGATTTGTAGTATCCGATAGCGGAGACATTTTGTCACCGAAATATGCTCCTGAAATAATAGCGCCTGCAACCAATCCGTCATGGATGCCCAGAGTTCGTCCGATACCCATAAGGGCAATGCCTATGGTGGCAATGGTAGACCATGAACTTCCGGTAGCCAGGGATACGATCGCAGAGATGGTAATGGCAGCAAAAAGGAAAATCTTTGGATTTAGTATCTCCAATCCATAATATATGAGTATAGGTACTACCCCACTGATCATCCACGTACCTGCCAGTGCCCCGATCAGGAAAAGAATCAGAATGGAAGGCATGGCAGATCCAATGCTACGTACGATGCTATCCTGGATTTCCTTCCAGGAGATCCCAATCCAGGCAGCAATAATCCCGGCAATAGATGCGGCCAACAAAAGAGCCATCTGATTTGCGCCGGAAAGCGTATCTTCAAAGAATTTTACATTCAGGAAAAGAAAAGCAATTAAAAAAACCAGTGGAATTAAGGCCTGAAAAAGGGTGGGATATTTCTTTCCTTGCTGCATCCGCTGGCATCTACTTGGTGACGATCGACGAAGGTAATGATTTTGAAGATTAATTTAAGTGCACTTCCGGTATATCAGACATCATTCTTTGATATTGAAAGGTTTATACTTTACCGAAACGTTACTTGTGGAAAAGAAAATAGACAACTTTCCGCAGGAAAGGCACTGTATTACGGTCTTCCTCGTAATAACCCTCACCATAGGTGTATCCATATCCATATCCGTATCCATACCCATAACCATAGCCATAACCATACCCGAAGCTGTAACCATAATAACTGGAAAGTTTGATGTCATTAACAAGCAGTGATAATTTTTTCAGTTCCCTTCTTTCATACAGTTCTTCAATAAATTGAATCACATTCTTATGCGAATAATTTTGCCTGATAACAAAGAGGATCAGGTTGGTAAACGGTTCAAGCAGCAATGCATCCGTGACTATAGCCAGGGGAGGGGTATCAAGAATAATGACATCAAAATCTTTCCGGGCCTGCTCAAAGAAAGAAGCAACATTTTTGCTTTCGAGTAATTCGGCAGGATTCGGTGGAACCGGTCCGGATGGGGCCACAAAAAGGTTTTCAATATTAGTGGAATGAATAATATCTTCGAATTGATTCTGGTTTACAAGATAAGTGCTGATACCGGCATCATTATTCAGACGGAAATCTCTGTGGATTTTTGGCTTCCGCAGGTCAAACCCTACCAGAAGGGTCTTTTTCCCGGACATCGAGGTGATAACGGCAAGATTCTCGGCGATGAAAGTTTTTCCTTCCCCACTGATCGTGGATGTTACGGAAATTACTTTTTGAGTTTCATCAGTGAGTTTATACTGGGCATTGGTACGCAGGGCGCGGAAAGATTCTGCCAATGCCGATTTGGGATGCTCAAGGACAGGTATGTTGGCATCGGTATTATTATGCCCGATAGAGCCAAGTAATGGTGCCTTTGTTTTGGTTTCAATATCTTTTTTGTCAACAATTTTATTGTTAAAGTATTCGAAAATGAGGATAAATACAAGGGGGATCAGAAATCCTAAAACCAGCGCAATCATATAGTTTAGAGAGTTCTTCGGAGTAATCTTTGCCGCATTTTCAGGGCGGGCTGCATCCAGGGGACGGTTATCGGCAACATTCGAAGCTTTTGCAATCCCGGCTTCCGCCCGTTTCTTAAGAAGATAAGTATAAATTTCGTTGTTCAGGTTAAACATCCTTTCAATACCGATAAGTTGCCTTTCTTTAGCAGGCAGCTTGGCAATGGTTTTATTCAGAGAATCAATCCGGACCTCGTAGTCGTTGAGGCCCAGTTCGGTGGAATGAATCAGATTCCGGATATTCTCGGCCAAAAGCATCCGTGTCTCATAAATCTTCTGGTTGACAAGTGCCAGGGAAGATGATTGCGGCTGTGTGCTGAATTGCAGATTGCTTTTCTGCTCATACAATGAGATGAGCTGATTGATCAGTGATAAGAGTACGGGATCATTTATGCCGGCTACCGAAGGGGCGATAAGTTCACTTACATTGACTTGCTTGTTCAAATACTGCAGGACATAGTTGTAATAATTCTTCTGGATTTCCAGCAGTGCTTTGTCCGACTGAAAATTACCCATCTTCTCATAAATATCCATTCCCTCTTTGCTGATATCAATAATCTTATTTTTTATCCTGAAATCCTGCAGGTTTAACTCAGCTTTATGCAGAGAGTCAACAATACTTTTTAACTGGGTGTCAATAAATACAATGGTTTTTTCGGCCATCCGGTTTTTTTCTTCAAGTCCGGAATTAATATATACATCAACCAGCTTGTTCAGATAATCACATTCCTGTTCGGCAACATACCCCTGCATACTTAATATCAGAATAGAACCTTTCTTTTCATCGTTGACCGAAATGGATAATTTTCCTTTGTAAAGATTGGTGAGTGCATTCAGGTCATTAATAATAAAATAATATTTGTTGGATGCATTTTCATTCAATGAGAATGTTTCCGGATCACGCAGATGAATGCGGAATGAAAAATAATCATTAGTAAACGTGTCGCCGAAATGCAGTATCGTATCAGTACTCATCCCTTCATTGATTTCAAGACGGTATTCTTTCGGGGATAAAATATTAACATACACCCGGTGTCCCCTGGTCTGGTAATGGGTAGTATCCATATCCACGAGGAACGGCGAACGGGTGTAAAGTTTGGCTTCCTTAATACCGCGACGGCCTACAAGAATATAAGTAATTTCGAAATCTTTCAGTTGGGACAGTGTTTTGTATGCCATAGTATAGGACTGGAGAATTCCCATCTCGTTGTAGATGTTTTTTTTACTTCTGAAAATCTCCATGCCCTCAATCACATTCTCATAACCGGTAAGTTGTCCCCGGCCCTTTTCATCATCCCGGACGATTACAGAAGCCGAGACACTGTAAATCGGTTCGGTATAGCGGTTTACCAGGTATGCAGCCGTGAGTGAAATAAACAGGGCTATGGCAAACCAGTACCAGTTAAAAAGAATTTTGAAAAGAAATTTCTTTATGTCAATCGTTTCTTCCTGAATGAAAGGATAGTCTCCGTTATTTTCCATCTGGCTACTTTGTGACAAATGATAATACCAGGATCAATGCAGAAATACTGGACAAAAATACACTGATGGTAGGGATATTAATTCTGAATGATTTATTTTTGATCGGTTCAACATAAACAATATCATTGGGTTGCAGGAAGAATCCTTCGGATGCAAGAAAATCAGTACCTGTGAGATCCATCCTGTATATCCTGGGTTCATTCTCCCCGGGGCGTAAAACCAATACTCTTTTACGGTTTCCAAATTCGGTGATGTCTCCTGCCTTGGATAATGCCTCAAGAATGGTTAACTGGTTGTTAAAATTGGTATACATCCCGGGTTTGGCAACCTCACCCAGCACAGAATACTTAAAACTGATAAGTTTTACAATAACATCAGCATTACGCAAAACCTGATTTACACGTTTTTGCAAAGTGTCATGTGCTTGTTCGAGCGTCAGGTTGGCAACGGCAATTTCTCCAAGAAAGGGAACGCTTACCTTCCCGGAATCATTCACCGAATACCCGTAAATGTAGTAACTTTGCTCGGTGTTGTAAAGATTTTGTTGTCCGGACGTGGCCAGAGGATTGTACATCTGATTGATTTCCGGGTCGAGACTAAGTACTCGAATGTATAGAATATCATTGATCCTGATGCGGTATTCGGGAGAAGTTGTAACCATTGCAGGCCTCTTCCCTGTAGAGGTATCTAAGTTTTGCAAATAAATGAGCTGTTTTTGCGAGGTGCAGGACGACAGAACGACTGCCGGCAGGATTAAGACCCACCAAACATACTTCATCATGTAGTAAAACGTTTTATAATTGTACAAATCTAATGATTATTTGGCTGACTGGCAAAAGAACCGAAAAGATTCGCAGGTTGTAAGCATCCGGTATTTACTGGATTTTTTATAACTTCATGCCTTGGAACGGTTTCATGCCATTGACAAGAATCTGTTTTATGATGAATCTGGATTTTGATCTTTTTTCCATCGAAAAAAAATACCGTATTCCCCAAGCCGGCAGGGTTTTGGTGTCAGAACCTTTTTTACCTGATGAAAACTTCCGCCGTTCTATCGTTTTTCTTGCTGAGCATAATGAAAAGGGTACCATTGGGTTTGTGCTTAACAAACCGATTAAAGCACACATTCATGAACTGGTCAATGATTTTCCCGATGTCGAATTTACCGTATCCCTTGGTGGTCCCGTTGCAACCGATACGTTGCATTATATTCATACACTCGGTCCGGTAATCCCTGACAGTAAACGGGTGTATCGTAATATTTATTGGGGGGGCGATTATGATGCTATAAAGAAAATGATCAGTTTGGGAACCATCGGTACTGAGCAAATAAGATTTTTTGTCGGTTATGCAGGCTGGGGACAGGGACAACTCGAACGTGAAATATCGGAGAATTCCTGGGTGGCTACCCACATCCGGCCGGAAATGATCATGTCCGGATATCAACCGGAAATTTGGAAAGAGGTTCTCCGTTCTATGGGAGCAAAATTCAGATTGTGGTCAGGGTTTCCTGTGAATCCCGGCCTAAACTGACCCTGCCCCGGGCTTGTCAAAAAATATTTAATTGATGTAAAAAGACCGGAAATAACTGCGGTTGTATCAGTAAAGGATATAGAAATCCGAAAACTGCTCCTGTAAAGTGAGCATCATGATTGATATTTCCTCTTTCTTTTCGTGACATATATTGACTGTAGGCCAGAAATAGGATTCCAAATAAAATACCGGGAATCGGGATGAAATAAAAATAGATCAGTTGCAAGGGCTGGAAAAAAATAGAGGCAAACACCACAGATGAAACGCCCCCGGAAGCACCAACGGAGTTATACCACGGGTTGTCTTTATTTTTAATTACGGATGGGATCGAAGCTGCAATGATCCCCCCGAAATATAATATAAGATAATTCATCATTGGAATTTTGATCCAGTGGTTTTGGGCCAGTTGTTCCATATATCTTTCACAAAATAATCCGAATGAGTAAAGGACAAACATATTGATGCCCAAATGCCACCAGTTTGCATGCACAAAGCCATGTGTTAGTATTCTCCATATTTCCTTTTTGTGGTATGTCCGGTATGGATTGAGCAAAAGTTTATTCATCCATTCCTGATCCCGGAATGCCAGCGCGGATATCCCGATGGTTATAATGATAATAATAAGGGTGGCTGAAGTCATTAATGCATGATTTTATAGATAAGCTCTATAAGCAGATCACAAGGTGTAGCTGAAATACTGCCAAATCCTTTTGATTTCAGGTCAATATCCCGTAAGACAGAGATGACCTCTTCGATTTTATGCACAGAATAAAATCCCGAAGCTTTCCGGTATTCGGTAACAAAAAAAGGATGTACTTTCAGGTGCCGGGCAATTTCATCATTGGATTTCTTTTTTACGGCATGATAAATGAGCAATTTGCTGAAATAAAAGTAAAGATAACCCAGCGTTACCTGGATGGGAAAAGCATTCTGATTGTGGCAAAAATACTGAATGATCCGATTGGCTTTTACAACATCCCGGTCAGACAGTGCATTGTTAAGTTCGTAATGGTTATACTCCTTACTGAAACCAATATATTTTTCTATCAGATCGGGGGTGATCCTTTGATTTTCCCGGGGGAGGACAAGAAGTAATTTCTCAATTTCATTGACAATCTTTTCTAGGTCATTACCCAGACTTTCAGCCAGTAATGTGGAGGATTTTACATCGGTGGCGACTCCCTTTTCTTTACAATACCGCATGATCCATTCGGGAATGCGGTTTTCCCTGATTTTGGGCGACTCCATGGCCATCGATTTTTCCTCGAACAGCTGAAATATCTTTTTCCGCCGATCCGGTTTTTTATGTTTATAACAGATAACCAGGATAGTAGAAGGTTGAGGAGTTTCCAGGTAAGCGGACAGACTGTCCAACTCCTGCAATTGCTGAGCCTCTTTTACAACTACAAGCTGATGTTCAGACATCATGGGGAACCGCCTGGCTGTATCGGCAATGGTTGATGCAGTGGTGTCTTTACCATAAAAAATGTGCTGGTTAAAAGCTTTTTCCTCTTCTGTGAGCACATTCTGAATCATAGCCTCGGTAACCTGATCGATAAAATAAGGTTCTTCCCCGTAAAGAAAATATACCGGATGATATTTTTTCTGCTTTATTTCTTCAAGTATTTTATATGGCGTTCCCTTCATGGACAGCAAGAGCAATTAAAAGCGCAAATGTTTAACGGATATTCCCTGATTATGCAACTCCTGAAGTGCTTTGATCCCGATTTCCAGATGGTCTGAAACAAACTGGTTATTAACATATTTATCGGATTCCTGGGTTTTGATCCCCGTTGAAATCATAGGTTGATCGGAAACCAACAGTAATGCTCCCGAAGGAATTTCATTGGCAAAACCAACGGTGAATATTGTAGCGGTTTCCATATCTATGGCCATTGCCCGGGTTTTTACCAGGTACTTCTTAAACCGGTCATCATACTCCCAGACTCTGCGGTTTGTAGTGTATATCGTTCCTGTCCAATAATCCCGGCCATGGTCTGTAATGGCTGTTGATACGGCCCGCTGCAAACTAAAAGCCGGAAGTGCAGGGACTTCGGGTGGGAGATAGTCATCGGAAGTCCCATCGCTACGGATCGCTGCTATGGGTAAGATAAGATCTCCCAGTTTATTTTTCTTCTTGAGTCCGCCGCATTTACCAAGAAACAAAACAGCGTGTGGCTCAATGGCCGATAAAAGATCCATCACCGTGGCAGCATTTGGACTCCCCATCCCAAAATCAATGATGGTTATATCCTTTGCTGTCGCATTAGGCATATTGGCATCCTGCCCGACGACAGGAACATGATTCCATTCGGCAAATAAACGGACATAATGAAAAAAGTTGGTGAGCAGGATAAATTTTCCGAATTTATTTAATGGATTTCCGGTGTAGCGTGGAAGCCAGTCTCTTACAATTTCTTCTTTTGTTTTCATCTGGTTAATTTAATATTCGTTTCTTATCCTCCCGGTAATGATAATGATTATTTTTGCGAAGATACGAAAATCCAAAGCTTTGATGGAAAAATTAAATCTCCCTCCGGCAGACCTTAAACTTAAAGAACGGGAGGGTAAAACATACGTTTTTGACAGGATACGTAAAAAATGGGTGGTACTCACACCTGAAGAGTGGGTTCGGCAGCATATCATTTTTTATCTGATACGTTATAAAAGTTATCCGCAAACACTCATGCAGGTTGAAAAAGAGATGTATTGGAACAAAATGCGGCTGCGCAGTGATTTGCTGGTCTCTTCATCACAGGGAGAACCGCTGATGCTGGTAGAATGCAAGGCTCCCGCTATTCATCTTACTACGGCTGTATTTGAACAGATTGCAACCTATAATCAACGCTATCATGTTCCTTTCCTGCTGGTAACCAACGGGAAAAAACATTATTGCTGTACAATCAATTACCGGGATAAAAGTTACACTTACCTTTCGGAGATTCCGGAATATGATCAGTTGGGCAAATGATCCCTGTTAATTTTTTGCAAAAGAATCTCATCTTCCCATCCTCCGGCGGTTTTATTCCATTCTCTTTTGGTTCCGGCAATATCAAATCCGTGATTCCGGAAAAGTTTCAGACTGGCTACATTGCCTGAAGTAATGTTACAATAAAGTTGGTGTAATAAAAGGATTTCAAAACCGTATCTGCAAAGAATCTCCAGGGCTTCGCTGGCATAGCCTTTTCTCCTTTGATCAGGATCTTTAATCAGGATCCCGATACCTGCACGTGAGTGATGAGGGTCGTAATCAAATAAATCAATGGTTCCGATAGGGACACCGGGTTGTTCTGATGAAGAACGGTCCAGGCCCATCTCTTGCAAAATAATTATGAACCTGAACTGCCGGGTTTCCAGAATATCACGATGTGCATTTAAAAGATATGACCTTAAAACATCTTTGGAAAAAGGGGTAAGGGTATTGCTGACATGCCAAATCTCAGGGTCGTTTTCCCATGCATATAATGTTTCCAGGTCTTCAGGCTCAACAGGCCTGAGAAAAACATGTTTTCCCCTGAAACTAAAACCAGATACCGATGTCATTTAAAGGAATGATAACTTTTCGATAGCGTTAACAAAACAAATCAAGTTCACCCCCATTATCTATTTCTGGGGTTTGTCTTCCGATTCCCGGTACACCTTCTTAACGAATACATCGGCATAACCCATGCCAAGGATCCTTTGTCTTTCGGCTTCCGCTTCTTCGAGGGTTTGATACCTGCCATAAGTATACCGATAGAAGGCATCTTTGCCATGAAGGATCTCAACGTTATCCAGGTTTTTAAAATAACTGACATCCACCGGATTTAGCAGGGCCATAAGTTGTACAGTATAATAGAGTATCTCGCGCCCTTGTTTATCAACGGCATCCGGATCCATCACCACAAGGTTCGTGATGAAATTTGTCGTATCTATAACATGAACGATCTTGACAGTATCCACTCTCTCAGGAACATATGCCGTGTCTATTTCAAGCGTTACATTACGAATGATAGCATCGTTGGGAGCATCTTCCGGGATTTCGATAACCTCTTGGTGAGGCAGTATTCCGGAACCGTAGAAATTCAGATTATAAACACCTGCATAGCTTCTTGTATAATACCAGCCGGATATTGAATTTGGTTTACCCATGTCCACGGTATCTTTGTTAATAGAATCAATCATGGCAAACCTGACCTTTGACAGCCAGTTATAGGTTGTATCAAGAATGGTAACAAGCCCTTTGGTTTCAAAAACACGTTTTACGCGCCTTTCCAGGAAATCTATTCTGAATATTTCCATTTCCTTATACCCGCTTTCGAAAGCATAATATCCTGACTGTCCGTTATTAAAAGGTTGGAAATACAGGTCGTCATCTGTTGTATTTAACGGATAACCCAGATTTTCAGGCTCACCCCATTCACTGCCTTTATGCTTGGACCTGAAGATATCGTATCCGCCTATGTTGTAATGCCCCTCAGATGAGAAATAAAGGAAGGAGTCATTCATCGTGATAAACGGACAATCTTCATTATATTGGGTGTTTACCGACGGTCCCAGATTGATTGCAGAGCCCCAATCTCCTTTTTCTGTTTTTTTGGATATATAAATATCCAAAGCACCAATACCTCCGGCACGGTTACTGGTAAAATATAGCGTACTTTCATCCCTGCTAATACTGGCATGGGATTCATAGTATTTTGTATTGATGTTTTTATTTAGTTTTTGGATCTTTGACCAGTGATCTCCATTCAACCGTGACTCATAAATATTTCCGGCAAACTGATCCAGTTTATACAACAATATTAATGACCCGTCGTAATTAAGCCCGGTTGGCGAACAATCCCGATCGGAACCTATTTCATCCGTAATGTCTGAAGGGGGTAACCATTGGCCATATTCCTTACGTGTATAATAGACGATATTATCTTCACCGAATTTGGCAGTAAAAACCAGTGTGTTCCCATCGCCTGAAATAACCGGACGAATGTTTATAGAGGTAAGATTAATGACTTTTCCAAGATTGGTTTTTTTAATACCAACAGGTTTTTTCATCAATTTTAAGGCATTCCTGCATGCCACAATCTGCTGGTCAATAAAATCTTCGTTGACCATTTTATTCTTATCTGTTAATAATTTCTTAAGCTGTTTATATGTATTAAGCGCCTTATCGATCTGGTTGTTGATACGATAGGCATTTCCAAGATAGAAAAAGGCGTCCAGGGGAGCCCTGGTTTCAGAAAAAAGTTCTTCATGTGCATCATAACTGGCATTCTTTACCGCCGCTTCAAGATAAGGAATGGCTTTTTCTTTTTCATGAGGAATATTTAAGTAACAAACACCGATCTTGTATTGTATGTTGGCATTATCTTCGAGATTATCATTGAGCATCAGGTAGAGCGGGTTTGCAAGGGTGTATTCACCAAAAAGAAAATGTGATTCTGCTTCCGTAAATATTTCTTTTAACATTTCTTTCTGGGCATACAGGGAGGTACCGGATACAAGTAAAAAGAATAATATGGTCCATAAAACCTTGCCAGGTGACAAGGCAATGAATACCGTTTGGTTTATTTTGTACCTGAATTTGTATAAATACCTCATTTTTCCTGATATTCAAATTGATAGTTGCCAGTCAGCGAGTAATATTTAAAAACTTTCTTTATATGGTCGTATATAATTCTGATAACCGGTTTTCCCGTATATTTATCTTTCAGAATAATTTCAAAATTATTATCCCAGTTTACCTGTTTTCCTGACATTTCAACAAGCCCTTCAAAAGTACTGATAACCATTTTTTCCGAAGGAAGAATCTCAATCCGGTAAATATCCTTGCCTCCGAAACCATCCGGAGAAATACGAGACAGATATCCGGCCTGACCATTGAATACCGGTTGAAAATAAAAATTGTCACCGGTAGTATTCAATGGAAATCCGGCATTGACCGGAGGTTGCCACTGGTGATTGGCCTGCTCGGAATAAAAAATATCATATCCTCCCATATTATAATGCCCCTGGGAAACAAAAAATAGTCTGGACTGATCGTCAGTTATGAAAGGCGCATCTTCATTAAAGGGTGTATTGATGGTATTTCCTATGTTTTCTGCCGGACCCCAGTTCCCTGATGCCTGCTTTTCAGATACATAAATATCCAGTTCTCCAATGCCACCACGACGGTTACTGGAAAAGTAAAGCATCTTCTCATCCGGAGACAGACTTGCATGAGCTTCTGCACGCGGAGAATTGATATTATCATTGAGTGGCTCCATTGCAGTCCAGAATCCATCCTTTAAGGTGGATATGTATACATCCCTGTTATTTCCCGTGCCATTTATCAAGTAAATCTTTGTTTTGTCATTGGATATATATGTCGGATAAGTATCACCGTCAGAACCTATTTGGGGTGTAATATTCATGGGAGGGGTCCAAACACCTTCCTCTTTCTTTGTGACAAAAATAGCATTATAGAATTTCAGTGCTGTCATATAGGCAAGCATCGATTCATCGCGGGAAACGACCGGCAAATAATTATCAGCACCTGTATTTATCGGCTCTCCGATATTGATATCTTCTGTTTTTATTGGGTTGTCCTGTATGATTTTTGCTTTTTCGCAGGCACTGATTTCATTATCCACAATGTTTACATTAAACCGGTCTTCAAAATTGGGCAAATCCTTGAATTGTTGATAGATTTCCAGTGCTTTGTCCAGTTGATTGTTTATTCTGTAAGCGTTCCCCAGGTAAAACAGTGCGTATTCGGGAGCTTTGGTTTCTTTTGTGGAACGTTTTTTATATTTGTCTGTCATATCTTTTACCGCTTTTTTAAGGTATGGAATCGCCTTGGCCTCCTCTCCCGGAATATGAAGATAGCAAACACCTGTTTTGTACCAAAGATTGGCATTGGCATAAACCGTATTTTCAAGTTTTAAATAATTGTATAATGCCTCCTGATAATCTTCTGCAAAAAAGAAAAAATCTCCATCGTTGAGGAGGGATTCCGGTGACGAAGCTTGTTGGGAAAATGAGGATGAAAAGGTTAAAATTAACAGGCTTAAAAGGATATATTTTGTTAGTTTCATTGACACGGTATTGTATAAAAAACGAAAGTTTCAGTCTGAAATATAGGAAGAAATCCTAAAAAACACAACTGCAAAATATTTTCCGGTCAGAAACTTTTCGGTTTAATTTCCGGAGATGCTTATTTTAACAGGTACATCAGGTAGTATAAATTCGATGGATGAGGTGTCTGCCTCTTCAGCACTAAAGCTAACACGCCGGTTAAATTGTCTGCCTTCCGGACAATCCCGTCCATCCGGCCAATGATTGATAGCAATGGGTTGTGTTTCCCCGAATCCTTTAATCCGGAGTCTCGCAGGCGATATGCCTGATTTCGTTAAGTAGTTGGCTACAGCATCAGCACGCCGTTCTGACAATCCCTGGTTATAAGCTATGCGGCCAATAGCATCCGTATGTCCTGTAATGGTTACGACCAAACCGGGTAAAGAATCCATAGCAGTCTTAAGAATCCTGAGCGTTTTGACCGCATCCGGATTTAGTGTAGCCTTATTAAAATCAAAATAGATCGTCGATATCCGGTATTTTACCTGGATTTTTTCAGGAACTCGGGCGAGTACCGGGCTTACCTCAAGAATATTTACTTGGGTATCAGGTTTCACTACAAACGGTTTCGTAAAAGTCTGCAAATAGGGAGAAGAAAGTTCTAACAGATAGCTTCCTTCAGGTAAATGCAGTGCAAAATTCCCGGATAGCGGAATTTCTTTAAGTTTTATTATCTGATCCGGATGAGTGGCATCCGTAACTTTGATTACTGCTTTCTCATCCGGTAGTGCCCCTGGTTGTATCTTTATTTTTCCCGTAACAGCATAAGTATGCGGATGGTTTTCCGAAAAGAATTCAAATGCCGTGATCTCTGCTTTTTTCTTTTCCTGATGGTCAAAAACAGCCATATAACCTGTAGATGCATCTTCAACCGGAGAAAAATAAAGATCATCATCGGTTGAATTCGGCGGATATCCCATATTTCTTGGATTACCCCATTGGCCTGAAGTGAGGTCTGAAATAAAAACATCATATCCGCCCATCCCCGGATGACCGTTTGAGCTGAAATAGATTCTTTTCCCATTTCGGGTAAGATACGGGGTGTTCTCGTCGTAGGGTGTATTGACAGGAGTCCCCAGATTGAGGATGTTTTCCCATGTTCCATCCACTGATTTCCGGGCTTCATAGATATCCAAACCGCCGGTTCCCCCGGGTCTGTCACTAACAAAAAGTAACAGTTTCTGATCAGCCGAGAGAAATGCGTAGACTTCATTATGGAAACTGTTTATCTTCCTGCTGAACGGTTTTGCAGCCGACCAACGGTTCCGGATAAATTTGCTGATGAAAATATCTTCACCATTGTTTCCTGCAGGAGCCGAAAGTAACAATGTTGCCCCATCTGCTGTCAGGGAACTCACACGGTAATTACCGTTTGATTCCACTTCCATGGTAATGTTTCTGGGACTGGCCCAATGCCCGTTGATATATTCGGTAAAATAAATGGCATGATAATAGCGTGTATCACTCATAAAAACCATTCTTTTACCATCTGCGGATACGGTTGCATTATAGTTCATATCCGTAACTTTCAAAAATTCGGGTTGTGAAATTTCCGTATCCCGTGGTTTTGACAACATTTTCTCAGCCGTATCACAACTGGCAATAAACCGGTCAGCCTTATCGGTATCTTCGTGTATCCTGATCAGTAGTCTTTTGTACTGCAGGTATGCATTCCTGGCCTTCTCCAGTTCGTTGTTGATCTGATATGTCTGACCCAGCAACAACCAGGCTTCAACAGGAGCCTTGGTTTCTTTAAATGATTGAGGTTTATATTTGGCGGAGACTTTTTCTACGGCTTGTTCAAGCCAGGGAATGGCCTCGGTTTTCAGGCCGGGGATGTGCAGATAGGTTTTGCCAATACGGTACCTGATATTATTATTTTGGTACCCGTTATGAAAAAGTTTAAGATATAAATCGAGTGCTTTTTCGTAACGTTGGTATGTACTGTTGAAGTCTGCGTTAAAAAATGTTTTTTCTGCATCAAAAGCTTTCTGCCCTGAAACGAACGTTGTTATCAACGTAAATATTAAACCCGTGAGTAAACGTTTTCCCATGACCATCGTCTCAGTTCGAAGGATTAAACGACTGTTTGTTTTGAAAACGGTTATTTAATTTTTAATTGGTCCGGGACCTGTATCTGTTCGGGTTTGATATAATCACCGGAAGCATTGGTCGCTTTAACACTGACCCTGCGATTATAGGTTCTTCCTTCAGGGCAATCTTTTCCATCAGGCCAGTTATTAATAGCAACAAAATCTTTTTCACCCACACCCGTAACTTTTACCCGTGAAGCATCTATCCCTGCATTAAGCAATGCTTTCCGGACCTCCCGGGCACGCCGCAGAGCAAGGCGCTTGTTGTAGGCTGTACTTCCTTTGGCATCCGTGTATCCTAATAGTTCAATAGAAAGATCAGGATGCTCATTCATAATTCTTACAAGCTCTTTAACTTTCGGATGTTCTGCCTTACGAATCAATGATTTATCAAAATCAAAGAATATGGTTGGTAACCAAACAGTTTGAACAACTGGTTTTTCAGGTAAAAGTGTGGCGTTTGTCTCCAGTGATCCTAATGAATAGTCTTGAGGTATGGTAATCGTCTGGACAGCAGGGGTGTAATGATCGCCGGTAACACGAATATCAAAAGGTCCTGTTTTCCGGATGGTAAGTTGATATGTCCCATTATCAGGTTGGACGGAAGCTGAAGATATCTCTGTTCCGTTATTCTTATCAATAACGGATACCTTTATGGTTCCGGAATAGCCTGAGGGCAAATCCTTTAATGTAATTTTTCCGCTAATTATTACAGGCCTGGGATTTTTATCTGAATAGACCTCAAGTTTGTATATATCTTTATCCCCCAGACCCAGATCCGGGTCATACATAGCGTAATACCCGAATTCTCCGTTTTTTACCGGTACATAACCCAGATCATCATCTGTGGTATTAATCGGGTATCCCATATTTACAGGTTTAGACCAGGT
This sequence comes from Chlorobiota bacterium, assembly GCA_013152085.1. Classification (GTDB taxonomy): domain Bacteria; phylum Bacteroidota; class Bacteroidia; order Bacteroidales; family VadinHA17; genus JAADHC01. The sequence continues at coordinate 30,559 of JAADHC010000033.1, forward strand.
CCCGTTGTCCTGAAGTGTAGAATAGAAAATATCGAACCCCCCCATATTATTAAATCCCTGCGAACTGAAAAAGAGTGTTTTCCCATCCGCACATAGAAAAGGTGTCTCTTCATTAAATGAAGAATTAATTACAGGACCAAGATTTACCGCAGGGCCCCATTCTTTCGTATTCTCATCCCATTGTGAAGTGAAAATGTCCAGCCCTCCCAGACTTTCATTCCTGTTACTCGTAAAATAGAGGGTCTTTCCATCGGGAGAAAAAGATGCGCTGGACTCCCAGAATTTTGTATTGATATTTTTACCCAGCTTCACGGCTATGGTCCATGCATTTTTTTTATAGTAACTAACCCATATATCACTATTAAATTTATCATTGCGTGACATGAGTAATGTTTTTCCGTCAGGAGACAGGGCTGTCGGGTACAGGTCTCCGTCCGATTGTACCTGTGGTGTAATGTTAACGGGTCGTCCCCAGCTATTGGGACCCTTTTTTACAAAAAACAGGGCATCATAAAACTTCAGGCTGGTAACGTATACCATGACGCTTTCATCTGCCGATACTACCGGATCAAAATCAGCACCTGTAGTATTGATCAAATTACCGGCATCGGTTGCCCGGTAATAAACAGGATGCTTTATAAGTTCGGGGGCGTTTTTCACATCAGTGATCTGTTGAGATACAAATTTGCGGTTAACCGAGTCAACAGGATCCAACAGATTTAAGTATTTTTCGTAATTTTCTTTTGCTTTATTAAAATTATATTGTAAATGATAAGCATTGCCCAGAAAGAAATAAGTATCATAAGGCGCCTTACGCTCTTTCAGACTTCCTTCCTTGTAATTTCCGGTAATATCACCTGTTGCTTTTTCGAGATAAGGGATGGCTTTGGCTTTTTGGCCGGGGATATTTAAATAACAAATACCGATCCTGTAATTGATATTTGCATTGTCAGGATCAACTTTATAGACCTTCTGATAGCCGGACAGGGCATCTTGATAGGCCTGATATGCCAGAAAATACTCTCCGTCCTGAAAAGCGGCTTTAATCTCTTTTGTGTATTGTGAAAAGCCGGGTAAGAAAAAGAATAACAAAGTGGCGATAGATAAAATGCTCTTCATGGGGCAAAGCTTTTGAAGGATTTTAACAAATTTAGCAATAAATCTGTAAATTGATAACATTCACTTAAAAATCTTTTATTCCCAGACAGTGTGATATAAGGATTTATAGAGGAAATGAGAAGCTTAAAACGACTATTCCTTTTGCCGTTTTTTCTTTCGGCGGACGATAACAACCCAGACAATCATTCCGGCAATAATAATTGGTATGATCCAGAAGATGGTATTTCTCCCAGGTCTGGATATTATTTTGTTTTTGGATATGAGTTTACGCACTTGTTCTTCATTAATATCAGACGAAAGAATGATCCGCATCATGGCTTTTAAGATATCCTGATTATCCAGTTGTCCGGTTTTTACCAGAACCATGAGATAATCCATTAAATCCTGGATGCTGCGAATCTTTTGCTTCTTGATATCCAGATTGTCGAGAATGGAAAGCAAAGGATCGGAAGCTTTGTCTTTTAGCTTTTTAAGAAAATCCTTCAGATCCGGGTTCCCGTTTGTTGAGATCTGAGCAAAAAGGTAAATAAGATCTTTCGGTGTGTAACCCAGTACGGAAGATTTATCAAGGAGATAATCGCTGAGTTCCCAGGCAGAATAAATTTCATTCTGTTCGGGTGAAATATTTTCAATAGCTGTTTTGATCTGACCCTCAGAGAATTTTGAGAGATGTTTGTAAATCTTTGGCAGGTTGGGATCTTCCTCAGTAGCCATTTTTACAACAACATCCTTCACACTCGAGCTATCGATAATCCCTGAATCGGCTGCCTGTTCCAGATAACTAAAAAGGCGTTCCGGTGTATGTATATTTTCTTTTTCAAGGTCAATGTTCTTAAGAAGTAATTGCAGATTCCCTGTTGCCCTATCTACCAACGTGCTATATATGTCCTCAACTTCACCGGCTTTACGCGTTGCAGAAACGACCAACAACTGGTCTACGTCATCGGGTGTGTAATCAGAAACCTCGGCTTTCCTTTTCAGAAAATTAATTACCGCATATTGATCGGTAAGATTCATCTCTACCGGATCTATTTTCTCTATTTCTTTATATAAATCCCCTGATGAGTAATGTTTCAGTATATCCAGGAAATCCTGTAACTTCTGCAGCTGTGCAGGTGTCATAACGGGTTTTCTCAATTCGTGCTCTTTAACTTCCGCTATGGGTACAGGGGGTGGGGGAGCAGTAACATTCAGATAAAGATCTTTGGTAGTCAGATTCCCGAATTTATCCTGAAGGGTTAGTAATACCTTACTGGCTCCGGTAGGTGGTAAAATCGGGAACATCAATGAGTCATCAGTGACAAAATACCGGATAGAATCAAGTAAAACGGAATCCTGATAGATCCTTATGGTCAGCCATGATCCCTTTTCGGTATTCAGCAGGAGATTTACAGTGTCACCGGCAATTGTATTATAAACAGTATCCGGAACTTCCAGTTCAGCTGTGAGATCAGAAAGTGAGAGTGTGGTGGGAGGAATATCTATCTCTTCCTTGTTCAGGCTGTTGGGTAGTGATAAAGGCTTAGTATAGGACACGAACCCCTCACCCGTAACGGTCAGATTATAATCTCCGGCAAAAGTTTCAAACTGGTATTTTCCCGCAGTATCCGGATTTACACTTTTGATGGTGTCTTCAAAGTTTTTGCTCAGAAGATTGATAAAAATGTCTTCATTTATTTTGATAGGTACATTATTTACGGAAACCATGCCTTTGATGAGAAATTTTCTGGGATGTTCTGCCGAAAAAATTTCCAATCTGAAAATATCCATGTCACCAAAACCCTCCTTGGAGAACATAGAGTAAAGTGCATAATATCCTTCACCGATAGGTTGGTAGAAAATATCATCATCGGTCGTGTTGATCGGATAACCCATATTTACAGGAACTGACCATTCCCCGTTACTTAGCAGGTTGGAATAGAAGATATCATATCCCCCCATATTAAAATGTCCGTACGAGCTGAAAAACAAGGTGGTTCCGTCAACCGTAATAAATGGAGTCTCTTCATTATATTCCGTATTGATAATCGGCCCGAGATTTTCAGCTGGTCCCCAGTTTCCGGTGGAATCAAGTACAGACTGGTAAATATCCAATCCTCCATACCCACCCTTGCGATTACTGGTGAAATAAAGTTTCTGCCCGTCTTTGGTTACCGATGCATGCGATTCCCAGTATTTTGTGTTGATATTGTCATTCAGACGGATCACACGGGTCCACTGTCCGTCAACAAACCGGCTGATGTATATATTCCCGTCATACTCGTCATTTTTATACAGGTACATGATCTTTCCGTCGTATGAAAAGGAAGAAGTATAAAAATCCTGGTCAACACCCAACTGGGGCGTGAGGTTTATAGGCGGTGTCCACTGCCCGTTGATATTTTGTGAAAAGAATACAGCATCGTAAAACGCAAGTTTGCGCATGAAAGCAAGACTCTTTTCATCTCCGGATATAATAGGGCCATAATCTGATCGTCGTGAATTTATGATATTGCCCATGTTCTTTCTCGAAAGATATAACGGATGTTCCTGTAATTTTTTGGCATTCAGACACGCCTGAATTTGCATATCAATAACTTTCTCCTTATAAACTTTGGTGTTCATATGATCTATGAAATACCGGTACATTTCAAGGGCTTTGTCCAGCTGGTTATTGACGCGATAAGCATTTCCCAGGTAAAAAAACACATCCATCGGGGCGCCTTTTTCCCTGATCGAGTTCTCGCGGTATTTGGGATTGATATTTTTTGATGCTTTTTCAAGGTAGGATATTGCCTTATCTTTTTCACCCGGAATATTCAGGTAACATATACCGATTCTGTAATTTAGATTATCGTTGTCCGGATAGATTTTAATCAGATCCAAATAATAAGGAAGTGCGTCGAGATATTCCTCAAATAAAAAGAAAGAATTTCCTTCCACAAATTTTTGCTTGATATCAACTTTCGTATAGGTTTGTGCCCAACCAGCTTGTATCATACAAAATATGAAAATAAATGAAAGGGTTCTTTTTAGCATTATTATTAATAATTGAATAATACGAAAGTAATAATTTCTTCGAAAAATAGAAATTTTGTAGTAAATATAGTCGTCATTTGCTAATTATGTATAAAACAATGCCAATGGTTGCGAAGAAAGTTGCAGGCAGGGATAAAAAAAAACCCGCATCTTGCGGGCTTTTTAATAACTTCTAAATTAATTATCGCTTATGTCTTTTAAGATTTCATCATCTACCAGGATACGCCCACAGTATTCACAGACGATGATTTTCTTATGTGTTTTAATATCAAGTTGCCTTTGCGGGGGAATTTTGTTAAAACATCCGCCACAAGCTCCTCGCTGTACCGTAACCACAGCAAGGCCGTTTCTTGCATTTGCTCTGATTCGCTTATATGCGGTAAGAAGTCTGGGTTCGATCTGTAACTCAATCTCTTTTGAATGGTCATTGAGTTTTTCTTCTTCTTTTTGGGTTTCGCCAATGATAGAATCAAGCTCTTCTTTTTTATTCTTCAGATCAGAAGCCCTTTCCTCAAGAAGTTGTCGGGATTTTGCAACGGTTTCATTTTTTTCTTCAATAGAAATCGCAAGTTCCTTAATCTTTTTATTACATAACTCAATCTCCAGGTTCTGATATTCAATTTCTTTGGACAAAGAATCAAATTCCCTGTTATTACGGACATTCATTTGCTGGGCTTCATACTTCTTAATCAGTCCTTCAGCTTCTTTAATTTCGTTTTTCTTTGCCGTAATGTCATTTTCAAGGTTTTTGACTTCATCTTCGGCCTTACTGATTCTTGTTTCCAGACCGGCAACTTCATCTTCAAGATCCTGTACTTCCAGCGGTAATTCTCCCCGAAGAATTTTAATGTTATCAATCTCGGAATCTACCTGTTGGAGTTTATATAAAAGCTTAAGGCGTTCTTCGATAGTCAGCTCTTTTTTATTTTCTTTGGCTTTGGCAGTCTTCGTCGTCATTGTTAAAAGTATTTTATCGGATTGGTATTTATTTCGGAAAAATGAACTGCAAATTTAGGGAATTTTCCCGTTAATATTTTATAAAAAATTTCTTTTGTAAATTGTTCACTTTCATAGTGTCCGATATCTGCAATTACAATACGGCCGTCTGCATTAAAAAACTGGTGATATTTAAAATCAGCACTGATAAAAATATCTGCCTTCAAACGAATGGCATCCGGTAATAGCATACTGCCTGATCCTCCGCAGACAGCTACTTTCCTGACGGGTTTGCCCAGAAGAGGTGTATGACGGATACATCCGGCAGCAAATGTTTTTTTCAAATCTTTCAAAAATGTTTCCTCATTAACGGGTTTTTCGAGATACCCGGTCAATCCCATGCCAATTTTGGGGTAACTGTTTTCAAGCGGATAAATATCATAAGCTGCTTCTTCGTATGGATGTGCTTCCAGAAGGGCCTGAATAATTTGTTCCCTGTATAAATCCGGGAAGATGGTTTCAATACGGATTTCTTCTTCAAAGTGTAACTTTCCGGGAGATCCCGTAAAGGGATGCGTCTGTTCTCCGCCACGGAATGATCCCCGTCCGGAAACATTATAACTACACTGATCATAGGCTCCGATACTGCCTGCTCCGGCATTGAAAATGGCCATACGAACCACGTCGGCATGTGACTGGGGAACAAATGTGACGAGCTTTTTTAATGCTCCTGTTTTCGGAACCAGGATCGAAGTTTTTGTCAGGCCCAGCTTTTCGGCAATTTGGTGGTTTACCCCTCCGTAAATTGAATCAAAGTTAGTGTGTCCTGCATATAAAGCAATACCATTCCGGATGGCCAGTAATACTGTTCGCTCAACGTAGTTTCTACCGGTGATTTTTTTCAATCCCTGAAAGATCAGGGGATGGTGTGATACAATCAGGTTAGCTCCCTTTCCGATGGCTTCGTGTACTACTGCTTCGGTAGTATCTGTGCTGAGTAATATCCCGGAAACTTCCATTGCCGGGTCTCCGACAATTAATCCCGAATTATCATAATCTTCCTGATAAGCCGGAGGGGCAAAACGGTTAAGTTCGCCGACGACGTCTGCAAGTTTGATTTTCATAACGATTCGGTAATGTTAAAACAATGAAACTAAGGCATCTGATCCCTGATTTCCAGCAACATTTCACGGATTTCTTTCAAAATCTTAATAATCTCAAAATTATGCTCTGTATCTTCCCGGTTTTCCCGCAGCTTCTTCTTGGCACCTTTCAGTGTCATGCCCCGCTCTTTTACGAGATGGTATATAATGTGGAAATTTTCAATGTCCCCGGGTGTGAACAGCCGGTTCCCCTTCTTGTTTTTCTTGGGCCGGATAATATCAAATTCCTTTTCCCAATATCGGATCAGGGAAGTGTTTACCTGGAACATTTTAGCTACTTCCCCAATGGAATAATAGAGTTTTTCTATTTTTTTCTCTTTGTATGGCACGAAACCCTGTTGAGATTTTAAGATTACTAATATATGAAAAATACTTTAAGTGTCAAGGGGATTTTAACTGTTTTCCAAAACAATAGAGATAACCGTCTCTGCTGGCAATAAAAATTTTCTTTCCCCATACCACTGGTGTCGCTTCAAAAGGAGCATTGTATCTGCCCAACGGCTTAAGTGAATAGTCTTCACCGTTATGCATGATCCTGAACAATCGTATTCCGTTATATCCGGCAACAATCAGCTTGTTTCCGACAATCAGCGGGGTTGAAATGGAAGGCCCGATATATTTTTTTATTACCATCCTGGGAGCCGGGAAAAAAGTAGTGCTGTCAGGACCGATAACCCGTCTCTCCATATCCTTTTTTTCATGGGCAACAAGATACAGGTATCCGTCAAGGCCGGTAAAGGCGGCAAGGGCGGTTTCCGTTGAATCTATGTAGTGGTCATTGATTCCGCAGGAACCAATCACACCACCTTCCCAGCTGTCTATCTTGGAGGTATCGGTTGGGAAGAACCATATCACCGCTTCTTTTTCCGGTTTGCGGGGGTCAAGCTTGAATACCCCGCCCGGTCCCCGAATATATTGCTTTTCAATCGATACCAATATACAACTATCACGGGTAATTACCGGTGAACCGTCAATATCAGAACCAATATAAAAGTTCCAGTCAATTTTCCTGCTTTTCAGGTTGTACCGAAATACGTGTCCTGAGCCTGAGGTTATGAAAATCATATTACCCAACCGGGAAGGAGAAGATTCCGTTACAACATTGTATTTGTGATCCTTTACATCCTTTCGGGTATATAATTTGGTTTCCTGAATGATTTCGGGTTGCAGCATGCTGTCTTTTACTTCGGCAGCTTCCGGATCGGGGTTGATTACCGTAAAAAGTGAATTTTCCAGACCGATATACAATGTATCGTCGATAATCAACGGGGATCCGTCAACATCCCTGCTGTAACTTTGTGTCCATTTGCTGTCCAGTCGCCAGAGTTCCTTCTCTTGTGTTAGCGAGATTGCCCTGAAACTGGGAATATGCGGAGAATCAAGATAGTTTCCAACCCCCAGCCGGCTGCCCTGAAAGACAATAAGCGCTTCACTACTGTCTTTTTTTTGTATCCAAAGTGTTCCGGTGCCTTTTACGACATCATCAAAAGAATATTCCCATACGACCCGGTGTGTCTGCGTATCAATCTTTTTCAGATGATGATCATAAGCCCCCTGTACCAGAAAAAGCGTCGTGTCTTTGTGGTATAGCAGGGGTTGCCCGGTCCAGCCGGCGCCAGCCCATATCCTTGAACCGGCTTTTCTGGAAATTACTGTTTCCCCTTTGCCAAGCCATAGTCTCCAGAGAAGGTCCAGTGTGTCGGGAGCTTCATCTCCATAATAGTTGCGCTGTTCGTTACCAAGAAAAGTGCCAACCAGTATCGTTGGTCCTCGTGTGGTATCATTTTGTGTTTTTTCTTGCCCATGGCTGGAAATAGCCGGGGAAAAAGCACTAATAAAAATGGTAAGGATTCCAATGCGGAAAATCCTGGAAAAAGTTTCTGTTTCAGATACCGGGATGTTAAATAAACTTTGCGATCTCATCGGAATAAAAAACCGTTCAGGTTAATGAACGGTTCAAAAGTATAAAAATAATCTTTCGGTATGGATTAATCAAATGACTGCCCTGCGTTTTGGGATAAGATCACCATTTTTTCATACTCATCGGCGGTAAGGTCATTGAAATAATAGTTTATCGGGTTGATATATTTTCCATTATACAGTACACCATAGTGGAGATGTGGTGCTGTGGACAAACCCGTGCTGCCGACAAAACCAATGACATCTCCACGGTGAACGTGTTGCCCTTTCTTTACATTGAAAGCATTTAAGTGAGCATATTGTGTAACATACCCAAAGCCATGGTCAATAAGTATCTGGTTTCCATATCCACGGCGACTTCTCCGGATTGTTTTGACAACCCCGTCACCCGTTGCATACACCGGCGTTCCCCGGGGTGCGGTAAAGTCCATGCCATAATGAAACTTCCGGATTTTGTAAATAGGGTGTATCCTCCATCCCCAACCCGATGCTGTACGCCGTAAATCCTTATTCGAAATGGGTTGAATAGCAGGAATACTGGCCAGCATTTTTTCTTTATTGGTTGCCAGCTTAATCAGCTCATCATAAGATTTGCTCTGAATATAAATTTCCCGGGTGAGCTGATCCAGTTTGCGCGCTGTCTGGATGACAATATCCGAATTATCGTATCCTTCAAGTTCGGTATAGCGGTTTACCCCGCCAAAACCGGCTTTCCGAATGGATTTCGATATGGGTTCAGCTTCAAAAATCGTCCGGTAAAGATTATCATCCCGTTGTTCAAGATCTTCAAGTACCGTAGATACCTTATCCAGTTGCTTGTTCATCAGTTCATACTGTGACCGCAACTCCGATACCTCCCGCTTAAGCTTCCGCTCCTCGGGAGAATCAAAAAAGAAGGTAAACATAAGCATATAGATGGCACCAAGAATAATACTGGCACTAAAATAGCTGAGAAACCGGACAATCTTCTTTTTTAAAGATAGTTCAATCCTGTCATATTGTAAAGTGTCCGGATTGAATCGATATCTAGCTTTAGGCATAGATTTTTTCAAATTTATGGCGCAAAACTAATGCAAATAAACTAATTTTACAAGCTTTTTACTTTAAACCGTTAACCAAATTGTGATATTAGTATGCATATCGCCTGATAAACCAGTATTTTATGACAAGTGAGCAGGTTCGACAGCAGTTTCTGGATTTTTTCCGTTCCAGAGGCCATCATATTGTTCCTTCTGCCCCGATGGTAGTGAAAAACGATCCAACCCTGATGTTTACAAATGCAGGGATGAATCCTTTTAAGGATATCTTTCTCGGGAACCGTAAATCTGAATACCCACGGGTTGCCAATACCCAGAAATGCCTGCGTGTATCCGGAAAACACAACGACCTGGAAGAAGTGGGCCGTGATACATACCATCATACTATGTTTGAAATGATGGGAAACTGGTCGTTCGGAGATTATTTTAAACAGGAAGCCATTTCCTGGGCATGGGAGTTCCTCACCGGGAAAATGAATATCGATCCAGAAAGGTTGTATGCTACTGTATTCGAGGGTAGTACTGAAGAAAATCTGGAACCTGATATTGAATCGCGTGAAATCTGGAAAAAAATCCTGCCCGCCGAAAGGATTTTAAAAGGTTCGAAAAAGGATAATTTCTGGGAAATGGGTGATAACGGTCCCTGTGGCCCTTGCTCTGAAATCCATATTGACCTCAGGGATGATGATGACAGAAAAAAAGTCCCGGGAGAATTACTGATAAACAAAAATCATCCCCTGGTAATCGAAATATGGAACCTCGTTTTTATCCAGTTTAACAGGAAAAACAATGGCATTTTGCTTCCCTTACCACAAAAACACGTGGATACAGGTATGGGTTTTGAACGCCTTTGTATGGTGTCGCAGAATAAAACATCAAACTACGATACCGATCTGTTCGGCCCCATTATCAATGAAATCGAAGCCATCAGTCAGCTTGTTTACGGGAATGATAAAAATACAGATGTGGCCATGCGTGTGGTTGCCGACCATCTTCGTGCCGTAGCTTTTGCCATTGCCGACGGACAACTCCCTTCAAATACAGGCGCTGGTTATGTTATCCGCAGGATATTAAGAAGGGCCGTACGTTATGGTTATACTTACCTGAATCAGAAAGTTCCTTTTATTTATAAGCTTTTGCCCGTTTTGGTAAAGGTTATGGGAGAGGCCTTCAGCGAACTGAAAGCCCAGGAGAAACTGATCTCCGGTGTGATCTATAATGAAGAGCAAACCTTTTTACGTACACTTGAAACCGGAATACGGTATCTCGAAGGGGTAATTGCAGAAAACCAGGGAAGGAAGATCGCCATTATAGAAGGTAAAACGGCCTTTTTACTGTATGACACATATGGATTTCCCGTTGACCTTACAGACCTGATCGCAAGAGAAAAGGGGTTGAGTGTGGATATGTCAGGCTTCAGGCAGGAGATGGAAAAACAGAAAACCCGTTCTAAAAAGGCTGTCAGACAGGAATCGGCAGAGTGGATTGTCCTGCAGGAGAAGAATGGAGGTAAATTTGTCGGTTATGATCAGCTGGAAGAAGATGTGCAGATTACACGGTATCGAAAAGTAAGGGAAAAGAATAAACAGTTTTTTCATTTGGTGTTTGATAAAACACCGTTTTATGCCGAATCAGGCGGACAGGTAGGTGATAGCGGATGGATTAATGACGGGAAGGGAAAGATCCCCGTTCTCGATACCCGCAGGGAAAATGATCTGATCATCCACATTACCGAAAAACTTCCCGGACAACCGGGAAATGTCTTTCATGCAACAGTAGACATTGAAAGACGAACAACAACGGCCTGTAATCATTCCGCTACACATCTTTTACACTTCGCGCTTAGGGAAATCCTGGGAACTCATGTCGAACAGAAAGGTTCACTGGTTCACCCGGAATATCTCCGGTTTGATTTTTCTCATTTTCAAAAATTAACAAATAAGGAAAAAGAAAAAGTGAGCGAAAGGGTAAACGGATTGATAAGAATGAACCTCTCTTTGGAGGAATTGAAAGATATTCAACTGGATCAGGCAAAATCGATGGGAGCCATGTCCCTCTTCGGCGAAAAATACGGTGAAAAAGTCAGGGTGATCCGGTTTGGTGATTCTGTTGAGCTTTGCGGAGGCACTCATGTGCGCCAAACCGGGCAGATCGGCTGTTTTGTGATTACCTCGGAAAGCTCTATTGCTGCGGGTATCCGCCGTATTGAAGCGGTAACCGGCAAAATGGCCGAAAAATATGTCCATGAGAAAATTGAAACGATTGAAAAAACCGGTTCATTACTTAAAACATCTGCCGGTATTGTTGATCAGGTACAAATGCTGATTGACGAGAACTACCGCTTGAAAAAGCAGCTTGAAAAATTTTCTTCAGAACAATTATCCTCCCTGGTTCTCCAAATTAAAGCGAAAGTGCAGGATAAAAAGTTTGTAAAGGTTGCCGGTGAAATTGTGAATGTAAACAATGCGAAGCAATTAAAGGATATCGCTTTCCGGTTGAAAAATCAGATTCCCGGCCTGTTTCTTGTCCTGGGAGCGGTTATCGATGGGAAACCCCTGCTTGCTGTGATAATCGATGATAAACTGGTGCGGCAGCATGGTTTTGATGCACGGAAAATTATTAAGGAAGTGGCCCCGGTAATCCAGGGCGGTGGAGGCGGTCAGCCTTTTTATGCTACAGCAGGCGGTAAAAATCCGGACGGTTTGCCTGAAGCTGTGCAAAAAGCGCTGCAGTTTGTAAAAAAATAAAACCTGCCAGAAAACCAGAGGTAACCGTTCCGTTAATATGTTTTTGTCATATTTTCGGGAACCACAATGATATAATCGGCTTTTTCCAGTACCGTACTGTCCGGTTTGCTCAGGATTTCCTGATCGGTTACCGTAATATTCCTGATAACCAGTGCACTGTCCATCTGTCTGAGATACCAGATAATACCTTCGTGCCTGTCGGAATGATAGCTGCCGTTAAAATGAAGGAAATGTTTCCCTGCCTGCCAGTTTTGATAAATGAAGTAAGCCATGGTGGCATCCTTGACGGCCTGTGCTTTTGGAAAGTTGACACTCATATGTTGCGTTCCCGTATCCCCCATCATATCCAGCATATCTTTGTAACACCTTACTTCCGGATCATAGGGAACAGGCAACGGATGAATGAAGGCCTTTGCTGCGTCACTGAGCGAATCCAGTATTTCAAACCCTTTTTTTGATACCAGCGAAGCATACCTCCTCGGGATATTATCCGCGATAAAAACCAGTCCGCTGTCATGGGCAAAGGTCACCAAAGGTTTGTAATCGGTCTTATAGTTCTTCCACAGCCGTGCTTCTGCTTCGAATTTATCTGCCGGAATCAATCCTCCCAGATATTCATTCATGATGAGTTGGTTATCTGCTTCAAACATCTCAGCCCCCATAACCAGATTCTTTCCCACCTGCTGATATAGTGACCGTGTAACTTCATATTCCAGCCAGTGTGCAATGGGATTATTGTGGCTCTCTCCGAAAAAGATCATGTCGGCACCTGAAAGGTCATTAATCATCTTCGCATATTTTACCTGTTTCCCTTTGGATGAAAAAAGGAGATAGGCCGGTTTGTCCTGCTTAAAAGATACAAGAAGAAACAGAGATATAATAAACAAAGGTATTGGCGCAGCTGTTTTTATCATAATTAATTTGATTTATCCGGTTTAATGTTTTATGATTCCTTTCACCGGTAAAATAACAGAAAATTTTTGTATTTTGAGGACGACGCAGGCACCTGCAATGAAGATTTCGCGATTGTTTGATATCCCGGATCACTTACAAGCCGATTTTCCACATAAGGATATTCTGGCCTGGAAGAATTTTGGCCGCTGGAAACGATATGATACCGATACATATTACAGGTATGTAAAAAGTATTGGCCGGGCTGCACTCAAAAAAGGATTCCGAAAGGGAGATACTTTTGCAACCTTGATCCGCAACAATCGCCCGGAATGGAATTTTGTTGATATGGGGCTGATGCAAATTGGCATGATTCATGTCCCTTTGCATCCGGGGATTTCAACCGGGAATCTTCGATATATCCTGTCAAAAACGGAAGTAAAAATTTTATTCGTTCATGACCGTAAAACGCTTGAACAATACAAAGAAGTTATTCACGATATCCCTTCTTTAAAAATTATATATTCTTTCAGCCGGGTCAGGAGGATCAGTCATTGGCGTGTTTTGGTATCGGAGTCCCGTAAACCGGAAAAACAATTTGCCGGGATGCTCGATATTGTCCGGAAAAGTATAAAGCCTGAGGACCCTGCAACCATTGTTTTTACTTCCGGGACAACCGGGAATCCCAAAGGAGTGGTACTCAGCCATGCCAACCTGGTTAGTAATATCCTTGCATCCTCAGGCCTTCAGCCCCTGGATCACCGGCATCGCGTCCTGAGTTTTCTACCGCTGTCTCATATCTACGAAAGGACATCAAATTATGTTTTCCAGTTGAAAGGAACCACAATCTATTATGCTGAAAGTTATCTGCATGTGAGGGACAACTTGCAGGAAATCCGGCCTCATGGAATTACCGTGGTTCCCAGATTTCTGGAAAAAATTGAAGATGCTGTGATCGCAAGGGGACAAAAACTGAAAGGAATTCAGGGTAGAATTTATTTCCGGGCCATACAACTTCACCTCTACTACAGGTCCAACCACCGGAACAATGTGTTCTTTCGGTTGAAACAATTCATTTTCGGGGTGCTGGTTTACCGGAAAATCAGAAAAATGCTTGGAGGGAATATCTGTTTTATCGGATGTGGAGGTGCCCCGCTTTCGTTGCTTACAGAAAAATTTTTCTGGACGATAGGTCTGCCTGTTTTTCAGGGTTACGGTCTGACGGAAACATCCCCGCTTATTGCACTGAACCATTTACCCAAAGAAAATGTACGTCTGGGAACTGTCGGTCCTGCGATTCCGGGTGTCCGTATAAAACTGGCTCAGGATGGTGAAATCCTGGCAAAAGGTCCCGGCATTATGAAACACTACTACAGGGATGAAGCGTTTACCCGCAACACCTTTGATCATGAAGGCTGGTTTCGTACCGGAGACCTGGGTAGGTTCATTGATGAACGGTTTCTGAAAATTACCGGTAGGAAAAAGGAACTTTTTAAAACTTCCTATGGAAAATATATTGTTCCCCAGGTCATTGAAGGAAAGTTTCGCAGATCTCCTTTTATCTCAAATTCCCTGGTATTTGGTGAGGGACAAAAGTTTCCCGGAATTATTATCCAACCCGATTTTACCTATATCCGGAATTGGCTTCGTGAACAGGGCAGGTATGCTGTCTCAGAAAGAGCAAAAATTATTCTGTTGCCCGAAGTCCGGAAACAAATCGAAAAAGAGGTGGAAAGAATAAACCGGACATTGGATGAACATGAACGAATCCGGAAACTTCATCTAATTCCCGACCTGTGGACAATAGCTTCCGGAGACCTTTCAGCCAGTTACAAGCTGAAACGCCATCATCTGATTAACAGATACAGAAAACTGATTGAAAAGACATACCTATAGTACTGTGTTTATAGAGAACAGATAGAATTTTTGGCCTGCTGAATTATTGTGTGAACCGGTAAAATAAGTCAGTTGCTATGGTTTTTAAGTTTGACAAGGAAAAAATAAGGATTACTCTTCCGGAGTGATCCGGATTTAAAAATATGGGTTTAAACCCCAGAACGAGCCTGAAAGTTTAAATTTAACGGAGTGATTTTACGGACACTTCTTTAAAATAGACGATAGATTTATCATCATGGTTTTGTAGACCGATAAATCCCTCGTAAGGCCGGGGACCACGATCAGGTTCAAACCAGCGCTTTTCTTTAGGAACCGGTTGTCCTTCAGCATAATGGGTAACTTTCTTGCCATTCACAATAACGATGGTTACCGGCCCGTCTAAAGTGATTTCCATCGTGTTCCATTCCCCGGGCTTCTTTTGGGGGTATGCCAAAGCTTTCGTTAGTGAATAAAGAACGCCGGTAACATGATAGTCATCCTGTCGATGACGGAATCCATTATCAATCTGGACTTCGTAACCGGTATTAACCGCTTGCCAGGGATCTTTAGGCTCTGAAGGTATCCGGATAAAAACACCCGAATTCGCGTTATTATCAGTAACTGTGTAAACAATTTTTATTACACAATTCCCAAATTTCCGACCCGTATACCAAAGTAAACCCATACCTCCTTCTGTTTTTAACAGCCCATCCTCCACAATAAATTTTCCCGGACCAATGTGTTCCCATCCTTTAAGGTCTTTTCCGTTAAAGAGTTGTTCTCCGTCGGTTTGCTGTGCCTGACAGGTAATGGTTAATGAGGAATATAATAATAGAAGAAAGATGTATCTAAACATAAGCTGCCGATGAATGGTTGGTTATGCATCATCAAAGTTAATTAAGTTCCAATAAGTTACAAAATGTTTTTTTCAAAATATTAATTTATGAGGGATCTTTATTATCTTCTTAATTATTCCGATCTTGCTGAATCTGATTTTTAAAAGATTATTATCTTTGAGTGAACAAATCACGAACCCTATGGAAATAACAAGAATCTTTGACCTGCTTGAACGTCATGTTAAGCAGTACAATAAACCGGATGCACTTGCCTCGAAAGTCAACAGGGAATGGGTGAAAATAAGCTCCCGGGAATACCAGGAGAAATCCAATTTGCTGAGTTATGCATTCCTGGCCCTGGGACTACAGAAAGGTGACCGGGTGACCGTTATCACCAACAACCGGTATGAATGGAACTTTGTGGATATGGGTGCCAGTCAGATCGGGCTGATTACTGTCCCTATTTATCCTACGATCAGTGTTGAGGAATATGAATATATCCTCGGCCACGCCGAACCTACGATCATTTTTATCGCTGATAATGCGCTGATGAAGAAATTGAAACCGGTTATTGCCAAAATCCCCACCATAAAAAATACTTATACTTTTGATGAAATTGAGGGGGAGGAAATCTGGACTGTTCTGCTCGACCTGGGTAAGCAACATGCTGATCAGTATGCTCCGGAAGTCGAAAACAGGAAGAAATCTATTCAACCCGATGATATGTTTACAATGATTTATACATCGGGAACCACCGGTTTTCCAAAAGGGGTGATGTTATCACACCGGAATCTTGTTTCAAATTGTATTGCTACCTCAACCGTCCATCCATTCGGTGCGGAATCAAAATGTTTAAGTTTCCTGCCCCTGAGCCATATCTACGAGCGCATGCTGAATTATCATTATCAATATAAAGGGATCAGTATCTATTATGCCCAGAGTATGGTTACGATTATCGATGATCTGAAAGATGTAAAACCCGATCTCTTTTCAACAGTCCCCAGATTGCTTGAAAGGGTGTATGACGGGATCCTGCAGAAGGGTAAGGACCTTTCATACCTGAAAAAACAGATTTTTTTCTGGGCCGTGAATCTTGGCCTGAAATTTAAACTTCACGGGGGAAATTCATGGTTTTACAAAATCCGTCACCGTGTTGCAGATAAGCTTATATTTTCAAAATGGAGAGAAGCATTGGGTGGCAATACCAAAGTGATCGTTTCAGGTGGTGCCGCCCTGCAGCCCAGACTGGCTACCATTTTCTGGGCTGCGGATATTAAAGTACTCGAAGGATACGGATTAACCGAAACCTCTCCGGTGATCGCGGTAAATAATCTGGTTACCGGCCAGGTTATGGTGGGTACCGTTGGCCCGCCTATCGAAAAGGTTGAAGTAAAAATAGCAGATGATGGAGAAATCCTTTGTAAAGGACCAAATGTTATGTTGGGGTATTATAAAGCTCCCGACCTCACCAAAGAGGTGATTGATGAGGATGGCTGGTTTCATACCGGTGATATCGGCGTGATCGTTGACAATACTTACCTGAAAATTACAGACCGGAAAAAGGAGATATTTAAACTCTCCAGCGGAAAATACGTGGCTCCGCAGGTGATTGAAAACAGGTTTAAGGAATCCCTGTTTATCGAGCAGATTATGGTGGTTGGTGAAAATGAAAAATTCGCCAGCGCCCTGATCTCACCCAATTTTGAGTTTCTCCATAGCTGGTGTTTCCTCCATAATGTGAAGTTTAAGGACAATAAGGAATTGATTAATATTCCCAAAGTTATTGAACGTTACCAGCGTGAAGTCAATGAACTGAACAAAGGTCTGGCTTTCCATGAGCAGATCAAGCGGTTCCGTCTTGTTTGTGATGAATGGAGCCCGCAAACAGGTGAACTATCCCCAACCCTGAAACTGAAAAGAAGATTCCTTTATAAGAAATATGATTCTATTCTGAAAGAGATCTTTTCTGCCGGCGGTGGTAAATAATCTGAAACAGAGTGATGTAAGAAATTTATAGCTTCAATAAAGAAAAAATACCTACGTTAACTTCATAGATATTCTTTCTTTATCTCCTTGTATCCTGTTGGTATCGGTCGCCTGAAAAAGTACTTTTATGATGGAATGTCAATTAAGATGATCGCTCTTTTTTGATACCCCTCCTGAGCATTAATAATCCCAGAAAAGTCAGCGTTCCGTTCAGAATCAACAGTTCGAAACCCATCTGGTATCCAAACCAGTGCCCGGCTTGTATTTTAATAAGGTAACTGATAACGGGAGAAAGTATCGCAATAACAGGGACCCATTTATCCCGTACGTTCCATTTGGTGAAAAGGCCAAAGCTATATAAACCCAGTAACGGTCCGTACGTATAACCGGCTGCTTCAAATACCGAACTGATGACACTCTGGTTGTTAATGCTTCTAAAGACAAGGATGAGTGCAATAAGAATAAGGGATATGAAAATGTGTACCCGCATTCTGATCTTTTTGACCTGTTTCTCATCTTTACCTTTCGTAGGTAAAATATCTACGGTAAAAGAAGTGGTCAGTGCAGTTAATGCCGAGTCGGCGCTGGAATAGGCTGCGGCAATCAGGCCGAGCATGAAAAAAGCAGCAACGATTGGAGGCAGGTACCCCCGGGTGGCAATTACCGGGAAAAGTTCATCGGCTCTTTCAGGGACAGGTATTCCCTGATGGATAGCGAAAAGATAGAGCAACACACCAAGGGATAAAAACAAAAGATTTACAGGCACAAGGGTAATACTGAACCAGAACATGTTCTTTTTAGCTTCGCCGATATTTTTGCAGCTCAGGTTTTTTTGCATCATATCCTGATCAAGGCCTGTCATGACAATGGTGATAAAAGCGCCGGCAAGAAACTGTTTCCAGAAAAAACGTTTATCATGCCAGTTATCAAAAAAGAACAGGCGCGAAAAATCACTTTTCTTTACCGTGTGTATCATACCCTGGAAATCAAGCCCCATGGCTTTACTTACAAAAATTAGGGTCATGATTACCGATAGCAGCATAAAAAATGTCTGCAGGGTATCGGTCCAGATAATGGTTTTTATGCCACCGCGGAATGTGTACAACCAGATCAGCAGTATGGTAATGACAACCGTAACCCAGAAGGGAATTCCCCACGATTGAAAAATGGTGATTTGCAGTACCGTGGCCATAAGATAGAGCCTGAAAGCTGCCCCGATAGTCCGGGAGAGGAGAAAAAAGGAAGCACCTGTTTTGTACGACCGGTGCCCGAACCGTGTGTCCAGATACGTATAAATCGAAGTCAGGTTCAGCCGGTAATATAAAGGCATGAGAATATAGGCGATGACCATGTATCCCAGCAAATAACCCAGTACCATTTGCATATAGGAGAACTGGCTCGCTGCAACCCAGCCCGGTACACTGATAAAGGTTACCCCGGAGAGTGAAGCTCCGATCATCCCGAAGGCAACAATATACCATGGTGATTTTTTGTTGCCCAGAAAGAATCCGGCGTTACTGGTCTTCCGTCCGGTGATAAGAGAAATCCCCAATAACAGAATAAAGTAGGATACGATGAGAAAGGCTAAGGCAGTCGCATTCATATTTCATTAAAAAGGGTTGCCAAGATAATGAAATTAGAATTATTCCGGCTGTAACCGTTGTAAAAACCGGTCAGGGAATGTATTTTTGAGAAAATTTCAGATATGCAGATTGGCAGATATTCCTCCCGATTACTTGAAAAGGCCGTTGAGGAGTTTTCATCCTTGCCCGGGATCGGCAAAAAAACAGCCCTTCGCCTGGTATTGCATTTGCTTCGCCAGGATAAAGAGGTCGTTGAACGGTTTGGTGAAACTATTCTGCGCCTGAAAAGTGAAATACAGTATTGCAAGAGTTGTAATAATATTTCGGACAATGAGATTTGTGAGATATGTGCCAATCCGGCCCGCGATCATTCGTTGATTTGCCTGGTTGAAAATCCCCAGAACGTAATGGCTATTGAAAATACCCAGCAATACAACGGCATCTATCATGTCCTCGGAGGTCTGATCTCTCCGGTGGACGGTATTGGTCCTGCAGATCTGGTAATCGAACCACTGGAAAAAAAGACCAGAAAAGGTGAGGTGAAAGAGATTATTCTGGCACTGAATACTACCATGGAAGGAGATACCACAAATTTTTATCTCTATAAAAAGTTCTCGGAATTTGAGATTAAAATCACCACCCTGGCCCGTGGCGTATCCATTGGCGGCGAGCTGGAATATGCCGACGAAATCACTCTGGGCAGGTCTATTAAAAACCGTACATTGTTTGTTGATACCATTCAGCTGTAACCTATTGGTTATCTCATAAAAAACAATCTAAAACAGTCCCGGAAATTTCCCGGATTCACCTGAGATCGCCAAATTATATTGCCGGAAAAGCTATCTGGCACCATGTGGCTTTTGTTGATGAATCGATATCTTGTTGTACCGATTTCGCACACAATACCATAAGGATCAACATCTCTTATGTATCCGGAGAAGAAAATGTTAGCGGGATTCAACGGTTGGCTGAAGTGATCCACGAAGAAATAGCTACTCATTTATAATTTTACATGACTGGAAAATCCTGATTTTTCTTCATACTCATCGTTTTTTATCCACGTTGATTATCTTTACATAGCTATTCTATTTATCAGACGTGGATGTTTCCGTAATTATTGTCAGTTATAATGTCAGGTATTTCCTGGAATCATGCCTCCATTCTGTCTTCAGTGCACTGAAGACTCTCGAGGGGGAAGTGATTGTTGTAGACAACAACTCGGTGGATGGTTCTGTAACAATGGTCAGGGATAATTTTCCTCAGGTCAGCCTGATTATGAACGATGCCAATGTGGGTTTTGCCAAAGCCAATAATCAGGGGATCCGTATAGCGCAGGGACGTTATATCCTGTTGTTGAATCCGGATACACTGATTGAAGATACTACCCTGACGAAGGTTACAGCTTTTATGGATGAACATCCCGATGCCGGGGCTCTCGGGGTGAAAATGATTGACGGTAAAGGGAAATTTCTGCCCGAATCCAAACGTGCCATTCCGACGCCCGGAATAGCCTTCTTCAAGGTATTCGGACTATCGCGGCTTTTTCCCAAATCCCGGCGGTTTAACCGTTATGCACTGGGACATCTTGATCCGGATAGAACCCATATCGTAGAGGTCCTTTCCGGGGCATTTATGCTTATCAGAAAGGAAGCCCTGGAGAAAACGGGCGGACTGGACGAGGACTTCTTTATGTATGGCGAAGATATTGACCTTTCCTATCGTATCCTGAAAGCAGGATACAGGAATTATTATTTTGCCGGAACCACTATTATACATTATAAAGGGGAAAGCACTAAAAAGGGATCCCTGAATTATGTGCTGATGTTTTACAGGGCCATGCTGAGATTTGCCGAAAAACATTTTTCCAGGTCAAAATCCAGCTGGTTGGGTTTTATTATCCGACCGGCTATTTATTTCAGGGCTGCCCTGTCGATACTCCGGCGGATCACGTTACGGCTGACCTATCCGGTATTGGATTTTGTAATCTTCTATCTTGGATACTTGTTTCTTGTCCCTTTCTGGGAACAATATCATTTTACGGGGAGTTATAACTATCCTGATGTATACCGGCATGTTATCATCCCGGCTTATGTCCTGCTTTGGATGGCAGGTATCGGTTTTTCCGGAGGATACATCCGCCCCGTAAAATTAAGTAGGATAATAAAGGGATTGTTGGGGGGTACCCTGGTTATCCTGATCATGTACGCCCTGTTGCCTCTTAACCTCAGGTTCTCAAGAGCCCTGATCCTGATCGGGGCTGCCTGGACCCTCCTTTCGGGAACTTCCTACAGGTTTCTTTTGTCTTTTATCCCGGTGCCTGAATTCAGGCTGGATAAAAACAGGAAGAAAAGGGTAGTGGTGGTTGGTTCTGAAACCGAGTATCAAAGAATTAAAATGTTCCTCAGGGAGCTACCTTTTGATATCCGGATTGCCGGATTTGTATCTGCCGGCAACAATAGAAAAGACTCCTCTGCGTTGGGCTTTCTTGACGAAATGGATGAGGTAATACGTATACATGATATCCACGAAGTGATATTCTCTGCAGCCGAGGTCCCGGCTGAAAAAATTATTGCTGCCATGTCCAGGCTTTCTTCTTGGCCGGTAACCTTTAGAGTCGCTTTACCGGAAAGCAGCTTTATTCTGGGCAGTGACTCTGTCCGGTCGGCCGGTGAATTGTATCTGGTAGGAATGAACTCCATTACCCTCAAAGAAAACCTTTTCAGGAAGCGTATGACTGATTTAATCCTTTCACTGGCTTTTGTGCTTACTTTTCCCTTTATTTTCCTTTTAGTGAAAAACCCCGCTCATTTCTTGAAAAACTGTTTTAAGGTATTGTCCGGAAAATATACGTGGGTCGGGTTTTGTACTGTGGACGAAAATAGAAAAGAAGATGCTTTTTCCTCACAAATAAAACCGGGAATTATTTGTCCGTCCGGGAACCTCAGACCTCGGGGCGAAAACTTAAGAGACCTGGTCAGCAAAGTGAATTTATCTTATGCAAGAAATTATCATCCCTGGAAAGATATCCGGATCATATTTAACCGGTTTTCAGAGCTGGGGAGCTAACGGCTTTGTATTGCAGATTCAATTTTATGTTGTATTTTTAGGCATTATTTAGACTAAATAAGAATTAAAAATGGCAAAAGTTGAAATCGTTCTCCCGTCGATGGGTGAAGGTGTTATTGAAGCAACCATAACAAAATGGCTGGTATCGGAAGGAGATCAGGTTGAGGAAGATCAATCATTGGTTGAGGTGGCTACGGATAAAGTAGATTCTGAGATCCCTGCTCCTGAGGACGGAATAATTACACAAATCTTAATGAAAGAAGGAGAAGTTCCCAAGGTTGGTGAGGTTCTGGCAATTCTTGAAAATGATAAGCCCGGAGAATCGCTTGACAGGCCCGAGGTATTGGCAGAGGTTGAAAAAATAAAGCTTGAGATAGCTGAAAAGGAAGAAGAAAAGGAGGAGGTAGCACGTGCGGATAAAGATTTGAAAAGCCGTACGCCCGGTGGGAAGTTTCTGTCACCCCTGGTCAGAAAAATTGCCCTGGAGGAAGGAATTTCATATGAAGAACTCGATAATGTGCAGGGTACGGGTCATGATGGCAGACTCACCCGTGATGATATCATGGATTATCTGAAAGCCCGTAAGGAAGGGAAACCGGCATCGGCTCCTGTGCCTGAAGCAGCGACCCCTGCAACTGTTCCTGAGGTAGCACCGGCGGCAACTACGGTTCCACCCAAAACCGCTCCGGCAGCCCCGTCAGGCATTTCTTCCGGGCCTGATGTTGAGGTGATTGAAATGGACCGTATGCGGAAAATAATTGCCGACCACATGGTGGTTTCCAAACAAACATCACCTCACGTAACTTCATTTATCGAGGCTGATGTTACCGGTCTGGTACGCTGGAGGGAAAATATCAAAGATTCATTCTTTGCACGTGAGAAACAGAAAATAACCTATACACCGGTATTCATTGAGGCTGCGGCAAAAGCCCTCCGGGATTTCCCCATGGTGAATGTTTCGGTTGACGGAACCAGGATTCTGAAAAAGAGACGGGTAAATATCGGTATGGCTACGGCACTTCCCGACGGAAACCTGATTGTCCCCGTCATAAAGGATGCCGATGAAAAGAGTCTTTTGGGGCTTGCCAAAGCTGTAAATGACCTGGCTGTTCGGGCCCGCACAGGAAAGCTACAGCCCGATGAAATTCAGGGAGGTACGTTTACCATTACTAATTTCGGGTCTTTCGATAACCTGACCGGAACGCCGATCATCAATCAGCCCGAAGTGGCTATTCTGGGGGTTGGTGCCATCCGCAAGCAACCTGCAGTGATTGAAACATCCGACGGGGATGCCATCGCTATCCGGCAAATTATGATCTTATCTCTTGCATACGACCACAGGGTTGTTGACGGGGCACTGGGCGGGAGGTTCCTGAAACGTGTGGCCGAATACCTTGAAGGGTTTGATACTTCAAGGAGTGTGTAAAAGAAGATAAGAGATAAAAGTAAAAAGATTAAAGAGTGCATCTGCCGGTTTCCCATTGATACACCCATTTTGATTTTTGTCTTCTTATTTTAATCTTTGCTCTTGTTTTTATTTACCAGCTTCCCCCGGCACCACCACCGCCGAAACTGCCACCACCAAAACCACCGAAACCGCCAAAACTTCCTCCTCCTGAAGAGAAATTATTGAAATATCCCCGGTTGGAGCGGCTGGCAGAGCTGGCCAGGAAAAGGGCTGCCCAGAAAGGAAGGTTATGGCCAACACCTGCATGTCTTGCCCTCCGGAAGTTGCCGAAGAAAATAAAAAGGAGAATAAAAAAGATCAATACTCCTGCAACGGAGCCGCCGGTATTGGCCCCGCCGGTTTTTTTCAGGTATTCATCTGCGGTATATTCCCCCCGGGTCAGTTGTATAAGCGTGGTTGTCGCTTTGTCCAGTCCTTCATAATAGGCACCATTCCGGAAAGCGGGTAAAATGTCAACTTCAACAATCCGTTTGGCCACTGCATCCGGAACGGCTCCTTCCAGACCATAGCCTGTGGCGATAAATATCTCTCCTTTCTCATTGCCGGTTTTTGGCTTGACCAGGATCAGAATTCCGTTGTTTTTCCCTTTCTGGCCGATACCCCAGTCTTCGGCAAGCCGGAATGCATAGTCGGATTTATCGTAACCATTCAGGGATTTGACCACGACTATGGCAATCTGTGTGGAGGTCTCACGGGCAAACTGTTCCAGCTTTTGCTCAAGCCGGGATGATTCGTCCGGTTTTAGAAATCCGGTAAAATCATTAACCAGTCGTGGCGGATCGGGTCTGGACGGAAAATCCTGTGCCAACGAAACCGGTGATAATCCCAGAATAATAAATAAAAATAGTCCGATGCGATATCTTTTTCTCATTACTTTTCCTCCTGATCATTAAATGAAATATCGTCCGGCAGTTCATTAACATCATCCTGCTGGTAAGGGAAATAGGCCTGTAGTTTTTTGCCGGCCATTTTTATTCCGGCAACCAGTCCTCCGGCATAATCCCCCTCTTTAAATCGTGACAGTACCGTGTCTCTTACCTCATCCCAGAAATTGGCCGGCGTTTCTTTATTGATACCGGCATCTCCCAGGATGGCAAACTTGTGATCTTCAACGGCCAGATAAAATAAAACACCGTTACGTTTTTCTGTTTTGTGCATACCCAGTTTCTCAAAGAGATAAGCTGCCCTGTCCAGAACGTTGGATTTACAGTCTTTTTCAATATGTACGCGGATCTCTCCCGAAGTATTCTTTTCAGCTGCGCGAATGGCTTCAAGAATATTATTCTTTTCGGTTTCTGTAAAAAAATTTGAAGGTTTCATCGTTTAAAAAGTTACTTTAGGTACTTCTTTCGCAGATTCTTCGGCTTTGAAATAGGCCTTTTGTTCAAACCCGAATATCCGGGCAAAAAACAGTTGCGGGAATTTCCGGATATAGGTATTATATTGCATCGTGACTTCGTTGAATCTTCTTCGTTCGACGGCAATCCGGTTTTCCGTCCCTTCCAGTTGTGCCTGTAATTCCAGAAAATTCTGATTGGCTTTTAGGTCCGGATACCGTTCCACCACAACCATGAGTCGCGATAACGCAGAACTGAGCTGGTCCTGTGCAGCCTGAAAACGTTGTAATGTTTCAGGATTAAGCTGATCGGCATTCACCTGCACTGCGGTAGCTTTCGACCGGGCTTCGATTACCTGTGTAAGGGTGCTTTTCTCAAAATCAGCATACCCTTTCACCGTATTCACCAGGTTGGGAATAAGGTCTGCACGACGCTGGTAGACATTCTCAACCTGTGCCCACTGTTGGGTGACCTGTTCATCGAGTGACACCATCTTATTATAGCCGCACCCCGTAAACAGCGGTGTGATCAGGACAATAATCAACGGGAGAATAAGTTTTCTGTTTTTCATGACATTCCGTTTTAATTTTCCGTAAAATTAGTAAAAACCGGCAGTTTTTGTTTATTAAAAGCAGATGGTTCCGAACTTTTTGACGGAAAGAGCGGGAGTACCTCAAAATGAAAAAAATTAACATATATATTTTGAGGAAACCGCTTGAGAAGATAGTTGGTTTGTATGGCGATACTGTCATATTTCGCCATCAGCATTTTTGTTTCTGATAATAAAAGATGAAAATCTGAAAATTTTTCATTGATCTTAACCGGGAGGCTATCCGTTTGACTGTTCATGTTCTTTAATAATGAATCGGCTTGCATAAAAGATGATATGCTTGCTGCAAGGTTATGTATGTTTTTTGGTTGTACTTTTATAACACTGATCGGGAGAGTGTCAATTTCAGCCTGTCCCGGACATAAAGACGGCATCATGGTTCGTATCTTTTCAAGATCATTTGATAATTGAATTTCGTTGGCTTGTATCCGGGAAAGGAGGGTTACCGGTGTATGGATTGCTTTTTGCAGTCTTTTCTTTTGAAGGTGCGCGGAAAAGTATATACCGCAGATCATGAGCAACGCTATACTGTAGAAAATAAGAATTATATTTTTTTTCATCTTTTTAAGAGCCTTAAATGCCGGCGATTATTGTAAATTTACTATTTGAAATCCATTCAATCAAAAAGCAAATGAACAAGGACGAATTTCAACAAACGATACTACAGGGAATACCTGCAGAACTTCCTGATCCACAGCCATATGACCCGGATATTAGTCATGCCCCCCGAAGAAAGCTCCTGTTGAACCGGGAAGAAAAAAAACTGGCCGTAAAGAATGCGCTTCGGTATTTTACCGGAAAGTTCCATTCCGTGTTGGCAAAGGAATTTGCGGAAGAGCTGAAAAATCACGGGCGGATTTATATGTACAGATTTCGTCCACGGTATGGAATATATGCCAGGAATATCCACGATTACCCCCACCGTTCTGTACAGGCAGCAGCTATCATGCTGATGATTCAGAACAACCTCGATGAGGCTGTGGCACAGCATCCCCATGAGTTGATCACTTACGGTGGAAACGGAGCCGTTTTCCAGAATTGGGCTCAGTATTTACTTACCATGAAATACCTGGCTGAAATGACGGATGATCAGACACTGGTACTCTATTCCGGTCATCCGCTGGGATTGTTCCCGTCACATCCCGAAGCTCCCAGGGTTGTCATTACCAACGGTATGGTAATCCCGAATTATTCATCACAGGATCATTGGGAGATATTCAATGCCCTGGGTGTTTCGCAATATGGCCAAATGACGGCCGGATCGTTTATGTACATCGGACCGCAGGGAATTGTACACGGAACTACCATTACCGTATTGAATGCAGGCCGGAAAGTGCTCCCGGGAACTTCAACCCTGAAAGGGAAAGTCTTTGTCTCTTCCGGACTGGGCGGTATGTCCGGAGCACAGGCCAAAGCCTCCGTGATTGCCGGAGCAATCGGAGTCATCGCGGAAATCAACCCTAAAGCGCTGAAAAAAAGAATAGACCAGGGCTGGCTTAATGAGTCATATAATGATCTTGAACCTTTGATTGCCAGAATCGAAAAAGCCAGGAAAAACAAAGAAGCAATATCCCTCGGTTATCTTGGGAATATTGTTACCCTCTGGGAAAAATTTGCTGATGAAAATATCCCGGTAGAGCTGGGTTCGGATCAGACATCTTTACACAATCCATGGTCGGGAGGATATTATCCGGTTGATCTCTCTTTTGATGAATCCAACCGGATGATGGTAGAGAATCCTGCACTATTTAAAGAAAAGGTAGTAACATCACTCCGGAGACAGGTGGCTGCCATTAACCGCATGACAGATAAAGGGATGTACTTCTGGGATTATGGAAATGCCTTCCTGCTTGAATCGGGCCGTGCCGGTGCAGACGTTTTTAAAGAGGACGGTTCTTTCAGATATCCTTCATATGTTGAAGATATTATGGGACCTTTGTTTTTTGATTATGGTTTCG
Organism: Chlorobiota bacterium; assembly: GCA_013152085.1. Classification (GTDB taxonomy): domain Bacteria; phylum Bacteroidota; class Bacteroidia; order Bacteroidales; family VadinHA17; genus JAADHC01. The sequence goes on from JAADHC010000033.1 coordinate 58,109, forward strand.
GACCTTTCCGGTGGGTGTGTACCTCCGGTAATCCCCATGACCTGGAAGTTACAGACAAAATTGCCGGAGATGTGTTGGAGGAACTGGTCGCTACCGCACCTCCGGAGATACGACATCAGTTGAATGATAACCTGCACTGGATCAGAGAGGCAGGTACCAACCGGCTGGTTGTAGGCTCACAGGCCAGAATCCTTTATGCAGATTGCGAAGGCCGTACCAGGATCGCCCGCAGGTTTAACAAGGCTGTACGGGAGGGTACCGTTTCTGCCCCCATCGTGCTGGGCCGCGATCATCATGATGTTAGTGGCACCGATTCACCATACAGGGAAACATCCAATATTTATGACGGGTCGAAATTTACGGCAGATATGGCTGTACATAATGTAATCGGCGATGCCTTCAGGGGGGCTTCATGGGTTTCCCTTCACAATGGAGGCGGTGTCGGTTGGGGTGAGGTGATCAATGGCGGATTTGGTATGGTACTGGATGGTAGTACCGGGGCCGACAGCAGATTATCCATGATGTTGCACTGGGATGTGAATAATGGTATCGCCCGCCGCTCCTGGGCAAGAAATAATGAAGCCATCTTCGCCATAAAAAGGGAAATGGAGAAAACACCAAACCTGAAAGTTACAATACCCAATATTGCAGATGACAGCCTGATTGACCAGGTTATTGATGAATAGATGCTTTGTATTTCCGAAATCATCGTGAATCAGAATAAATGTGACCTTAACATAACCAAAAGGCAATTTTCAACAATTTCAATTCCTTGCTCATCAGCCATCTCCATCAGTTCAGGATTTTCTGTGCCGGGATTGAAAATAATTCTCTTGGGCTTTAAATCCAGAATATAATCATACAAAATCTGTTGCTTTGCGGGGCCGAGATAAAGTGCCACCGTATGCACATTCTTCACGCGGGGTCTGCCTGTTTCGATTTCCACATCTCCGATACTTCCCGGTCTGAACCCTACAGCCACAACAGGGATTTCAAACTCCCGTAAAAGTTTTACGGCTTTGTTTGAAAAACGTTCAACATTCGGGCTGGCCCCGATTACAACAGTCTTTTTTGTTGTGAGATCAGTTGTTTTATTTATCATTGTATACCAGCACATTAGCATAACATGCAATCCCTTCGCCCTTGCCAATATATCCAAGTTTTTCGTTTGTGGTGGCTTTTACAGAAACCTGATCTACAGGGATATTTGTAATTTCTGCAAGGTGATGACGGATTTTCCGAATATGGGGCTGGAGCCGGGGTGCTTCAAGAACAATAGTAGCATCCATATTATTAATGTGGAAATCCTTTTCGCTGAGAAGTAACAGAGTCTTTTCAAGAAAAATCCTGCTTTTGGCATTTTTATACTGCGGATCTGTGTCGGGAAATAATGTGCCGATGTCTCCGGCGCTAATTGTTCCAAGAAGTGCGTCAACAATAGCATGGATTAAAACATCTCCGTCGGAATGGCCGACTTCTCCTTTTTCAGAAGGGATCTCGATCCCTCCCAGAATAAGTTTGTGGCCACGTCTGAGCGGATGAATATCATAGCCCAAACCGGTTCGAAAGGTCATAATGTGGTGATCGGTTTATTTTGTTGTTTCCTGAATGATTCAAAATCAAATCCCAGTGTAAATCGGAGTGTTCCGGCCAGTGGATTATTCTGATATACCGGGATGAGATAAGAAAAATCAAGTAAAAAAACGTTCAGCTTCAGACCCAGCCCAAGGGTATAAAATTTTCTGTTCCCCTTGGTTTCATGTTCATGAAAATAGCCACCCCTGACGGCAAATTGGTTATTATACCAATATTCCAATCCAATTGCGTAATTAATTTCATGGATTTCTTCCTTGAATCCGCCGGGGGCATCATAGAACGAATGAATCATACCAACCGGTACGGAAACTTTAGTGTCCATACCGGCAATGATGGTCGTGCCTGCAGAATCGTATACCGGTGGTGTCGGAACAAGCAGTTTGTTCAAATCGACTGAAAAACTGAGTCGATTGAATTTGTCAAGTTCTATTCCAAGGTTCCCGCCGGCTCGCAGGTTGGTGGGGATAAAATCCGGTTCCTGGTTTTTCGTATACGAGATTTTGGTCCCGATATTGGAAATGTTGATCCCGAAAGCAGCAGTACCATTCTTATCCTTGAAATTGATATCTGTGTGATAGTACATGGCAACATCTGCGGCAAATGACATCCCGGGACGTGTACCAGATCCCCCGACATCAATACCTCCGGTAAGGTTTGAATAAATATACCGGAAGGTGATGGCAGAAGATATTTTTTCGGAAAATGCACGTGCATATCCTGCATCCAGTGAAAATTCATTAGGATTAAAGTTTCGTAATGTGTTACCGAAGATGTTGGTAAAAACAATATTTCCAAGTGAAAAATAGCGAAGGCTCATACTGACGGTTTGCCGGTCATCTAAGCGTAAATATCCGGCCAGGTAGGCAAGATTTATATCATTTACCAATTGGCGCAACCAGGGGGAATAAGAAATAGATACGCCGCCATTCCCTTTAATAAATGCGTACTTTGCCGGATTCCAGTGCTGTGAATTTATATCCGGAGACGTTGCTGCACCAATATCTGCCATACCACCACCCCTGGAGTCGGGAGCGATGGTAAGAAAGGGAACGGCAGATTGAATCGTATTAATCTGCCCTGTAACTTGTCCGGTGGTAATTTGAGCATGCCCGGTTACAGCTTTTAAAAGGAAAATAGTGGCGAACAGGATATGGTAGAACTTGTTTTTCTTATTAAACATAGTTTTTTGAATAAATATAAACACAAATATAATCTTTCTTATTGATTTTGCAGGGGGCCTTTATTACCTTAATTTGATCATTTTGTTGCTTCCGGAATAGGATTCTCCATTCCCAGAACGAACAAAAGCCCTGAAAACGTATATTCCCGCACTGGTTTTTTGTCCGTTAGCATCTTTTCCATCCCAGCGTATGGGCGGTATTCTGTAACCCGAGGCCAGCAAATGCGTTTTTAGTATCCTTACCAGTGTCCCGTCAAAACGGTAAATGCGCACCTCAATTTCCAGTTCCTCGGAAGAAAGTGTGTGTTGAAAAGTAATATATGTGTCATCTGTAAAAGGATTCGGAAAGTTTACAGGGGGTTCAATCATCCCCTCTTCTTCGTCTGTGACTTTAAATCTTAGTTCTGCTTCTGAGCTGTTGTTCAGGTTATCCCAAGCTTTTACCAGAATGATATGATTGCCGGGAGCCAAATTAAAAACCGGATAGGTGACGATACCACGCTGGTAACTGTCAAGATCATATTCAAAATAGTTGTTTAAAACCAGGGGACTGGTATAGTTTCCATCCAGAACAGCTATCAGGTCATGCCCGATCCCGTTACCAACCGTATTAATTCCGTTACGGTCATAAATTCTGGCTAACAGGACAGGATCCCTGTCTGCAATACCCCCGTCAATAAAAAGGGTGTCATTCAGGTAAAGAAGAATATCCGGCCCTTCAGTGTCGGGTATTATTTCATCCGTAAAACCTCCGACGATAATGTCTGTATCACTTCCGGCTGCATCAACGGAATCAAATTCGGCATAATAACTTAATTTTCCTTTGCCGGGGTTATATGCTATGTCTTTTGGAATCCGTAAGGAAAAGTTGAAAAAACCATGCCGGATATTTGCTTTGCCTTTAAAAAGAATATTATCCTGTACAGAAAATGTCATCAGGGGTCCGTCGTCATTGCCCAGTGTGGTGATATTCCTGGGCTTGTCAAAAATAACCGGCATAACGGTGCCATCCTTTGAGGAAAGAATATTTCCCTGAATGTCCTCCAGATGCCCGGAAATGGTTACCAGGCTAAGAGCTTTGAGTGTGTCGAGTGGCTGGTTGACGGGAGTATGGTTTAAGGAGTCAGTAATAATCCGGTATCTGGGATATGCCAGTACCAGTGCAGGGTCGCCAAGCAGTGAAAAATTTCTCTTGTTTATCCCCGAACCGGATATATTTTTTGTTAATCTCATGGCATCTCCCAGTGTATTGGGATGTTCTCCGTCGCGGGTGGCAAAAATGTATTTGTAGAAATTCTGATTGAGTACGAAATTGGGACTGGAATATACCAGCCTTGTCGTTGTCAAAAGCGCAATACCGCCTCCTTCCGGATTCAATAATACCCATTCGCCGGCAGAAGTTTTTGGTGAAATTTCTCCGGTAATCTCCCGGTCCACATCATCAAAGCGGCTGAATTCACATGTGGCGGTAACAAACAGAGGTAACCTGGGTATATTTTTCCACCGGTTGATATCGGCAATCCCCAGGATGTTCTCATGGGCCAGACCGCGTTCGTTTCCGTGACCAACATAATTTACAATCAGTGTCCCATGCTGTACACGTTCATTAATAGCCTGGTTTACCCCCGGATATCTGTCCCCGCTTGAGGTGGTTTCCTGTGGCCAGGCATCCAGGAAAATCTTGTCAATTGAAAATGCAGGATAGTAATTTTCAATGTAGGTAGCAAGGGTATTGGCATCCCGCATATGAATATTATTATCTTCATCGTCCCCGATAAAACAGATATTGTTGCGCCAGTCTCCCCGGGCATCCGGCTGTGTATATTTCCTGATTTTATCAATAATAATCGATGCTTCCTCAGCAGAAATAACCGGGAATCTTCCGATCCCGATATCCACGAGGCCCGTGGCTCCCCCCTCATTCTCATCCAGAAGACCGAAAAAATCATCCGATACAAACGACCGGGTAGGGGAGAGCGAGTTTTCAGATTGCCAGGTGGGAATGAAATTTGTATTCCCCGGATAATCGGAGAGATTGTCAAAAGATCCGTCACCAAATAAAAGCAAATATCTGGGCAGGTCATCCGCTCCTGTAGCCCGGTTATAAAACATTCTTATAAAATTTCGTATCGCTCCGGCATCCCGGGCGCCGGAAGAAAACTCATTGTATACCTGGTTTGTAGTAGCTACGGTAACGGTTAAACCGTCACGGGTGCGGTGTAAGTCGGCAAGCGCTTCTGCCTGAGCAAGAAAATCAGGATGTGTCACGATGATCATATCCGTTTGAGCTGAAGAATGCAGGTCCTGATTATTCAGGGGTGATTCCACCAGGTTTACACCGGGAAAATTGTTTCCTGAGAAAATAACATATTCCCGCAGGGAGTCTGTATACGCTTTAAACCGGATCACATTATTCGTAGCACTGCTATTAATCTCTTTAACCCGGTGAATATCCGTTATATCCCAGATATGTGTATTTTCAACAGAAGATGTTATGCTGAATTCGGTAATGTTTCCCGGAGAGACGCTCTTCAGGTCACGGAAAGAAAAAGATTGCCCGTCATACGATAATGCCCTGCGTACATTAATATCAATGTAATCCAGCCAGGCTCGTGAAGAAGCCGGATCATCGGTCTGTATGGAAATATCTATCTGAATGTTGCTGCCACTTGTTATTGAAGAATATATTCCTGTTCCGGATTTGGCAAAATCGGATGTATAACTGCTTAAATTGACGGCAGGGATAGACAGATTACCCGAAGTAATTCCGTTAACTTTTGTTGTAAAAATGGATGTTGTACCAGCCCTGCCGGCAAACCTGACCATTGTTTCTACCGGTTCACTTTCAATGCGGCCGGGAAACTCAAATGAAAAAGTTGATATCCCTGTTACTACTATGGGTTCATACCACTCACGGCCCGATTTGATCAGATTCTCTGTGTTTTCTTCATGGTACAAAAAATCATTATAAGTGCTGGTTTGATATCCGGCCGACGCTGATGGTGGCTCTGCCAGGGGAATCTCGCTGACAGCTCCTGACGTAACAAAATAGTATGTGGCATCATCATATTGATGGATGTGATGGAGAAACATTCCCCGGGTGTTGTCATATTTCCAGGTTACAGGTCCTTCGGCATAAAACAGGAGATAATCTCCCTGGTTAAAAATCCCGTCGCTTCCTTTATAAAAACGGACCGGAATTTCCTGTAAATCATCAGGTTGTTCCTCGTTGTTAAATTCAGGAATTTCCCTCCCCCCGTTACCATAGATTTTCGGATGTTCCGGATCTGGAATCCCCCAGCCGGTCAGATCTTCGTAAGTAATTTTATAAATGCCGCTATGGGTGACACTTACTTTTGCCCATGTTCCCGCAGCCAGCACCGACTTCGTTGCCGGAAAATCAATCGCTTGTGCACTCTTTTTTTGCGGGCCGTAAAAGATTTGGATAATAAACTGCGTTAATAACTTGTCCGAAGAGGAAGGTTTTCCGCTGATAACGGCAGGGATTTGGATCCGGACAAACTTCTTCTTTTGTGTTTCAAATTCATGAAATTGCAGGGTTATTGAACCGGGAAGAGATTTAAAAACAGACGGATATGACTGAAATACCGGGTTTTGAAGTATAACGTGTAAAATATCTGTTCCGGCCGGCAGTTCAACCAATTCGGTATAAAATGGATAATCGGCACTGTCAGTATATTCAGCACCGTAAAAAGTGGGTATTAATACAGCGCCGGTTTTTCCTGTTCCCGATGTGGGTACTTGCCATGATATTTTTCGCAAATAGGATACATTATCTGCTTGTACTGATAAATACAAGCCTATGAAAAACAAGGGGAATATGATCTTCCTGATCATGATTGTCGTTGTCACAAACGGAGATAAAGATATGGCTTTTTCTCCGGTTCAATTGTCGTGAGGATTACATTACTTATGAAAAACTAAACGGACAATAATGATTGATTATTGTTAATTTTAGCATCACAAATGGAATCTATGCTGAAGCCACGGAATTTCATCACCTGTTTATTTTTATTTATCGGAGTAATGCTCCCTTCATTACTTTGGGGACAGGATGTGATTTTTTCACAGTATCTGGAAAATTCATTGAGTGCTAATCCGGCATTTGCAGGTGTGTCGGGAAATTCGGAAACATTGCTGGCATACCGTCAGGAACGTTTTGGGGCTTTATCCCAGTTTGAAACTTTTTCTGCTGTCTATCAACAACCTGCGGAATGGTTACATGGCGGCTTTGGTGTGATGTTGTATCGCGATGCCGCAACCCGTGGTTTTATTTCTAAAAACGCGATCTCGGTAATCTATGCATATCATTTGCGCCTTTCACGGTCATGGAACCTTTCTTCCGGGTTTCAGACAACATTTGTTCAGCAAAACCTGAATACAAACGGGATTATTCTTCCGGACATGATCGATCCTTCCAGGGGCGTGGTCCTACCTTCTTCGCAAACGATTAACCCGTGGAGCAGGTTCTATTTTGATTTCCAGGTAGGATTTCTGATGTATGATAAACACTGGTTTTACAGTATTTCTGCCTTTCATCTCATGGAACCGCAGATGTCGCCGGTAAAAATTCCCGAAACCATGCAACAAAGACGGTATTCTTTCTTTATGGGCCGTTCGTTTATCTTTGACCTTCCTTCATCAACCTTTAATAAGTTAAAAATTGTTCCCTGGGCAGGATATTTTTACCAGGCTGGCCATGCCCTGATCCGGGCAGGGAGTTCTGCGCATGTCGGGCCACTAAGTGCAGGCCTCGGATGGCAGGGCAGCTATAGCAGGACAAGGCATTATTTGATTTCATCGTTTGCGTTTGCAACAAAAAATATCCGTTTTACGTATAGCTACAGTGTTTCACCCGGCAGAACATCAGGCGGAACCATGAATAATATCCATGAAATTACGCTAAGTTATTTTATTGACAGGGAAAATCTTTTAGTATTACCGTTTACAATAAATCTGATAGGATTTTAGTTATTAAAAAAAATACTTATTTTTGAAGGTAAATAATTACTTATTTATATCTTTGAATTACTTTTTTAAAAAATCTGATTAAATATTTCAGTTATGTATAGAAAAATCAGAATAATTTCTTTGGTTGTTGCAGGATTTGCCGTGATGACTTCCTGTGGCCTTATTGGTGGTGGCGGTAAAAGTGATGAGTCGTCCAAGACAGGCTGGAAATACAACGACCCGGACATGGGTGGCTTTGAAGTTCGCAATGCTGTTGAACAGGTAACCGGTCCCGGGCTGGTGTTTATTGAGGGAGGTACCTTTACAGAAGGACGCGTTGAGGAAGATGTAATGTATGACTGGAACAATATCCCCAGAAGGGTGACGGTTTCGTCTTTCTATATGGATGAAACGGAAGTCAGTAATGTCGATTATCGCGAATATCTTTATTGGCTGGGCAGAGTCTATGTTAGCTACCCTGAAGTTTACAAACAGGCACTGCCCGATACGCTGGTATGGAGAAGTCCCCTGGCCTATAATGAACCGTATGTCCAGTACTATTTCAGGCATCCCTCTTATAATGATTATCCTGTTGTTGGCGTTAACTGGCTTCAGGCCAATGATTATTGTTCCTGGCGTACCGACAGGGTCAATGAAAAATTGCTTATCGATGAGGGTATACTGAATCCGGACCCCAACCAAACGGATGAAAATAATTTTAATACGGAAGCCTACCTGGCTGGCCAGTACGAAGGTCTTGTGAATCAAAACCTTCCCAGTCTTGATCCCAACAAGGAATCCCGCCGGGTACAGCTCGAAGATGGTATTCTGTTGCCTGCTTACCGTCTGCCTACAGAGGCCGAATGGGAGTATGCAGCGCTGGGGCTCATCGGAAATTCATTTGAAGAAAGATTATACGAACGGAGAATTTATCCGTGGGATGGCCATTACCTGAGAAATGCCTCAAGAAAATACCGTGGCCGGTTTATGGCAAACTTTGTCAGAGGAAATGGCGATTATATGGGTCTTGCCGGTGACTTGAATGATAATGCTTCGATTACAGCTCCCGTAAAATCATTCTGGCCGAACGATTATGGCCTCTATTGTATGGCTGGAAATGTGAACGAATGGGTGGCTGATGTCTATCGTGACCTTACTTCCGTTGACGAAGCAGCACTGAACCCATATAGAGGAAATATTTTTAAAGTTCCTGTAACCGACGAAAACGGAGTAGCCCAGAAAGACAGCCTGGGACGGATCCGTTATCGTGAAGTTACTCCCGAAGAGGTTGCCAACAGGTACAACTTCCAAAAAGCTGACTATCGTAACTATAAAGACGGGGACCTTAAATCTGCTATTCTTACGGATCAGGCAAACTGGATCGGTGAAGATACTCCCGGTTCCGGACGAATGTATGCCCAGAATGAACAGGCACAGGACTATACAACCCTGATTAATGATAATTCGCGGGTTTATAAAGGAGGCTCCTGGATGGACAGGGCTTACTGGCTGATCCCTTCAACAAGACGGTTCCTGGATGAGAAAAGTGCTCGTGCCGACCTGGGATTCCGTTGTGCTATGACACGGGTCGGAAGCCCGGCTGGATTTTAATAACCGTTTTTTAACATGATATTTGACCTCATTAACCGTTAATGAGGTCTTTTTTTATGGTGGACCTGCAAACATTATATCGAATTTTCCTTAAACATCCGGAAATTACCACTGATTCCAGGAAAATAATAAAAAATGCTATTTTTTTTGCATTAAAGGGTGAACGGTTTGATGGAAATGAATATGCAGGGCAGGCGTTAAAAGATGGTTGCGCTTATGCAGTGATTGACAATCCTGCATTCTTTACCGGGAATCAGCATTTAATCCTGGTAACCAATGTGCTTAAAACTTTGCAGAACCTTGCCCGGTATCACCGTCAGCAGTTTGAAATTCCGGTGCTTGCCATAACAGGGACCAACGGAAAAACAACAACCAAGGAGCTGATCACCCGTATCCTGCAAAAATCCTTTCGGGTAGTGGCTACCTCCGGAAATCTGAACAACCATATCGGAGTGCCGTTGACCCTGTTAAAAGCTACTGCTGATACTGAATTTATCGTGGTGGAGATGGGTGCGAATCATCCGGGTGAAATAGCCGCTTTGTGTGATTTGGCTATGCCTGTTTCCGGAATGATTACGAATATCGGGAAGGCACATCTTGAGGGGTTCGGGAACATACAAAATGTTGCTCATGCAAAAGCAGAGCTTTTTCATTATCTTCGGAAAAACAAAGGAACCATCTTTTATAACCGGGATAATCCCCGGTTGAAATCCCTGATCCATCCCGATGACCGGTCTGTTACTTACGGAACCATGAATTATCCCGGAAACAAATTTACCGGCCCTGCTGATAATCCTTTTCTTTCATTTATCTGGCATGCAAAAACCGGAGACCTGGAAGTTAAAACAAAAATGTATGGCAGGTATAATTTTGAGAACTTTATGGCTGCAATATCTGTAGGTGTTTTTTATGGCATCCGCCCACAGAAAATTATCGAAGCTGTTGAATCGTATGTCCCGGATAATGCACGTTCACAAATCATCGAAACAGGAAAAAACCATGTTATTCTGGATGCTTATAATGCCAATCCAAGTAGTGTTGAACTTGCTTTACGTGAATTTTTAACATTGACGAATGATCCAAAAGCCATCATCCTCGGCGATATGTTTGAACTGGGCCGAAATGAAGAAGAGGAACATCGGCGAATCTTAAATCTGCTTTTGAATCAATGCACCCACGGTGAGAAGGTGATTGTTATCGGTAAAGTATTTAACAGCCTCGCCGGAAATACGCCTTTTTCCCATTTTCCTGATAATGAGTCGGCAAAAGAATATTTTGATATCAATCCTTTACACGGATATTCTATTCTGATTAAGGGTTCCAGAGGCATGGCCATGGAATCTCTGCTCCCGCTGTTTTAGCTATTCTTTCTTTGACGGGGTAAAGAATCTGATTTATTGGGAAATGCGCTTTCAACGGTTTAAATGAGAATAGTTTGGGGATGATTTGTCTCCATCCTTTACAGGAAGAAGATGAATGATCCATACTTCCGGTGTTGTACCGATCCGGAGAGGAGGGCCCCAGGTTCCGTATCCTGAAGATACTACGAAATGTGTATTCCTCTTTTTCAGATAACCGGTGCTTATTTCGTAAATCCTCCGGGTAATCATGTTGAACGGCCAGAGTTGGCCGTCATGGGTATGTCCTGAAATTTGAAGGTCGAGGTTCAAATCCGCAGCTTCATCAAGACCAAAAGGCTGATGGTCGAGAAGAATGGAAAATCTATCATCATGAATTTTTCCTGACAAATCTGATAGCTTTTTCCTTTCTTTTCCGGTAAATCTTTTGATATCCCTGTCGGTTCTGCCAATCAGCAATAATTTTCCTGCAATTCCGACGGTTTCATCCATAAGCATTTGTATTCCCTGTTCTTGTAAATATCGGAGAGATGAAGAGATTCCCCCGATATATTCATGATTTCCAGGAATGCCGTAAACTCCATATGTTGCCCTGATCTTTCTTAGACAATCCCCCAGGTTCTGGGCGATAACGGGAGCAATATCTTCATCAAGCGTATCTCCACCGAAAATGACAAGGTCACTCTTACTGTTATTAATAAGTTTTACAAGGCGTGAGAGTGATTCTTGTCCGCGTATACTGCCCAGGTGGACATCTGTTGCAACAAAGATTTTTACTCCTTCATGGATTGATGGCAGTTTGGGTGTTTTGATGGTTATTTCCCTGATTCTGGTGTGCAATGCATTGAAATAACCATAGACCAATAAAAGAAAAACCGTAAAGAAAATCATTAAACGAAGATATATTAACCACAAAAGCCGATTGTCAGGACCGATCAGGTTAACCGCATGTAAAAAACCAAAGATGAGATCTACGGTAACAAGAAATAGAAACAGGTATAGTAGCATTCCTAACCAGTAAGCACCGGCTTTAACCAGGAGAAAAACAGACTTACGGGGATAGATCCGTTCCAGAAAACGTCCTGTAATGAAAAAAGAACAGATCAAAACATAGATGATCAGGAACAAACCGGTGTGTATACCATAATGTTGTATGACAATTTTATAATCCAGGTAAACATATAGGCAAGCCAGGGTATAAATGCTGAGAACTATACCGAGGAAAACGATGAAACCTGATCTTCGCATGTTAATCTATTTTGGCAATTCCCGAAAGAATCTCTTTCCTTTTATAAAAAACTGCCAGGTGATATTATGTGCATACATGGTCTCAGGGAGTTTTTTACACGACGGGGCTGCCCGGCGTTTTCTGATCATTGCAGGAAAATGCGCATAGAAAGAGAAATGAGCCCTGATTACTGCAATAAAGTTTTTGATTTCCATCCCGGCAAGAAATTTTATACCGGCAATACCATCTAAAATCATACGGATCAGCAATCGTCTTAAAAGAATTTTAGGCGGCAAATTCTTAACCAGCAGGTATAAATTATTGCGGAAATTGAGGAAAGTTTTCATCGGATGTTGCTGATTCAGCGACCCGCCGCCAAGATGGTAAACCTCACTTTCATGTATAGCATGAATTGAAAAGCCTCTGCATTGAATACGCCATGAAAGATCAATTTCTTCCATGTGGGCGAAAAAATCAGCATCCAGGCCTCCGGTTTCATGATACAAAGCTGATCGGACGACATAACATGCTCCGCTGGCCCAGAAAACCGGGATGGTTTTGTCATATTGACCCTCATCATATTCTGTCACGTTAAAAATACGACCCCGGCAGAAAGGATACCCGTAGCGATCAATAAATCCGCCTGCAGCACCCGCATATTCAAAAGATTTTCTGTTTTCCAGTGCTTTTATCTTTGGCATGCAGGCACCTGCCCCGGGATGAGTATCCATAAAATGGGTCAGTGGGTCGAGCCAGTCTTGTGTAACTTCAACGTCGGAGTTTAAGAGAACATAATAAGCTGCTTCAATTTGCCGGAGGGATCTGTTATATCCTTCTGCAAATCCGTAATTTTTATCCAGTTCAATGATTCGAAGTTCCGGAAAGTTTTGCCTGATCCATGCCTGCGATCCATCCTTCGAACCGTTATCAGCCACAATAACCTCAACATCCGGTCCCCCGGTGAATTTGACTACTCCGGGAAGAAACCGCTGCAGGAAACCGATACCGTTCCAGTTGAGTATGACGACAGCGGTTTTTACCATAGCTTTGCCTGATAGTGATAGTCGGGAATGAAAAAATCCATGATTACAAATATAGAAACTCCCTGAACAACCTTCTCAGGCTGTTTTGTTTTTTTGTATTTCGGGGGACAGCAATATCTTTCGGTTGGGAACCGCACCGGAGTCAAATTTCCATCTTTTGTGTGACCAGAGCCATAGTTCAGGTCTTTCCCTGATACATGATTCCAGCATTTTAAAATATCGCTCTGTAATGGCATACGGAGCTTCCTCTTTTGGTCTTGAAGTGATCTCAAGAATCTCTAACCTGTATTTACCCCGTTTTATTTTATTCATCTTAAAGAAAAATACAGCTTCATCAAACTTCCTGGCAATTTTTTCAACACCGGTAAAAGCCGCTGTCTCCTGGTTGAGAAACCAGGTGAAATATTCTGTTTCTTCTTTTATGGGTGTTTGATCGGCAACGAAAAGTGACAGGGTAGGGATTTGGTCACGATGATATCCGGCGATAGCCCGTAAAGTTTTGTGCATCGGGATCAATTTATCAATCCCCTTTGTCCTCGATCGCAGAATCAAACGATCCATAACTTTATCATGCAGCGGTTTGTAAACTGCCATCGCATGGTATTTTGTAACAAATGGAAAAACGATCAGCCATTCCCAATTGGCATAATGCCCTGACGACATAATACCGTGCCGGCCGGCTTTTCGGTAGGTTTCCAGAATGTCAGGATTTACGATGTCAATATGGTTGAGAAGTTTTTCTGCCGGATAGGTGATAAGCTTTACGGATTCGACCATGACATCACAAAGATGATGGTAAAATTTTTTCTGGATCGTAATACGTTCTGCCTGGCTTTTTTCAGGAAAACTCTTTTCGAGATTCCTGTATACAACAGCTCTTCTGTATCGAAAAACGTAATAAACCAAAGGAAACAATAAATCTGACAGAAAGTACAAGACAGGGAATGGAAGTAGTGAAATGCTCCAAAGCATACCATATAATATGTAGGAAAGCAGCTTTTTCATATAATCAGACTAAAAATTGTTTTATGGGAATCATGAAATCTTCGTGCAACGACCCGTTAGTTGCGACAATTTCCTTCCCAAAAATATAATTGTCTTTCCCGGAAAAATCCGAAACCTTTCCTCCGGCTCTTTCTACAATGAATGCCCCGGCAGCAACATCCCAGGGATTAAGATTATATTCATAAAATCCATCGTACCTGCCACAGGCAACATAGGCGAGATCTGTGGCTGCTGAACCTAATCGCCTTACTCCCTGTGTATTTGCCATATAGGTTTTTAATACCTGCATATAAGGTTCCAACCGGTCAAAATTGATAAACGGAAATCCGGTGGCAATCAATGCTCCGTCAAGAGTGGGAGTATGCGTTACCCGTATTTCTTCCCCGTTTTTTTGTGCCGGATCCTGCATGGTGGCAACAAACATTTCATCCAGCGTAATCTCGTAGATCACACCGAGAATCGTGCGCCTCCCCTGATGCAAAGCAATGCTGACAGCATAAGGAGGAGTATTATGCATGAAATTTGTTGTGCCATCAAGAGGATCAATAATCCATGTATATTCCTTTTGTTCCTGTTTGGTAGTCTTTTCCTCTGTTATAAATCCGCTACCGGGGAGAAGTCGCAATAATTCTTTTACAAGTCTTATTTCACTTTCTTTATCTACCATAGTTACATAATCGTGTATCCCTTTTTCATGAATATCCGATTCCCGGAGTTCACGCCTGCGCTGATGTATATATTGCCCGGTTTCTTTTGCAATCCCGGAAACCTCTTTCAGTAACAAATTCAGGTCCATAAATGATTTGGTGTTTTTTTATTCATCTGCAAATTTATGATTTTGTCCGGAATGATTATATATTTTCACTATTGGGAAAACCGTTCACCGACAAATACTGAAAATCTCTCCGGAAATGGAATGATAAACAGTTTATTCCTTTGAAATCTCTTTCTGGTATCTTTGGTAAAGCGTGATCTGGGAATCGATTTTCTTTCCCGTTGCCTGCTTATAAATGTTATCCTGATTCTTGTTGATAATCCTTGTTTTAACATTGTCGGAAAGTTGGAGACTGAGGATATCTTTAAGTTTTTTTCTGATATGTGGATCATAAACAGGGCAAATGACTTCCACACGGTGGTCTAGGTTGCGGACCATCAGGTCGGCAGAACCTATGTAAATCTTTTCCTCCCCACCATTACAGAAAACCATGATTCTTGAATGTTCAAGATACCTGCCAATCATGGCATAGGCCTCAATATTTTCACTCATTCCTTCTACTCCGGGGATAAGTGAGCAGATACCCCGCACCAGTAATGTAATTTTCACACCTGCATTACTGGCTTCGTAAAGCTTTAATATTATTTCCTTGTCTACCAGATTGTTTAGTTTAAAGATAATGTATGCAGGTTTGTTCGCCAGCGTATTTTTTATCTCCTGGTTGATCAACCGGTAAAGTTTTTGACGCATATGATTCGGAGAAACAATCAGATTCCGGTAACGGGCAGGGATATAAGGATTCTCCAGAAACCTGAAAACTTTTTCAGCATCAGATGTTATAACCTGATCTACTGTAGCAAGCAGAATATCCGAATATACACGGGCAGTCTGCTCATGGAAATTTCCGGTGCTGATCACAGCATACCGTATTTTTTTTCTTCCCGATTTTTTTGTTATCAGAATCATTTTGGCATGAACCTTTAACCCCGGGATACCAAAAAACACCCTGGCTCCGGCCTCCCCAAGTTTTCTGGACCAGTAGATGTTTGATGCTTCATCAAACCGGGCTTGTAATTCAATAACTACGGTTACGTCTTTTCCGTTCTGGCAGGCATTGATCAGGGCTGTCATAACTTTCGATTCCCGTGCCACACGGTAGAGTGTTATCCTGATATGTGTAACGTCCGGATCAATAGCAGCTTCCCGAAGAAGGTCGGTGAGGTAGCTGAACTTATGATATGGAAAATGAATCAAAATATCTTTTTTCTCAATACTTTCCAAAATGGAAGCCCTCTCTGTTAATACCGGATGAAGTAATTGTGGTAGTGGAGGGTACTCCAGTTTTGCCTGCCCGATATTGGGGAAATTCATGAAGTCTTTAAAGTTGTGATACTTCCCTCCCGGGATGATATTGTCCAGATTGTCAAGTTTAAGTTGTTCGATCAGATAATCCAGCAAATCGCGGGGAATGAACTGATCATATACCAGTCTGACCGGCTGACCCTTTTTCCGTTCATCGATGCCTGCGGAGATTTTTTCAAGGAAACTTTTCGATAGATCGTTATCAATGTCCAGTTCTGCATCCCGCGTGATCTTTATCGTATGGGCTTCAAAATGATCATAGTGAAAAATCGAAAAAACAGAAGGCAAACCGAAACGTATGACATCATCCAGCATGATAATGAACTTTTTCCTGTCCTCAGCAGGCAGAATAATAAAACGATCTACTTCGCTGGTTGGGACTTCAATGATTGCATATTCCTTTTTAATATCCGGATCCTTACTGGTCATTTTTATGGCCAGATATATTGATTTGTCTTTTAACTGCGGAAAACTCCTGACTGAGTGCAGCATGACAGGATAGAGAGCCGGGAGGACATGATCATGGAACAGATCCTTTACATAATCCTGCTGCCGCGGAGAGAGAGCCTTGTCATCAATAAGATAAATATTGTATTTTTTCAGTTCATTGATAATCTCAAAATAAGTTTGTTCAAACCATTGCTGATGTTCCAAAACCGTATTCTGGATTTTTTGAAGGATCTTTCCGGGCTTTCCCCCGATTACTTTCTTGGCTTTGATATCCAGTTCAATCATCCTTCGGATGGAAGCTACCCTGACTTTAAAAAATTCATCCAGGTTGTTCGAAAATATTCCCAAAAACCTCATTCTTTCAACCAGGGGAACATCAGGGTTTTGTGCTTCCTGTAAAACCCTGTGATTAAAAGAAAGCCAGCTTAGCTCACGGTTAATAATCAGTTTCTCTTTAGCCATAAACAGGGATGATTACGCATAAAACTCTTTTGGAAAATGGAAAGTAAAATCTGACAGAACCTTATATGAAGTTCCCTTCCAGGTACCCGATTCGAAAACGAGATGTACAAATCCTGACGTGGGTATGTTTTGTATTCGATTATGGATATAACTGTTTGCCAGATCGGTTATTCCGGGATTATGACCTACAAGCATGGCTGAATCCACCTTTTCGGGGAACATTTTTACCAGTTCTTTCAGGTCATTAAATGACGCAAGGTAAATGCTGTTCAGTATTTGTAACCGGGAGGTCTCTATGTTCATACAACGCATGAATATCAAGGCAGTATGAGTAGCACGGCAGGCCGGGCTGGTATAACAGATGCCCGGAAGCGTATAATTTGATTTGATATAAGCCCCCATTCGCTCGGCATCTACAACCCCGCGTACCTTTAATGGGCGATCAATATCTTTGATCTCAGGATGATTCCAGTCCGATTTTCCATGCCGGACAATAAACAGTTCTTTCATGGTTGTAATTATTATAGTAACTGGCTTGCCAGTTCTGCCAGGTAACTCCTTTCTCCTTTTACCAGGTTTACATGGGCGAAAATATCCTGTCCTTTCATTTTATCTGTAAGATAGGTTAATCCGTTTGATCCGGTATCCAGGTATGGGGAGTCAATCTGTTCTATATCTCCGGTGAAGATCAGTTTAGTCCCTTCACCGGCACGTGTGATAATCGTTTTTACTTCATGTGGTGTCAGGTTCTGCGCTTCATCGACAATAAAGAAAATATTTGACAGACTCCGTCCCCGGATATAGGCCAGCGGGGTAATCACCAGTTTATCCTCTTTCAGCATGTTTTCGATGCGTTGATAATCTTTGCTCTGGGGTGAAAACTTATGTTTTATCACCGATAGGTTATCAAATAACGGCTGCATGTAGGGTTCAATCTTTTCGCTGACATCACCGGGAAGGAATCCCATATCCCGGTTAGCCAGTGGTACAATAGGACGTGCCAGGAATATTTGTTTGTAATTTCGGCGTTGATGCAAGGCCGAAGCAAGTGCAAGCAGGGTTTTCCCGGTTCCGGCCTTACCGGTCAGGGCAATAAGCTGTATTTCCGTTCTGAGCAGGGCATCAAATGAAAATGTCTGTTCGGCATTTCGCGGTTCGATACCATAAGCCGTTACCTTTTCAACCCGGTGAATCATCTGCCTGAACGGATCATAGTGGGCCAGAACACTTGCTTTTTCGTTTCGCATGACAAAATACTGATGGGCAAATGGTGGCGTTTTAAATTTAAACTTATCAACTTCCAGGCCTTCGCCGTTTTTATACAATCCTGAAATTAATCCGGTATCAATATTCTCAAGAATCCGGACTTCATTATACAGATCATCAATATTGGTTACCTTATCCGTGGTATAATCCTGAGCCTGGATGCCAAGCGATTTGGCTTTCATTCGCAGGTTGATGTCTTTGGATACAAAAATCACCTGATTATCAGCGTATTTTGTTGTTAAAAAATCTGCAATAGCCAAAATTCTGTGGTCCGGTGTATTTTCAGGAAATGATGATAACATCCTTTCGGAATAAGGTTTTCCTGTTTCAATGAATAATTTTCCGCGACCCTTACCAAGCGATACCCCGTCCGTGAATAACTTGTCTCCGGACAGCTTGTCCAGCTCCCTGGTCAGTTCCCGGGCATGGAAATTGATAATACTGTTCCCTTTCTTAAACTTATCCAATTCCTCCAGGACAACAATAGGAATAATGATGTCATGTTCTTTGAAATTAAAAATGCTCTGATAGTCATGCAACAGGACATTGGTGTCCAGGATAAAATATTTTTTCTTTGTACTCATACAGAATATCAATTTATGTAAAGATAATAGTTAAAAAGATTATTTCATAGATTCCTTTTACTTTTGCCTGTGGAAAATGAACCGTTGGATTTGATTCATATTACTAAAAGATATACGTAGATCATGGAAATTCTTGAAGGAATTCTGACAAGACGCAGTATTCGCAGGTATACCTGTGAAAGGGTACCTGATGAAATGATCATGCATATCCTGGAAGCGGGAATGTATGCGCCATCGGCAGTAAACAGGCAGCCCTGGCATTTTATTGTTATCCGAAGTAAGGAAACTTTCAGGCAAATTATGAAAATTCATCCTTATGCAGGCATGCTTGAAAGTGCAGATGTTGCCTTCCTGGTCTGTGGGGATACAAAACTTGAACATGGCCCCGGTTATTGGGTTGTGGATTGTTCGGCAGCTACGCAGAACATGTTACTGGCAATTCACGGATTAGGTCTCGGCGGAGTGTGGGTGGGAATCCATCCCCGGGAACAACGTAAAGAAGCCATGAGACAAATTTTCGGTCTGCCGGAAAATATACAACCCGCTGCACTGATCGCCTGTGGAAGGCCGGCAGAATCAAAACCACATCCACAACGATTCCGGAAAGAGAAAATTCATTGGGAAATCTGGTAATAACAAAGCAGTGAAGTTTAACGGTTATCGTGATGTCCTTGAGTATCTTAATCGGCACCTGCCCATGTATCAGCGTGTGGGCCCTGCAGCTTATAAGGCAGACCTGAAAATTACCCTGGCCCTGGATCAACATTTCGGACATCCACACCGGGCTTTCAGATCCGTACACATTGCCGGGACAAATGGAAAAGGGTCTGTGGCTCACATGTTAGCGGCCATCAGCCAGGAGGCCGGCCTGAAAACAGGCCTCTATACTTCTCCGCATCTCAAAGACTTTACCGAACGAATTAAAATTAACGGTAACCCTATCCCTGACGACTATATTACCGCATTTTTTAATGCCCATTTTCCGGTTTTCGAGCGCATTCGGCCATCCTTTTTCGAAATGACGGTGATGTTATCGTTTTGCTATTTCCGGGATCAAAAGGTGGATGTTGCGATGATTGAAACCGGCCTGGGCGGACGGCTTGACTCTACAAATATCATTACACCTGTACTTTCTGTGATCACAAATATAGGTAAAGACCATACACGGTTTCTCGGCGGGACATTACCCGAAATAGCATATGAAAAAGCCGGAATTATTAAAAAGGAAATACCGGTGGTGGTCGGTGAGATCCTTCCGGAAACACTTGGGGTATTTGAAAAACAGGCAAAAGAAAAAAAGGCTCCCCTTTATCTTGCATCACAGAATTACCAGGTTCTTTATGGGTTGTATACCCCGGAAGGTTTCCCTGTTATGAATGTTTATAATGGTGAAGCGCTGGTATATGAAAAAATAAAGCTTGACCTGCCTGGAACATATCAGCGTAAGAATCTTATTACAGCTTTACAGTCTGTTGATGTTTTGCAGGATATTGGTTTTATTTATTCAACAGGACAATTATATTCCGGCTTATCAAAAGTGAAACAGCTTACCGGTTTCAAAGGACGGTGGGAGATACTCGAACAACATCCGCTGACGGTTGCAGATACGGCACATAATGAAATGGGGCTGGTTGAAGTCCTCAGCCAGGTTAAACAGACACCCCGGAAAGATATGTTTTTTATTCTGGGTTTTGTCGAAGATAAGGATCTCGATACGATTGTACGTTTGTTTCCGGCTGAGGCACATTATATTTTTACCCGGCCCAATGTACCAAGAGGACTGGATGCTGAAAAGCTTGCTGCGATTTTTGGAAAAAGAGGCATTTCCGGCAGGGTAATTCCCGATCCTGTAAAGGCCCTTGTCCAGGCACGTATGGAAGCAGGCCCCGATGATATGATTTATATCGGTGGAAGCACCTTTGTTGTTGCTGCAATCCTCTGATAACCGGATCATCATGGCTTTAAATCTTTTTTTGGCAAATCATAAAAAGACTTTTATATTTGCACTCCCTTTCCGGGCAATTAGCTCAGTGCCGAAAAACAAGCAATCTTTGATTGCGTAAGTTTTTCGAGCATCCTCGAAAATCTCAAGAAGCGAAGCTTCAAAGATTTTCGGGACTGGTTCAGAAAGTTGTTTGAAAAATAGTGTTTTTAATAAATAACATAGGGCGATTAGCTCAGCTGGTTCAGAGCACCTGCCTTACAAGCAGGGGGTCAGTGGTTCGAATCCACTATCGCCCACAATACAATATAAGCCCGATCGTCAGATCGGGTTTTTTATTTTCCTGAAACTGAGCAAGCTTGCTTGTTATCAGTTTCAGGAAAATAAAAACCAGGCAATGCCTGGCTTATATTGTATTGTGAAGGTTTCCCCCGGCGATCATGGCTCCGGGCACGGAGTGACGGAGCCATAATCCACGAAATCAGTAATGAGATTAGTGATGAGAAAAAACCAGGCAATGCCTGGCTTAGATTGTATTGTGAAGGTT